>JAZNNI010000001.1:0-18222 GCA_045580145.1 Clostridia bacterium
CAAATATTTTCACGCACCAAGTGGTGCGTGATTTTTGTTATTTTATGGGCTTAGAATTATTTGTTCTGCCTACAATATAATCAACAGAGGTGTTATAAAAGTCTGCAAGTTTAATCAGCATGGAAACAGGAATTTCACGAAGTCCTCGTTCGTATCGTGCATATACCTGACGATTGCATGTGAGATAGTCTGCAAGTTGTTGTTGAGTTAAATCGTTATCTATTCTCAAATCATATAATCTTCTAAAGAACATCAAAATCACCTCTTGACTTTAATGTTACCATATGGTAATATAATATCAGCAAAATGGTACTAATTGATACCACTAAAGAGGAGATGTTAAGGTGAAAGTAAAAATAGAATTGTTGAGAGCTTATATATCTGATGCTATAAATGAGCGAATTCAGGATTTTGAAATTGATGCAGACAAAATTGCAGATACAGTTGCAATAAAAATGTTGGCAGAAATTCAAGATATAATAATGGATGATGAATATTCAGATTTTGAAATTGTAGAAGAAATAGTTTGCGTGTTTAAAAAATATAAAATTGATTTCGGAAGTTGTCATGACTTTTAAGGTAAGTGGACGTGATTTTTATTTATCTCTGAAAAAATTTTGTGAGATTTAATAAAATCAGCATTTGATGGAAATACTCATAATATATCAAAAGAAGGGAGAAAGGTTTATGGTAGAACAAGACACAATAAAATTACTTCGTGAAAGTGATGCGGGTATAAAGATGGGAGTATCATCTATAAACGAAGTTTTGGAATACACAAAAGATGATAATCTTAAAGAGATTTTATCTGTGTGCAAAGATAAACACGAAAAGCTCAACGAAGAAATGAAGGAGCTTTTGGACGAATACGGTGACGAGGGGAAAGAGCCTAATCCAATAGCAAAGGGAATGTCTTGGATGAAAACCAATATGAAGCTCAGTATGGAGGAGTCGGATCGCACAGTTGCAGATTTGATAACAGATGGCTGTAATATGGGAGTTAAGTCACTCCATAAATATTTAAATCAATATGCGGCTGCAGATGAGAAGTCAAAGGATATAACAAAAAGACTTATCAATCTGGAAGAAAAGCTGGCGATTGACATACGCGAATTTTTATAAGAAGAAGAAGCCGACTTCCGGCTTCTTTTTAATGAAAGGTATATGACAAAAGCTCGCAGAACTATTTTACTAAACGGCAGTCGCCCTCACAGTGTTCGAATCCCTATGAATTAAGCATACAAAAACAGGACACCAAAATATGGCATCCTGTTTTTGGTACGCCGAAAGGGATTCGAACCCCTGACCTTTTGGTTCGTAGCCAAACACTCTATCCAACTGAGCTACCGGCGCATATCAATTAACAACATCAAATATTATAGCACATATTACCTTTGATTGTCAAGTGATTTTATAAAAATGTTTATGTTATTTTTTATAAAAATAAATAATGCAAAAAATGATAAATTAAAAAGTCAATGTCGTTTGTAAAACGAGTCAATAAGGGTATATTTTTGCATAAACCACTATGCTATAATAAGATAAAATAAAATGTGAGGAGTATACATATATGAAGTTTAAATCTGATTTAATAAATAATATTCTGCCTTTCTGGCTGAAGGGAAGTATTGACTATGAAAACGGCGGAATTTTTACAAATCTGGACCGTGAGGGAAAGATTTATGGAAGAGAAAAGAGTGTGTGGTTTCAGGGAAGAGCGCTTTGGGTATTTTCAAAGGCATACAACCTTATTGATAAAAATCCTGAATACATAAAGGCTGCAAAAGCAATTTACGAATTTTTGCCAAAATGTACCGATACGGATGGAAGAATGTTCTTCACAGTAACAGCAGACGGACGCGAAATCCAAAAAAGACGTTACTATTTCTCCGAAACCTTTGCGGCTATCGGATGTGCTGAGTATTACAAGGCAACGGGGGATAAAAAGGCATTAGCGGATGCGGAGAAGTATTTTAATGTTGCATATGAATGTTTTACCGGAAAACGTGAAACTATGCCTAAGTTCAATGGTGACAACTATAATTTCAAAGCTCTTTCACCTGTTATGATAATGCTTGCTACAGCTCAGGTTATGCGCAGTATTGATGATGTAAAGGAAAAATATTCAGCTATTGCAAAAGAATGTCTTGACGAAATAATGAATGGTGGATATTTAACAGACAGAGCATTAATGGAAAACGTGGATAAGGAACAGGGCTTTGTTGATTCTCCATCGGGACGTATCGTAAATCCCGGACATTCGCTGGAAGCAGCGTGGTTTATTATGACAGAGGGACTTCTTACTGATAACAAAGCCGCAATAGATTTTGCAAAGAAAATTATTGATATTACTTTGCCTTTAGGAATCGACAAGGCGCACGGCGGCATTATTGCATTTACCGATATAAATGGAAAACCACCTGTTCAGCTTGAATGGGATATGAAGCTTTGGTGGCCGCAATGCGAAGCTATGATTGCACTTCGTCTTGCATATTTAGTGTATGGCGAGGAAAATTATAAGGCTGTTTATGAAGAGCTTAAAGCTTATTGCGAGAAATATTTTGTTGACGAAGAATGCGGCGAGTGGTATGGATACCTTCACTATGATAACAGCGTTTCAACAACCCTAAAGGGAAACATTTTCAAAGGCCCATTCCATATTCCGAGATTTTATATGATAATGTCTGCTATGGACGATACAGATAGTATTTTAAGCTTTATGAAATAAGTACAAATTAAAAAAACTCCCCTGTCTATAAACAGGGGAGTTTGCTATTTATGTAATTATACTTCCGGATATGCTTCGCGGTCGCAGATTAAGGTTACGTCAGGATGAACCTTCAAAATAGTTGCAGGGATATTTGTTGTTATGTCGCTGTTTAAAAGTGCTGAAACAACCTGCTTCTTTGACTTACCATTTGCAAGAAGAATAATCTTCTTTGCGCGCATAATTGATGCGATTCCCATCGTAAGAGCCTTTGTCGGTACATCCTCTACCTTTTCAAAGAAGCGTGAATTTGCTTCTATTGTACTCTTTGTAAGACCTGTAAGATGGGTGTCGGCGTTAAGAACCTTGTCCGGTTCATTAAAGCCTATATGACCATTCTGACCGATGCCGAGAATCTGCAAATCTATTCCGTTTGAATTTTTGATTTTGTGGTCGTATTCACGGCATTCACACTCAGGGTCTTCTGCTAAGCCGTTTGGAACAAATGTATTTTCAATATTTATATTGATTTTAGAGAACAAGTGCTTGTTCATAAAATAACGATAGCTTTGGTCATTTTCAGGAGAAATAGGGTAGTATTCATCGAGGTTAAAGGACATAACCTTTTCAAAATCCACCTCGCCTGCCCTGTTCATTTTGCAAAGGTTTTCATATAAACCAATAGGTGTTGAACCTGTTGCAAGACCCAAAATGCAATCAGGCTTTGAATTTACCAAAGACGCGACAAGTTCTGCTGCCTTTAACGAGAGTTCTTCATAGTTATCACAGATTATAATATTCATAGCTATACCTCACTTTACCCTATGTTTTTCAAGTATATTATATAGGTAAACCACGGCAAAATATTTGCATAATTGTACGAGAAATTTGCACGATTGTATTTACTTTTATGGCGCTTTTTGTTATAATAAACTTGAGGTGAGGAAAATGGAATTTGAGTCTTTACATATTAGAGATGAAGTGGTCGTAAAAGATTTAGTTTCGGTTCATTATTTTGAATTTTCGAAGTATTATAAGTTCCCCGGGGAAAGCCATAATTTCTGGGAATTGGTATATGTTGACAGAGGGAGTATAAATGCATACAGCGAGGATAAGGAATTTCTTTTGAAATCGGGAGATATAATATTTCATAAGCCAAATGAATGGCATAATCTTTTAGCAGACGGAACACACGTTTCGAATGTGGTTGTTGTTACTTTTATTTCAAATTCAAGATGTATGAAACATTTTAACAACAGAATTCAAAAAGCCAAGGATTCGCAGAGGGAACTTTTATCTAAAATAATTAGTGAAAGCACAAAGCTTTTTAAAACACCGCTTGATGACCCCTTTACGCTAAAGTATGAGAAAAACGAAAAATGTCCTTTTGCATCTGAGCAGCTCATACGTCTTTACCTTGTTGAACTCTTAATTAGTATCATAAGAGACGATTCGCGAAATTTACAAACTGCGTTTATGCAGAATACTTCAAACAGACTTGTAAATGATGTGACAGATTTTTTAAACAGTCATTTATCTGAGAAGATAACTGTAAGTGATGTTGAAAAATTTGCTAAGGTGAGCAGAACTGCACTGGAGAGCGCTTTTAAAGCGACAGTTGGAATGGGGGTTATTGATTACTACATAAAAATGAAGATTGAGTGCGCAAAAAAATATATACGTGAGGATAGCTATAATATAACTCAGATTGCCGATATTTTGGGGTATGAAAGCATCCATTATTTTTCAAGGCAATTTAAGAAAATAACGAAAATGTCGCCTAAGGAATATTCAAATTCTATAAAGGCTATGGGAATAAAGTAAAAAACAGGGACAGAAAAAATTATCTGTCCCTGTTTTGTGAATGCAATTAAATTCTGTAAATGTCTTTTGCCTCTGCTGTGCTTATGCCTGCTTTGTCTAAAGCGATAGATGCAGCCTCAGCATCTGAAACTTTAACTACCATCAATGCTTTGTTATTGACAGAGCCTACGAAGGCATACATATAATCAACGTTGATATTATTTTTTACAAAGATGTCGAGGACTTTTGAAAGTCCACCAGGGGTATCGTCCATAACTACTGCGAGTACATCTGTGATTTTCACTATGACACCTATTTCACGAAGTGTAGCTACTGCAAGGTCAGGGTCATTTACGATAAGACGAAGTATGCCATATTCAGATGTGTCAGCAAGCGACAATGCACTTATATCAATATTCTTTTTTCCAAGGGCTTCTATAATTGGTGCAAGACCGCCTGGTCTGTTTTCGGTAAAAACTGAAATCTGTTTTATTAACATAATATCACTCCTTTTAAGAAAGTTTACGATTATCTATAACTCTTTTTGCCTTACCCTCGCTGCGCTGAATTGATTTAGGGTTAACAAGGTGAACCTTTGCACCAATTCCCAAAACATCACGCAGCTTGTTTGTGATATTTTTTTCAAGGGTTTCGATTGACCTTACATCGTCAGCAAAAAGATGCTCGCTCATTTCAACATTTACGTCGAAGGTGTCATTATTATTTACTCTGTCAACAACAATCTGATAGTTTGGCGTAATATCTCCGCCGACGCTCATTAATACTTCCTCAATTTGTGATGGGAATACGTTTACACCACGGATAATCAGCATATCATCGCTTCTGCCGCAAGGCTTCTTCATACGGATATGTGTTCTTCCGCATTTGCAAGGCTCAACAATAAGCTGGCAAATATCACGTGTTCTATAACGAATAAGAGGGAAGCCTTCTTTTGTAATTGTAGTAAATACAAGCTCACCCTGCTCTCCGTAAGGGAGAACCTCGCCTGTGTCGGGATTTATGATTTCAGGAATAAACATATCCTCCCAAACGTGCATACCATCCTGATATTCACACTCACAAGCAACACCCGGTCCCATAATTTCAGAAAGACCGTAAATGTCATATGCTTTCATTCCTAATTTATCTTCAATCGCGTGACGCATATCCTCGGTCCAAGGCTCTGCACCTAAGATGCCGGCCTTAAGCTTTAACTGGTCGGTTACACCAAGCTCCTCTGCAGCTTCGCCAAGGTAAAGAGCATATGAAGGTGTGCAACAAAGAGCTGTTGAGCCGAAATCAACCATTGTCTGAATCTGGTTGTGGGTATTTCCTGAGGAAATAGGGATTGTTGTAGCACCGATTTTGTGTGAGCCTCCGTGTGCGCCGAGACCGCCTGTAAATAAGCCGTAGCCATAGGAAACCTGAATGAAGTCATCTTTTCCAAGTCCTATTGCAGTAAACATTCTTGCAACACAATCATCCCAGTTATTGATATCTTTTTCTGTGTAGCCAACAACTATTTTCTTGCCTGTTGTTCCGCTTGATGCGTGAACTCTTACAATGTCAGTCATCGGCACTGCGAAAAGCCCGTATGGGTAGTAGTCTCTTAAATCCTGCTTGTATGAAAAAGGAAGCTTTGATAAGTCATCAACCGACTTGATATCAGATGGTTTTAAGCCTTTTTCATCCATACGCTTTCTAAAAAGCTCAACATTTTCATACATTCTTTTGACTTGCCATACAAGTCTTTCGCTCTGGAGTTTTTTGAGCTCCTCGCGAGGCATTGTTTCAATTTCTTTTTGCCACATTGCCATTTTGATCGCCTCCTAAAGATTATAGCCTAATTCAAACGCCTTTAAATTCACATCAAGGAATTTTGGCGGAACGGTTGTTTTTATTGTTTCAATCCATTTTTCATAAGGTATATCTGTGCTCTTTGCCATAACGCCTATCAGCACTACGTTTACAGCCTTAAAGTTTCCGGCTTTTTCGGCTAAAGACAGAGCATCAACCAAGGTCACATCTGCCTTATCTTTAAGCTTTTCGTCGATGCTTTCAGGATACTTCATTGCACCTGTTATAACAGGCATCGGGTCAATTTCCTGCGTGTTTGCGATAAGCTTACCGCCTTCTTTTAAATAGGGAAGAGCACGGTATGCTTCAAGCATTTCAAAGGCAAGGATTATATCAGCTTCACCTCTGTCTATAATAGGCGAATAAACTTCTTCACCATATTTTACATATGTAACAACACTTCCGCCTCTTTGGCTCATTCCGTGAACCTCAGAGACTTTAACGTCATATCCTTCATTTATAACTGTATTTCCGAGTATACGGCTTGCAAGGAGAGTTCCCTGACCGCCGACACCGACTATCATAATTTTTTTGGTCATTGTTATCAGTCCTCCTTTACTATCGCATCAAACGGACATACGTTTATACATAAGCCGCAACCATTACACTGTGTAAGGTCAATTTTTACACCGCCGTTTGCATCTTCTGAGATAGCAGGGCATCCGAGCTTCATACACATTTTACATTTTTTGCAATTATCAGTAATCTTGCAGTGACCTGTGTATTTAACAGTTTTTAGAAGTGCGCAAGGACGCTGTGCAATAATAACAGAAGGCTCATCGCGGTTTACTTCTTCTTTTACAACCCTTTCAAAGTTCTTAATATCAAACGGGTCAGCTATAACGATATGCTCAACTCCGACAGCCTTGCAAAGTGTTAAAAGGTTAACCTGCTTTGTTTCTTCACCACGGATTGTGAAGCCTGTTGTTGGGTTATCCTGATGACCTGTCATACCTGTAATTGAGTTATCTAAAATAATAACTGTATTGTTTCCTTTGTTATATACAATGTCAATAAGACCTGTAATTCCTGAATGCATAAATGTTGAGTCGCCGATAACTGAAACGAGTTTTTTGTTAAATTCATCGCCTCGTGCCTTTGCCATACCAAGAGCTGCAGAAACTGATGCACCCATACAAATTGTTGTATCAACACTTGCAAGCGGTGGGATTGCACCTAAGGTGTAGCAACCGATGTCACCTGAAACTACAAGACCAAGCTTTTTTAGAACGTAGAAGACGCCTCTGTGCGGACAACCCGGACAAAGTACAGGTGGACGGTTTGGTATAGCCTCGCCGATTTCAGCCTGCTTTGGAGCATCCTCGCCTAAAATTGCTTTTTTTATCATTGTTGGAGTATATTCGCCTAAAAGTGTAAAAATATCCTTACCGATAACCTTTATTCCAAGAGCTTTACAATGCTCCTCGATTACAGGGTCAAGCTCTTCAATCACATAGAGTTTATCAACCTTTTCTGCAAAATCACGAATAAGATTTTCAGGCATTGGGTATACCATACCAAGCTTTAAGTAGCTTGCATTTTCGCCGAGAGCCTCTTTTGCATACATATATGATATACCTGATGTAATAACACCGATTTTGGTATCGTTAATTTCTACCTTGTTAATGTCTGAACTTTCTGCAAATTCTTTTAGTTTTTGAATCCTGTCTTCAACTACAACGTGACGCTTAACTGCATTTGCCGGCATCATAACATATTTACCAATGTTCTTTTCGTAAGGCTTAAGTTCAACATCTGCGCGAGTACCTATTTCAACAAGGCTCTGTGAGTGGGAAACACGTGTTGATAAGCGGATAAATACAGGGGTATCAAATTCCTCCGAGAGCTCAAATGCACGGCGGGTAAATTCTTTACATTCCTGTGAGTCGGAAGGTTCAAGCATAGCGATTTTTGATGCTTTTGCATAGTGACGTGAATCCTGCTCGTTTTGTGATGAATGCATACCTGGGTCGTCAGCTACGCAGAATACAAGACCACCGTTTACACCGGTATAGCTTACTGTGAATATAGGGTCAGCCATAACGTTTAAGCCAACGTGCTTCATACAGGACATACTGCGTGCACCGCCGATTGATGCACCGATTGCAACTTCTGCCGCAACCTTTTCATTTGGTGACCACTCTGCATAAATTTCTTCGTATTTAACGATATTTTCAGTTATTTCAGTACTTGGAGTACCAGGGTAGGAGGCTACAACACGTACGCCGGCTTCATAAGCACCCTGTGCGACTGCTGCATTGCCCAGTAGTAATTTTTTCATAAATATTTCCCTTTCTATAACAATTTATTGATTGATTTCGTTCTCGTGTGCAACAACCGACTTTACTCCGTACATTTCACGAAGCTTCGGTTTTTCAATTTTACCGGTAGGATTTCTCGGCACATCTGCGAAGATAACCTTTCTTGGTCTTTTGTATCGTGGAAGGTCATAGCAGAAATCTTCAAGTTCTTCTTCTGTCAGTGTCATATCAGGCTTAACTTCAATAATTGCTGCTGCAATTTCGCCGAGACGGCTATCCGGAAGACCGATAACTGCAACGTCCTTGATTTTGTCGTTTTTGCGGAGGAAGTCCTCAATCTGAACAGGGTAGAGGTTTTCGCCACCTGAGATAATGACGTCTTTCTTTCTGTCAACCAAGAAGATAAATCCATCCTCATCCTCTTGTGCCATATCTCCTGTAAACAGCCAGCCATCTGATAAAACCTCGGCAGTTGCCTTTTCGTCTTTATAATAGCAGTTCATAACACCTGGGCCTTTGACAGCAAGCTCGCCGACTTCGCCCTTTGCAACTGTGTTTTTATTCTCGTCGACAATCTTGACTTCCCATCCGTAGCCTGCTTTTCCTATCGCACCTACCTTATGGATATTTTCAACACCTAAATGTACGCATCCCGGACCGATTGATTCAGACAGTCCATAGTTTGTGTCATACTGATGATTTGGGAATACCTTTTTCCAGCGATTTATAAGACTTGGTGGAACGGGCTGTGCACCTATGTGCATAAGTCTCCACTGTGCGAGCTGATAATCGTCCAGCTTGATGCTTCCGCTGTCGATTGCATCAAGAATTTCCTGTGCCCAAGGCACTAAAAGCCATACGATAGTACACTTTTCTTCTGAAACTGCTTTTAAAATCCACTCCGGCTGAACCCCCTTTAAAAGAACCGCCTTTCCACCAACTAAAAAGCTTCCGAACCAGTGCATTTTTGCGCCTGTATGGTAAAGCGGCGGGATGCAAAGGAAAACATCTTCCTTTGTCTGTGAGTGGTGGCTTTGCTCAGTCATAGCTGCGTGCATAAGGCTTTGGTGATTGTGAATTATGGCCTTTGGGAAGCCTGTTGTTCCTGATGAGAAGTAAATTGCCGCCTCATCGCTGTCAGAAAGCTTGACATCAGGTGCGTGTGATGAACAGTATGTAACGAGTCTGTCATAGCTTTCAGCAAAGGTAGGACAATCTTCGCCTGCATAAAGCCACATTTTTACTCTTGGGACTCTTGCGCAAATTTCCTCGACACGCCCTATGAATTCAGGACCGAAGATAATTGCATCAGAATCAGAGAGATTTAAGCAATATTTAATTTCGTCCGCAGTATAGCGGTAGTTAAGAGGCACAGCGAGTGCACCTGTTTTCAAAATACCAAAATAAATCGGTAACCATTCAAGGCAGTTCATTAATAAAATTGCAACCTTGTCGCCTTTTTTTATACCTCTTGAAAGCAAAAGGTTTGCAAAGCGGTTTGCTTTTTTGTTAAAATCACTCCAGGTAATTTCTTTTCTGTAATCCTCGTTTGGTCTTGCCTCAATAAGTGAATATTCACGCCAAGTTGTGCGTATCTGGTTTTCAAGCTTGGGGTTGATTTCCACCAATGCAACATCATTTGGGTAGAAATCTGAATTTTTCTTTAAGATTTCAGTAATAGGCATAATATGTATCTCCTTTTAAAATATTCCACATTTTGCAGAAATAAAAAAGCCTCTGCAATAAAGACAGAGGGCGAAAATTCCGCGGTACCACCTCATTTTATCTGCGTCTCACGACAAAGCAGACCTTAGCGGGTAAAAATACACCTGCACTTATAACGGTGTGCGACCGGTGCTTTAGGCACAGCTCTCGAAAACGTAATTCACATATATCCATTCCATTGGCTCACAGCAACCGCCAACTCTCTTAAGGCTCCGAATACAGCTACTTCAAATTCGGTCATAGCTTTTAAAATATTTACTTATTTAAATAATATATCACAGCTTGATAAAAAAGTCAATGTTTTTGTCGAAAATAAGTAATGAAAATTAATTTTATTAATCCTTGAAATAATTAAGTGAATGTGATACAATTACGCGTGAGATTTCTATATTGAGGTGATAAAATGAAAATCGAAAAAATAAAACTATGGGGAAAGGTACCGGGTATGTGTGAGGAAATACCGGGTTTAACAGCTTATATTCCTGAAAATAAAAAGTCGGATGGTGCTATTGTGATATGTGCCGGAGGCGGATATGGTTTCAGGTCGCCACATGAGGGAGAGGGCTATGCCACATTTTTAGCCGAGAACGGATACACTGCGTTTGTGGTTGACTATCGTGTTTCACCTCATCGTTTTCCGCTTCCTCTTTTAGATGCCCGCCGTGCAATTAGATATGTTCGTTTTTATGCCGAAAAATATGGAATTGACAAAAATAAAGTGGCAATTATGGGTTCATCTGCAGGCGGACACCTTGCAGCACTGACTTCTACATATTATGAGCCGATTGAATTTGAGGGAATAGATGAGATTGACAAAGAGGATTTTATTCCGAATGCACAGATTTTGTGCTACCCTGTCATACCGCTTTTGGGAAATGGAATAACCCACTTTGGCTCGGGAAAAAATCTTTTAGGCGAAAATCTGCCTGAAATGGGCGAGGCATTGTCACCTAATCTGATTGCAACTAAAGAAACTCCGCAAGCATTTATGTGGCATTCTTTTGCAGATGGTGCGGTAAATGTAATAGGAACACTAGAATACGCAAAACGTTTAAAAGAGGTCGGTGTCCCAGTTGAATGCCACATTTTCTCAGTGGGCAGTCATGGGTCAGGAATTCCAAAAGGCGAAGATAGGGTGTCAAAGCACGTAAATCAGTGGACAAATCTACTTCTTAACTGGCTTAGGATTATTAATTTTTAAAAAAGTATTGACAATTTATTTTTTGCGTGTTATAATAAATAGCAAATTAAAAAAACAAGATAAAATTTAGGAGAAATTGATATGTTAAAATTTGCAATGTTCAATTTGATAAACCTCCTAAGCGCTATTCTATGCCTACTATCACTAAATGGTAAAAATAGCGCTATTTGTCGTGTTTGATTGAAAATCTTTATAAATCTTAAAAGGATATTAAAATTTTCAGGAATTTGCGACCGGTAGCGGTGGTAAATTCCTGTTTTTTAATTAATTGTAAAAGGAGAGATAATATGCAAAAAGTAATGATTTCAGATGTTACCTTAAGAGAAAGCGATAGAGGTAATGCACTAAGCTTTAAGGAGAAGATTGATATAGCAAAAAAGCTTGACAGACTAAATGTTGACGTTATTGAGACTGCCCAAATTAAAAATACAAAAACTGATATTTTGTTTTTGCATACTATTTCGCCGCTCATTAAAAATAGTATAATTTCTTGCCCTGTTGATTACTCGGAAGATGGGATAGAAATGGCAGCGGATGCAGTTTCGGGAGCGACTAAAAAGAGACTGCACCTTATGGTTCCGACTTCTGCTGTGCAGATGGAATATCATTGCGGAAAAAAGCCTGCTCAGGTTTTGGAAATGATAGAAGCGCTTGTAAAAAAATGCGCATCAGTTTGTGATGACGTTGAATTTTCAGCACTTGATGCATCAAGAAGTGAGCCGGAATTTTTGTATGAAGCAATTAAAACTGCAATCGAAGCAGGAGCTAAGACAATAACAGTTTGCGACAGCGCAGGAGAGATGCTACCTGATGAATTCAGTACTTTTATTAAGAAGCTTTATGAAAATGTGCCGGAGCTTAATGGTGTGACCTTATCTGCTGAGTGTTCAAACAAGCTTGATATGGCAACGGCTTGTATGATCTCATCAATGAATGCCGGCATAAGACAGCTAAAGGCGGCAGTTTCAGGTGGAGATTATCCGTCACTTACATCTGCTGCAAGAATTATGCAGATAAGAGGGGATTCTATTGGTGTAACATCGGCAGTTAATTATACAGACCTTGAGCATACTGTCGAGAGAATGGGATTTTTGAATGTCGGAAAGACCGGAGCCTATGTGGTTGAAAATGAAGATGAAAAAATTGTATTAAGCGATAAAGATGACATTAAAACTATTTCTGCAGTTATACTGAAGATGGGCTATGATCTTTCAGATGAAGATATAAAAAATGTATACGAGGAGTTTACCAAGGTTGCAAAGAAGAAAAAGGTTGGTAAAAAAGAGCTTGACGCGATAGTTGCCAGCACAGCACTTCAGGTTGCACCTACATATAAGCTTAAAAACTACGTCATCAACAGTGGAAATGTAATAAATGCATCTGCTGTAATGATACTGGAAAAAGACGGTGAGGAAATTCAGGGCGTTACTGTTGGCGACGGACCTATCGACGCAGCTTTTCAGTGTATTGAAAAGATTTCCGGCAGACATTTTGAGCTTGATGATTTCCAGATTCAGTCTGTAACCGAAGGACGAGAAGCAGTCGGCGAAACAGTAGTAAAGCTTCGCTACGAAGGAAAGCTCTATTCAGGACGCGGAATTTCAACCGACATCGTGGAATCGAGCATTAACGCGTATATAAATGCACTCAATAAAATTTGCTTTGAGGAGGAATAACCGATGAATTTGTCATTTTCAACTAACCGCTGGACCGGAGTGGAGCTGGACGGATTTATTGATATTGCAAAGGAATACAGATTTAAAGGTATTGAAATTCATAATATCAAGGAAATTAAAAATAATCCGACAGATGTCTATCATAAATTAATAGAAAATCGTATCAGAATATCCTGCATTGATATGACCTGTGATATATCGGGCGAAGATAGCGAAAAAGCATTTTTGGAATTTGGCGAATGCGTTGAAGCTGCAAAGGCACTTCATACTTCATACATACGTATAAAAGCACTTGTCAGTGAAGAAAAAGCGTTGGAGTTTGTAAAAAAGGCATTGCCTATTGCTGAGAAAAATGGTATAATAATGCTTGTCGAGACTGTGGGTCTATATGCAGATACAAAACGTCTTGCAGAGTTTTTAAATACCTTTGCTTGTGATAACCTCGCGGCACTTTGGGATTTACACTATCCATACCGTGAATACGGTGAGAGGCCTGAGGAAACTGTAAAAAATCTTGGCGCATATATCCGTCATATACATATCAAGGACTCGGATGGGGAAAATTCTTACAGTTTGGTTGGCGAAGGCTCACTTCCTATTGCAGATATAATGAACGCACTTCGCTCGGTAAACTATAATGAGTTTATATCTATCGAGTGGGACCCGAACTGGGATAGTGATATTTCGGATATGGACATCATATTCCCGCATTTTGTGAGTTATATGTCTCGCTTTGAAAACCTGTCGAGAGCAAAACATACATTGTATGAGAATAAAAGCGGTACAGGAAAGTTTGTCTGGAAAAAGGATGCTCTTATTGAAAAGACTTTTTCGCAGGTACTCGACACAATGGTTGAGCAGTTCCCTGACCAGCTTGCTTTTAAGTATACGACACTTGATTATACGAGGACATATTCCCAGTTCCGTGATGATGTCGATAATTTCTGCAGAGCTTTGATTTCATTGGGAGTTAAGGCAGGGAGCCATATCGCTGTTTGGGCGACGAATGTGCCGGAATGGTATATTGCCTTCTGGGCGGCAACGAAAATCGGTGCTGTTTTGGTAACTGTGAACACTGCTTATAAAATTGCAGAGGCAGAATATCTTTTAAAACAGTCAGATACACATACTCTTATTCTCATTGACAGTTACCGCGATTCTAATTACAGCGGAATTATTGCAGAGCTTTGTCCCGAGCTTGAACATACTAAAAAGGGCGAGCCACTGCACGCAAAGCGTCTTCCATTTTTAAGAAATGTAATAACTGTTGGTTATGAACAAAAAGGCTGTCTTACGTGGGAAGAGGCTTTGGCAAGGGCATCACGTGTCCCTGTTGAAGAAGTGCATCGTATGGCGGCTGCTGTTGATATTCACGATGTCTGCAATATGCAGTACACATCGGGTACGACAGGGTTCCCAAAAGGTGTTATGCTGACGCACTATAACGTAGTAAATAACGGAAAGTGTATCGGTGACAGAATGGATTTGTCAACGGCTGACAGAATGATGGTACAAGTGCCTATGTTCCATTGCTTTGGAATGGTGCTTGCAATGACGGCGACGATGACGCACGGCGGAACACTCCTGCCGCTTCCGTACTTTACTCCAAAGCCGGCACTTGCCTGCATAAATCAGGAAAGAATTACAGCTTTTCACGGCGTGCCGACAATGTTTATTGCAATGCTTTCGCACCCTGATTTTGAAAAGACAGATTTTTCATATATGCGAACAGGAATTATGGCGGGTTCACCTTGTCCGATTTCTGCTATGAACGATGTGGTAAACAAAATGAATATGAAGGAAATTACTATCGTTTATGGACAGACAGAGGCATCTCCTGGTTGTACGATGAGCAGTACCGATGACCCGATTGAAGTGCGTGTTGCAACTGTCGGAAGGGCACTTCCTGAAATTGAATGTAAAATCATTGACCCTGAGACAGGAGAGGATTTGCCGGATAATGTAACGGGTGAGTTTGTTGCAAGAGGCTATAACATAATGAAGGGCTATTACAAAATGCCTGTTGAAACTGCAAATACAATCGATAAAGATGGATGGCTTCATACAGGTGACCTTGCACTAAGGACTCCTGAGGGTAACTACTGTATCACAGGAAGACTTAAAGATATGATTATCCGCGGCGGTGAAAATATTTATCCAAAGGAAATCGAGGAATTTATTTATACACACGAAAAAGTTAAGGACGTTCAGGTTATCGGTGTTCCTGATGAACAGTACGGCGAAGAAATTATGGCTTGCATCATTTTAAAAGACGGCGAGCAAATGACCGATGCTGAAATGAAGCAGTACATCCGTGACCATATGGCAAAGCATAAGGTCCCGAAATATATCGATTTTGTGGATAGCTTCCCGATGAACGCGGCAGGAAAGATACTGAAGTTCAAAATGCGCGAAGACGCAGTTAAAAAGCTCGGCATTAAGAAGATTGACGGTATCGTAACAAAAGACTGATAAAATATTTTATATAAAGGAGAAAATAAAATGGATATCAAGATTACAAAAACAGAAACACCAAAGGCAAAGCCACAAGGAAAACTCGGTTTTGGAAAAGTTTTCACCGACCATATGTTCATTATGAACTATACAGATGGTAAGGGCTGGCACGATGCAAGAATTGAGCCGTATCACCCGATTACTCTCGACCCGTCTGCAATGGTTTTTCACTACGGACAGGAGATGTTTGAAGGACTAAAGGCATACAGAGGAAAAGATGGAAAGGCAAGACTTTTCCGCCCTGATATGAATGCAAAAAGAACAAACGCAACAAATAAGAGACTTTGTATCCCTGAGCTTCCTGAAGAGGATTTTGTTGAAGCTGTAAGAGCCGTCGTAGAGGTTGACCAGGACTGGATTCCGGAAGAAGACGGAACATCACTCTACATCAGACCTTTCATCATTGCAACAGATGAATTTTTGGGAGTTGCGCCAAGTAAGACATACCTTTTCATCATCATTTTATCGCCGAGCGGTGCGTACTATGAAAGCGGACTTGCTCCTGTAGGTATATGGATTGAAGATGATTATGTAAGAGCGGTTCGCGGCGGTATGGGCTTTGCAAAAACAGGCGGAAACTACGCAGCAAGCTTGGCAGCACAAGTAAAGGCTCACGACGATGGATATTCACAGGTTTTGTGGCTTGACGGTGTTGAGAGAAAATATATTGAAGAAGTTGGAGCTATGAATATCTTTTTCAAGATTGACGGAAAGATTGTTACACCTATGCTCAACGGAAGTATTCTGCCGGGTATCACAAGAAACTCTGTAATTGAGGTTTGCAAATCTTGGGGCTATGAAGTTGAAGAGAGAAAAATCAGCGTAGACGAGCTTATTTCTGCACAGAAAGAAGGAAAGCTTGAGGAATGCTTTGGTACAGGAACAGCCGCTGTTATCTCACCTGTAGGAAAGCTCAGATATAAGGATGACGTTATGATGATTAACGGCAACGAAATCGGTGAAGTAAGCCAAAAGCTATACGATACAATTACCGGAATTCAGTGGGGCAAGATTGAAGATACATTCGGCTGGACAATGAATGTAGAGAAGTAAAGGACTTGATATAATGTATAAGATACTGGACGCACATTGTCATATCTATCCCGATAAAATCGCACAGAAGGCGGCAGATGCAACGGGAAAATTTTATGACATTGAAATGAGTATGGATGGCACAGTCTCAAAGCTTATTTCCGAAGGGGAAAAGGCAGGTGTTACTCATTTTCTGGTGCAGTCGGTTGCGACGACACCGCATCAGGTTTCGAGCATTAATCACTTTATTGCGGAAAGTGTGAAGGCCGGAGGCGGAAAGATGACAGGTTTTGGGACTATGCATCCTGAGAGTGAGAATAAAGAACAGGATTTTGAAGAACTGTTGTCGCTTGGTTTAAAGGGCGTAAAACTCCATCCTGATATTCAGGGATTTAAAATTGACGACTATCGGATGCTTAAGATTTACGAGCTTTGCGAAAAGTATAATGTTCCTGTATTGATGCATTGTGGTGACTCGCGCTATGACAACTCAAACCCAAACAGAATTGTTCCTATTTTGGACATTTATTCTGATCTTACATTGATTGGTGCGCATTTTGGCGGATATTCAGTATGGGATGATGCAGTTAAAAAACTTTCCAAGTATCAAAATTTTTATGTTGATACATCTTCATCTCTTTTTGAAATTGATGCAAAAACTGCAAGGGGATATATTGACGCATACGGAGTAGACAGGGTAATGTTTGGTACAGATTACCCGATGTGGACACCAAAAGAGGAGCTTGAAAGATTTATGGAAATTGAACTTTCAGAGCATGACAGACAGAAAATTTTATATGATAATGCCGCAAAACTATTGGGTGTTGAATAAATAAAAAGGAGAGTGAAATTCACTCTCCTTTTTATCAGCCTTCCATATGTCTTCCTAAGAAGTTTGCCGCAGCTTCTGCAAGCTTTACCTCTGTTTCTGTGGGACCAGAGTCCTTCATAATGAAAATAACAGAGCCGATTGTGTCACCCTCAGAAACTATCGGCACAACAACGCCTGCGTTATATTCCTGATTTCCCTCTGCGATTGATAAACCTGAGTCAAAGCCTTGTGATTTAAAGGATTCCTTTTCGCTCATAAGATTTTCAATATCAGAGCTTACACGTTTTTCCAAAAGCTCCTTTTTTGAAACTCCCGAAACGGCAATAATGTTGTCACGGTCGGTAATAAGAGTAGGGATACCCATTGTTTTGTTTAGAGATTCTGCATAGGTGATTGCAAAATCACCAAGCTCACCGATTGGAGAGTATTTTTTGAAGATTACTTCTCCGTCTTTTTCGGTAAATATTTCCAATGGGTCTCCTTCACGAATCCGCATAGTTCTTCTTATTTCTTTAGGGATAACAACTCTTCCCAAATCATCTATTCTTCTTACAATTCCTGTCGCTTTCATATATAAAATCTCCTTTTTAAAACAATTTACAACATTATTCTGT
>JAZNNI010000002.1:0-7503 GCA_045580145.1 Clostridia bacterium
GGGCAAATTGTCGGATACATAAATCTTCTTTTAAACCTTTATCCGCAGATTACAAGCGGCTATGAATCAGTAAACTCTATCGGTGAGATACTGTATGAAGAAAACGTCGAAACCAATAACAAAATTCTTCCTCTCCCCGATATGCAGGGACGCGTTGAATTTCGTGATGTTTACTATAAATATCAGGACGCAGATAACTGGACTTTAAATAACTTTAATCTATCGGTAAAAGCAGGTGAAAGCATAGCACTTGTAGGAAGTTCAGGTTCTGGGAAGTCTACAGTTCTTAATCTTCTAATCGGTTTTGACAACCCGCAAGAAGGAAAAATACTTATTGACGGAATAAATATGGATAACTTAGACCTCAATGAATATCGCCATCAGATTGCAGTTGTTCCACAAAACACCATACTTTTTGCAGGCACAATCCGAGATAATATAACCTACGGCGTTGAAGGTATCAGCGATGATACACTTTGGAAAATTCTGCGTGATGTAGGCCTTGACGAACTTGTTGAGAGCTTACCTTACAAGCTTGACACTCATCTTGGTGAGCACGGTGGAAAGCTGTCCGGCGGACAACGTCAGAGAATTTCGATAGCCAGAGCGCT
Organism: Clostridia bacterium; assembly: GCA_045580145.1. GTDB lineage: Bacteria > Bacillota > Clostridia > UBA1381 > UBA1381 > UBA1738. The sequence goes on from JAZNNI010000002.1 coordinate 612, forward strand.
TCTTCGTAATCCTAAAATCATCATTTTTGACGAAGCCACATCGGCACTCGACTCAGAATCCGAAAAGAAAGTACAAGTTGCTGTTGATAATATGATGAGGCACTGCACTACATTCCTTGTAGCGCACAGGCTTTCAACAATTAAAAATGCCGACCGCATCGCTGTTGTCAATAAGGGGCAAATCGTAGAAATGGGCACATATGATGAGCTTATGGCAAAACAGGGGGAATTTTATAAGTTAAAACAGCTTCAGAACTAATGAGATACTTTTTCAGGAGGTATTTACTATGAAATATCAGGGAAACTCTGACTATACTAAAATTTTCAGGCAATACAAGGGACAACCCCTAAAAATCCTGTTGAGCTTCTATAAAGGCGAAATTTTTACCGTCATTAAAAGTACATTCTTTTTAGCACTTCAAAATTTACCTGCCTGGGTAATCCCAATTATAACTGCTAATATTATAAACATTGCGACAACTCCTTCTGATGACAGTATTAAGAAGATTTCCGTCAATGCAATTGTGCTTGCAATTTTACTGATACAAAATATATTCACTACATATGCCGTTTCAATGGTTTATGACAAGCTTGCAAGACGAATTGAGTATTCTCTTCGCAGTAATCTTATTCAGAAGCTACAGCACCTTTCCATTATGTACCACAAAAATGTCAGCTCAGGCAAGCTTCAATCAAAAATTATGCGTGACTGCGAAAATGTAGAAACATTTTTATCTTCTATGTTCCGCAACCTGTTCCTCACAATTGTGAGCATAATAATAGCTGTTACCGTAACACTTAAAAACAGTCCGACCGTTATGTTGTTTTTCATAGTTTTAGTTCCCTTTGAGCTTTTACTTATGAAATTCTTACAAAAAAATATACTACGACACAACGCAAAATTCCGCAATGAAATAGAAAATACACAGTCAACTGTATCCGAAATGATTGACTTGATTCCTGTAACACGGGCGCATGGACTCCAACACAGGGAAATACAGAAGATGGACAGGCGACTAAATGCAGTTATGAGTGCGGGATATAATCTTGATAAAACCAACTGGATTTTCAATGCTTGCACTTGGGTGCTTATGCAACTTGCACAGCTCGCCTGTCTCATATTTACAGGATATCTCGCTTTGATAGGAAAAATCTCTGTCGGAGAAGTTGTACTTTATCAGACATATTTCGGACAGATTGTAGGATGTGTGAACAGCCTCATCAACCTATATCCCCAGCTTTCAAAGGGATTTGAGTCAATAAACTCCATTGGCGAAATTCTCCACGAAGAAAATATTGAAACAAACAATAAAATTCTCCCGCTTTCTAATATGCAGGGACGCATTGATTTCCAGGATGTATATTACAAGTATGAAGATGGAACCGACTGGACTTTAAATAACTTTGGTCTATCTGTAAAAGCAGGCGAAAGTATCGCTTTTGTCGGTGGTTCAGGTGCAGGAAAGTCAACTATTTTAAACCTGCTTATAGGTTTTGACAAACCTCAAGAAGGAAAAATACTGGTTGACGGAATAAATATGGATAACTTAGACCTCAATGAATATCGCCATCAGATTGCAGTTGTTCCACAAAACACCATACTTTTTGCAGGCACAATCCGAGATAATATAACCTACGGCGTTGAAGACGTAAACGATGATACGCTTTGGAAAATTCTGCGTGATGTAGGCCTTGACGATGTAATTGCTTCACTTCCTTATGGTCTTGACACTCATCTTGGCGAGCACGGCGGAAAGATGTCCGGCGGACAACGTCAGAGAATTTCGATAGCCAGAGCGCTTCTTCGTAATCCTAAAATCATCATTTTTGACGAAGCCACATCGGCACTCGATTCAGAATCCGAGAAGAAAGTACAAGCTGCTGTCGATAATATGATGAAGCATTGCACTACATTCCTTGTAGCTCACAGGCTTTCAACAATTAAAAATGCTGACCGCATCGCTGTTATCAATAAAGGCAGAATTATTGAAATTGGCACATACGATGAGCTTATGGCAAAACAGGGTGAGTTCTACAAGCTCAAAAAGTTGCAAGAATAAAAAAACATTTAAAAGGCTGAACGAAATATCGTTCAGCCTTTACTTTAGTCTTCAAAAAGCGGTGTTGAGAAATATCTTTCCGCTGTATCCGGAAGAACTGTTACGACAGTTTTTCCTTTTCCAAGTTTTTTGGCAAGCTTTAGTGCCGCGGCAACATTTGTTCCGCTTGAAATTCCGCACATAATTCCTTCCTTTGCAGCCAAATCCTTCGAGGTCTGAATAGCCTCCGCATCCTTTATAATGCAAATATCGTCGATAATGTCCTGATTTAATATCTCTGGAATAATTCCGTCGCCTATCCCCATCTGAAGATGCGTTCCGATTGACCCACCCGACAGAATCGCGGCATTCTCTGGTTCTACTGCCCAGATTATCATATCAGGATTCTCCTTTTTCAAAGTTTCGCCGATACCAGTTATTGTTCCTCCTGTACCGATGCCCGAACAGAACCCGTGAATAGGACCATCTACCTGAGATAAGATTTCTATACCGGTCTGTTTCCGTTGAATTTCCGGATTTGCCGGATTTTCAAACTGCTGAGGAACGAAAACATTTTTGTCTTCCTCCTGCATTTTAAGTGCAAGATTAAGACACTCTTCAATGCAAATTCCAATATTTCCGGCATCGTGAATCAAAATCACCTCAGCACCGTAATGACGGACTAATTTTCGCCTTTCCTCACTTACAGAGTCAGGCATAATGATTTTTGTTTTATACCCTTTCACCGCACCTACAAGTGCAAGACCTATCCCTTGATTACCGCTTGTCGGCTCGACAATTATGCTATCCTTTTTAAGCTTCCCTTGTCTTTCTGCCTCGCAAATCATATTGTAAGCAGTACGTGTCTTAATAGAGCCTCCAACATTAAGTCCCTCGAATTTTACAAGAATATCAGCGCAGTCTGCTTCCCGAATATTTGTCAGCCTTATCATAGGCGTATTTCCAATCGCGTCTAAAATGTTATTATATACCACAAAATTCACCTCAATGTAGGTAGTATACCATATTTTTACAATACTTTCAAGATTTATATTATAATATATATGAATATCAGCAGTTTTCTTTCCTTTTCCAAAAAAATGCACCTCCAAAAGTTTTACCTCTTAAGGTGCATATTTTTACTTTATTATTTCTCCGTTCTTAATTTCAATTATCCTCTTAGTAAAAGGTGACAAAAGCTCTGCATTAAATGAATTTAATTTTTGCGAGCTGATTGGGTTTATAGAATATCTTTCAAACCCCGGGGTTTCCGGCTTGAAGCCTATATAATATCTATACATAAGATATACCGGAACTGCTGACCAGGCGTGGCAAAGGCTTCCTGCATTCTCAAACGCAGGCGCACCCTCTGACGTTTCCCACAAGGTCTTTGCCCCTGAAAATAGCATATCTCCCCATATTTCAGCTATTTCATCGGTTACTGCATCTATATATCTTTCACCTTTGTCAAGGAGTACCTCATATTTGAAAATAGAAGTGCTTAATGTCGTTTTAATCAGTCCATTTTCCTTTGCTGCAAGTCTTTCTAAAACCCTTGCATCGCTCACTGCTCCACATTTTATCGCAAGTGCCTGTGTAAGCTCATGCACTCTCGCATCTGAAATTCGGGTTTTATATATGCCTTGTTCTTCGTCATAAAAAGTCTCGTTTATTTTTTCTTTCATATACTCAACATCGGCATCATATGATTTTTCCTCTATGTATTCACAAATTTTATTATATGACAAAACCGCAAGCACATAATAAAAACTACTCACAGCATCAAATTCGCAGGTTTTACAGCTCGTGCCGTCAAGTCCTTGCGACCATTCGTAAAAATTCCAGAATGCATCGCCAAGCTTATTTTTTACAAGCCCGTCTTCCACTTCAAAGGCATCAAGAATTTTTCTTGCACACAAAAGCTTTTCCCTTGCAAATTCTACATCCCCGCTATACAGGGTATATTTTTCAAGCGAAATTATCCAAGCAAGAGAAAAAACAGGGATTGTAATTGGTGAGTTCCCCGGCGCAGTAATTCCCAATAGTCCGTCACTGCGCTGAGAATCAGAAAGTAAATCAAGCGACGCCCTCGCAAACTCATACTCTCCAAACGCATAATATCCGCACATTATCTGCACATATGAGTCATATGCATAAAGTGCCTGTTCTCTCCACGGGCAGTCCTCATAATGCTCGTGCATACAAAGCTTCAATGTTTTTAGAGATACCTCGTAAATTTTATTAAAAAGGTAATCGTTACAAACAAAACCAGCCTCTCTTTCAAGAGGATAGACAGTCGGAATTATTCCTATTTCAGAGATTTCAACATCATCTGTCATATTAGTGATATGAATTTGTAAATACCTACAGGCAAATCGTCTGAAATAACTTATAAATTCCTCTTCTTCATCGCCTCCAGAAATATATCTGCCTGCAAAGCTTCTGCCTCCTACACTTGTACGTACACGCAAATCATCAAGATGCTCACCCCAGCCAATATCAATTACTGTTCCCTTTTGGGCAGAAACAGTCATTTTGAATTGTCCTGCATATTCGTCACCCAAATCAATAACAAAGTATGCACCGCCGTCCTGTTTTTTTATCAGCTTATTGCAAAAGATTTCATTATATTCCCTTGCAGATAAAAAGTCGGATTGCATATCTTCGGCAGGAGTTGCATCTCCTTTCCTTAAAAGCACGCCTTGTGCAATAACCTTTCCGCAAGCCAAATCTTCACGCGCAAGCTTTTTTACAGGTCTTTTTACGTATTCAGATTGTGTGTCAACTAAAGTTGCTTTTGTCCACTCACGTTCTTTTGCCCCTGCATCATAACAAAAAGCATATCCAAGCTGATGTGATATAAGCTCCATTTCACCGCTTTTGTAACAGGCATATGGTCGAACATCGGTTTTTTCTCCCGACAAGATTTCTTCATCTTCCAATTTTATAGAGAAAGACAACATCGCGGGAGCATTTATATATGTACTTGTGCTTCTTCCCTGATGATATGCAATTACTGTCAAAACATTCTCTCCGATTTTCAAAAATTGTGAAATTTCATACTCATCATAGACTTTTTTATTCGGAAAGGTCTTAAATTGTCCGCCTCCGACAAATTGTCCATTTATAAATGCTACATATTCTGCATCTGCGCATATTTCAAGAACTGTGTTTTCTTTGTTCTTTGCTTCAAAAACTCGTCTTGCCTCTATATATTGATTATTTTCTACATTATCAACCCAAATAGGCTTTGCATTCTTTATCATAAATACTCTCCCCATAGCCGTTAATTTTACCATAAGTATACTGATTTTATTACAACTTGTCAAGAAGGACAGGAATTAAACTCCTGTCCTTCTTTTACTCAACAATATAAGGGTTCATATATGGTATCATACCATTTACGCTATCCCAACACATAACTTTTACTGTAAGTTCGTCTTCAGTAAAGCTACCGATACTGAGCGTTTTATTGATATTTCCGCTTCCGTCTGCTGAAAGCGAAACAGTATCAATCGCCGCATTTACAAGGTCCTTACCATTATATACAGTTACAAAATACATAGCAGACTTACTCTTTAAGTTTGTATTAATTTTTCCTGTGACGGTTATATTTCCACCGCTGACAGCCTTCGCCACATCACTTATATACGCAAGATTTTTGTCTGTAGTAATGCTACCGCTTGCTGCAACACTTCTCAGCCACAAATCCTCCGCAGAAAGCGAAACTGTATGTGTGCCTGCGCTGATAGCCTCATCAAAAATTGCAGTAATGTATTTCCGTCTTTTCTTACAGTCTTTAATGTTGCCTTTGTTTCTTTGCCGTCAACTGTTATTGCATTTGCATTTACATACTCTGTATCAAACACAAATTCTGTACCGCCATACTTGTAGGCTACACTTTCCAACGTTGAAAGCATTGCATCATCTTTCGGAAGCGAACGAAGTGAAATACAGTCAATATAAACTGCGGCCTTTACTCCGCTTGCAAGATTATGAGGTGTAGCAAAAATATCAACTGTTTCAGGTACACCTAAAGATGGGTCAATATTATCGCAATATTCAAACTCTACTCTCTGCCAGTCAGTTGTAAGCTCAAGCTCAATCCATGCAGTATTTAAGTTTGCAATCAAAGTTCCTGATGCATCACGATACTGTCTGAACACAGCGATATTTTTCAAAGTTCCGTCAGTCTTTATCATAAATGAGTACAGATACTTTGTATTATTCTTTGGTTTTACATAGCTTGATTTTTTAACCAATATACCCCAGTTTCCGCCAGTTGCGTATGCCGAGCTCCCGCCACTGTATGACTCTGTTGTAACAACAGCCAAATCAGAGTTTCCTGAGCGGAGAATGGACTTGTCATCACACTCATAAATATCTTCGAGCAAGTTTACAGTATGGTCAAGCATATATACACTTGCAGTTGCTGACGCAACTTCCCTTCCCCATATATCTGTAAGTGCCGCAATGGTTACATTATGCTTACCAAAAGCTAATGCATCTTTATCAAAATGAGCTGTTATAACAGTTTTTCCATCAACCAAACTATGTGTTATTTCTGCTTCCTGCTTGATTCCATCAACTGTTACATATTCATTTGCCTTAACTATATTTGCAGAATTAAAGCTGTAAACCACGTCTATTCCGCCGACTGCTGTCTGCGCATATGAAGTTTCTTCGCATACAGTTTCCATTTCGCCATCTTCAGGCAGTGCATAAAGCTCAATATCATCAAGCCATATTGTCTGAGAAAGACCATCTCTGCATCCATATGGTGTAAAGAGAATTGCAAGGTTTGAAAAATCTTCAGTTATTGCACTGTTCGCTGCAACATTTGCAGGGCAGTC
>JAZNNI010000003.1:0-3787 GCA_045580145.1 Clostridia bacterium
ACCTTGTGCTATATTAATCATTGAATCACCTGTTGGGTGGTTGGGATTTTGTTTTTTGGGATTAATATAAAATACTATCCCTCAACAGGTTTTTCAAATATTATATCGTATAAAACGAAAATTATTCACGTTTTATAGATATTATCAAAGCTATCTGGTTTTATAGAAAAAATTTGCAAATCAGGATTTTTTAATTTTTTTGCTTTATTACGCAACGCTTGGTCCAAACTTTCAGGACTATGAAACAAACTATTGCGTATTTCTTGTAATAACTCAGCATCAGATTCCGAAATATCAAATAGTTCTCTGGTCTTTTCCCAACGCATCGTATATGTGCCGTCAACAATTTCAATAAACTTCATCAACATCATTATTTTATGGTCAATACTTCCTGTATTTTTAATTCCATGCAAAAAATAATTTACTGATGTAAAAAATTTCTCACGTTCATCTGGTTGCAAGGCACAAGTATAATTTAAAGTTTTTTGCACAAAATCGACCGCATTAGTAACATCTGAGAAATTGAAAGCCACTAAAGAACTGATGCCTTTTTCTTTTACTTGCATTAAATTCAAAAGGCATGCCTCTCCCCAGAGGTTAACTCGTTCCATCAAATTTTGACCTTCTAATAAAGACCAAGCTATTCTAAAAATTTCAATTTCTTCATCACTTAATTCTTTTTCGCAAAAAATATTTAAGTCAGAGTTAACTACAAGAGTTTTATCTTTCAACCTAAAATCTATTGGACTAGGAAAATTCCATTGAGAATTTTCAAAAAAAATATAATGTCCAGCAAGAGAAGGATGCACAATATTTTTAAATATGACAGGAACTTTAGACATTTTTGAACAAAAAGTTATCTTAGTAGTAGCACATTCTTTTTTTAGTTGGAACGCTTGTCGTAAATATGAATCATACACCGATATGGTTTTCCCTTGAATGTACTTGGCAAAAAAATTATTAGCACAGTCTGAAAAAATCATTTCTCCAAATGGCGACAGTACACAAACTTTTTTTAGTTTTATATTAAAAGAATTTGGCGGTTCAATACTTGGATAAAAAAAATCAACTTTAATAACGTTTTCCGTAAGGTCTAATGATGCTGTCCCCTGTATTGAATTTCCAGGTGATAAATCTAATTCAGCATAGCCATGAAAAATTGACATTATATTTTCCTTTATTTTATTGCTTTTATGTATCTTGGGTAGCAGAAGAGTCGATTACGCTTGTTGCCGGTGGTTTCTTCGATGATGTTTAATTCCAGAAGGTAATTCAGCATTTTACCGATGGTGGCATTGGTAAGACCGGTCAGATCTTTCAGTTTGGTGATGTCTGCTATCGGGTGACGGAGCATTGCCTGATGCACTGCCAAGGCTGATGTCGCAGCTCTGCCAAGTGTGGAAATCTTTGCTCTGTCACTTTCGATTTGATTGTGCAAATTCAGGATGATTTCATTACTTTCTTTTGCCGTTTCGATGACCGCATCCAAAAAGAAATCCAGCCAGCGTTCCCAGTCTCCGTTTTCACGGATGCCATTCAGCAAATCGTAGTAGTATTGGCGGTGACTCTTGAAATAGTAGCTCAAGTACAAAAGCGGCTGTTTCAACATTCCTCCGTTACACAACAGTAAAGTAATCAGCAAACGCCCGACTCTGCCATTTCCGTCAAGGAACGGATGTATCGTTTCAAACTGAACGTGACTCAATGCTGCCTTTACGAGAAGCGGAGTGTTTTCATCGTGCAGAAACTTTTCCAGTTCTCCCATGCATCTCGCCGCTTCTTCCGGCGGTGGAGGCACAAAAAACGCATTCCCCGGACGGGTTCCCCCTATCCAGTTCTGGCTGTGACGGAATTCTCCCGGATTTTTACCGCTGCCCCGACCTTTGGCAAGCAATTCAGCATGGATTTCACGAAGCAAACGCAATGAAAGCGGGAATCCCTCTTCCAAACGTTTCAAACCGTAAGTCATCGCCGCAACATAATTGCTGACTTCCTGCACATCATCAATGGGAACGCCCGGTTTCTCTTTGAGTTCAAACAAAAGCAAGTCCGACAAAGATGACTGCGTACCTTCAATTTGCGAAGACAGTACCGCTTCTTTGCGGATAAACATATAGAGGAATATTCCGACATCCGGGAGCAGATTCGCTGAACCATCAAGTTTGCCCAAGAGGAAAGCAGCTTCATCCAGCTTTTTCTGTAAATCCCCCGTAATTTCCAATGCCGGAAAAGGCGGCAACGGATTGGGGATAAAGGCTTTTACCGTTTCCCCGACCGTACTGACTGTTTCATAACGCCCTTGCAAACCTCGTTTCATCACATACTCCTGAAAATAAAATAGCACAGCACTTTGTTTTAAGATAATCCAATATCGTAAAATATGCAAGCCGTTTATTTCAACTTTTTCAGAAAAATCCCTGTTTTTTCTGCTGTTTCTACTGTATCTGCTGTTTTTTTTCAAAAATTTTTCACAAGCGGCATAAGATTTTTGTTTCGGGGGCGCATTAGATAGCAGTTACAGGATAGCGGTTCCTCTCAAAAACGCTGCTGTTTGACAACTGAATCAAGTTTGAAGAAAAGTCTGAAGGAATCGAAACGAAAAACCTGTTTGCGGCAGATGCCGTGAACGCAAATATTATTCAGACTTCGGCTTACCAGTCGAAAAGTAAACGCCTTGAGTGGCGTAAACAGTGGTTTTTTAGTATCGTTCCAGAAAAACGAACTCATAATAATTACCGGGAAAGTGATGTCCCAACATCCTCTCAAATGTTGAGTTGGAATTTGTTCTTTTTTAACAATAACAACTTATATGAGGTATTACTATGAGTAATAAATCTGAATTCATCTCCAGTATTCTTAAATCTTGCAAAATCAAATTTGAGCTGCCGCCTGTTATCCTTCCCGGCAAGGGAGTTTGCATCACAGATACGGCAAATATGCTGACAGAGGCTTATCAGGATTCCCATGCAGAAGCCCGTCTTTACAACCGTGGAAATGCTGTCTTTTGCGTGACAAGAGACAACAACGGTGCGATGCTTATTGCATTGTCTTCACAGCGAGCCTGTTCTGAATTTGAACTGGTCTCAACGTTGCTGAAGATAGGTCAGTCCGGGCTGGAAAAAACAATCAGTTCTCCGGCTACAGCAAAAACTCTTCTTTCGTCTTCGACTTTTCTTAACTCAATTCCCAAAATCAATCTTGTTACCAACTCTCCGGTCATTCTCAAAAATGAGGATAACACATGCCGTGTCGTAAATTCTTATGATGCAAAAAGCGGTATCCTCTCAACGGGAGTCCCCGCAGAAGAAGTTCCCCTTGATGAAGCTATTAAGCTGCTCAATAATCTGTTGTCGGATTTCAATTTCCAAGGAGCAGGAGATAAATCCCGTGCTCTGGCAGCATTGTTGACTCCGGCTTTGGTTTCCGGTAAAGTGTTGGATGCAAGAGCTCCGATTATGATGCTTCAGGCTGATAAAAGTCAGTCCGGTAAAGGTTTCTTCACCAAGTTGCTCGGTGCAGTGTACAATGAGCTGCCAAGTACGGTCGCTCAGCGTACCGGAGGTGTCGGCAGTATCGACGAAAATTTTGATGCTGCTCTCACTCTCGGTCGCCCGGTCATCGTGATAGATAACCTCCGTGGCAAATTGAACAGTCCCCAGATGGAAGCATTCATGACGGCTGATATTTATTCTGCCCGTATTCCTTATTCGGAACCGGCTACCATCGACCCCAGACGCTATTTCATCATGGCAACATCAAACAACTTTGATTTGACTCCTGATATGGC
>JAZNNI010000004.1:0-6507 GCA_045580145.1 Clostridia bacterium
TGTTCAGCCTGCTCCTGCAAATGCTGCTCCTGTTGGTCAGATTCTTTCTGTACCGCAGATTACAGGCTACGACAGCCTTAATCAGCCTATATACTCTTATGTACAGATGCAGATTCAGAGCTACGACCAGAACGGTCAGCCAGTTCTCGTTCCTCTCCCGGGACAGGAGATGCCTGCACCTAATGAACTTACATTCAGCCAGCGTTTCAATCAGAATACAAGACTTCGTGACGCTATTGCTGCTGCTCAGGAAATTCCTACATCTACAAAGGATATGACTCCAGGACAGAAAATTGCTGCTGCAAACGCTGCAAAGGGTGACCCAATTTCTGCAAATGTATCAAAAATCGCTACAAATCCCCATGCCAAGGCTACAGCACAGGCATTTATTTCCGCTATTTCAGAATCAAAGGAATATGCTAACCAGAGCCTTACTGAAACACAGGGATTACAGCAGAGAACAAGCGTTCTCAACTCCATTGAAGATGTTCTCTCACAGCTGGGAGATAACTCTCTTAAAGAAAAGAAACTTGCTGAGGCAAAAGCTCAGACAAATGTTCCCGTATATCAGGAATACAAAGCACCTACTCCAAGAAATACATATGGCTCCAGACCTTCTGCACCTGCTCCAAAGCCTGCACAGCATGAGGAAAGATTCCTTACAAAGGCTGAACTGAAAGCCAAGAAAAAACAGGATAAGATAGATGCTAAATTCCAGAAAGAAATGTTAAAAAGAAAATAAAAATAAACACGTTTCCCTGTCTTTATGACAGGGAAATGTGAAAAATGAGGTTGAAAATATGGATAAAAATGATATTTTAAAGGAACTCCGTGGAAAACTCGGAGATTCTCCCGAAGAAAATGAGAAAATGCTCAGAGAAGCAGGTGAAAAATATGCTGCGGAAGGCAATCTTGACGGTGTGAATGCTGTAGGCGAGCTTCTCCTTGAACAGATGCCCGAGGACAGAAAAAAGGAAATTGAACGCCTTACTCATATTGACGGCGTAAGAATTGACCAGTATCATCAGAAAATTGTTGACCTTATCGAGGATAAAAAGGCATTGCAGGCACTCCCTCTTGCTGAAAAGCTTTACAACAAAATCACTACTGAGTACGCACATACAGAAAATGCTAAGTTCGTTTCTCTGCGTAACCCCTTTGAGGATAACCTTTGTCAGATACTTTTCAAGGACGACAGAATTCTCAATCGCACTCCCTTTGATTTCTCATCATATATCACAACTTACGCTTATCTCCTTGTAGAAACAGGCTCTAACATTGACGCAATCCCTGTTCTTGAAACAGCTATTGAATACAATCCCGTTGACGTTGCTCCAAGATTTGAGCTTTGCGAAGTTTACAAGCTTATCCGCAATAAGAGAATGGTTATTGAGGTTTCAAGAGATACTCTTAAAGTTGCTTCTTCTCCTATCGCAATCGCAAGATGCTATGCAAATATCGGCTATATTCTTACATCTTTCGCTGATTTCGAAGATGCAGGCGTATTCTATACAGCGTCCGTTATGTTTGCTCCCAATAAAGGCGTTGCTTTTGAAATGCAGCACCTTTCAGATTTAAAAGGCTCTCCTATTATGCGTCCTACACAGCAGCAGTTAATCAACACTATGAAGAAGTACGATATTGACTTCGGACCTGATAAGACTGTTATCGAGGTTTGTGCTCAGCTTTCTTCACACTTCCTTTCAAAAAAGGATTTCCCCAACGCTTTACAGGCTCTCAAGATGACTTATAATCTCACAAGAGATGAACACGTTAAGGAGCTTATCCTCAAAATTGACCCTAATTCCCCTATGTTCAGACCTGCACAGGATGCTGCTCCTCAGCAGTAAAAGGCGTATTTTTAAAAAGCTATCAGCTTTTTTGGCAATGCGTAATTATTTTAAAAAGCCATTAGCTTTTAAAAACGGTAGAATTTATTTCTGCCGTTTTTTTGTATAAAAACTGTTAGCTTTTTTAAAGCCATTAGCCTTTGGGCAATGCGTAATTCGTAATTATTTTAAAGAGCCATTAGCTTTTAGCCTTTAGCCATTAGCCTTTTGGCAATGCGTAATCATTTTAGGGATTGGTATAAAAAGCAGTATGGATAGTACATTTTATAAAAAGGGAGTTAAATAATTATGGATGAACTAAAATTTGATTTTGTAAATGCACATATCAATAATATCAGTTTTCCAAAGACTATAGAACAACTCGAAAGTTTTATCTATGACCATGAGTGCTATAATGTAGAAGATGTAATATATGCAGCACCCGATAGTTATACTACTTGGACAGTTCCACGCAGCAGTATTATTGGAGATATTGTGCTGTATTATCATGCCAAAACTGCAATACAATGGATAAGAAAATTAGAAACCGCCACAGAAGCCTTGGATTCAACAATGCATGATAAGAAGCTTATATTTGAATGGCTTCAAAGAGCAAGGTCATTATACTCATTATATGGTGGTAAAATTTTTGCTATTGGTCGTGTTAGTAGCCGACCTGAAAGAATAGATGAAATCGAATTTCAACAACATTGGTCTGGTAGAATATATGCAGATGTAAAAAACTTGTATTTACTGAAACGACCAATTGATATTTCAGAATTCAATTCTTTTATTATGGTTTCACGTCAAAGTGCGATAACTCCCTTGCCGTCAAAAGAATTTGAAAAATTAAAATCACTTATAAAAGCTAAAAATCCAAAAGTTCCCTCTTGGTTTTTGAAAAGTAAAATTGGCGACAACAAACTCTCAAAAGTTAACCAAAATAATTTTTTAGAAATCACAAGTTCTTATCGCAAAAGATTTCCGTTAGAAATTAATTTTCGTTCATATTATGTAAACTACTTTTTGAAAACACTATCAGGAAACAAAGTTTATAGAGAATGTCAATGTCATACATTAAAAACACCTTTAGCACGTGTAGATAATGTATTTGAATTTGCAGGTAAAAAGATATTATTGGAGGTAAAGCTTAACATCGAATTGGAGAAAAATTTAATCTCTCAACTTAATCAATACATATGTGCGGAATATATTTGTTTATCCAACGAGGAAAACAATAACATAGAAGATTTTGAAAAAAAATATATGTTTGTTATAGATGTATATTCGATATACAGATATGACGTTAAAGCAAAAAAAATAACCAAGTTATTTGATTTGGATGAAATAAAAAGTAAAACTGATATTATAACAAAAATGCAACGATATATTTAATTTTTCAACTCACAATTTATCTATTAGATGTTACAGTATTACGTAAAAAATTTCTTCACAAACTATACTTTTTAAGTTTAATAAACACTGATTAATTTTTTTATCCTAATAAAAAAACAGAAAAATTTCATATAATATTTTTTCAGAAATCAATTGACTTTTTTGTCATTTTGCGGTATAATAGAATATATATTATAAAAATATCGTTGGATTGTCCGACATAATACATATCACCGCAAAAGAAAGAAGGTTTTTTTAATGGCAAATGAAAAAAGTCTGAAAATATTAATCGTTGACGATGATAAGAATATATGCGACCTCCTCCGCCTTTACCTCGAAAAGGACGGCTACAGCGTTATTCTCTCCCACGACGGTGAGGAAGCTGTTGTTAAGTTCAATGCCCTGAAACCCGATATGGTGCTTCTCGACATTATGCTCCCCGGTATCGACGGCTGGCAGGTTTGCCGTGAAATCCGCAAAAAGTCAAATGTGCCGATTATTATGATTACCGCTAAGGGCGAAACAATTGATAAGGTTATCGGTCTTGAACTCGGTGCTGATGACTACATCGTTAAGCCCTTTGACGCAAAGGAAGTTATTGCTCGTATTAACGCTGTTACTCGCCGTGTCGGCAATATCAACGTAGAGCCTGAAGTTAAGGAAGTTCGCTACGAAAAGCTTTCCGTAAATATGACTCGCTATGAGCTTAAAGTTAACGGCAAAATTATCGACACTCCCCCAAAGGAACTTGAACTGCTCTATTATCTCGCTGCTAATCCCAACAGAGTATACACAAGAGATCAGCTTCTTGACGAAGTATGGGGATTTGAATACTACGGTGACTCCAGAACAATTGACGTTCACATTAAAAGACTCCGTGAAAAGCTTGAGGGCATTTCCGAAAAATGGGCTTTGAAAACCGTCTGGGGCGTAGGCTATAAATTCGAGGCAGAAGAAGAAGAATAATTCCCTGCCTGATTCAGGGGGCAGTCTGTCTGTCCCCTGATTTATTGCTGCAACGACATAGACATAAGGGCATCTCTAAAAACCCCTTTTGAGAAAAAACAGCTATGCACGTCATCTGCTGCGTCAACCTCCCTTGGAGTGCGACAGCACACCTTCGGAAGGTTTCCTTGCAGCTGTCATACCTATCTGTTTTTTCTTTAATCAAACGAGTTTTTAGAAATGCCCATAAACGATAAAGGAAGTGATTGCCTTGAAAGCTAAAAACAGCTCCTACTATCAGATGTTCCGACTTACTATTATTGTTATCGCTTCGGTACTTATTCTCCTTGGAGTTATTATTGTAAATATAAGTTCACATATGTTCCGCAATGAACAGCTTGAAAAAGTCAAAGCATCAGGCGATTTGTTCATTGGCTGTATTACCAATGAATATTCACAGGACAAAAATAACTATCTCCCAAAAGCAAATGAACTGTGCGAACAGCTTGCCTGCGAGCAGGAAGTGCGTGTTTTCCTTTTCAACAGCGACGGAATCTGCCTTGCATCTCCTGACGGCAACCTTTCAAATCAGCTGAAAAAATCCACTATGACAGAGCTTGAAAAGGACGATTTTCTCGGATTAAGTTCAAAATATCTCTCCCAGAGCGTACCCTCAATCAACTACATCACTAAAGCGTTTTTTCGTGAAAGTGACGGAAAATACACTCCTATGTATGTTCTTGCAGCAGGTACTACTGAACAATCTGAAATATTCACAATGATTCTTGTTGCCTTAT
Source organism: Clostridia bacterium (assembly GCA_045580145.1). GTDB lineage: Bacteria > Bacillota > Clostridia > UBA1381 > UBA1381 > UBA1738. Next base: position 4,967 of record JAZNNI010000004.1, read on the forward strand.
ACAGCACATTTGCACTTCTTTTCTTTGTGGGATGTTTTCTCATTTTAAGACGCAAATTAAAGGCAACTCTGCAATTTGAGGAAGATTTCCTCCGCATTGTAGAGGAATATTCAAAGGATAATTTCACGGAAAAGCTTTCCACAGATATTTCCCCGAATTTCAAGCGTATCTGCGACCTTGTCAACACTCTTGCATCAAATGTTGAAAAAAGTGAGGAAACAAGCAGTACCTTTATTTCAAATGTTTCCCACGAACTTCGCACTCCTATGACTACTATAGGCGGATTTGTGGACGGTATCCTTGACGGTACTATCAAGAAAAGCCGCCAGCAGGAATATCTCATTCTTGTATCTCAGGAAATTCAGCGTCTGCGTATTCTCATAAGCTCAATGCTCAATATGAGCCGATTTGAGGCAGGTACTCTCCGCCCGAATTTTCAGGAAACAAATCTCACAGAGCTTGTTATCAAGGTTGTGCTGATGTTTGAAAAGCGTATTGAAGAAAAGAAATTAGAGGTTGAGGAACTTGACAGCAGCCGACTTTTCGCTGTTGTTGACGCTGACCTTATGCAGCAGGTTATTTATAATCTCGTTGAAAATGCTGTAAAATTCGTAAATGAAGGCGGTACGCTGTCATTTACCTTTGAGGAAAAGGACGATATGTGTACCATTGGCATAAAAAATACAGGCGAAGGTCTTAAAGATACCGAAATAGAGCAGGTTTTCAACCGATTCTATAAAACAGATTCCTCCCGTGGAAAGGATAAGACAGGTCTTGGACTGGGCTTGTCAATTTCACGTAAAATCGTTCACCTCCACAACGGTCACATCGTTGTAAAGAGCGTTTACGGTGAATATACGGAATTCCTTGTGCAGATTCCTAAGGACTGCACAAAAAAAGAGAAACAGAATTAAGGAGCAATTATGGACCGCAGAGAAAATTTATTCAATGAACTCGAAAGGGAAAATGCTACTCCCCCTATAGAGCAACCCACACATTCAGCTAATCCCAACGGACAGCAATATAATGCTAATCAGCCGCATACAAGCGGTTATCCGCAGCAAAATCCCAATCAGCCACATCAAAACGGTTATCCACAACAAAATCCAAATCAGCCGTATCAAAACGGTTATCCGCAACAAAATCCAAATCAACCGTATCAAAACGGTTATCCTCAGCAAAATCCAAATTATCCGCAATATAATGCAAATACACAACAAAACAGATATAACCCATATCCGTCTATGACTCCTGAACAAAAAGCGGCGGCAGAGGTCAAGGAAATGAAAAAACGCAGCCGCCGTGAAAGTACAATTGTAGGAACATTCATTGTACTGGCAATTGTGACTGCTGCTATCGGAATTACAGGCATTGTCTACGACATTATGACAAGCAAGGATAGAATTCCTACTATCCACAACTCCGATAAAGTAGTGATTTTCCAGAATACAAAGCCTGAAATTTCGGAAAAAATTTCTGAACAGCTTGACGAATTCGGCAGATACTCCACCGAGGGTGCGGCAGCTGCTGTAAGAGAATCA
>JAZNNI010000005.1:0-21808 GCA_045580145.1 Clostridia bacterium
TGCAGGAGATATGGCTTTTGAGTTTTATAACTGCCATCGGGCAATTTTGCGAGTTTATTTTGCAGTGCAAATATACGATAATTTCTTCTTTTTTCACTATTACTTATTACATTAAAATCCGTACACAAAGGATTTTAGGGGCGGCAAAGAGTAAATGCGTGATACGTAAAAATCCCCGCACTTATCGTACGAGGATTTTTGGAGCTGGTGACGGGATTTGAACCTGCAACCTGCGGTTTACGATACCGCTGCTCTGCCATTGAGCCACACCAGCAAATTGGAATAAGGCGGCTCCGCTTTATTCATGCCCATTTGCGTTTTCGCACCTTTTGCGCGAAAAAATCGCAAGGGATATCAAATTCTTTTTTGCCTTATAGGAATACAGTTCCTTATAAAGCAAAAAGAGAGCCAAAAGGCTCTCTTTTCTTCATAGCTTATGATAATAGTCCTTTTGCAATTTCATTTATCATACGGCCGTCGGCTCTGCCAACGGTTTTCGCCTTAGCCTCTGCCATTACCTTGCCCATATCCTTTATAGATGATGCGCCAAGATGTTCTATAATTTCTTTAACTATAGCCTCAAGCTCGTCTTTGGTAAGCTGCTTTGGCAGATACTCCATCAAAACATCCATTTCCGCCTTTAATTCGGCGATTAAATCGTCTCGGCCACTCTTTTCATAATCAGGGAGAGAATCCTTGCGCTGCTTTAACTGCTTCGCAATTATTTCCAGAACTCCGTTATCGTCAAGAGTTACCTTATTGTCCTTTTCGAATTGAAGTACACCTGCTCGAACAAACTGCACTACGTTCTTACGGACTGCATTTTTATCTTTCATTGCCGCTTTTAAATCTTCGGCAAGTCTTTCCTTAATAGTCATACGCTACTTCCTATTTAAACTTTCTCTTACGAGCAGCCTCGGATTTCTTTTTACGCTTTACGCTTGGCTTTTCGTAGTGTTCGCGTTTTCTGATTTCTGACATAACGCCCGACTTTGCGCACTGACGCTTAAATCTTCTAAGAGCGCTGTCCAATGATTCATTTTCTTTTACACGAATTTCTGACATTTGTATTTCCCTCCCTCCGGCAAAACAATTTCCGGCTGTTTGATGGATAATATGGAGAATATGAGACTTCATATTAACCCACGATATGTATTATAACTTATTTTGCATATCATTGTCAAGTTTTTTAGAGATATTTTTACAAAAAATTGTCACAAATCTCTTTGAAACAAAAAAATGCGGCATCACTTCAAAAGCAACGCCGCCAAAACATCAGCCCGCCGGCCACGCAAATTTTCTCCCGCCGGTTAAGTGAAAATGAATATGCTGGACTGTTTGAAGCCCGTCTTCGCCGCAGTTATTTACAACGCGGTAGCCGTTTTCTGCAAAGCCAAGCTCCTTTGCAATTTTCGGAATAACCTCAAAAATTCTCGCAATATACTTCGAGTTTTCCTCCGTTACTTCATTTGCCGACTCAAAATGAATCTTCGGAATAATAACTACGTGATATGGCGCTTGCGGTGCGATATCGTTAAATGCATACACCATCTCATCTTCATACACCTTTTCCGATGGGATTTCCCCCTTTATTATCTTACAAAACAAACAATCCCCCATTTTATTTTCTCCTTTCAAAATACTTACAAAATTCTTTTATTTCACATATCTCGCACTTTGGCTTTCTCGCCGTACACACACGTCTTCCGTGATTTACAAACCTGTGACAAAGTCCCAGTTGCTCGTCCGGATTAATTATTTTTTTCAAATCCTGTTCTATTTTTTCAGGCGTATCGTTACTTGTAAGCCCCGTCCTTTTTGAAAGGCGCATACAATGTGTATCCACAACAACCGCAGGCTTTCCAAAAATATCTCCAAGCACCAAATTGGCAGTCTTTCTGCCCGTCCCAGCAAGCGTTAACAGCTCCTCCATCGTATCCGGAACCTCACCATCGAAATGCTCTAAAATCCGCCTACAACAAAGAATTATATTCTTCGCCTTATTTCTGAAGAAACCTATTGAACGGATGTCTTCACAAAGCTCGTCGTAGTCAGCATTTGCAAAGGCTTGTGCATCAGGATATTTTTTAAATAACGTTTCCGTTACAATGTTCACCCTCGCATCTGTGCATTGCGCCGACATCTGTGTGGCAATCAGCATTTGAAGCGGAGTTTCATAATTAAGACTGCACTTAACATCGGGATATACACATTTTAGTGTTTTCACTATCCCCTCTGCCCTGTCTTTTTTTCTCATTTAAAGCCGCCTTTCCGCCTGTACGGCAATATTTGATAATTATATTATACCTCCTCTTTCCAAAAATTTCAATAGATTTAATTTTTTATGCTTCTTATCACAAAAAATTATTGATTTTGGCAATATGATATGCTATAATTAAGGTAATTATGCTATAATTAAGGTAATTATGCTAAAATAGGAGATGATTTTTTGAAGGAACAGTTAACCATTACTGAACTTATAGATATGATGATACGAAGATGGTGGATTCTTGCCATCACTGCTATCAGTCTTGCAGTTGCAACCTTTGCATACACAGAGATCTTTATGGACCCGCTGTATAGAACTGACGGCACACTTTACGTAAATGCGCACAGAACACAATCGGGCGACGTTTCGCAAACGCGTATCCTTGCTTCTCAGGAACTTGTTAATACATACAAGGAAATACTGGGACGGCGCACCTTCCTTGCCCAAGTCTCTGCTGATTTGGACAACAGATACTCGACTAAAAACCTATCAAATATGATTTCTATGGACTCAGTTAACGGTACTGAAATCCTTGAAATCACAGTTATCGGGAAGGTTCCGGAGGATGTTTATAAGATATGTCACAGTGTTCTTACTCATGCTCCCGACGAACTTATAAGGGTCATAAATGCCGGTGCTGTTAAAATCCTTGATGACGGACAGATTCCAACAACACCTGTTGCCCCTAATGCCAAGCGAAATACCTTGATAGCTTTTCTTATAGGCATAGTTTTGGGCGGTTTTCTTGTTCTTCTTCTCGAACTTTTCGACACGCGAATCAAGTCAAGAGAAGACGTTATTCATAGATATGAAGAACCGCTTTTAGGAGAAATTCCGGAGCTTATTCCTCAGAAAAAGGTAGGTGCTGACAAATGAACATCTTAAAACTTATCGGCGACTTTAACATCAAAAAAGCCAACAACCGACGCGAAGAGGCGACAACAAGAAGAATTAATACCCTTCTCACTGATGACACAGCATTTATTGTAAAGGAAGCATATAAAACTGCCAGAACTAACATTCGTTTTTCGCTTAGCTCTGAAAAGGGTTGCAAAAAGATTATCATTACATCTGCAAGCCCGCACGAAGGTAAAACAACAACTTGCCTTAATCTTGCGATTGCATTTGCACAAACCGACGCAAAGGTTCTTATCATTGATGCCGACCTTAGAAAGCCGAGAATTTATCGTCACCTTTCCATCGAGAGAGAAAACGGACTTTCTGATCTCTTATGCGGACTTATTGACAAAGAAACCGCCATTAAGCATTGCGCAGAGCATAAAATAGACTGTATTACTTCGGGTCAAATACCTCCAAATCCGGCAGAGCTTTTATCATCACCCGAAATGGAGCAGCTTCTTGACGAGTTAGGCAAAGATTATGACTACATCTTCATAGATACTCCTCCGGTTACAGTTGTTACCGAAGCTGCTGCAATGGCGAAATGTGCAAGCGGTGTACTTTTAGTCATTCGTCAGAATAATACTATCTTTGAGTCAATCGACCGAGCAAGAAACAGCCTTAAAATGGCAAATGCCAAAATTTTAGGTTACATCTTGAATGACGTAAGTGCCGGTTCATACGGCTATGGCACATATAACAAGTATGGGCATAGAAAAAAATACAATTATGGATATGGCTACGACTACGGATATGGCTACGGATATGGCTACGGCTACGATTACAGCTATGGTACATCATCCGACTACGGCTACGGATATAAAGAAAGAAAAAGAACCGAAAAAGCATCCGCCACAAAAACCGAACAGCCTGATAATAGAAAAAAGAGTTTTCTTAACAATTTTAAAAAAACAGATGATAAAAAGAATGTAAACAAAAAGAAATAATATTAAACACAAAAGGTGATTCAAAATGAATCACCTTTTAGACTGTCAAAAAATTCGTTCTACCGCAAGCAAATCTTTTATTGTTAAAAAATTGTATATTAAAATAAGTATGAAAAATAGTTATAATTTTATAAAATCAGCGGTTTTTTCACACCTTCATCATTCTGACAGCAAAAAATCCGAAAAAAATCACAAAAATGTATTGACTTTTTAAATTTTTAATAGTATAATACAATATAAATTTGAATATCACAAAGAACGACTATGACGAAGACGGTCGGATTGTAAAGCTTAGAGAGAGTTGCCGGTTGGTGCGAGGCAATGGTGGACCTTTCCAATGACTTATCACTTCTGAGTCGGAGGACCGAAAGGCAATGCTGAGTAGACTCCTTCCGTAATGCTGCGTAAAAGCAAAGGGCTTGTTAGAGCTCGGTAAGTGACGGATTATTTTCCGTAATTTGAGTGGTACCGCGGGTTATTATAACTCGTCTCAAGGATTTCTTTGAGGCGGGTTTTTTGTTTTATTCAAGTTCGTAACAAATACCAGTTCACGAAAATGAAAGGAGACAAAACAATGGATTACAGTTTAAAAGAAGTCGCAGGCAGAATCAAAGACCTGCGCGAAGCAAAAGGCTACACACAGGAAGAGCTTGCAAAGCTCTGCGGAGTGTCGCTTGATGATTACAAAGTTTTAGAGATGGGCGAAACAGATTTTAGTTTCACCTTCATCTATAAATGCGCAAAAGCTTGCGGAGTTGAAGTGGTTGATATTTTAGAAGGAACAAGTACAACTCTTACATCCTTTGCTATCACAAGAAAAGGCGAAGGCCTTAAAATCGTAAAAAAGCACGGTGTTGAATACAACAACCTCGCTCCTAAGTTCAGGGAAAAGCTCGCAGAACCTTTCCTCGTTAAATTCCCGTATCTTGAAGAGGAACAAAATAGCCCGATTCATTTAAACTCACACAACGGTCAGGAATTTGATGTTATCGTTAAAGGTTCACTTAAGGTTCAGGTAGGAAACCATATAGACGTCCTTCACGAAGGTGACTCTATTTTCTATAACAGCATCATCCCGCACGGTATGATTGCAGCAAGCGAGGGTGGTTGCGAATTCCACGCAGTCGTATTAAATCCTCAAGATGGCAGCGTCAGCGAAGAATATCCTGAAGCCCCAATGATTGCCGCTAAAGTTGCCGCTAAAAAAGCAAAGTCAGAAACTGTTGCAGATAAATACATCGAATCATCTTATGATGAACACGGTGTATTTAACGGCATCACATTCAAAAACGATGACACATTCAACTTTGCATTTGACTGTGTTGATGCAATAGCCGAAAAAACTCCTGATAAACTTGCAATGATGTGGGTTGCAAATGACAAGACAGACCGAAAGTTTACTTTCAGCGATATGAAAAAGTATTCTGCAAAAACTGCAAACTATTTCGAGTCTCTCGGCATCAAAAAAGGCGATACTGTAATGCTCGTATTAAAGAGACACTATCAATTCTGGTTCTGTATGCTTGCACTTCATAAAATTGGAGCTATCGCAATCCCCGCAACCAATCAACTTGTAGAACACGATTTTGAGTACCGATACAAAGCCGCTAAAGTAAAGGCTATCGTATGTACCGCAGATGGAGAAGTTTCAGATGAAGCTGAAAAAGCAGCTGCAGCATTTCCGGAAATGGTTAAGGTTTTGGTTGGCGGCAAGAAAGAAGGCTGGAACGACTTTAATGTTGAAATGGAGCGTTTCAGTACACATTATTTCCGTACAGAGAACACACCTTGCGGAAACGATCCAATGCTTATGCTCTTTACATCCGGAACAACAGGATATCCGAGAATTGCAACACATTCATACAAATATGCTCTTGGTCATTATCCTACTGCAAAGCATTGGCATAATGTAAATCCTGACGGACTTCACTTTACAATTTCCGATACAGGTTGGGGTAAAGCTCTTTGGGGTAAGCTCTACGGACAGTGGCTCTGTGAAGCAGCACAATTCACCTATGACTTTGACCGTTTCCATTCAGAAGATATCTTGCCAATGTTTGCAAAATACCATATCACAACCTTCTGTGCACCGCCTACAATGTATCGCTTCTTCATCAAAGAAGACTTGTCAAAATATGACCTTTCCTCTATCGAGTATGCAACAACTGCAGGTGAAGCACTAAACCCTGAGGTTTTCAATCAGTTCAAGAAAGCAACAGGACTTACAATTATGGAAGGCTTCGGCCAGACCGACACAACTCTCTCCATCGCAAACTTTGTGGGCTCTACACCGAAAATCGGTTCAATGGGCAGACCAAGTCCTTTATATGACGTTGTAATTTTAGACCCTGACGGAAATGAATGTAAGACCGGTGATGCAGGTGAAATCTGTATCCGCGTAAAAGATAAAGCTCCTTGCGGACTTTTCATTGGATATTATCTGGACGACGAGAAAACAAAAGAAGTATGGCACGATGGTTTCTATCACACAGGAGACCAGGCAACAATGGACGAAGACGGATATCTTTGGTATGTGGGCCGTATCGATGATGTTATCAAATCATCAGGATACCGTATCGGACCTTTTGAAATCGAAAGCGTTATTATGGAACTTCCTTATGTTTTGGAATGTGCAATCACTCCTGTCCCTGATGAAGTGCGCGGTCAGATTGTAAAGGCTACAATCGTACTCGTAAAAGGAACCGAAGGCACAGATGAGCTTAAAAAGGAGATTCAGGAGTATGTCAAAACACATACCGCCCCTTACAAATACCCAAGAATTGTGGAATTTGTCGATGAGCTTCCTAAGACTATCAGCGGTAAGGTAAGACGTGTTGAAATCCGTAAAAATGACTTGGAGAAAATGAATAAGTAGAACATATGAAACGGAGACAAGATTACAATTCTTGTCTCCGTTTTTATGCTTTCATTTTTAAATTTCCTTTATATTAGCTACTAATCCTCTATGCGTATCTCTATATGCATCCCAAGTTTTTCGTACCATTTTCGTGTATCATCAAATACTTTTAAGATGCCCTTTTTTTTCGATTGTAGCTCTTGTGGCAATCCATCTATTCCTTTTACATAAATTGTCGCCGGTATTTCAATGTCAGTTGTTATCATATCCCACATTGCATCAAGATTTTTCCCGCACCAAGACGGAAAATTCAAACTTTCAATTATTCTTTCAAATAGTTCTTCACTTCTTTTTACATCTTTAAAATCAATTTCGTATACTTTCATAATAACGCTCCTTTGGATTGGCTCATGCTAATCTTCTATGCGTATCTCCACATGCATCCCCAGCTTTTCGTACCATTCGCGAGTTCGGTTAACTATTTTTAGAAACAGTTCCTTTTCTTCCTGTAACTCCTGTGACAGACTATCCAAGCCTTTTATATAAATTATCGCCGGTATTTCAATGTCAGTTGACAGCATGTCCCATATCGCACTAGGATTGTCGCCGCACCAAGATGGAAAATCCATACTTTTTATTATTGTTTGATAAAAGCCCGAGTATGTTTTTATATCTTTAAAATCTATTTCGTATGTTTTCATGATAGCTCTCCTTATATCACTTCATAAAATGTTTTATAATGGTCATATGTCACAAAGATAAGACCATCATTTGAATATAATATTCTATGTCCGTTTCTAAATCCGCCGGTATAGTTTATATCCGCTTCATACCATATTCGCCCCGTTTTTTCAGGCAATTCTCCTCTGTCATTGCTATATACATCCCCACCAATTGTCGCTCCCGGAAGTATCTTTCTTAAATTCCCTTTTCTGTTCATCCAGCCCTTTGACTCTGCTGTTTCTTTATTAACATAATTCTCAGGCAGATGCTTGTATAGACGCATCCAGTTATCCGCTCCTTTTCCTCCATCCATGGTAGCCGTACCGGTAATTATTGACAAAACTTTTTCTAACACACATCTGCAATTCGAATGAACCGGTATATTTTGCGGTGGGAATTTTGCATCAAAAATTTTCCCATTTTCGCCCTTGCAATATCCGCAGGTTCTCGGCCCAAAATTCGTAACCCAATTAACCCACTTTTTGCTTTCGGAAACCTTTGGATCAAACCCCCTTATCCCCATGATTTTCATTAAAAGTATAGCTTCTTGTAGCCCTTTGCTCATATGCACTCTCCTTTTACACTTCTATATAAGCAAATTATATCATATCAAAACGGGACATATGGGACAAGTTTCGTTGATGAAGTTTCAATCATTCTTCAATAAAACAAGCAATTTCATACACTCTTTTTTGTGGGCACTATATGGGGAGGGATTTCTCACTTCGTGAGCCTGTTGGAACATCATTTCATGCTTCGCACTACGTTGTGTGCTCGCATTCTCTGTGTTCCTGCCACTCCTTTTTGCTCGCTTCATCTGCCACAGGCAGCGCTCACAAACGTCCCCCTCTTGCCTCCGGCGCTCGGGTTCAAGCAATTTTGTAAAAAAACAAGCAATCCTAAACTCAGATTGCTTGTCAAATGCTGGCGGAGAAGGAGGGATTTGATCCGGTTTGCGGTTCCCTGCTCCCACTCTCGGCTTTCGCCTCTTTCGTAGCAGACCGCGGCACCACCTCGTCTTCCCTTCTTCGTCCACAGGATGCGGTCAGCCTCGGTGCCCTCTTGCCTCCGGCGCTCGGGTTCAAGCAATTTTGTAAAAAAACAAGCAATCCTAAACTCAGATTGCTTGTCAAATGCTGGCGGAGAAGGAGGGATTTGAACCCTCGCGCCGGTTTCCCGACCTACACCCTTAGCAGGGGCGCCTCTTCGGCCTCTTGAGTACTTCTCCATAGATAAAAAATGCATACAAGCAAAATTGCTGCCGAGACAATTTGATTTGTATGCCTACTCCATATTAACAAAAAGTGGAGGAGAGAGTGGGATTCGAACCCACGGACGCTCGCACGTCACCGGTTTTCAAGACCGGCTCTTTCAACCGCTCAGACATCTCTCCAAGTGTTTCTTACAACAGAAGTTATTATAGCAAAAAAGATTGTGGTTGTCAATACTTTTTTTAAATTTTATTAAATTCTTTTTGTGCAACAATATTATTTCCCGCAAGGCGAAGAATATACCAGCAAAAAGGAGAAACATTAATCCTTAAAAAGATAACATTTCTCCCGTAATTTTACCTTCCCCTGCTTTCCAGCCACACCACAAGCACAGACACATCGCTTGGCGAAACGCCCGAAATTCGTGATGCCTGACCAAGTGATGTTGGTTTTATTTTATTAAGCTTTTGTCTTGCCTCAAGGCGCAAGCCGTGAATATTCGAGTAATCACAATCCTCCGGTAAGAGCTTATTTTCCATCTTTTTAAACTGCTCGACCTGTTGTTCCTGCCGCCTTATGTACCCATCATATTTAAGGCGTATTTCCGCTTCCTCACAAACCGCATCCGGAAGCTCAGGCCTTTGGGGGTCAACCTTTTTAAGCTTTTCATAAGTTATTTCAGGTCTTTTTAAAGCATCCGACATCCTTAGTCCCGTAGCAACAGGCGTAGTCCCATTTTCTTCAAGCACAGGATTTATCACATCTGGTGAAAGTACAATCCCCGAAAGCCTATTCACTTCTTTTTCTATCATTTCCATCTTTTCGAGGAATTTGCTATATCTCGCCTCGGATATAAGTCCTACACGATAACCGATAGGGGTGAGTCTTTCGTCGGCATTATCCTGACGAAGAAGAAGCCTGTACTCACTTCTTGAGGTCATCATTCTATACGGCTCATTTGTACCCTTTGTCACCAAATCGTCAATTAGCGTGCCGATATATCCGTCGCATCTCTGAAGAACCACAGGTTCTTCTCCCTTTAATTTTAGCGCGGCATTTATTCCTGCAATAAGTCCCTGTGCCGCTGCTTCTTCATATCCGCTCGTTCCATTAAACTGCCCCGCACCGTAAAGTCCCGGATAGTTTTTAAATTCAAGTGTCGGGTAAAGCTGAGTCGGGTCGCAGCAGTCATACTCAATCGCATATGCAGGACGCATAATCTCAACATTTTCAAGACCCTTTATAGTCCTCAGCATCTTAAGCTGAATGTCCTCCGGCAGTCCTGTTGAAATACCTTGTGCATACATCTCCTTTGTATCACTTCCCATCGGCTCCATAAATAGCTGATGTCTTGGCTTATCGCGAAATTTGACAACCTTATCTTCAATAGACGGGCAGTATCTCGCACCCACTCCCTCGACTCTGCCGCTATATGTCGGGGTCCTTTCGAGATTATCCAAAATCAGCTTATGAGTGTCCTCGTTTGTATAGGTAAGCCAGCAAAAAGCAGTATTCTCTCCCGGATTTTCGGTTTCAAAAGAAAACGGAGTTATTTTTTCGTCGCCCACTTCCTTTTCCATTGCATCAAAATTGAGAGAATCACCGTGTATCCTCGCAGGCGTTCCCGTCTTAAAGCGGCATATCTCTATTCCTTTATCCTTTAAATTGGCAGAAAGCTCATTTGCAGGGAAAGTTCCGTCTGGTCCCGATTCTCGCTCATATTCGCCAATCATTATTTTGCCCTTTAAATATGTTCCCGTTGCAATTATAACAGCTTTTGTCCCGTATTTCGTACCAAGATGCGTCTTAACACCACAAACTCTTCCATCCTCATCGAATATCACGTCCACGATTTCCGCCTGCTTAATCTGAAGATTTTGCTCATTTTCAAGTCGCTTTTTCATTTCTCTGTGATAGCTCTTTCTGTCTATCTGTGCACGCAGAGAGTGAACAGCAGGGCCCTTTCCAACATTCAGCATCTTAGACTGAATGAAGGTCGCATCGGCAACCTTTCCCATTTCCCCACCAAGCGCATCTATTTCGCGCACAAGATGACCTTTAGCCGTTCCGCCGATACTTGGATTACACGGGAGGTTTCCGATTGCGTCAAGGCTTATGGAAAATACCACAGTTTTCATACCAAGACGCGCGCTTGCAAGCCCTGCCTCAATTCCGGCGTGGCCCGCACCTATTACACAAACGTCATAGCTTGCCAAAAAATCCTCAGGCATTTATTCGTCACTCCCTTTTTCTCTTTCATCACCAATGATTTTCTTTTTTATCGTTCTCGCAGCGTAAAAGTCAATGGGGAATCGCATCAGACTAATCCACAAAAGAAGCGACACTACAATTATTCCAACCGGTGATAGCATTCCAAGTACAAAATATGAGAATATCAGTACAAGGGCTGTCAAAAACAAGTTCATAGGCATATTTGCAAGCGCCATCAAAAATGAATTTTTGTAAATCTCACGTGTATTGCTGTAAAAGGTTACGGCGAACTGGTACATATAGAAATGCATAAAAGTATAAAACAGCATACAAATTAATACCACAAACATTAAATACAAGAAAATAGTATTAGTTGCCGCTCTCTGCCAATAGAAAATAACAGCATTTATTCCCAATATAAACACCACCAAGTCTACAATCAGAAAAACAATGCCCTTTTTAAAGTTTTCTTTACTTTTACCAAAGAAATCAGACAAAAGCCACACGTGTTCTTCTCTTGCAGAGTTGCGCAAAATATATGTATATCCGCACGACACAGGCCCTGAGCCCCACAAGGTCACAATGACGACCGCCATCAAACTTGAAATCTGATTTACCATTCCAATGTCATAGTTCGGTAAATTTGAAGAAAGTATCATAAACAAAAGAAAATGATATACCAAAAGCACAGGTATGCTTACAAGAAAATACATAAGGTTTGATTTGAACAAAATACCAAACTTTCTTCCCAAAAGCTCTAAGTACAAAAAAGGTCCCCATTTCTTCGGTGCATCTTTATCTACACCCTTGCCCGGCTTATCATAGTTGAAAAATAATCCCATTTTTTTATCCTTTCTGTGAAAACATAGTTATAGGTATTGTAACACAAAATTATTTGTGTTACAATATACTAAGTGGGATTTGTTACAAAAAATTAAAAAAGGAGGGCTTTTGTTGAAAGAAGTAATTATAAACAAAAACGATGCAGGTCAGCGGTTGGATAAATTTTTGACAAAACTGCTTCCAAATCTTCCGCAGAGTATGCTTTACAAAAGCCTCAGGAAAAATTGTGTAAAGATAAACGGAAAGCACATAAAGGACGGTGCTTTTAAGGTCAATGCAGGCGACATCTTAAACCTTTACTTGAAGGATGAATTTTTCGAAATTCCAGACCCAGACACAGCTTTTATGCGGATAACACCCCGTCTTGACATTGTTTATGAAGATGAAAATATACTCCTAACAGACAAAAAGCAGGGAATGTGCGTCCACGCGGATACGAGCGGCTCGACAGATACACTGATTGAGCATATAAAGGCATATCTGTGGCAAAAGGGCGAATTTGTCCCCGAGGACGAAAACACCTTTACTCCGTCTCTTTGCAACCGTATTGACAGAAACACAGGCGGAATTGTGATTGCGGCAAAAAATGCCGAAACGCTCCGCATACTAAATCAAAAAATCAAGGACAGAGAGCTGGAAAAGTCCTATTTATGCCTTGTCCTCGGTCATCTTGACAAAAAAATCGGAGTCTTAAAAGGTTTCATTTTAAAGGACGAGCAAAAGAAGCAGGTTTATGTTTTTGACTCTCCTAAAAAGGGTGCAAAATCATATTCCACTAAGTACAAGGTGCTTAAAGAGTACCCTGAATATTCATTGGTAGAGGCAGAGCTTGAAACAGGAAGAACACATCAAATCCGCGCGGGCTTTGCGGCAATCGGGCATCCCCTTTTAGGCGACGGAAAATATGGCACAAACGAGATAAATAAGAGATTTGGGTACAACGGACAGGCTCTTTATTCCTATAAACTCAAGTTCACCTTCAAAACCGATGCAGGCATTCTTGAATACTTAAATGGCAGGGAATTTGAAGTGGAAAACGTTACATTTGCAAAAAGATAAGCTTCTCCGTCACTTCATTGTGAAAACCTTATACCCCCCGCGTTCCTTGATACATTTATTGTTTCAAGCCACAAAAACATCAAAAAAACAGGCATTTCTGCCTGTTTTTAATTTATTTCACTGTTATAGGCGTTGTGTCAATATAAAGCTCGTTATATTTTGATATCACTTCATAATTTTCTGCATCTGTTGCAAGCATTAGTTCTGTATCATTTCCAAGTCTGCTGTGACCATCTGAAAGTACAAATTCGCCGCCCTTGTCATTTAGTGCTTTCATATTTACAATCAGAACAGTTCCATCTTCTGCTGCAGAATATGCATTTTCCGGCATATCCAATGTGACAACTTTCAAAAGCTTATCTGTAAATGTGCCGTTGTCAGCAGACAGCATAGGGTCTTTTTCTTCTCCGTCCTTTACGCAAGTAAAGCCTAAATATTCAAAGTTTTCGCTGTCATATGAGATGGATACAGTTGTTGAACAAATCTTTGCATCCTTATTGTATTTTTCAATATCTGTAAGCTTAACCTTTATTTTTACTTCGTCGCCCTCTTTTATTCCGGAAGCATCACAGTCAATAGAAAGCTTTGGCAGGTTTTCCTTGTATGCCTCAGCAAGCATAAAGTTTTCTGCTGAATAGTCAATGCTTTCCTTGTCAAGAATCCTCTTTATCTGCTTTGTTGTAATATGTGTTGTCCAGGTAGCTTCGTCAAAATACACAGTTGCTCCAAGAGCTT
Organism: Clostridia bacterium; assembly: GCA_045580145.1. Taxonomy (GTDB): domain Bacteria; phylum Bacillota; class Clostridia; order UBA1381; family UBA1381; genus UBA1738. The sequence goes on from JAZNNI010000005.1 coordinate 13,756, forward strand.
CTGCGATAACTCTTATAGGAAGCATCGTTCTGTCATTTAATATAATCGGTGCAACATCTGATGTTATCTCTGTTTTATCCGCATTTAAAACACTTGTATATTCATAGCGTGTAATAACAGGATTGTCAATAGTCATCTTAAGTACGATTACGTTGTCAAATGAATTAACTGTAACCATCCTTGTAGACTCATCCCATTTAACAGTTGACTTCATTGTTTCAAGAACTCGTCTTACAGGAACATAAAGTCTGTCATTTATAATAACAGGCTCCTGTTCTTCACGGAATGTAAGGCTTCTTCCGTCCACCTTAATCTGTGGGTCTTTTTCCTCTGCAAACACCGATGTCATAGTTGACGCAACAACAAAAAGCGCCATAATCAAGCTCAAAATCTTTTTCATTTTTATTACCTTTCCTTTCCGAAAATCAAAAAATACACCCATATTTTCTGATTTCTCTTTCATTTTGAACGCATTTTGTAATATATTATCATATTTTTTACAAAACTACAAGATTTTTTATAAAAATTCATAAAAATTACTGGTAATATTGAAATATTTATTGTATAATTAAAGGAAGAAGAGTTTGGGAGGTCGGATTGAAAAATGGAAGCGGCATTGGTTTATTTAAAAAGCTTTTTTCAGGTTCTGAAGCTGACTGATATAATTGACATATTTTTGGTTGCGATTATTTTTTATCAGCTTTTAAAGGTGATAAAGGAAACAAGAGCAATACAGCTTTTAAAAGGTATTGTCATTGTGTTTTTGATTCTTCAAATCAGTACGTGGGCGCATCTTACCACGCTTAATTACCTCCTGAGCAATGTTGTTCAGGTGGGTATGTTTGCCATAGTGGTTGTTTTTCAGCCGGAGCTTCGCAGCCTGCTCGAAAAAATGGGACGTTCAAAGGCAGGAAAGCTTATTGATATAGCGGTAGGCAACTCCAACGATGTCAACTTCGCAGTTTCCGAAATTACACGCGCCGCTGCAAATATGTCGGAAACCAAAACTGGTGCATTAATCGTTATTGAACGCGAAACAAAGCTTGGCGATGTCATAAAAACAGGGACTTTGATAGATGCCGAAGTAAGCACGGCACTTTTGGAAAACATTTTTGTCCCAAACACTCCGCTCCACGACGGTGCAGTCATTATACGCGGAGAAAGAATCCACACTGCAGGATGCTTCCTGCCTCTTACATCAAATTCCAACCTTTCCCGCGAGCTTGGCACACGCCATCGTGCTGCCCTTGGAATTTCCGAGGCATCAGATGCTTTGGTTATAGTTGTTAGCGAGGAGACCGGTAAGATTTCCATTGCTTTAAATGGTACTCTCACCCGAAACCTGACTGAAGTAACCTTGAAGACCGCTCTTAACAAGGCTCTCTCAAAAGAGACTGATAAACCAAGATTTTGGAGGGGTGAAAAATGAATATAAAAAAAGATAACAAGCTACTCCTTAAAATTTTGTCTGCCCTTGCGGCAATAGTTCTCTGGTTTGCCATAACATATACTGAAGACCCGATAATAAGCCAGTATTTAAGCGATATTAACATTGTTTTTGACGGCGAAGAGGAGCTCCACTCAAATGGGCTTATCATTACCAACAAAGACAGTCTGCCTACAGTTTCGGCAACTATAAGAGGAAACCGTTCCTCTGTCATATCGTCAATAAACAACATCACCGCCTCGATAGACGTTTCGGGCATTTATTCTGTGGGTTCAAATACTGTTCAAATAAAATATAACTACCCATCATCAAATATTGTTCTGGCAAAAGCGAAAACACGTGAAATAACACTTGAAACAGAAAAAATTATATCCCGTGATATTCCGATAAAAATTGCGCTCCAAAACGTAGACAAAAACACACAGTATTTGGTTAAGTCCTCCGCAAAGGATGATTTTGTAAAAATCCGCGGTGCAGAAAGCACGGTTTACTCCATCTCCTATGCAAAGGCAGTTGTTGATGCCGCAAATATTTTGAAAACAAATTCTCAGGAATACACCTATAAGTTCTATGACGAAAATGATGATATGGTTTCAGCAAACAATATCGTCTATAAAAATCTCGAGACTATAAGTGTAGAAAACGAAGTCTATGTACGAACAACACTACCGGTTAAAATACTTTTGCCAAAAAGCCTTGCGGAAGACAATACTCTCGTTGTAAAAAATCAGAGCCTCACTTCTGTGGATGTCGGTTTTTCACAAGACCTTAATGTCGAAGAATTTTTTGATAAGTCTGATGTAGAGCTTTATGCATATTTTGACGCGAGCAAAAAGCAGGAGGACGGCACGTACAAGCTGGAGCTGTCTGTTCCGGACGGCTGTTTTGTGCCCGAAGATAAACGCATAATTTCAGCATCCTGCGAGCTTGTGCCTAAGTCCACAAAGGAAATAGAACTTTCTGTGAGTATTCAAGATGCTCCGGAAAATATGAAAATAAGGCTTGAACCCGATAAAATCAGAGTTTTAGCCAAAGGCAGTGAGGACAAACTGTCAGCATCAAACCTTAAGGCAAGTGTTGATGCATCTGCCATTAATGAAACGGGAAGCAAAAGCCTTGAAGTAAAAATTGAAGCCAAAGAAAATATCTCAGTTATCGGCACTTATCACGTAACCGCCATAGCTGAATAACGGAAGGAATATATAAAATGTCAGATATTATAGTCAGAGGTCAAAGCACCGATGGTGCAATTAAGATTTTTGTTGCGCAAACAACAGACCTTGTAAACGATGCACAAAAGATTCATAATACGTTCCCTGTTGCAACTGCCGCTTTGGGAAGAACCTTAACCGCGATTGCAATTATGGGTCAGAATTTAAAAAATGATACAGATTCAATAACCGTTCAGTTCCGCGGAGATGGTCCACTTGGAAACATCGTTGCCATTACCGACTCAAAATCACGCGTGCGCGGATATGTGGTAAATCCTTTTGTTGATTTGCCGAGAAAGGAAAATGGCAAGCTTGACGTCGGCACTGCCGTCGGACAGGGTCAGCTTAATGTTGTCTATGATTTAAGTCTCAAAGAACCTTATTCCGGACAGGTGCCTATCGTAAGCGGCGAAATTGCGGAGGATTTGACCTATTACTTTGCAAAAAGCGACCAGATTCCTACTGCAATGGGCTTGGGTGTACTCGTCGGCACAGACGGACAGGCGGAATGTGCAGGAGGCTTTATGATTCAGCTTATGCCCGAGGCAACCGAGGAGGTTGCAGGCATAATCGAGGACAGAATGAAGGAAATTCCGTCGGTAACGCAGATGCTTTCTGACGGAATGACAGCAGAGGATATTCTCTTTTACCTTACCGAAGGTTTTAGTATGATTATGCAAAATGAATCGACAACTCCGCAGTATAAGTGCAAATGCTCACGAGACAGAATGAAGTCGGCAGTTATATCAATCGGGAAAGCCGACCTTTCAAAAATCATTGAGGAAGACGGAAAGTGCGAGGTTGAGTGCCAGTTCTGCAATAATAAATTTGTGTTTGAAAAGCCCGAGCTTAAGGAAATGCTTAAAAAAGCAAAGGGCTAAACAAGGCTGTTAAAAGCTGTGACATAACTGTCACAGCTTTTTACTTGCCTCCTATATTATATTTTTCCATTATCCCTTTTATCAAGCCCAGTTTGTCCCTGTCGTTTTTACTATTTTGATGCATAACGAGTTTAATCTCACTAAGTGCATCGGTTGCCGCACATTTAATCTTCTCGCTCAAGTCAATGTCGCTCATACTCATTCCATTCGATATAATTTCACTCAAAATCTTTGCGGCAAGCTCATTCTGAACCTTCACATCAATACCTCCTTCTATTTTCTTATCCTTATAACCGCACAAGTCATATCGTCGGCAAATTTCATTTTTGTTTTTGCCCCGACTAAAATCAATTTTGAAAGCTCCTCATCATTTCGATTTTCCATCAAAAGAAGCTTCTTTATCCAGTCATTTTTTAAAACTCCAGCACCCGCTTCGCCTACTCCGTCCGAAACCATCAAGATAACGTCACCAGGCAAAAGTTGAAATCGCTCTGCTGTCACTTCTATATTTTCCAATATCCCCACAGGGAGTGCTTTTGAGGAAATGACCTCGATATTACTCTTTGTCTTCAAAAAACTTTCGGCACTTCCTATTTTCATAAATTCGCATACACCGGTTTCCAAATCTATCTCCAAAAGGTCCACAGTTGAAAAGCTTTCCTGATCCGCCTTTAGAGCAAGTGCGGAATTTATCATATTAAGAGCCGTTCCTTTTTCAAAACCCGCCTTTAAAAATTCAGAGAAAAGGCGTGCTGTAAGCCGGCTTTCAAGCATTGCTGCATCACCCGAACCCATACCATCGCATAGGATTACGTAGTATTTGTTTGCACTTTCAAAGTGTATAATCGTATCACCACAGGCAGACGATGAGTTTTTTGCCTCCTGAGCAACGGTAACTGCTGCCCGATATTTAGGCGTTTTTGAGTCGTTTTCACAGATTCCGTTCTCTACCTCATATGAAAGTAGTTTTATTACGTTTGAAATCTCGTTATATTGCCTTGCTATTATTCCTCGTCCTGAGAGTGCCTCGCCTTTATAAAGAACATTTTGCTTATAAAGCTCGTAGACGTGCTTGAACTCACACAAAAAGCTTTCCGACCGCATACACACCTGCCTAAGCCTGAGCGGCATATTACTATGGTCGCAGTATCCGTCCTCTTCAATGGTTTTCCAGAGTTCGTACATATTATTATATGTTTTTCGGCTATCCTTCTTCCAGCAATTTGCTTCAAGCGAACACCCTCGGCAAACTCTGGCGGACACCGTATCAAACAGCTCCTTCATTTCCCCGTCAGTTTTTTGTTTTTCCGAAAGCAAGTTCACTCCGTCCGCCAAGTCGCAGACGGCTTTTGCTATGGTTTTCAGTTGATTTGCAACACGTGTATTTACCGCTGTATCATCATATGTAGCGTCAAATCGTGAATTTATGCTGCCTGAAATCTTAAAATGTATCGTCTCGGGAAGGAGTACAAATATTGCAACAGGCATAAATATATCTACAAGATTTATCCCGTCGAGACTGCCTCTGTAAAGCACACTAATTGTTATTCCGCACAAAAACCCCACAGCTATGCCGAGCTTTCCCATATATGACAAAAACGAAGAAAGTAGCGCTGCCAGAGCAAAGGTCCCTGCAATCATAACTGCATCCTGACTTGCCATATTCATCACAAAACCAAGAATCATACACGCCAGCGAAGAAACAGAAGCATCACACGCATAGCAGATGCACATTGATATGAAAATCACAAAAAAGACAGATAAGCTTGAATTTATATAAGGAAGCATTACTCCCGAAATGCCGCTTAAAATGCCGCCCAGTACTACAAGCTGTGCAAGATGCCCTCTTGCACTCTTTTCATCCAAAAAGGAAAAGAGATAAAAAAGCACTCCCGTAATAAAGACCTCTAAACCAAGATAGAGAAAACTATTTACCGTAGCGCCCGTCCAGAAAAAAACCGCAACTCCTGCAAGCAGTACCGACGCGCCTAAGCTAATAGCTTTTACCATAGAATCTTCAGCTTTTTTTAAATAAACAAGAATATAGTATATAAAAAAGGAAAGGATATATTTCAGTGCAGAAATCTTCGCACTTGCCATCCCTGTGCAAAGGGCAATTAAGGCTATGTACGCATTGTCTATCGGAAAGGTCGCAGCAAAGGCAAGCCCCAGCGGGCTCATTCCAGAAAAGCTCGCACGCGAGAGCGCTATTAAAATGATTCCCTTTAGTATATCTTCCTTTTCAGGAAGTGTAATTGTCTTTTCGGGTATCTTAGGTATTATAATGTTCATTTGTATTTATTCCTTTCATATATAGCTGATTTTTTTGTTAAATATATAATATCATTTGGTGCAGGCGGATTTTGCAGAAATCTGGTGTCGTTTTTTGGGAAGCTTTCGACATAAAAGCTACAATTATATTACAATTTTGCATCAAATATGGAATGTTATGTAAAAGAATGATATAATATGCAAAAGGCTGGCGAAGGAGAGATTGATTTATGAGAATACTTGTTTTTTCAGATACCCACAAGGACACCGAGTCCTGCATTAAAACCATAAAAAGACTCGTGGGCATCGATATGATTCTCCACGCCGGCGACCACGCAAGCGATGCTATGGAGCTTGCTAAAGCTTTCCCGAATATACCTGTCCACTATGTTGCAGGAAACTGCGATTTTACCTCCGCCGCAAGCGACCTTGTTATCGAGGCTGAGGGAAAAAGACTTTTTCTTACTCACGGACACGGCTATGGCGTAAAATCGGAGGCAAATTACACCACCTTACGCGAATACGCTTTAAAACAAGAATGTGACTGTGCCGTTTTTGGACATACTCATCTGGGCTTTAACGACGCTGCGGGGAAAGTTGTCCTTTTAAACCCAGGGAGTGTGAAATATGGTCAGACCTTTGGCGTTATCGAAATAGAGGATGGTAAGTTGAAAACTGCTATCTGTGGGATATAACACATCATATTGTGTAGTATTATCTGTTATTTTACAATATATTGTATATTTCTTGCTTTGCGGGTATAAAAGGTACACATCACAAAACCGACCACCCGCAACTCTTGTATCAAAGAGCAAAAACCCTTTATTTCTGCATAATATCTGCACCTTTGCCGACACATCTGCTGCGGCATTTTTTATACAATTTTTTTGAGTGTACTCAACAACTTGAAAAGCTATTGTATCCTTCCCTCGTATATTTTATAATGGAATAAAGTTTTTAAATGAATTGTACGGGGATTTTTGTGGAAGAAAATCAAGAGCTGTGCAGCTTCAAAAAGAAATAACATCTTTTCGGATTTACTTTTTCTGAGAGGGTGTTTTTTCTTTTTGAGAAGCGGTCAAAAGCGGATTTTGTATAATTTTTGAAAAAAAGTCTTGACAAAACAAAGTAAAGCTAATATAATAGGTGTGATGTCTGCTCTTTTTTGGTCAGCTAATTGGCATATAATTGAGCAGAATTTAAAGATTTCATAATATCGGGAGGTGTTCACAAGATGAAGAGAACTTATCAGCCTAAAAAGCGACAGAGAGCTAAAGAACACGGTTTCAGAAAGAGAATGGCTACTGCTTCCGGCAGAAAGATTTTAGCTAAAAGAAGATTAAAGGGCAGAAAAAAATTGTCAGCATAAAATTAAGGCGAGAAGTAAAGAGGCTAATTTACCTTGTGCTTTTTGCCTTTTTTAATAAGCGTCAATCCTGTCCCCAGGCGGGCGTGTCCCGCTTTTTTGCTTTTACTTAAAGAAATTTCGGGGTTTTAAAAGTTATGAACAATACTTTAAAGCTGAATAAGGATTTTAAACGTCTTTATTATCGCGGAAAGTGCATACCATGTCATAACGTGGTAGTTTATGCGCAGAAAAATAAGCTAGGGAAAACCCGCGTGGGTTTGACTTGCGGAAAATCCGTAGGTGGCTCTGTGCTTCGCAATCGTGCGAAACGGCTTATGCGTGAAAGTTTCCGCACGCTGTCCCCAAGAATTAAAGACAGTTTTGATATCGTTATCGTTGCCCGAAGCAGAATTTCGGGAAAGAAATGCGACGAAGTTCTTCGGGATATTAAATACGCTTTTAAAAAAATGGGTATTATTATATGAAGAAACTTCTTATTTTTGCTATACGTTTTTATCGGAAATACTTATCAGGCTTAAAATCTGCGCCCAGTTGCAGATTTATACCAACCTGCTCGGAGTATGCCCTGCAGGCTGTGGAAAAATATGGTGCAATAAAAGGAACGTACCTTGCCATACGCCGTATTTTAAAGTGCCATCCGTTCCATAAAGGTGGCTATGATCCACTTTTGTAGTTTCCGGAGGAAAGGAAAAAGTTATGAAACTTAGTTTGTTTGAGCTTTGTATCACAAGACCACTTGGCTGGTTAATACAGTTTATTTACAATTTGGTGGACAACTATGGTCTTGCCATTATTCTTTTTACTATTGTTATCAAGCTTATCCTTATGCCACTTCAGATTAAGTCACAAAAGGCTATGAAGCGTCAGCAAAAGG
>JAZNNI010000006.1:0-2072 GCA_045580145.1 Clostridia bacterium
AGCAGCTTCAGCGGACATAACTTTGTCAGCTACTACGTCAACAATGCGATCTTTAATGTCGATCATTTTTACCTTCCTCCTTATATTTAGGACATATAGTTTATTAAGGTTTCCCTTATATAAAACCTATCTGCAGTCTGCTAAAAGCAGCCCTACACATAAGACTTTACCGTTGTTTAAAAAGTGCTCACATCATTTTTGCAGACACTTCACACTCTTCTATTTTCGTATTCGACACGTGCAAAAAAACTCCTGCTATAAAACAAGAGATTTTTCACGAAACATATTCTGAACTGATACAATTATAACACATTTGAGAACTTTATTCATATCTTTTTCAAAAATTCTTGAGGAAATTTTTAATCACTCAGGATATAAAGCTCAACGCATAATATAATATCAAGAAAATTGTAAGCCTGCAAGGCTTTTCTTCACAAATTGTTCAAAAACTCCCACCCAGTTTAATCAAGCAATTAAAAATTTGCTTACTCCATTTTTGCCGTTTTGGGGGTTTTCAAGACAACTTATATTATAGAGACTTCTTTTTTTACTCTCCTTTACCTTTTTCTTTTATATAATTTTTTTTTTCCCTTTCCTCTCTTTTATTTTCTTCGCCCTGTTCATAGAAAAACTTTTTCAAAGTTTTTCTTCCTTGTTCTATACTATAGTCTTTAATCAAAGTAATGCGTAAGCGTTACTTACCTTGTTCATCTATCAAAATAATGCGAAGCATTATTGTCCTTGTTCCCTAATAGGCAGTAACAAAAGAAAAAGCAAAAACCCCGCCACATACGTAGCGGGGTCTTGCCGTACAGTTCAGTTCTAAAGCCGAAAAGACGCAGTACAAAAATCGCTTCACCAGTTTTTCTTAGAATGCTTTCGCATTCCGTGTAACCATTATATTAATTAAACATTTAATTTTCAAGTAGATTTTTCTAAAATTTGTGAATTACTCGTGAATTTTAATGACACTGCTCTTTTTCACGTTGCAGCATTGCTTTAAACTCGCCTACGAGGTACAAGCTGCCGCACACGCACACAACGCCCTCTTCCCCTGCAAGGCTCATGGCTTTGTGGTACGCAGTCTGTAAATCGCTTTCAGCCACCGCGTTCGCCCCAACTAAATTAGCCAACGCATCAGCTTCAGCAGCACGTACGCCACTATCTGCTCGCACAGTAAGCACTACGTCATCTTTCTTAATCAAGGTTTTGATAACGCCGCTCATGTCCTTATCGCCCATCATGCCAAAAACAAAATGAACTTTCTTACCGGGATAATATTTATCAAGAGCCTTACGCAGAGCTAAGGCACCGTCAGGATTATGAGCACCATCTAAAATTAAATCAGGCTTTTGGGCAATACGTTCCAAGCGACCAGGCCACAGAGTATTTGCCACACCCATGTGGAGGGCAATCTCGTTAATACGTGCGTCTTGTTTGGAAACAAGCTTCGCCGCCACAATAGCCACACTGGTATTTTTAATTTGATGTTCACCAGGTAATTTTATTTCGTAATCGGAATGGTAGTAGTCACCAGCATGAAGGGTAAATTTTTGACCATCCATGGAGCTGGTAACCTCTGTTCCGTAAAATGCCTTGCCATAGAGATATACGGGAGCTTCCTTGAACATAGCCATGGTAACGATGGGGCCAAGAGCTTCCTCGCCTTCAGCAGCAGTTACTACGGGAACCTTTTCCTTGATGATACCTGCCTTTTGCATAGCGATACGCGCCACTGTCGCACCGCAACGGTCAGTATGGTCTAAGGAAACATTGGTGATTACAGATACCACGGGGGTAATGATATTGGTGGAATCCCACAAGCCACCCAAACCAACTTCGATAACAGCGTAATCCACCTTTTGCAAGTGGAAGTACAGAAACCCCGCCGCAGTCAGGATTTCAAATTGAGTAGGCTGCTCGCACACACCCTTTTGGACAATGCTATCCGCCGCCACTTTTACCGCAGTAATAGTCATGGCAAAGTCTTCGTCGCTGATGTCCTTGCCGTTAAGCTCGATACGTTCATTGTATTTCACAAGATGGGGAGAGGTAAACTTGCCCACCTTCAA
>JAZNNI010000007.1:0-26908 GCA_045580145.1 Clostridia bacterium
AACACAAAGAAGGTCATAAAAGTTTCGTATCAAAAAAATAGTGGTTGGCACTTTCTATTATACTATATTAATTTTATTTTGTCTATATTTTAAAAAAAATTATCGAAATTTTGTAAGACAAATTTCGACAATTTCTTAAAAGTTGATTGTGTATACCTACTTTTGTTTGCCCAAAAGTAGCAAAAGGCATATGGGACACCCCTGACCCCGTAGTTTGGCGGCTCAGAGCCGCAATCTGCAAGCAAAGCTTGCACTGATTGCTCAATTCGCCCCAGCCGTAGCGACAGGGCAAGCTTTAATAAGGATAAGTTTAATTATCAATGCAAATTTTTCTTTTAAATTAATATATTACTTCGTGCAGAAAAATTTTTTCGAAAAGGACGCAAAATGAATTTTAGAAAAAAGTTGAAAGATAGTCCGCGCTTGCCTTACTGCATTTCGACCTGTAAGTAAATTCGAGGCGACTTCAGCAATACTTCTGCCGCAGGCAGAAGATTGCCATCAGGAGCAAACAGGTGGGATACATAAGGGAGAACGCTCCCTTATGTGCTTTGTGGTACTTTTGTGCATACAAAAGTACGTATATGCAGAATATTTCCCCTTTTTGTACTTTATTTCGGTCAAAAGGACGTAGTTCTATATACTCTCCACCAAATCCTCCTCAATTTTCATCAAATATCCGTCTCTTACTCCGCATTTTTTAATATGAATTTGGTTGGCTCCGCATATATCAGCGATTTTTTTCATTATAACAATACCCACCACAATATTGTCATACCTGTTTCTGAGTACATTTTTCATAACGTTTTCCGGAGTTTCTTCAATAAATCTTATAAGCCCTTCGATGCGGTCAGCCTTTAAAATATCGATATTTTCCACACCGTTTAAAAAGCTGTAAAGCTTTGCTGCAGTTTTCGCTGTTCCGCCCATCATATAGACCTTTTTATACTTAAAGTCTATTTTTGAAAGCTCCTTTTCGACATATTCCTCTATTTTTTTCCTTTCCTCTTTATCCGGAAATTTATGTTTTACAAATTTATTCTTAATTTTCTTACAGCCGATGGGATATGAGCCGGAAAAAACAAGCTCACCTTCTGAAAACTCAAAAATCTGTGCCGAGCCGCCGCCCAAATCTACACCTATTCCGCTTTCCTTTTTTGAAATTGAGCCTTTGAGACCATAAAAATCATATTTTGCCTCGTCCTCGCCCGACAGAATATCAATTTCTACTCCTGTTCTCTCAAATATTTCTCGCTTTACGTCCTCGCGGTTTTTAAGTATTCTAAAGGCAAAGGTTGCGAATGCAAAAACCTCAATATCACCTGCTTTTTCCTTTAAAAAGCTTATCATCCTGCAAAGCTTTTCTATTCCTTCAGGGGACAAAATTCCGTCATATGTATCACTTAATATTTCCGATGCAAGTCCCGTATTTGAAACTCTGTGCCTCTTATCATAAATAACAAGCCGCACGGTGTTTGAACCTATATCAATAATACCTGTCATATTTTAGCCCCCTTTTCCTTTTTACTAAAAGCTGAAATTCTATTATATAAAAAACATCCAAAATGCTATAAGCATAATGAATGTTTTACCCTTTAATGACCGCAGCAATCACAGTCCTCACCGTGATGGTGATGATGCTCGTGATTATGACCGCATCCGCAGTCACACTCGTCCTCTTCGTCCTCTTCATAATATCCCAAAAACTCAGCCGCTGTTGTCTCAATTATTTCATTCTTTATAAAATCCTTTATCATAAGTCTGCCGTCAGGAAATGCTCTTAAAATGCAGGAAATATATTTGTCCTTTGCATATTTTTCCGCATCTTTTATGTCCCCGTCTGTATTATAAAACTCAACAATACATCCGTTAACGCGCAAGTTGTAGGCTATATCATATGCTATTCCCTCAGCATCCTTTTCCGCATAAATAAGGCTTGCAGAAACATCGTTATCTGACATATCAACGCCTTCGGTTATTAATGCATCAATAAATTTGTCAATATAAAATCTGCACTCCTGTTTATTGTCCCCAAAAATACCCTCAGCAAACTTAATATCACCGCAAATTACTGAAAATCCTTTTTCATTTTCATCAAGGCTTATAATTTTTTCAAAGCCAAAAAGCTCCAAAAGCTCAAAAATCTTGCTTTCTCCTACGGCTAAACTAAAATTATCAAGGCCATTTGCAATCGCGGTTTCAATGCATAGTGCCGCAAGCTCTGCCTTTGACTTATCAGTTGTGCCTATATTTACGGCTTTTGCCTCATCTTTTTGGAAAATACAATATTTTTCGCCCTTTTCTTCTTCCACTTCACAAAACCCAAATGATGTAAAAACCGACCACATAGAATCTATAATGTCTCTCTTTTTTGCAATACTCATTTATTTTCTCCTTTATTCATAAGCTTTTGCACTCTTATATCATTTCCCACAAAATGAAGTATCTCAAAGCTTTCGTAAATTCTTGATGCTACTCTGTCGGTGTATTTTTCAAGTATTCCTTTCATTGTGAGATTAGTGCTTATTATAATTTTCTTACCGAGCGCAATTCTTTCGTTTATTATTTCATTTAAAAGCTGAACCGAGAACGAGCTTTGTACTTCTGTTCCCAAGTCGTCTATAATTAAAAGGTCAGCTTCTTTAATCATATCCATTTTTTCCGCAAATACATTCGCATCCTTTTTCCCGAATTTGAAATCCTCATATTCAGAGAAAAGACTTGTAGCAGAAGTATAAATCACACTTTTCCCGCTGTCCATCACTTTCTTTGCGATACAGGAGCATAAAAATGTTTTACCCAGTCCGCAGCTACCGTAATAAAGCATATTTTTTGAATTTTCATTTTCACAAAAATCAAGTGCTTTATTATAAATGATTTTTATGTTCTCTTTTTCAGTCATTTTAATGCTTTCATCAAGCTTGTCACTGTAATAATCAAAGGAAAATTCAGAAAAATCGTGCAGCATTTCCTTCATATTAGACAAATCGTATCTTAAATTAATTATCTTCTGGATAAAGCAGGAGCATTTTTTTGTGTCCTCATACCCTGTATCAAGACATTTTTCACACTTATATTTAATTTCATCATAATCCAAAGGAATATTGTTTTTTAATAAAATTTCCTTCTTCTTCTGATTAAGTTCTGCAAGCTTTTTTTCAAATTCTTCGTTAAATTCCTTGCTTTTTTCAGGATTTTTTATAATATTCCCGAAATTTTCTATACCAAGACGGTTTATTTCATCCTCTATTTCTTTAATTTCAGGGAACTTTTTATGAACTTCCAAAACCTTAGCCTCGCGGTTTACACGTGCTAAAGTACGGTCCTCATCATATTCATACATTATTTTTTTAAGTGCGCTGTCTAAAAAATCCATTCTTTTCATTCCCTTCTATTTCCTGAAATAATCGGCTATTTCATCTTTTTTAGCAAGTATTTCATCGAATCTTCTTATATATTCATACGGCTCTTTGAAATTAACAACTCTTTCAATCCTGTCTCCCATTACTATTTTTGAAGACCCTCCACCGCCGAGTGCAATAATTGTCTGAGCCTCTTCCATAATATTTATATTATATGACGACATATGATTCTGGTCTGAATATCCTACATTTTCAAGATTTCCAGAAATATTTTTCTGGCGATACATATAATAAGGCTCTTTGCCTATTTCACTCATTTTCTCTGCGGCAAAAAGGAGCATTTTGTTCATTTCCTTATACCCTGTAAGCTCAATGTCTGAAAAATTAAGCTGTGCAGCACGCTTTACACACATTGAATGAACTGTAACATCCTCGGGATTTAATTTTAAAATGCCCTCAACTGTACTCTTAAACATTTCAAAGCTTTCTCCAGGCAGTCCTGCAATCAAGTCGGTATTTATATTATCAAAGCCTGCTTTTCTTGCAATCAAAAAGGCATCGTAAAATTCTTTCACGGTATGTTTTCTGCCTATAACCTTTAGTGTTTCTTCATTCAAGGTCTGCGGATTAATGCTTATCCTGTTCACACCATACCTTTTTGAAAGCTCCATTTTTTCTTTGGTAACAGTGTCGGGTCTGCCTGCTTCTAATGTAAATTCCTCTAAATTATCAAGATTTATATATTTTTTTATACTTTTAAATATTTTTTCAAGATTTTCACAGGAAAGTGTAGTTGGCGTTCCGCCTCCTATATAAATATTCTGCACGAAAAAGCCTATTTCCTTTAAAATCTCACCTGTTTTTTCAATTTCACGGCACAAAAGGTCAGAAAATTCATTCATATATTTCCCGCTGTTTTTAATATCCGTCGAAACAAATGAGCAATACATACATCTTGACGGACAAAATGGTATTCCAATATAAAGGCTGACTGAATTTTCTTTTATTCTTTTTAGAATTTTCTGCTCATTTTCGGCGACCTTTATCGCCAAATCACATTTTTCAGGAGAAACCTCATAAATATCCTTTAAAATTTCCTTTATTTCATCAAAGCTTTTTCCTTCTTCATAAAATTGTCTTACCGATTTTGCCGGTCTTATTCCGCTCATAACTCCCCACGGAAGCTCAATATTTCTTATTTTTTTAGCAGCTCTTATAAAGGATTTTGTGCAGGCACAGCTGTATATTTTCTTTATAATTTTCGGGTCTTTTTCAGAATTTTTAAATGCATACTCATAATCAAAGCTGTAATTGTTCCCTTCAAATTCTATTTCGGTATGAACCTTTATCAAATCATTTTCGTGCGAAAAATCTGTTTTTATAATACCTTCTTCATTCCTTGAAAAAAAGATATTTATAAAAATATTCATCTCATATTCACATTCATACCCATTTTGAATTAAAATCATAATTTACTCCGTTACATAAGCATTATATTTTTTCTCAAAGCCAATAGTTGTTTTTTCGCCGTGTCCTGGAAATACTATTACATTTTCATCGAGCTTATATATTTTATCTTTAATCGATTTTTCAAGCTCATCATAGTTTCCTGTCGGCAAATCGCACCTTCCTACACTTCTTCTAAAAAGTGTATCCCCTGAAAACAGGTTATTTTCAATCATATAACAAACACTCCCGCTTGTATGGCCGGGTGTTTTTATGCATTTTACATTAATTCCGTCAAAATCTTTTTCCTCGCCGTCCTCCATTATTATATCAATAGGAGCCGTCACAAGACTCACAGCCGTCGAAAGAGCAATTTTTTGACTCAGTATATTACTTCCACATTCTTTTGATGCTACAACCATTTTTCCGCCTCTTAAATCGTTTACTGAAAAAGAATGGTCAAAGTGACAATGCGTAAGTAAAATATATTTAATTTCTATTCCTTCTGTTTCCTTTAAAATTTTAAGGGTGTCAATACCCGGGTCTATTAAAATCCCTTTGACACCCTTCTTTATAAGGTAACAGTTCTGGTCCATTTTTTCTGTTACAATAGTTTTAATTTCCATTTTAAAAATCCTTTAGTTATAAAGTCTTACAGGAAGAATCATAAATGCGTAGCTGTCATCATTCCCTGTCGAACGGATAAAGCAGGAGCTTCTCGGATTTGAAAATTCCATCTTTACTTCTTCTTCCTCACAAGCACGAAGTGCCTCTAAAAGATATTTGTGGTTAAAGCCAATCTCAATATCCTCGCCATTTACCGATACATCAACAACATCGTGAACCTTGCCTTTTCCTGTCATACAGGTAATTTCAATCTTGTCCATTACAATATTAAGTCTTACCGGCACTTTTTCCGCCTTTGCAGAAATGTCATCGTTTATAAGAAGTGATGCTCTTTCTAAGCTTTCAGAAAGCTGAGCATTGTTTGCAATCACAAAAATACTGTTCGGTGTTTGAAGAACAGGCTTGTAGTTGATATATTCACCCTCTAAAAGACGTGTCACAACCTTATAATTTTCAAATAAGAACATTACGTGACGGTCAGACACTATAATATCAACGCATTTTTCTTCGTCATCCTCCAAAACTTTGAAAACCTCGCGAAGAGTAAGTCCAGGAATTACAAATTTCTTTGAAGCAAGTGATGAATCTACAATTTCCTTGCATATTGCAAGACGATAGCCGTCGGTTGAAACAACAGACAAAACACCTGTTTCTATTTCAAATAATGAACCTGTCAAAATAGGCTTTCTTGCCTCATTTTGTGAAACTGCAAAAATAGTTTTTCTTATCATTTTCTTAAGCTTTGACTGGCTTATTGAAAAACGATAGGTTTCATTTACTTCAGGTACTGCAGGATATTCATTTCCTGAAAGTCCCTGAATGTTAAATTCAGATTTATTACATTTTATTGTTGTTACATTATTTTCTTCGTTAACTGTAACTGTCACCATTTCATCAGGCAATCTTCTTATAATTTCTCCAAACATTTTTGAAGAAATTGCAATAGAACCACCCTCAGGAACATTACATTCGTCGTTATATTCAATGCAAAGGTCTAAGTTATTTCCGGTAACAGTCAAATGTCCGTCTGCAAATGCATCAATTTTTACACATTCCAAAATCGGCATAATTGATTTTGCGGAAACTGCTTTCTGAACAGTATTTATTATTTTTAAAAGCTGTTGCTTATGGCAAACTAATTTCATAATTTTTTCCTCCAAAGTGTGAATATATTTTTCATCTTTATGCCTGCATAGGTACGTACGTATATATAAATATATATTATAGTATTACATAGTAGTAGAGGTGTGAGTTTGATGGATAACCTCTTATTTTATAGAAGTCATCGCAAAAATTCATTAACTTTTTTATGTTCATAAAATGTGGATTTAAAAAAGTTATAAACAGCGGAAAAATGCCTTATTTTTTATCCTCGCTCAATCAACATTTAAATGTTAATAAATTAAAGTGAGTTAATATCCTTTATAATGGCATCAATATCAGCCTTTAGCTCACTGTCTACCTTAACTGTCTCCATAATTTTATCCACACCGTACATAACAGTCGTTCTGTCGCGGTTTCCAAGCACTTTTGCAATCATAACAAAGTTCAGGTTTGTAAGTGTTTTGCAAAGATACATTGCAATCTGTCTTGGAAAAGCTATATTTTTCTGCTTTGATTTTCCTAAAAGGTCTTCTTCTGATATATTATAATATGAAGATACACTTTCAATAATCTTTTTAGGAGTAATTTTTATAATTCCGTCGTCGGGTAGGATTGATTTTATTGCAAGCTCGGCAATTTCCATATTAACCTCGCTGTGTTTGATGCTTGCAAATGATATAATTTTTAAAAGTGCCCCCTCAAGCTCTCTTACGTTTGAGTCAATTCGCTCAGCAATATATGAAAGAACTTCCTCAGATATATAAATGTTCTGCATTTGTGCTTTCTTTTTAAGTATTGCAACTCTCGTTTCATAGTCAGGGCTGATAATATCAATATTAAGTCCCCACTCAAAACGTGTTTTAAGACGTTCCTCTATTGTAACAAGGTCTTTAGGCATTCGGTCGCTTGTTAAAACAATTTGCTTGTTATTTAAGTAAAGCTCGTTGAAGGTATGGAAAAATTCTTCCTGAATACCTTGCTTATTTTCGATAAATTGTATGTCATCTATTAAAAGAACGTCTACATTTCTGTAAAGCTGGCGAAATGAACCCATATCCTTTCCCTGAAGGGAATCAATCATATCGTTGGTAAATTTTTCACTGCTTACATAAACGACCTTCATAGAAGGGTCATTCTTTAAAATTTCATTTCCTATCGCCTGAATAAGATGAGTTTTGCCAAGTCCTGAGTTACCGTACAAAAATAGTGGATTGTTTTTTTCCTGTCCCGGATATTTAGCGGTACTCATCGCAATAGCTGTTGCGTATTCATTTGATGAGCCTACAACAAAGCTGTCAAAGGTGTATCTTGGATTTAAGTTTGACTTAACAGTTTTTGGAATTTCCTTTTTTTCTTCCTGTAATTCCTTTTTACTTTCCTCATATTCAGATTTTATAACAATTACAACGTTTACATGTCTTGTGCAAATTCGTGTAATTGCATTTTCAATAATGTCTGTGTACCGAAGCTCAATCATTGTTTTACATATTGAGGTTGATACCCCTATCACAAAATTTTCACCCTCAAAAGAAATTGGTGTAATATCCTTTATATAGGTATTAAAGCCAACTGCCGAGTTTATTTCATTTTGTATATAAGATAGGGATGCAGACCAGATTTTTTGAATATCCATTTTTATCCCCCTGTTTTAAGTTATACATATCATACACCCGAAAGGATTACTGCAAACTGGACTTATGAATTAAAAACTATTCCTTTTTTGGGGTGCTACTTTAATAATAACTGAAAAAAATATAATTTACAAGAAAAAACGCATTATTTTTTTCTAAATTACAATTTTTTTTATATAATTTTTTCTTTTTATGGAAAACTAAGAAAAAAAGGAGAGGAGAAAAATATGAAAAGGTATATTGAAATTATTGATGTTTATGCAAGAGAGGTTCTCGATTCAAGGTCTAATCCGACAGTTGAGGTAGAGGTTTATACTGCAGATGAGGAGGTAGGAAGGGCGATTGTTCCGTCGGGAGCATCAACAGGGGTTTTTGAGGCTGTGGAGTTAAGAGACGGAGACAAAGAAAGGTATGGAGGTAAAGGTGTTTTAAAGGCAGTAGATAATGTAAACACAAAAATTGCAGATGAACTTATTGGTATGAATGTATTAAATCAACGTGCTATTGATATGGAGCTTTTAAAGCTTGACGGAACCGAGAATAAGGGAAATTTAGGTGCAAATGCAATTTTGGGAGTATCGCTTGCGGTAGCTGATGCTGCTGCAAAATCGCTTGGAGTGAGTCTTTATCAGTATATTGGCGGAGTAAATAGCCATAGACTTCCCAAACCTATGATGAATATTTTAAATGGTGGTGCTCACGCAGACAATAATGTAGATATTCAGGAGTTTATGATAATTCCCGAATCGGAAAAGGCTTTTAAAAACGGACTTAAAAACTGCAGCGAGGTATATCATTCTTTAAAAGAAGTTTTAAAAATGAGCGGAAATTCAACAGGTGTCGGTGATGAAGGTGGTTTTGCACCTAACCTTTCAAGTGACGAAAAGGCACTTGACCTTATTTTAGAGGCAATAGAAAGAGCAGGCTTTAAGGCAGGAGTTGATTTTAAAATAGCGATTGATGCGGCAAGCTCTGAGTGGGTACAGTCTGATGGAAGCTATAAGATGCCGAAATCCGGAATTGTGCGTTCAAAAGAGGAAATGGTACACTATTGGGAAGAACTGACACAAAAATACCCTATTATTTCTATTGAAGACGGAATGGGTGAGGAAGACTGGGAAGGTTGGAGAATGCTTACAGAAAGATTAGGAAATAAAATTCAGCTTGTCGGCGACGATTTATTTGTAACTAATACAAAAAGACTGAAAAAGGGTATAGAAAAGGGTGTTGCCAATTCAATTTTAGTAAAGGTTAATCAGATAGGAACATTATCCGAGGCATTAGATGCTGTGGAAATGGCGCATAAAGCGGGATATACAGCGATAATTTCACACAGAAGCGGTGAAACAGAGGACTCAATCATTGCTGATATTGCTGTTGCAACAAATGCAGGACAGATTAAAACAGGTGCACCGGCAAGGAGCGAAAGAGTGGCAAAATATAACAGACTTTTAAGAATAGAGGATGAACTCTCCTTTGCTGCAGAATTCGGAGACATTAAATAATTGACAATTTGTTTTTAGTGTTGTATAATTATGGTATTGGGAGGGAAGATAAATGAGATGTGAGCATTGCCGGTTTAATACCGAAATTGTAGACAGGTTAAAAAATGAAATTCCCTCGCCGGAGCTTTTAGATAGCTTAACTGAGGTTTTCAAGGTTTTCGGTGATAATACGCGAATGAAAATTCTATGGAATTTGTTTGATAATGAAATTTGCGTTGCCGATATTGCGGAAAAGACCGAAATGAGCCAGTCGGCAATAAGTCATCAGCTGAAAAGTCTTAAACAGGCTCGTCTTATAAAGGCGCGCCGTGACGGAAAAAACACATTTTATTCTCTTTCCGACGAACACGTGAAAAGAATTATAGAACAGGTTATGATTCATATAAGTGAATAAATATAAAAAAAGCCCGCTATAAAACGGGCTTTTTAATTTTTTATTATTCAGCAACGAAAGGTAAAAGTGCAATCTGTCTTGCTCTTTTGATAGCTGTTGTAAGCTGTCTCTGATGCTTAGCGCAAGTACCGCTTATTCTTCTCGGAACGATTTTACCACGTTCTGTGATATATCTTCTGAGCTTTGCAGTATCTTTGTAATCAATGTTTTCTACCTTATCTACACAGAAAACGCAAACTTTTTTCTTAGCGCGTTTTGCTCTTACAGGTCTTTCTGTCTTTTCTGACATAGCATTTTCCTCCTATCAATTTTTATCAAGTTTGTTAGAACGGCAAATCGTCTTCAGAGCCGTCTATTGTCTGGAAGCCCATACTGTCAATATCCCCGAAAGGATTGTCATTTTTAGGCTGAGGAGCGGAGAAACCGCCGCCTTCTGTATGAGATTCAGATTTAGCGCCTGTGAAGTAAACCTCGTCTACTACAACGTCGGTAGAATACTGCTTCTTTCCTTCCTGATTTTCCCAAGAACGTGACTGAAGATTGCCCACAACAGCAATCATAGAGCCCTTAGCAAAATACTTGCAGATAAATTCAGCTTGCTGACGCCAAGCAGTACAGTTAATAAAATCTGCGGTCTGCTGACCTTCTTTAGCGAAGCGTCTGTTAACTGCGATGGAGAAGCTGCATACCGATACTCCATTTGGTGTCTGACGCATTTCCGGGTCACGAGTTAATCTGCCCATTAAAATAACTTTGTTCATAATTTTGACACCTCTTTTAGTTCATTATTTGTCTTTACGAATAATGATTGTTCTTAAGATACCGTCAGTAATTCTGTACTGTCTGTCAAGCTCCTTCGGGAAATCTCCGTCAGATGTGAAGTCAACCAATACATAGTAACCTTCAGTCTTATCATCAATTTCGTAAGCAAATCTTCTCTTACCCCACTCGTCAACTGTTTCAACAGTTCCGTTTGCAGCAATAAGGGCAGTGAACTTTTCAGTTAATGCTTTAACCTTTTCTTCTTCCAGGTTTGCATCGATGATAAAAATTGTTTCATAGCTGTAGATTAGTTTTTCAGCCATTTTTCGCACCTCCTTATGGACTTATGTCCCAAGTTGTATCCCTTGGGCAAGGATTTTGCTCATAACAAGCTTTAACATTATACACCAAAAATAAGAGCTTGTCAATATTTTTTTAAATATTCTTCCTTTTTTACAAGCTCAAGATAAAAATCATAAAGTTTTTTCACACCTTTTGAATTCAAAAGCGAAACATCAAAGCAGTTAAGGCTCGAATACTCGTTTTCGTTTACAGAGGGTGAAAAGTAATTGTTGGGAAGCTTAAAAATCTTGTAGTATTTAAAAATTGATAAGCTTCCCGGTTTTCTTGTTCCTCTTTCCCAGCTGGATATACACGAACGGGATATTCCCATCATTTCGGCAAGCTCGCTCTGGGATAAGTTTTTGGAAAGACGCAGGTATTTTAGTTTGTTATGCATTTTTATGACTCCTTTTTGAAGATATTAAAAAAGTTGTGTTTTCTCACAACTTAATTATCCTCATCTTCTTCAAGATTTTCAAGGGCATCCTTTACGGCTGCAACAACAAAGCCGGAAAAAGTACAATCTTTTTTACAAATTGCGGCTTCTACTTGTTCAATAATATCATTAGGAAAGCGAATACTTTTATTTGTGGTTGGTGGAGTTGATGGAACTCTAAAACTTCTTTTTCTCAATTTAATCACCTCATAGAAAGTATAATACAAATGTGCTACAATATCTGTAATACAATCGTGCTACACTTTATAATGTTGTGATTTTTAAAATTTATTCTACATAAGATATATGTACTTTTGACCGACCAAAAGTACGAAAAGTCGCCAAAGGGGTGACCCCTTTGGTAATCCCCCTAATTTACTTGCTCAGATCCGAAATCTTCCGCCTTTCAGGCGAAAGTATTTCTAATTCGCCCCAGCTGCACAGGCAGGGCGAAGTTTTAATAAAGGCAAGTTTTATTATCAATGCAAATTTTTCTTCTAACTAATATATTGCTTCGAGCAGAAAAAATCTTTTCAAAAAGAACGCAAAATGAATTTTAGCAAAGTATTTTAATGATAGTATGCTTTTTGGTACGTTTGTGCATACAAAAGTACATATATAAAAAATATTCCCTGTTTTTACACAGAAAAAGAAGATATGCATTCTGGCATATCTTCTTTGCTCTATAATGCTTCCATTAAATTTATATCATTTTCAGCTAAAACCTTACTCCACTCATCTGTCATTTTGGTGTCGGTAATAAGGGTATCTATTTTACTAAAATCGCTTATCACAGGAACACCTATTTTACCGATTTTAGTATGGTCGCAGAGGAAAAATACCGATTCAGAGCAATCAATCATTGCCTTTTTAATTTCTGCCTCTGCCTCATTTGACTCTGTAAGACCGCGCATGAGTGTAGCGCCTCGGCAGGAGAAAAACACCTTGTTTGCAAAGTAGTTTTCACGAATGGTTTTTTCCACAATTCGTCCCACATAGGACATATTGCGTGTTGACAAAAGTCCGCCTGTTGACATAACACGTATATTTTCACAGGACGAAAGCTCGTTTATAATCCTTTCCGAGTTAGTTATAACGGTAAGGCTTTTTTTATCTTTGATATTACGTGCAATATGCAAAGAGGAGGTGGACGCGTCTAAAAAGACAGTCTCTCCGTCCTTTATGATGCCTGCAGCACGTTTTCCTATACGCTGTTTTCCCTCGTAGTTGATAACATCTCGGTCAGATACAGGAATGTCCGATTCTGAGCCTTCAACCAAGGTTGCACCGCCGTAGGTTCTTATCAAAACACCTTGTTTTTCAAGCTTTTCAAGGTCGCCTCGGATGGTTTCTGTTGTAACGTCAAACTGCTTTGCAAGCTCAGGAACAAGTACACTTTTATTCTTTTGGATAATCTCTTCTATTTTATTTCTTCTTTCAACTGCCAGCATAGAATTTACTCACTTTCCCATTATATCTTTATCTATAGCCTCGGCTGCGGCTTTTCCTGCGCCCATTGCAAGAATAACTGTTGCAGCGCCTGTTACGGCATCACCGCCTGCATATACTCTTTTCCTTGATGTAAGACCGGTCTCATCAGCAATTATTCCGCCCCAGATTTCTGTTTCGAGTCCCTCGGTTGTAGATTTTATAAGTGGATTCGGGCTTGTACCAATCGACATAATAACGCAGTCAACATCTATTATAAATTCGCTGCCCTCTTTTGCTTTCGGACGGCGTCTTCCGGAACTGTCCGGCTCGCCAAGCTCCATTTCCACGCATTTTATGCCGCTTACGAAATTTTTTGCATCGGCTAAAATTTCGACAGGATTTGTTAAAAACTTGAAGATTATGCCTTCCTCTTTTGCGTGGTGAACCTCCTCAAGCCTTGCGGGAAGCTCCGTTTCGCTGCGGCGGTAGATGATATAAACATCATCTGCGCCCAGTCTTTTTGCGCATCTTGCCGCATCCATAGCAACATTTCCGCCGCCGACAACGGCAACCTTTTTGCTCTTTAAAATTGGTGTTTTAGAGTCCTCTTTGTATGCTTTCATAAGGTTAATTCGTGTAAGGTATTCGTTTGCGGAGTAAACGCCCTTTAAGTTTTCTCCGGGAATCCCCATAAATCTCGGAAGCCCTGCGCCCGAGCCAATAAAGACTGCCTCATAGCCGTCCTCTAAAAGCTCGTCGATAGAAAATACTTTGCCGACAACCATATTTGTTTTTATTTCAACACCTAAATCTTTGAGAGTGTCAATTTCCTTTTGAACGATTGCTTTTGGCAAGCGAAATTCCGGAATTCCGTAAACCAAAACGCCGCCTGCTAAGTGAAGTGCCTCAAAAACTGTGACGCTGTACCCTTTTTTTGCAAGGTCGCCTGCGCAGGTAAGTCCCGACGGACCTGAACCGATAACGGCTACGCGGTGTCCGTTTGGCACGGGTTTTTGTGGCTTTTCGGAAATGTTATTGTTGTGCCAATCGGCAACAAACCTCTCAAGCCTGCCGATTGCAACACTTTCGCCCTTAATTCCCCGAACGCATTTTCCCTCGCATTGGCTCTCCTGTGGACAAACTCTGCCGCAGACAGCAGGGAGTGAGCTTGCCTCGGTTATTATTTTATAAGCCTCTTCAAAATTGCCATAAGCAACCTCTTTGATAAAATCAGGTATGTGAATTTTTACAGGGCAACCTGAAACACAGGGCATATTTTTACATCCAAGACATCTTTTTGCCTCAGCTATTGCGGTCTCCTCGGAGTAGCCAAGAGCAACCTCAAGGAAGTTTTTATTTCTGACCTCCGGTGCCTGCTCCGGCATCGGATGTTTCGTAAGTGACATATCAGGCATTTTTATTTACCCCTTTAAACAAATTGCAATTTTCATCGTGCGTGTGTCTTTCAAAGTTCTTATACATAGCGGCTCTTTCAATCGCTTCGTCAAAATCGACCTCGTGTCCGTCAAATTCAGGCCCGTCAACACAGGCAAACTTGACCTTTCCGCCGACGGTAAGGCGACAGCCTCCACACATTCCTGTGCCGTCAATCATAATCGGATTCATACTTACGACAGTTTTAATCCCATACTCTTTTGTAAGTAAGGAGACAAATTTCATCATAACCAAAGGCCCGATAACGATAACTTCATCATATTCGTTGCCGGCATCAATCAGCATTTTTAACGCATCGGTAACAAGTCCCTTTTCGCCAAAAGAACCATCGTCGGTCATAATAGCAAGTTTGTCTGAAACCGCGTCAAATTCATCTTTTAAAATAATTAGGTCTTTGTTCCTGAAGCCAATGATTGAATGGACTGTTGTGCCTTGATTATGTAGCTTTTTTGCAATAGGGTATGCAATCGCACAACCTACGCCGCCGCCTATCACGGCAACTTTTTTGAGGCTGGCAGTCTTTGTCGCACAGCCGAGTGGGCCAACAAAATCACAGATTTCATCGCCTTCACGCTTTTGGTCAAGCTCTCTTGTTGTATCGCCCGCCACCTGAAAAATTATGGTGACCCAGCCTGCTTCTCGGTCAAAGTCAGCAATAGTAAGCGGAATACGCTCGCCGTTTTCCGATACACGAAGTATTATAAACTGTCCCGGTTCAGCCTTTTTTGCAATATGCGGAGCAAAAATATCCATTTTCGTTACAGAGTCATTTAAACGAACCCTTTTTAATATCTTAAACATCGCAAATCTCTCCATTTTAGTTTATATACATTATATCCCCTTTTGCCTTTTTTGTCAATTTATAAAGATACGAATTGTATAAAGGAAAGAAAAATTTAGCATAATAGATATAAAGTTTAAGAAAGGATTAGATTTTTATGAAGGAATTTACTTATAAAATTTGCGATGAACTTGGTATTCACGCGCGTCCTGCAGGACTTTTGGTTAAAAAAGCGAGTGAGTTTTCGTCGGAAATAACTATTTACAAGGACGAAAAAAGTGCTGACCTGAAAAGGCTTTTCGCTGTAATGGGACTTGCGGTCAAAAAAGGAGACACTATCCGTGTAACAGTGAGAGGAGATGACGAGGAAGAGGCGGCTACAAGCGTGGAGAGTTTTTTTAGGAATAATTTATAGAAAGAGGCGGCATATGATAGTACTAAGCGGAAAATCAGTTTGCAGCGGAATTGCTCTGGGCAAAATTTCCATTTATAAAAGGGATACGACTCCTGTAAAAAGACGGCATATTGAGGACACCTCGGCAGAAATCAGAAGATATAACGAGGCAAGGCAGCTTGCAATAGATGAGCTTGAGCTTTTATATTATAAGGCGACACACGAAATCGGCGAGGCAGAGGCACAAATTTTCTCTATCCATAAGATGATGCTGGAGGATATAGACTACAACGAATCGGTGGAAAATATAATCGAGAGGCAAAAGCTCTGCAGTGAGGCGGCGGTCTTGATGACGGCAGAAACCTTTTCAAAGATGTTTTCTGAAATGGACGACGTGTATATGCAGGCACGCTCGGGAGACGTTCTTGATATTTCGGACAGGGTTATTGCCATACTGACAGGCGCCGAGCGAAATGAAGTCGGGGCGGATGAAGAAGATATGGTAATTTTTGCAGACGACTTGGCACCGAGCGAAACTCTGCAGATGGACAAGGACAAAATATCTGCATTTGTGACGGAAAAGGGCAGCACAACCTCACACACAGCTATCCTTGCAAGATCGTTAAATATCCCTGCAATTATCGGAATTTCTGGGCTTTCAAAGGACGAGTATGACGGTAAAAAAGTCGCAGTAGACGGGTATTTGGGAAAGGTATATATTGAGCCGACAGAGGAAATCATCACCGAGCTTTCTGAGAAAAAGCGGGAAAAGGACGAACAACGGGAGCTTTTAAAGAGTATGAAGGACCAGCCAAGTGTTACCTTGGACGGAAAGGAAATCAAGCTGTATGCAAATATCGGTACGCCGTCGGATTTAGGCGGAGTTATTATGAATGATGCCGAGGGAATAGGTCTATTTAGGAGTGAGTTTTTGTATTTGCAGACCGAGACCTATCCAAGCGAGGATTTGCAGTTTGAGGCATATAAAAAGGTTTGCGAAAGTATGGGCGATAAGCCTGTTATTATAAGGACACTTGACATAGGCGCAGATAAGCAGATAAGCTATTTCAAGCTCGCAAGAGAGGAAAATCCGGCTCTTGGTATGCGTGCAATCAGACTTTGCCTTACAAGAACAGACATTTTCAAAACACAGCTTAGGGCAATACTTCGTGCATCGGCATTCGGCAATGTTATGATAATGCTCCCGATGATTGTGTCGCCAGAGGAAATAAGGAAGGCAAAGGCAATTTTAGAGGAGGCAAAGAAGGAGCTTTCAGCGATGGGAATTCCATTTTCTGAAAATCTGCCAGTCGGGATTATGATTGAAACACCGGCTGCTGCAATGATTTCCGACATTCTTGCCGAGGAGGCGGACTTTTTCTCAATCGGTACAAATGACCTTGTTCAGTATATGCTTGCGATGGACAGACAGAATGAAGCTGTGGCGGAAATGATGGACTTTCATCACGAGGCAGTAATGAGGGCGATTAAAATGGTCATTGATAACTCACATAAAAAGGGCATCTGGACGGGGATTTGCGGAGAACTCGGCTCTGTCCCTGAGCTAATACCAAGATTTTTGGAAATGGGGATTGACGAGTTGTCGGTTGTTCCGGGGAAGGTGCTTGAAATACGAAAAATTATCCGTGAAAGCTATGCAAAAAAGGAGACGAAATAATGTTTTTTGGAAAAAAGAAGCAGAAACAAAAAATTATTGCACCGCAAACAGGTGTTTGTGTTGATTTGGACGAAGTGCCGGACGAGGTTTTTGCCGATAGACTCTTAGGTGAGGGCGTTGCGATTTTGCCGAGCGAGGATGAAGTAAAATCCCCTGTTGATGGTACTGTTGTGCAGGTGTTTGACACGCTTCACGCATACTCAATAAAATCGGATGACGGACTTGAGATTTTGGTTCATATCGGAATCAATACGGTTGAGCTTGGTGGCGAGGGCTTTAAAACAACATTAAAGGACGGCGACAGAGTAAGAGCAGGCGACACTCTTTGCTTTGCAGATATAAAGCTTATCAAGGAAAAAGGATACGAGCTTTATACACCGATTATCATTGCAAATCACGATGAAGTAAAAGGCCTTGAAATGCTAAAAGGCGAGGTGGTTGGCGGAGAAACGACGGTTATGGAGTATCTGAAATAGCCCTATAAATATTAAATTGCAGTAGAATTTGATTTTACTGCAATTCTTTTTTTCTTGACAAAACAGGGAGTAATATAATATAATTCTGGTAATATAAAAAGTACTAAATTCAAGAAAAAGGTATTATCAGATGAAAAACAATTTTGAGTATATGAAAATATATGTAGCTTTGCGAGAAGAAATTGTGCGGGGCGTGTATGCCTTTGGCGACAAGCTTCCGTCAAAGCGTGTGCTTGCTGAGGAAACAGGCACGAGTGTGATAACTGTTGAGCACGCTTATGGGATTTTGTGCGAGGAAGGATATGCCGAGGCAAGAGAGCGGAGTGGATATTTCGTAACTTACAACGAGTCAGACTGCTTTCCTGTGGCAGAGACGGAAAATACAAATATCCCGAATAAAACAGACTATTCAGAAAATGACTTCCCATTTTCCGTGCTTGCAAAAACTACGCGAAAAGTACTTGCCGATAAAGGTGAAAGACTGCTTGTAAAGTCGCCGAACTTTGGTGTTTCGGAGCTTCGGGAGGCTGTGGCTAAGCATCTTGCGAGGAGCAGGGGAATGTTTGTAAGTCCGTCTAATATTATAATCGGTGCAGGGGCTGAGTATCTTTACAGCCTCATTGTGCAGACTCTATCAAGAGATATTACCTATGGGATTGAAAACCCGTCATACGAGAAGATAAAAAAAGTGTATGAGGCAAATGGAGCAAGGTGCGATATGCTCGATATGGGACGCGACGGAATAAGGAGTGATGAGCTTTTAAGGACAAGCGCAAGGGCGCTTCATATAACGCCTTTTAACAGCTTTCCAAGTGGTATCACAGCATCACCGTCCAAGCGAAAGGAATATTTAAACTGGGCAAAGGAAAGAGATGCAATTATCATAGAGGATGATTTCGACTCGGAATTTTCAAGGTCGACAAAGACAGAGGACACCGTGTTTTCGCAGGAAAATGAGAGAGTTATTTATGTAAATACATTTTCAAAAACAATCGCGCCGTCAATCAGGATGGGGTATATGGTGATTCCTGACGCTTTGATGGAACAATTCAGGGAAAATGCAGGCTTTTATTCCTGCACAGTTTCTGTCTTAGAACAGTATATCGTGGCGGAATTTATAAATAACGGAGATTTTGAGAGACATATTAATAAAATCAGAAGAAAAAGAAGAAAAAATAAAAGGCTGTAAACGTACAGCCTTTTAAAATAGTTATTATTCTGCGAGAGATATTAATAAATCCTCAAGCTCGGTTTCATCAAGCCCGAAGCTTGTGACGGTATATCCGACATCCTTCGGAATCATATATGCCCGATAAATGTCATTTTCCTTCATAACAACCGCCTCGCATCCCGAAACTATGCTTTTTTCATAATTTTCATCTGCAATTTGTTCGGAAATAGTCTCGGTTTTTTTGGAAGTTATAATCTCAACCGATTTTGTCTCGTTTTCATAAGTAAAGCACCAGCTGTCATTTTTATATTCGCCGCTATCTGTGACTTCAAGCATAGCCGAGCCATCTGTAATAAGAGTAAAGCCTTCGGGCAGCTTTGCGGTGCTTTCTATGTTCTTTCCTATATAGTCGTAGTATTCAGAAAGAGATACTTCCTCAATTCTGCCAATCGACCTGTCTATCATAAGTGATGCAGGGGCAGGTTCTCCGTCTGCGGCTTCCTTTATTTCGTTTACTATAAGACCCGTTTTGGCTTCGGGTGTTGCAGGTGCGACACTCTCTGCTGCGGGTTCCTGCACCTTTTCTGACGGCTCTGCCGGTTTTTTTGTTGGTGCAGTTTTTTGCTTTTGGGGAGAAACAGATGGCTTCGCTGTCTCCTTTGCAGGCTCGGTTAAGACAGCCATCGCGCCGGCTTCCGATATATCGGGTTCTTCTTCCGAAACGTGCGTCATTTGAGGAGTGTTAATCCTTAAAATTTTATCGTCCTGTTCTTTTTCAAAGTTATTATATACACCTACTGCGGCAAAGGTAAATACCATACAAGCTGCGAGCAGTGCTATTTCAGTAACTCTTTTTCTTGGGCTTACCTTAGTTATGACAGGCTTTTCAAGCCTCGACATTACCCGCCTTTTTACATCGTCTGTCGGGATACTGTCGTTTGCTTTTTTATATAAATCCTTATACATTATCTTCTCCTTCCAGACTTATTTTAAGTAAGTTTCTGCCTCTTTGGAGCTGTGTCCTGACGGTTGATTCATTGACCTTAAGATATTTAGCAATCTCGCCAACCGACAACTCCTCATAATAGAAAAGATGTATTACGGCTCTGTATTTTTGCGGCAGCTTCAAAACCGCCGCATATACTTCGCTTTCTTCCTCAGGCATTTCTGCCGCAATCGTTTCCTCTAAAGGAACGGTTTTTTTAAACCACGAGCTTGAAAATACACCTTTTGAGCAGTTTAACGTAACCCTGATAAGCCACGCCTTTATATGCTCCTCGCTTTCAAAATCCTTATCTGACGAAATGAATTTCAAAAACACTTCACTCGTTACATCCTCGGCGTGACCTTGGTCTTTAGTCTGCGACAAGGCAAGCTTATATATCATATCAAAATATTTTTCGCATATTGCGTTTTTAAATTCTCTTGTCTTAAGCTCTGTGTTTTCCAAGTCGCAAGCTCCTCCTTTTTTCCAGTGTATTATCCCTTATCCTATACATTATACCAAACCTAAAAGAGGTTTTCAATATTTAATACCTGGAAAAATTTATAGGAGAAAATTAGTCAAGATTTACCTTTAATTCAACCGAAATTACGCCATTTGCGTTTTCAACTTTAGCTTCTAAAATTTCTGTGAAGAAATCAACAGGAACATATGTTAGTCCATCGATGATTGAAGGTGCGAGTGACAATGTCTGTGGCATCATTCTTGCCTTTGTGTATGCGTTTTCGCCTATGTTGAAGGTAACACCCATAGGAACTGTGCCGACTGTTACTGCCTTTAATGTATCGTCCCACGCAACATCAAGACCTGCTTTTTCAGAGATAACTCTTACAGGGAGAACATATGCGCCATCTACGTCCTTGATTTCGCCTTCAATTTCCTCGCCGTTTACAACAATCTTTTCAGGGGCGATTACTTCTTCAGTTTCTTCTGCTACTACATCTTCCGGCAAAATTACAATCTTTTCAGCAGGAACTACTGCAGGAATGCTCATTGTCATAATGCTTGCATAAACGAAAAGTCTTGAACCTTCCTTGATGTCCTCTGCTCTTACGATATTTCTTGTTGCAAAAGGTGCGATTTCAGTTTCCTCGCCGAGTACAACCTTGTAGGTTCCGTCCTTGCTAAAGATTACTGTGTTTCCGTCTTCGTCCTTTTCAACCTTTTCTACATCAACGTAGATTGGGAGTTCTTCGCCTACCATAACAACGTATCCGTAAACCTGTGGAGGAAGGCTCTGCATCATAGCGCTTGATGCGATAACTTTTACCTTGTCGCCGTCCTTTACTTCGTCAAAGCTTATTTTAAGAGCGTCGCTGTTTGCGAAAATTGTGTTTTCGTCTGTGTTAATTACAGTTTCCATTTCCTCGCTGTCCACTATGTAAAGCTCTTTTTCCTCTGTAATTTTTGCAGTTCCTTCGAGAACGATTTTCTCATAGATTGGTTCAACTGCTGCAACATCCTCTACTGCTTCCGGCTTTGCGGAAATTAAAAGTACGTCCTCTTCTGCAAATGCTGCTCCGCTTGCTGAAAGCATTGCCACAGCAAGTACACCTGATAAAATTTTCTTAATGTTCATTTTTTACATCTCCTTTAATTTTGTTTTTGTTAAAGCAATTTTTCGTGCTTTCACTATTAATACTTTTTAGCCGCTCAAAAAGTCTCAAAAAAAACAAAAAATTTTCAAAAATATTTTTACGCAACAAAAAATCCGCATATTTATGCGGATTTTGAGCATTTATTAATTTTTCTTTTCCGGAACATCCTCTTTAAGCTCTACATTGACGTCTTTAAGCCCTCCGTCTCTTATAATGGTAAGGGTTATAAACTCGCCCGGAGATTTTTTGTCCTTTATTTCATTTAGTTCATCAACTGTTTTAACGATATTTCCATCTGCCTTTACTATGAGGTCACCTTCGCTTATTCCTGCAGCCTCAGCACCGCTTCCCTGCGATACTGAATAAACTGTAAGACCGTTTCTTGACTCTGTGGCAGTAATACCGATAAGACTTCTGCCCGACACATATCCCTCATTCATCAAATCATCAATTATCGGTTTTGCTTCGGAAATGGCGATGGCAAACCCTATTCCCTCGACACCGCTTTGAGACATTTTGATTGAGTTTATTCCTATTACATTACCAAATCTGTCAACTAAAGCACCGCCCGAGTTTCCCGGATTGATTGCCGCATCGGTCTGGATAAGGTTATAGGTTCTGTTATCCACAGTCATTTTTCTGTTCACGGCACTTATAACTCCTGCTGTAACCGAGCCCGCAAGCTCTTGACCGAGAGGGTTTCCTATTGCAACTGCCAAGTCGCCGACCTCAACGGTTGTTGAATCGCCGAGAGTTGCCGCCGTGAGATTTGTTTCGTCTATTTTTAAAACTGCAAGGTCTGTCTTTGCATCTGCACCGACCAATGTGGCTTTATACTCGCTTCCTGTGTTTAAAATTACCACGATTTCAGTCGCGTCGGCAATAACGTGCTCATTTGTCACGATATATCCGTCGCTGCTGATTATAATTCCCGAGCCTGAGCCTTGCTCTACCATATCGTTTTCACCAGGTGTCTGATAATAGTAGTATCTGCCGCTGAATGGGTCATAGTATCTTTGCGGCTGAATTTTTGCCTTGTTTATAATGCCGACACAGGACGGGCCAAGCTTTTTTGCGATTTCGTTAACCGACAGCTCGTCTCCGTTATTCTTTGATACCAAGGTTGCCGCACCTTGAGTGTATGACGAGGCATCAGATGTAACAGTCTGCGTCGGGTAAGAAAGTGTTTTTAAATAGTAATGTCCGCCAATTCCGAATGCGCCCGCTGTTATAACACTTGCCATCATAGCGGATAAAAGACAAGGCATAAATTTTTTGAGCTTTCCCTTTTGCTTTATTTTTGGCTGGTACATAATTATTTCAGTTGAATCTGTATATGGGTATTTTCTCATATTTTCTCCTCCTTGAAATATTTTCTGTTTTAGGATATTTTTTTATTCATTGTAATTATCATATCATAGGCTTTTTACAACAGTATGAATAAAAAATTAATTTAGTATATAATTTTTGTGAATAAACTGTGAACAACAATGGAGAAAGAAGATATGCAAAGGCATATCTTCTTTCAAGTAAAACGTATAATACAGTGCTTTTTAAATTAAAAAAGCACACAGCAGGGCCGTGTGCATAAAAACACTCGGCTCGGCTGTGAACCGACTTAACACAAGCACAAACAAAAGCAAGACAAGGTTAAGTGAGCCTGTGTTTTTTACAGGGTCACCACTTCTTGCTAATGTTTGCGAGAAAATATGATTATGTCGGTTCACGCATATATTATAACATAAAAAAATTCTGATGTCTATAAAATAAAAAAAATTATGAAAAATCGTAGGACATAATTCGACATTTTTTGAAGTTGTGTTATATATGTCCTTTTGGTCGGTCAAAAGGAGATAATACCATATAAAATTTTACAGATATAAAAAAAGTGCAGCATCAATACTGCACCTTTAAATCAAAGTAATTACTCCAAATCCTCAGGCATATCCCAGTTATGGTAAACATCCTGAACATCGTCGTCATCTTCCATATTTTCAAGCATTTTTGACATCATCTGAATCTGCTTTTCATCAGTAAGCTCGGTCATAGTCTGCGGAACCATTGAAATCTCGGCAGAAGAAAGTGTGTACTTGCCTTCCAAGACGTCGCGTACTGCGTGGAAATCCTCGGGAGCAGTTGTAATCTCGATACATTCTTCCTCTACAGAAATATCGTCAGCACCTGCCTCCAATGCATCCATTGTGATTTCGTCTTCGTCAATGCCGTCGTTTTCAATCACGATAATGCCTTTTTGGTCAAACATAAAGCTTACACAGCCTGTTGTACCCATATTTCCGCCAAACTTGTCAAAATAATGGCGCACATTTGCGGCAGTTCTGTTTCTGTTATCTGTAAGAGTGTTTACAATAACTGCAACACCGCTCGGGCCGTAGCCTTCATAAGTAACAGTTTCGTAGTTGTCGCCGTCTGTTGAACCTGCAGCCTTTTTGATTGTACGGTTAATGTTGTCATTCGGCATATTTGCGGCTCTCGCCTTTGCAATAGCATCCTTGAGGCTTGAGTTATTGTCCGGATCCGGACCGCCTGCTTTTACTGCAACTAAAATTTCTCTTGAAATCTTAGTAAAAATCTTTGCTCTTTGTGCATCGTTTGCACCTTTTTTTCTTTTAATTGTACTCCATTTTGAATGTCCTGACATTTTTAAAATCTCCTTTCTCACGCAAAAATTGATGCTTTTTTAGCATCAATTTTTAAGGAATCAATCCTCTGTATTTTCAGATAAAAATTCATCAAAGCTCTTGTGCTTGTTGTAGTTGTGCTGTCTGTACTCTGATGCAATCTTTGACGAAATGTGCGGTCTCTGAGCTGTCTTAGGTGCGATAACGACCTTTCTGTACGGCTCCTCGCCAACTGAAAATGTTGTTACGTTATCATTTCCCTGAAGGCTTGAGTGTATAATTCTTCTTTCATATGGGTTCATTGGCTCTAATGTATACTTTCTGCCTGACTTATAAACCTTGTCTGCAAGTCTTTTTGCAAGAGCCAAAAGTGCCTCGTGACGCTTTTCGCGATAGTTCTCAGTATCAAGAATTACACGAACTCTGTCGTCAGATTCGTGATTTACAACTAAAGATGTGAGGTACTGAAGTGCATCTAAGGTGTCGCCTCTTTTTCCGATAACGATGCCCATATGGTCGCCAGACATTTCTACATTGAGGCTTTCCTCGCCTGTTTTTGCCTGTATTTCAACAGTCATACCCATTGCATCAAAAATTCCCGAAAGGAAGGTTTTTGCGATAACTGCATTTTCATCCTTGGCAGTAACTGCAACGCGTGCATCCTTTGAGCCGATACCTAAAAAGCCCTTTGCAGCCTCGTCCAAAATTTCGATTTCTGCATCTTCCTCTGCTATTCCAAGCTCTAAAAGGGCAAGCTTCTTTGCCTCATCTATGCTTTTTGCTGTTTTTTCTATTCTTTTCTGGTAGTTTAACAACGAAATCATCCTCTTTCTTATCAAAATATTTGTTTAATATAAACTGCTGTGCCATTTGCATAACGCTTGAAATAATCCAGTAGATACCGATACCTGACGGGAGTGTGAAGGTGAAAAATCCTGTCATAATAGGCATCATCAGGCTCATTGAT
The DNA here is from genome assembly GCA_045580145.1 of Clostridia bacterium. Lineage (GTDB taxonomy): Bacteria > Bacillota > Clostridia > UBA1381 > UBA1381 > UBA1738. The sequence continues at coordinate 25,203 of JAZNNI010000007.1, forward strand.
TTTGTCATCGATTGTGCAGGGTCATCGCTATTTGATTTAGGTGCGCCCGACATAGACTGTGAATATTTCATAGAAAGCCAGGTTGTAAAAATAGCAAAGGCAGGAATTAGTATCAGAAGAACTGTTCCCATATTAGAAAAGTCCCCTGCCATTATAGCCGAAAGCGATGAGCTTGGAAGACCTGAAAGGTCAAGACCTAAGAAGTTGAAATTAATATCCCATGAAAGCTCCTCGGCTTTTCCTAAAACACTTGACCAGTTTGAAAGCTGAATCTGATACGATTTGGAAATCTGTTCAGCTGTCATATTTGCGAGGCTTCCGACTTTGTCGGGAAAAGCTTCCATCATTGATGCGACAATGTTTTTAACACTTTCCAAAACAGTGCTGTTTGTAAAATCTATACCCTTAATATAAGTAAGAGGTCTTTGAATAACCCCGTAGAGTGCGTAAAGAACAGGGAGCTGAATTAAAAGTGGAAGACAGCCGCCCGACATACTTATGTTATTCTCTTTGTAAACCTTCATCATCTCCTGCTGGAGCTTTTGCTGGTCGTGTGCATATTTTTTCTGCAGCTCGGCGATGATTGGCTGAACCTTCTGCTGTCTTTTCATAGCCTTTTGCGACTTAACCTGAAGCGGTAGAAGTATCAGCTTAACGATAATGGTAAATAAAATAATCGCAAGACCGTAATTCTGAACGAGGTCATAAATAAGTCTTATGATAAGACCGAGCGGTCTTGTAATGCAAAACTCAAATATATTGATTTTCATAGTGTTTCCTTTCTGTAGCCCCAAATAAAGCTACCTTAATCAATCAGGGCAGAGGGTCATAGCCGCCCTTGTGAAAAGGATGGCATTTCAGTATCCGCCTGATTGCGAGATATGAGCCTTTAATTGCTCCGTATTTTTCAAGTGCCAAAAGTGCGTATTCAGAGCAGGTAGGAGTGAATCTGCAGCTCGGACAGGACTTTAGTCCCGACAAATTTCTCCTGTAGAATTTAACTAAAAATATAAGTAATCTTTTCATACAATCATATCAAGCTTGGAAAAAGCATATTTTAAATCCCTTAAAACCTCGCCGCATTTTCTGGAAGTTATGGAAGAACGAGCGATGATAACAATATCATAGCCCTGTCGTACATTTCCGGATAGGAGCCGATAACTCTCACGCATCAGGCGTTTGGCGCGGTTTCTCTTGGTCGCTTTTCCAACGGTTTTGCCGCAGGTAAGACCAATACGGTTATGCCCCAGCCTGTTTTTGTTCATATATATAACAATGCTTCGGGCAACAACGCATTTTCCACGGTAATAAAGCCGCTTGAAATCTTTATTCAGCTTTATGGTTTCTGCACTTTTCATAGTTTTTCCAATTCCGGCGTATGTAAAATCAGCCATTTATTTAAAGAAGCAGTAAATGACAAAAAAGCGGGTCACACCCGCCTGGGGACAATGAAAAGCAACCCCGAAACAAGCAGGGCACTTTTCTATGCTTTTTTATGCCGATATGCTTTAAAACGGCTCTGTTTTTCGCCTTTTTTGATGTAACAGAGGGATTTTTGCCGCCACTATATCAAAAAAGGCAAAAAGCACAAGGTAAAATAGCCTTTTTACTTCTCGCCTTAATTTTATGCTGACAGTTTCTTTCTGCCTTTCAATCTTCTTTTAGCTAAAATTTTTCTGCCGGAAGCAGTAGCCATTCTCTTTCTG
>JAZNNI010000008.1:0-17859 GCA_045580145.1 Clostridia bacterium
ATATGTATACTCGGTGCAGATGCTTTGAGCTTTACTCCATATCTGCCACCCTGTTTCACAATTTTCGGTTCTTCCAGACTGAGTTCATCAATGGTAGGGGACACTACACCATATCCGCATTCTTTGACCTGAATAAGCGCAGACGAAATTTTATCATACTCGGTCTTGGTTTTTGAAAGGTCGCGAATCAGCTTAATCAGCGCCTCTTCATTTTTAATTTCAAAGCCTGATTCCTCTCCCAAAATCTGATAAAACAGTTCCTCAGGGGTCAAAACCTCTAAAACCGCATTTCCTTTGCCTAAATTAATCCCTTCAATGTCTGACGAGCGGATAAAATCGTATCCCGACAGGTTTTCGCAAAGCTCACGGATACCCCTTATTTTTTCGATAGGCTGAATTTCATTGATAATTGCCTCGCTAAGCTTTTCAGAAAGCCAATGCTCTTTTTCAAGCTGCATAACCCAACCCGGCATTTTAATTCTGATTTCCTGAAGCGGGAACTCAAACAAAACAGTTTCAATTATTTTATTAATATCTTCTTCATTAAGCTCCTGACAATTCACCGCAACAACCGGCACTCCGTGCTTTTTTTCAAGCTCCGCCTTTAAAGACCTGCATTCTGTCGAGTGCGGTCTTGCCGAGTTTAAAACAACCACAAATGGCTTATTTATTTCCTTCAGCTCCGCTATAACCCGATTTTCTGCCTGAACATAGCTGTCTCTGTCAATCTCGGTAATTGTGCCGTCAGTTGTTACTACAAGTCCGATTGTTGAGTGGTCGCATATAACCTTTTTTGTCCCAACCTCTGCAGCCTCATAGAACGGTATCGGCTCATCTGACCACGGTGTTGACACCATCCTCGGTGTATCATCCTCAATATACCCCATTGACCCGTCAACAATATAGCCCACGCAGTCTATCATACGTACTTTCATACGCGCATTGTCGCCAAGACTCACTTCAACCGCTTCGTTTGGAATAAATTTTGGTTCGGTTGTCATTATAGTTCTTCCCTGCGCCGACTGCGGAAGCTCATCACGAGTCCGTTCTGCCTGATAAGCATTTTCCATATTCGGAATAACAAGCAAATCCATAAACTTTTTTATAAATGTAGATTTTCCGGTGCGCACCGGTCCCACTACTCCTATGTATACATCTCCCCCCGAACGCTCCTTTATATCCTGATAAATACTATACTCTGTCACTTGTCGCTCCTCCTTTTTCCATACACATAGTACAGGTTTATTACATATATATTGGCTGCCCTCAGAAATTAGTACAAAAAAATAAGCAATCCCTTTAGGACTGCTTATTTTCACTCTTTTTTGCCGTCACTGCCTTTTGCAGTTCCACAATCACTACCGGCAATATCGAAAAAATTGCAACAATTCCCCAATGCAACGGAGTAAGAGGTACTACTTTGAAGATTTTTGCCATAAAGTCTGAGCTTACCACAAAAACCTGTAGCAAAATCCCCACTACAAGCGAAAGAATTAATGCCTTATTCTCAAAAAATTTCCGATTCATAACCGAGCCTTCACTCCTCATATTAAATGCGTGGAAAAGCTGGGACATTGACAGCACGCAAAATGACATAGTTCTGCCTATCTCGCACGAGCCGTGTGCATCAAAGATATTATGGCCTATGGAAAATGCCAAAAGTGCCAATGCTCCAATCATTCCACCCTCTATGCATATTTCCCCCCAAAGTCCGTCTGCAAAAAGATTTTTCTTCGGATTTCGTGGTTTTCTTTCCATAATCCCTTTATCAACAGGGTCAATTCCAAGCGCAAGAGCAGGCATAGAATCTGTGACAAGATTTACCCACAAAAGTTGGATTGCAAGAAGCGGAGGTTCCCAACCGAACAGCATTCCTACAAAAATCGTTATCACTTCGCCGATATTTGAAGATATGAGAAACTGAATTGATTTCTTTATATTTTCAAATATGCCCCTACCCTCTCTTGCTGCATCCACAATCGTTGAAAAATTGTCATCTGTAAGCACAAGGTCTGATGCTTCACGTGCTACATCCGTTCCTTTTTTACCCATACTACAGCCTATATCTGCCGCTTTTAGTGCCGGAGCATCATTCACCCCGTCACCCGTCATAGCTACAATCTCACCGTTTTTCTTAAAAGCCTTTATAATACGCATTTTATCCCCGGGAGTTACTCTTGCAAAGATATTATATTCTAAAATTTCGCTGTCACTCTTTGTGCGAAGCTCCTCACCCGATACAGCCGCTCCTGAAATACCTATGTTTTTTGCGATTGCCGCAGCCGTAATTTTATTGTCGCCTGTAATCATTACAGGTCTTATCCCCGCTTTTATACATTCTGAAACCGCCCCTTTAACCTCAGGTCTTGGCGGGTCCATCATTCCTATTAGTCCCAGAAAAACAAGTCCGTTTTCGCTTATGTTCATACCCGTCGCGTCTTTATATGCAACTGCGATTACCCTGAGCGCCTTCTCGCCCATTTTTCTGACATTTTCCAGAATTTTTCGTCTTTTACTCTCGCTAAGCTCACATATCTTTCCATTTTCAATACAATTACTGCACTTTTTAAGCAAAATTTCAGGCGCACCCTTGGTAATCACGCGTTTCTTTCCATAATACGAAACCATCACACTCATAAGCTTGCGCTGTGAATCAAACGGCAATTCGCTTATCCTCGGCGATTTGGACATCTCCTTCCCTGCCTCTATTCCCAGCCGATTCGCCTCGTCAAGTATTGCCTTTTCGGTCGGATTAGTATTTCCATCGCAGCACAAGGTTGCCATTTCAAAAAGCTGAATGTTATCCTCTGCCCAGCTCTCAGTCACTGTCATTTTATTTTGCGTTAGTGTCCCCGTTTTATCTGCGCAGATAACTGTCGCACTCCCCAACGATTCAACGGCAGACAGGTGCTTTACTATCGCATTCTTCTTTGCCATTCTCTGCACTCCTATGGCAAGAACTATCGTAACAGTTGCAGGCAAACCTTCCGGTATCGCCGCAACAGCAAGGCTTACCGATGTCATAAACATCGAAAGCGGTGGAAGCCTTTTCATAATTCCCAAAAAGAAAACCGCAGCACATATTATAAGCGCACCAATTCCCAAGTGCTTGCCTGTTTTGTCCAGCTTTTTTTGTAAAGGTGTAGGCTCCTCCTCGTCTGCAGAAATAAGCTCGGCAATTCTTCCCATCTCCGTCTCCATCCCGATTGCAGTAACAATCGCCTCGCCCTTTCCGTTAGTCACGTTCGTTGAAGAAAAAAGCATATTGCGTCGTTCTGCCAAAGGTATGAATTCATTTAGCACACAGCCACTTTCCTTGGACACAGGCATTGCCTCGCCTGTAAGCGCCGATTCATCAACTTCAAGGTTGATTGACTTTATAAGCCTTGCATCTGCACTGACACAGTCACCCGTATTTAAAATCAAAACGTCCCCAACTCTGACATCTTCGGCATCGACTATTATCTCTGTTCCCTTACGTCTTACCATAGCTTTCGGCGCGGACATTTTTTTAAGTGCCAAAAGTGCATTGTCTGCCTTGGTTTCCTCAACCACTCCTAAGATTGCATTCAATACTACTATTACAAGTATTATTATCGGGTCTAAAAAATCCCCGTCTTTACCAATCAATGAAATTGCAAAGGAAACACCTGCTGCAATCAGCAGTATGACTATCATAAAATCCGAAAATTGAGAGAAAAAGCGAGACAAAAGGCTGCGTCTTTTCTTTTGATACAGGCGATTTTTCACTGTATTATCATAGCGCTGCCCCGATATGTACTTTATCGCCTCTTCAGGCGTCATAGCGTGAAAATTCATATAAATCAATCCTTTATGCATTATCTTATTAACATTACTATGTGTTTTATGGGTTATTATGCAAATTTTTTTATGTCCCTATTGCATTTGTCAAATTTTGTGGTATACTATATTTAAGGGACAAATAATTTTCAGTTTTGAAGTTATTTGTGTTTCAAAAAAATATAAAGGGGTGGCTTTATGGCAAGAAAAGGACGAATCCAAAGCAAAACGGGGATATATCATATATTACTCAGGGGAGTAAATCAGCTTTTTTGCAGGGCAGAGGACTATGCAGAATTTACCCAAACTCTAAAGCGATATATACCTGATGGTAATATCAAAATTTACGCTTACACACTTTTAAAAAATAGAGTGCATCTCGTAATTGATGCAGGCGATGATGTCGGCAAGGCGTTAAAGCCGATTTGCACAAGCTATGCAAGATATTTTAACCGCACCCACGGTGAAATCGGAAAGCTTTTTTATGACCGCTTTAAAAGCGAGCCTATAGACACAGACGAAGATTTAAAAGCCGTTGTCGCTTTTGTTAATTCGATTTCGCAAAAATGCCAAGCTGACTATCCTTATTGCTCGCTATCTGCCGCAAATAGCGACTTAGTATACGCAGGCAAGCTTACCCTCAGTGAGCAAAAAAGCACAGCTATTACATCAATGTTTATAGAGGACTTTGATTGCCTTTCTCAAAAAGAACTCAGTCAGTACATATTTGATTTGTGTGGCATTATGCCCAAGGATTTTAAGGGTCTTTCAAAAGATGACCTTAACACAGCCCTTGAAAAGCTGACAAAGAAGCGCTGGATAGCACGCACTAAACTCTATGAAATCCTTGGCATCAAAAAAGTAGCCGAATCAAATCCAATCAAAAGCGACGAACCTAAGCCGAAAGTATCAAAGAAACAAGAACCCAAACCAAAGGCGCAAAAGAAGGAAGAACCACAACCTGAGCCGAAGCGCGAACAGAGGCGTGAGCTTAGTGTATGGCTTCTTTAGGAGGATATTATGAACAAAACATCATTTAAATATACCATCTGGTGGCAGCTTATAAGACCTGTCAAAAATTATGCCACAACAGCACTTTTCTTTGTGATGTTCTGGCTTTTAACAATTAATCTGTGGACATCTAAGGCAGGCTCGTATATCTTCTCGGCAGCAGGTATCATATCATACTTCTTTTCAGTCTATAATTCGGGCTTTGACGCAGCTTCAGATGATAAAAAAAGCTGTTCACTCCTTAAATCAAAATGGTACAAAGGTATTTTTCTGCCTGTCCTTTTGACAGCCTTCAATATTTTGATTACAATAATTTTTAAGTGTAGCTGGACCTTCGGCACAACCGACGGATATATTTCAAATGGCTGGTCATTAACAGGAAATATCCTCGCAATAATGTGGTTTTCTCCTTATAAGACCATTGGCGGAATTGAGCGCGGAAATATTGAGCTGCTTGGCTATATTATTATGCTTATATTACCATATATTGCATCTTTCCTCGGCTATTTGGCAGGATACAAAAATTTTGACATCTACGGAAAATTAAATTCTCTGGCATACGAAAAAAAGAAGGATTAATTTAAAATTTTTACAGCACAAAAGTCTGCGATACCTTATTCGCAGACTTTTTAATTAGTTTAGGAAATTGCATCTAACAATACTTCTATTAAAAACCTTTTATCATATAATAGGAAGAAACTCAGACAATCCGCAGGATAACAAACAACCCAATACACAAGAGTGCTATTCCTGCTGACAAAAATCCCATCTTTAGCCTTGAGTTACTTTTTAAATTCTCAACAGGTATTTTTTTGTTCATATATTTTTCCACAATCCGCTCCGCCTCAAGTATTAAGCCTGTATCATTTTCCTCGGCAGAATCCTTCAAAAACAAAATCGCCTGCGAAATCATATCCGAATTTATATTTTTTAATATGACAACCCTATGAGTAGTGTTTTTCATACCAAAATTCCCCTTTCATATCCTATATGTAGTGTTTTTAATATTAACATTTTTGTAATATTTGTTTTTTATCATTGCTTGTGACTATTATGGTACAATATTGCGTATTCTATACCATTTTTGCTTTATTTTTGCCCAAATTCCAATAAAAAAGTGGGAAAAACATTGATTAGCCAAAACCTTCCACATTATTAGCAGGGCAAAAATATAGTGCAATATGACCAAAAAATATGAGTTTTTATGTAGATTTTTGCAACCCTTTTCGTCGATATGCAACAATTTTGTAATAAAATGCTTGACTTGGACATAATATAGTTATATAATATGCGGGAAGGTATAGGAGGAAAGAAAAATGTTTTTTAATAAAAAAAGCAATAAATCCGTAAGCCTGCTTATGCGATTTACTGCCGTATTTATGTCAGTAGTCATCTTCAGCCTATTGACCGGTGCCGTTATTGACCTTCAGTCAAAAAAGGTTACATTGGTTATGGTTGATGCATTTGCTGACAGCGAGAAAACACAGGAACTGACCACCAGACAAAACACCGTGTCCGAATTTTTGGACGAAAACAACATAGTTCTCGGAGAATTTGACAGAGCGAGTATGCTTATGGAAGATGAGCTGTATAGCGGAGCAAGACTCGTTATAAGAAAAGGAAGAAACTTTACACTTAATATTGACGGCAATATCGAAATAATAACAACAACGAAAAAGACTATCCGCGAAGCCTTTGAAGAGGCAGGCGTTTCCCTCGGCGAAGCCGACAGGGTCGAGCCGGAGCTTGATACATTCGTTACTGAAGATATGAACGTCAGCGTTTTCAGAGTTTTATCGTCAGAAGTTACCGTTGATAAGGAAATTGCATTTTCAAGCAAAGAGGTTTCTGACCCAACCCTCGCAAAGGGCAAAACAAGAATTAAAACACGCGGAGTCAATGGACTTTTGCGGACAACCTATTTGGTTACAACAGAAAATGGCTTGGAAACAAAGCGCGAGGTTATTTCCGAGACCAGAGTAAAAGAACCTGTAACTCAAGTGGTTGCTGTCGGAACAAAGGCTGTTTCTTCCGCAGGCAAAAAGACGGTAGTTACAAATGCCGGAAAGACGCTTAACTACTCAAAGAAATTGACCGTTACTGCGACTGCATACACAGCTCCTGCAGGCAAAAAAACCGCCTCCGGAAGAGTTGCGCAGTATGGAGTTATCGCAGTTGACCCGAAGGTTATCCCTTACGGCACAAAGCTCTATGTCGAGTCTACCGACGACGGAAAATCCTGGTCTTACGGATACTGCGTCGCAGGTGATACAGGCGGAGCAATAAAGGGTAATAAAATTGACCTTTTCTATAATTCCAGAAGCCAGTGCTTGCAATTTGGCAGAAGAAGTGCTATAGTATATGTATTAAACTGAGAATGAGGATGATTAAATCATCCTCATTTTTTAAAGAGGTAAAAATATGGATTTAACATCACCTAAGGTAATAAAACAAATTTGCGAAATGTTTGATTTTGGCTTTTCAAAAGGGCTGGGACAGAACTTTCTTTTAGACTCATCAGTTCTTGACAAAATTGTAGCTGCCGCAGAGATAGAAGACGGTGTTCTTGAGGTAGGACCCGGTTTCGGAGTTCTTACTAAACGACTTGCCGAAACGGGTAAAAAAGTAGTCTCAGTAGAAGTCGACAACCGCCTTATCCCTATTCTTGACTATACCCTCGGGGAGTTTGATAATGTCAAGGTAATAGAAAAGGATATATTGAAAACCAATATAAAGGAGCTTATTAAAGCGGAATTTGGAGAAAAACGCATAAGTGTAGCCGCAAACCTACCATATTACATCACAACGCCTATAATAACACGCCTTATCGAAGAACAACTACCTCTTAAAAATATAGTGGTAATGGTGCAAAAGGAAGTTGCAGAGCGTATCTCGGCAAAACCCGGAAAGAAGGACTACGGCGCCATAAGTGTACTTTGCCAATACTACACGAACCCGCGTCTTGTTACCATCGTTCCTGCCGGTAGCTTCTACCCCGCGCCGAAGGTTGATTCTGCCGTTCTTTGTATGGAAGTCTGCGACACACCAAATGCTTCGGTCAAAGATACAAAGCTGTTTTTCAAGGTCGTAAAGGCCGCCTTTGCACAGCGTAGAAAAACCCTTTTAAACTGTCTTTCAAGTGGCTTTAGTGTAGACAAAGCGCGCTTATCAGAAATTTTGGAGTCGGTATCAATCGAGCCGTCCGTACGAGGCGAAAAGCTCGGTCTTTCTGACTTTGCAAAAATTGCAGATGCTTTTTGGGATGCAGATATTTCATAATCACTAAACTTTTCACAAAAAAACTGCGGATTTTATTATCCGCAGTTTTTATTTTACTTATATATCGGCATTTCAATGCTTTCCTGTCCGTCAACTCCCGACAAGACAGGGAATTTGTACGAGCCGTCAGGCTCTTTCCACACATCCTCGCCATTCTTTTCATTTCCCCAGCCAAGACTTCCTCCGTTCGCGACCGGCCTAAAGTAAAAGTCCATATTTTGCAGCTGTCTAAAAGACTTAATTATACCATTTTTGTCGCTACCAGCAATATGGGTGCCGTTTAGCAACAGTTTATCACAGGCAAAATTATCGCTCACTTCGCTCTCTGCCATCCCGCCTACAACAGCACCAGCCTTCTCTTCTGCATTAATCGCAGGATTTAGTGCCACATTCTGCATAACAAAGCCATTTTCCACAAGTCCGCAGATTCCACCTGTGATAATATCCCCTACGGATATAACGTTTGCTGCAGAGTAGGTATTTTGCACATTAGTACCAATGCAAAATCCCGTGACACCGCCCGAATATCCTGCATTGGATGTTGCAAAAATGTCGGATGTGCTAAAGGAATTATATATCACACCATTCTCTGCCATTCCACACACTCCGCCGACATAAATGTTTCTATCTGCCTCTGACACAATCTTTCCCACAGATGAACATTTGTATATCTGCCCTTCCGATACCATTCCGCAGATCCCACCGATATAGGCTATCCTTCCGTCTGCCACTATATCCGCCTTTGAAAAGCTTTCAAAAACATATCCGCCATTTGCAAAACCGCAAATTCCGCCTATTACAACATTTTCTCCTTCTGAATTTATGCTGCCACGGTATGAAGAGCCTATCACGATTCCGCTATTTTCGGCACAAATTCCACCTATAGTAACATTATGATATTCATTTTGTATGTCGGCATATACCATACACCCCGAAATTTCTCCATAGTTTTCAGCAGCAACAGTTCCTAAAAAACCCGTCTTCTTGGTCGTAATCTTGCCATAAATGTTGCAGTTCCTTATATATCCATAATTGCAGGCCGTAAGCATTGCTCCGCCCGCTCCCGTACTTGCCGATACATTTCTGAGGGTAAGGTTTTTGACAGTTCCGCCCGTTATATTTGAAAACAGACCTGTTTCGCTCTTCAAATTCAAATTATAAATGGTATGCCCGTTCCCGTCAAATGTTCCCGAAAAACCGTTTCTTGTGCAGATTGTTTTCCAGGGCAAGCGAAGGGTTATATCTCTTTTCAGTATATAATGCCCCGCTTCATTATCATCAATCGACCTAAGCTGTTCCGCCGTTTCAATCGCTTTTGGAAGATATATTGTCCGTCCCGGCTCCAGCTTCGGCTCACAGGTGCCGCTCGGGTGAATTAATTTAAACCCATCCTTTGAAAGCGACCAATCCTTAGCACTCCAGCCAACTGCTGTTTCATAAAAATCCGTACCCTCAAGACTGTCCCAATCAATATCATAACCATTTTGTGAAAATTCATTTTCCTCAATATATGCCGCATTTGTGACAGCATCCTTGTAAAAATAATTGTTTCTGGTGATACCGTCTTTTCTATTTGTAGCAATTCTGCCGCTGTTTTGTGTCAGGGAATCATATACCGTCATACACGCAGAAACGCAATTTTCTATCCTTCCCCCCTCATTAGAGCCGGAAATTCCGCCTGCATACATATCTGACACAACTGTATCTGTTGCCGCAAGACAATTTTCAATATCTCCAAAATTTTGACCGCAAATTCCACCCGCATATGAATTGGCAGTTACGAAATATGGTGCAGCCATAGAATTTATTATTTTTCCTTTATTAACCCCGCAAATTCCACCTGCCATACTCGTTTTTGCAGTTACTTCTCCTGTCACTATACAATTTTCTATGCTTCCGCCATCATTTATTCCCGCTAAAATTCCCACAGTTCGTTTGGACTCAACACTTGCATCAATCGTAAGATTTTTGACAGTTCCGCCTGTGATGGTATTAAAAAGCCCAACAGCCTCGCGGTCTTTTTCAAACCTCATACCGCTTATCTTAAACCCTTTTCCGTCCAAAGTCCCCGAAAATTCCGGTATTCCTTCCCATACCCCGTCAAGTTGTATATCACAACCCAAGCTATAATATGCCGCCGGATTAAGTGTTATCTGCAAAAGGTCCTGTTTTTGCCTTATTATGTATGGGCTTTGCTTTGTTCCATTACCAATCTTTATTGAAAACGGCCGAACATTCTCTATCGTCGCAAATTTATTGACCATTCCATCCTCAGCAGAAGCCTTAAAATAAATGTCATATACCTTATCCGCATCAACATCTATTTCTGCCCTTACCAAATCACCGCCGCGTTTTACTTCGCACAAAATTTCCTGCTCAGTATACCCTGAAATACCAGACTCGCTGAGTCCATAATATATCGTACACGGCCTGTTTGTTCTTATGTCAATAGCTATCTTTCCATACTTGTTTTCCTGCGCAATTCTCGGATAATCGGCAATAAATCGCACACCTTGGTCGCATATGCTGTCATAATTATATAAAATTGCCAGAATTTCGCCCTTCGTCGCAAAATGCTCAGGGGCTTTGTTTATTCCGTCTGTAAAAATTCCATTTTGGTCTGCGTAAACATAATATGGTTTTGCATACTCGGCAAGCTCATATTCCGCACCATCATTCAATTTTGCCTTATAGTAGCGTCCGATAATCGTTACAACATCCTGAAGCGTTACCTTTTCATAAGGCATTGCCTTATTTTGATACCCATAGAGAAGTCCGTGATAATTAGCCGCCGAAAAGGCATCCTCGAACCATATGCCTTCTTCTACATCAGAAAAGACATTTATTCCGCCTCTTAAATTCAGAAACCGCGTCAGCAGAACTGCAAACTCCGCGCGGGATGCTGTTTTCTCCTCATCAAAGACACCATTTTCATCGCCTGTAATTATTCCGCTTTCGAATGCCTCAGACACATATTCCGAAAACTGCCCCTTTGCATAGGCAGAAGGCATAAGGCAAAACGCAAGCAGAAAAACCAAAAGCTTCTTCATAGCTGTCCCTCCTACATAATAGGTGAAAATAATCTGAAAAATCCTTCAACTATCATTTTCATAATACCCCTGTTTTTATATTCCTCCATCGTAAGCTCTTTGCATACGGACTCGTCATCTAAAAATATTTTATAGCATTCCTCTGCCTTTTCGGGGCTATACATAAATGCATTCAGTTCAAATAGCAAACGAAAGCTACGTATATCAATATTCGTACTTCCTATTGTGCAAATTTTCCCGTCAACCGTGACCGTTTTTGAATGTATAAAGCCCGGATACAATAAAACCTTAACCCCTGCATCCAAAAGCTCTCCGACATATGACATAGTTGTGTGGTACACATACTTTTTGTCCGGCATCCCCGGAATCATAACGCGCACATCTATGCCCGACCTTGCAGCTGTCTGAACAGCCGTCAGAAAAGCCTCATCTGGTACAAAATACGGTGTCTGTATATATACGTGGTTTTTTGCGCTGTAAATCATACGGATAATTCCGCATTTAATTTCTTCATTTTCTGTGTCAGGGCCTGCCGGTACAATCTGCATCCTTACCTTTTCTTTCGTTTCGCACGGCTCCTGCACCGCAACATCAATTTTTTTCCCTGTCGAAAATTCCCAATCCTGAGCAAAGCATCGCATTATATATTCCACGCAGTCGCCAATAACGCGCACGTGCGTATCGCGCCACGGCAGATTTCTTTTAGGGTTTCTGCCCATATATTCGTCGCCTATATTCATTCCGCCCAGATATGCTACCTGTCCGTCTATAACAACGATTTTTCTGTGGTTTCGGTGGTTTATCTTCGCCATTGACAAAATCCTTACCGGGAAAAATTCTTCCACCTCACTCGTCTTTTCTGCGCGTAATCTGTCAAACAGGCGTCTTGGTGTCAAAATCGAGCCAAATCCGTCATACATAAGGCGCACCTTCACACCCTCTCGTGCTTTTTTTGCAAGAAGGTCTATAAGCTCATTCCCGACAACGTCATTTCTTATTATAAAGTACATTAAATTAATGCTTTCCCGTGCATTTTTTATATCTTCAAAAAGTGCATCGTATTTTTTTCTGGCATCGGTGAAAATTTCCACATCGTTGTTTTCACAATAAACACAGTCGCAGTCCAAAAAATACTTTATAATCTCCGAATAAGGCAAGTCCTCGTTTTGTTGCTGTCTTGCAAGCTCTTTTTGCCTTTCCAGAATATGATTTTCGTTAAGCTCCGACTTTTTCTTGTACTTATGCTGTGCATAGCTTTTAAGCCCTACGCCGAAGACAAGATACAATATTCCGCCTACCGCAGGAACTATAATAAGGCACATAATCCACGCCATTGTGGAAATAGGATTTCTCTTTTTAAAGCAAACAATGGCAACGATAATCACAATATTCAAAAGATACGCTATCCAGATAAGATTGGTAAGCCTGTCCATTTTATTTCCTCCTAAGCCTATACGAAGCTCCCACAATCAACATTCCTATTACAGTCCCCAAAAAATCTATGAAAATATCCTGCACCAATCCCGCTCTTCCGGGAGAAAAAAGCTGGATATATTCATCAATGCAGGCGGTCAGAAGACCAAAAAACAATATATATATTACTCTTTTTTTGTATTGCATTTCAAAGCAGTTTGCAAGCAGTATCCCGTGCAGAGTAAATTCCGCAATATGCGCCGACTTTCTCACAAAAGTCACAAGCGCTCCCCTTTGAATATCAATTCCTATCCCTGACAAAATCCCCTCTATAAATTCAACTATAACACCGCTTTCCCCTGAGGAAATCTCAGCACTTTGCAGGGAATTATTAAATATAAACAAAGTAGCCAAAGCTGTGGCAATGATAAAAGGTATCCGCCTTCTCACAATCATTACTCCTTATCACAATATCTATATTTTTATTATATCACAAAAGCCCGCTTTGTGAATAGTTTTAGCAATTTTTTAGTAAAAAATCACGAAACTTCTATCCTAAATTTCAGCACCCCGCCTCTTTGCTTCCCTGCCATTTCCCTATACGCGCGAGTTTCTATATAATAAATCAATAATTTGTTGGTACATTTGTATACATTTTTATGCAAAATTTGCAAAAAACAAAAAAATGTCAAAAAAATAACACATAAAGGCTTGTATATTTTGCAAATTTGAGGTAGAATATAGTATGATAAGCAAGGAATGGTTTAATTTTCTTGTTTAAACAAAAATACATGTATTGGAGGAATTTTAACATGGCAGTTAAAGTTGCAATTAACGGTTTTGGACGTATCGGACGTCTTGCATTCAGACAGATGTTCGGTGCAGAGGGATATGAAATTGTTGCTATCAACGATTTGACAGACCCAAAAATGCTCGCAAATCTTTTAAAGTATGACACAGCTCAAGGTGGTTACTGCGGAACAATCGGCGAAGGCTTACACACAGTTGAAGCTGGCGAAGGTTCAATCACAGTTGACGGAAAGAAAATCACAATCTATGCTGAAAAGGATGCAAAAGACCTTCCTTGGGGTGAAATCGGCGTAGACGTTGTGCTTGAATGTACAGGTTTCTACTGCTCAAAAGAAAAGTCACAGGCTCACATCGATGCAGGTGCTAAGAAGGTTGTTATTTCAGCTCCGGCAGGAAATGACCTTCCAACAGTTGTTTTCAGCGTAAACGAAAACACATTAACAGCTGATGACAAGATTATCTCAGCAGCTTCTTGTACAACAAACTGCTTAGCTCCTATGGCTAAGGCTCTTAATGACTATGCACCAATTCAGTCAGGTATTATGTCAACAATCCACGCATACACAGGCGACCAGATGATTCTTGACGGTCCTCACAGAAAGGGTGACCTCCGAAGAGCAAGAGCAGGTGCTGCAAACATCGTTCCTAACTCAACAGGTGCTGCAAAGGCTATCGGTCTTGTTATTCCTGAGCTTAACGGCAAGCTTATCGGCTCTGCACAGAGAGTTCCTGTTCCAACAGGTTCAACAACAATTTTGACAGCTGTTGTTAAGGGCACAGACGTTACAGTTGACGGCATCAACGCAGCTATGAAGGCAGCTGCTTCTGAAAGCTTCGGCTACAACGAAGACCAGATCGTTTCTTCAGACGTTATCGGTATGAGATACGGTTCACTCTTCGATGCTACTCAGACAATGGTATCAAAGGTAGCTGATGACCTTTACGAAGTACAGGTTGTTTCTTGGTATGACAACGAAAACTCATACACAAGCCAGATGGTTAGAACAATTAAGTACTTTGCTGAACTTAACTAATTATTTGCACATTAAAATAACCGATGCAAAAGCATCGGTTATTTTTTTGTATATCTCCAGAATGGTTTATAGTTATATTATAAATTATTTTTCCCGTTTCTCATTTAAATGTTTTTTTAAAATCAGATTTATATATTGCGAAAAAGAGCGGTCGCTATCTTCCGCCAAAATTTTTACTTCTTTTATTATATCCTCATCCAAAGTAATACTTACTTTTTGCTTTAATGGCTTCACTTTCCATCACCTCTGTGCTATATTATACTACTAAATATAATTTTATATTTACTTTTCGTATAAAGTAGTATATAGTAGTATATAACAACACAAGAAGGGAGGTGTACTTATGGCAGAATTTTGTTTGAAGTGCTGGAACAAAATCAATGACACAAACGATGACGAAAGTATGTATGTTATGTCAAGGGATTTAGATTTATGCGATTGCTGTGGCGAGTTTACACATATAATTGTGCGCGAGTGTGCCGAATATGAGCTTCATAGTGATTTAATTGAAAAAATTATCAGCTTCATCAAACGGCTATATTCAAAAAGCAGGAAATCATAAAATTCCTGCTTTTTTGTTATACAAAAAATAAAACACCCCATAGGATGCTTTATTTCTGGTGGGAGAGGATGGATTCGAACCATCGAAGCTGAAAGCAACAGATTTACAGTCTGTCACAATTTGAAATCGAAAAAACCTTTATAAATGGCTTGGTTATGCGGTCTTTTTGACTTATCCACACCCTGTGTTAAAAATCTGCAATTTTATGTAAAAAAGAACACTAAAATTTAATGTGTTTTTGTGTCTTCGGTTCGCAGTGTTTGAAACGTTGCCAGGTTAAATTATGAATATGCTATAAAGTGTGGTTTTAAAGCCATTTCTACGGGTTTTTCGTAGTGCTTAAGTAGTGCAAAATTGGTGCTTTCTGTGGTTTTTCAGGCAAAAAATATGCGCCTTTTTCCGCAAGTACGAAGAATTCATAATTAAGCTGAGCCATCAAGAGTGCATCGCACTTGGCTTGCTCTTGATTGCTCAGCAAATTATGATATAATCTTGCTAAGGAAAAATGCAAAACGCAAACTAACTTCAATTCAGCAAATTAGCGGTGATGCCTTGACAAACACCGGGGCTTGATGCTTTTGCGGATTGCCCGCAACCACAGGAAAACCACATAGGAAAAGGCAATCCGAAAAAGCACAAGATAGGATGCGAAGGCAAGGAAGAACGCGGGAACCAAAGCACAACACCAGCGGCGAAGGGCACCCCTGAAGCGCGAGGAGCGATTTTTAGCGAGCAGTTTGCGAGCGGAATCATGAGCGACAAGCGCGCAGGGGCGCCCAGAGCGCAAGCGGGAACACCTACACTAAAGAAGGCTGATGCCCGACGCCCTCCGGCTTGGGGGAGGGCGAGGCAAAGAGAGCGACAGCGAACGATTGCCGGGAGGGGCGGAGCGCCAGGAAGCAATACCGATTCCAGGGCTTCCGATGACGGATGCGAAGCAGACGGCAGGCGCGACGGGTGGAGCGCAGAGGCGGCAGAAAAACGGAGGCCACACCACTTGCCGCCGATTGCGCAAAAAAGGCTTCCGACTCCGGAGGAAGCCAACCAAAAAAAACTCCTTTTATTTTTCGGGCAATCAGCCTTCGCCACCACACAAAAAAATCTGCAGTCTTATCTGCAGATTTCTTCCGGAAGATCTTAGTGATAAAATTTGTAAATGACCTCGGTCAGTCCTTCGTATCGGAATAACTCCAGAATTTGTGCAAGTCTTTCGGGACGTGGTTTAACTTTTCCATATTCCCATTTTTGCACGTGCTGACGTTTTGTACCAAGTCTGTCGGCCATTTGCTTTTGAGTATAGCCTCGAGACAATCTCATTACCTTGAGCAATCTTTTTAAAGTGAAAATTCCGGCCGGCAGACGTTCCGGGATAACCGGTTGACTTATAAAGCTTCTTCGGTTTTGCAATTTGGTTTTTTGATTTGCTTTTGTCATTTTATGCTCCTTTTTATTTTTTATATTAATTATTTAATTAATTCTTGAAAGGATGATTTTTTATGAATTTGAGAAACTGGATTATTGAATATTACACCGTTTATCGCGCTTTGGAATTAAAGCCTACTACTATCCGCTCTTACCTTAGTTTTATAAACAATGTCCCGGAAGATTGGGATATCGAAAATATAAGACTTTATGACGTTCAGAAGCTTATCAATGAATTAGCTTCAAGGCTTTCTTGTTCTTCTGTAAAGCACACTTATCAGATTATCAGAGAAGCTCTTGACAATGCAAATTTGATTGGAGCTTCTGTCAAGTACCGGGAACTTGAACGAGTTAAGCTGCCGAAAATGCGCAAGAAAATCATACGCGCTCTTTCTGATGCGGACCTTGACAAGCTTTATCCTGAAATATTAAAATCAGATTATGCAGATATTTATCTTTCTTTGCTTGGAACTGGCCTTAGGTTTTGTGAGCTTGCCGGACTTAACAACGAAAGCTTTAACCCGGCAAATATGACCTTAAGAATCGAGCAAAGATATTACAGAGGATTTCTTGAGGCAGGCTCGAAAACCGATTCCGGAATTAGAGAAATTCCTGTAAGCTCGAGCTTAAAAAATATTCTTATGCGACATTGTATCATATTTCGACCAAAATTACCGCTGTTTCGTTCTAAAAACGATGACAGGTTATCTTACAACACAATTCTTCACGATTGGCACAGAATTTGCTCACGCGCAAATTTTGAGCCTTGTGGTTTGCATGTACTTAGACATACTTTCGCTACCAGGTTACTTGACGCAGAAGTTTCTCTTAAGGTCGTAAGCGCCTTTCTTGGTCATAAGAGCATCAGCGTAACAGCTGATATCTACTGTGATGTATCAATGGCTGCCAAACGTTCTGCGCTTATGAGCTTGGAGACTTCTGAAGAAAGAAAAAACCGCTCAAGTTTTAATGCTTAAGCGGTTACTTCACGATATCTTGTATAATTAAATTTACAAGCTTTTGAGCTGGTGTATCTAATTGCTTTGCTAGTCGGATAACTTCAGTAATTAGCGGCACAACCTTACCTGTTTCCCAGGTACTCAATGTGCTTTGTTGAATGTTGAGAGAAGTAGCCAGCTCAATTTGTGAAAGTTTTTTCTCTTTTCGGAGTTTTGTTATTTTTTTTGAAAATTGTGTCATTTTTGTTACACCTCTTGACAAATATCATTGAAAATGATATCTTGTAATCGATGTGTGTCAAATTTTACCACAAATATTGTATCAAAAAAAGCCTTAAATGTCAAGGCTTTAGCTTTGTATACTCAAATTTAATATAGGGACCAAGCAACACGTCCTTAAACTGTTCAAGTCCGGCTCAGCTGATGCAGAGAATGAGCTCGGAAGGAGCTAGGAATGACGTTTGAACATTCCTCCGACCGTCAAGAGCAGAAGCGGAACTCTATAAAATCTGACTGGT
>JAZNNI010000009.1:0-1655 GCA_045580145.1 Clostridia bacterium
GCAAAAAATATATATAACAAAAAATGTGTTGAGTGAAACTAATGTGCACAAAAATGCCACGTAGGCAAAAAATATATATAACAAAAAATGTGTTGAGTGAAACTAATGTGCACAAAAATGCCACGTATACAAAAAATATATATAACAAAAAATGTGTTGAGTGAAACTAATGTGCACAAGAGTGCCACGTCAGCAGAAAAATATATAACAAAAAATCTGTGGAGTGAAACTAATGTGCAAATGGGTGCCACGTCAGCAAAAAAGGAGTGGAAGAAATGTGCACTTTAGGGTTTTGAATAACACAAATTGCCACGTGTTTAAACGTGGCGCCGACGTAAGCAAAAAAATCGAGGGTTAAAATTTCACGTTGTTGAATAACACAAATTGCCACGTGGCATTCTAGGGTGTACACGTGGCAAACACATTATTATAATTTATAGTAAAAAAACTACCGTTTACTATACTCAAAAACAGCTATCGATTTTTCAAAAAAAAATGTGACAAACACGTTCATTTTTTTGTGCACGATTCTTCAACCTTCGGGACATACTATGAGAAGGAACAAAAAAAAATTGTGTCCTTCTCAGAATAGGTGGGGAACCGACGAACATGTATCCGATGAGAATGACCAGGCCTTTTGGTACTGTGACCGTTGGAGATCAGTAGTCGATATGGCGGATCTGCGGGGCAGAATGTATCGATGAAGCAACTTGGATTTTAGCCTATTCTCGGTATTGGTGATGGGTGAAGCAGGATTTGGACCGAGTGGACTGGGACCGGATGAGACTGGATCCGGACCGAGTGGACTGGGATTGGAGGAGGAGCAATCCGAATTCGGACTCGGACTGCAAGGACTGGAACCGGATGAGACTGGATCCGGATCGCGTGGACTAGAACCGGATGGAACAGGATCCGATACGGGTGGAGTGCTGGGTTTTCATAACCGAGTATAGGACAAGCTATGGGTTCCGGGGGAACGATAAAGGGTGTGATGGGACTGGTGATTGTATTCACAAAATCGAATTTGTATAGGGGGGAAATTTTTTTCAAAAATTTTTTCACCCATATATCGATTCAGATTTCGAAGGAATTATCATGTGCTTCACGCGACCGATAGGCGGAGGAAAAAATTTAACCGTGTGATGGGTTGGACTATCGATGCCCACGGGCTTCGTGTGACCGATGCGTCGGGTTAGATGGAACCGATGAGGGAAGACTTTTCTTTCGGGAAAGGTTATCCCATATCTGGTTGATCCTGCCAGTATTATATGCTGATGTTAAAGATTAAGCCATGCATGTGTAAGTTTAAAGACCAAGTAGGATGAAACTGCGGACGGCTCATTATAACAGTAATAGTCTCTTTGGTTAGTCGGTACAAGGATAACTATGTGAATGATATAGCTAATACTTGAGACGATCCGGGGAGTATTCATACTCTCTGGCCGCTGGCCGCGAGGTTGGCGACAAATGACATTCTCTTGCGAAAAAGGATGCCACGACAATTGAGGAAAGCAACGCTTTTAACAAGTAACCAATGGGAATTTCTGATCTATCAATTTGTTGGTAGTATCGAGGACTACCAAGATTATAACGGATAACGAGGAATTGGGGTTCGACATCGGAGAGGGAGCTTTACAGATGGCTACCACTTCTAA
>JAZNNI010000010.1:0-33884 GCA_045580145.1 Clostridia bacterium
TTATGAAATTGAAAAGATTACCTGAGGCAGAGCTTGAGATAATGTTGGTTCTGTGGGAAGCAGAGAAAGCGGTAAATTCCGATTATCTTCTGGAAAAGCTTCACAAGAACTGGGTCAAACCCACTCTTTTAAATCTTTTAAGTCGGCTTTCAGAACGCGGCTTTGTTACTTGTGAAAAGTCCGGCAGATACAATATGTATATGCCTGTTGTAAAAAAAGAGGATTACTTAAAGCAGGAAACTGCCGGATTTTTAAATAAACTGCATCGTGGCTCCCTCACAAGCCTTATAGCCTCTTTATATGACGGAAAAAGTATTACAAAGAAAGATTTAGAAGAGCTTGAAGGGTTTATACGAGGTACTAAATAATGGAAAACCTATTCATTATATCGCTTACAACATCAGTTATTATTCTGCTTATGCTTGTTATTTCACCACTTACAGACAAGCGCTATTGCGCGCATTGGAGATACGTCCTGTGGCTCATTCTTGCGCTTCGTCTTGTAATACCTATACGATTTGAATTTGAAAAAGCTCCGATTACCGTAACACCACCTCCCGCAGAAGCAACGATTGTCTTCCGCACACAAGGTGTCCCGCTTGAATACTTCCCTGATAACGGCTACATAGAAAAAGGATATGCATCGGAAAGCTCTGCTGACTACTCACCAATAATCACGCTTAATGAACTGATTTTTTTCACTTGGTTCTGCGGTACTCTTTTATTTATTTTTTACCACCTTGGTGTTTATTTCAGCTTTCGCATACGTATAAAACCTTATCTTGACGAGGACATCCCTGGTGTATACATTTGCAGCAAAATTTCTTCACCAATGATGCTGGGATTTTTTAAACCTATTATACTGCTGCCACAAATTAATTATTCAAATGAAGAAAAGAGCATAATTTTAAAGCACGAGCTTACTCACAAAAAACGCGGTGATATATGGTATAAGTTGCTGCTTGTTATTGCAAATGCTGTGCATTGGTTCAATCCAATTGTTTATATTATGGTGCACCGTGCCAACCGCGACCTCGAATATTCCTGTGACGACCTTGTAATTTCCGGTATGGACACAGACTATAAAAAGAACTATGCTCTTACCATATTAAAATCTATAAGGGGGAATGAAAAATGAAAGTACCATTTTTATCAACCAGATTTTCCGAAAGCGGAAAAAAAGCAAAAATGCGCTTTGAAAATATATTAAATCCTTCAGTTAAACATAAGGGAGGTTTGCTTTTGATGTGTGCAATAGTTCTTATATGCACTATCAATATACTTATAAATTCAAAACCTACAGAAGAAAAGAACACTGCTGTCACAACGGAAGACACAGCACTTTACTTAGACCCTGCCCTCACTGCACACAGCAGTGATTTGAAGGCAAATGACCTTGTAGGAATTCTCTATAAGCATAGCGACGATATTTACTATGTCCGCCGCGCCGTAACTGATGTTCCTGCGCAAGAAGGATATATTTCCAAGAATCTACTATCCTTTGACTTTGACGAAGCAAATCAAGGAATTATTATGTCAGACACAGTGTATGATGCACCGATAAAAGACAAGGGCAATAACGACATCGAAGCTAAGGGCAAGGTCTGCACAATTAATGAATATCTTGGAGACTGGCGTGGCATAAGTCTTCCCGGTGGTATCGACGGTGTGTGGATAAAGGAAGAAGATATTTCATATAACCTTATTTTTGACACTTTTGAACAGACTGCAGGTGGCTTTTACACCCAATTCAAGGAATATGTGCAGAAAAAATATACCGAGGCATATAAACCTTACTACGATTCCACAATAGTAGAATATCTTTCAAACTACAAAGAGACATTCAATGAAGAAACAAATATGGTTGAAGCTGAATTTATAATGAATGCCCGTCACAGAAACTACTACAAGGACCCTGATACAGTCAAATACATACAGGACGCAAAAAAAATGGCAGAGACATATGACAATGAATATTATCGAAAGCTATACAATACTTATTATAACGAATACAATCAACTTAAGACTTCCAATTATGTTTTAAAACTGACAGCAAAAGTCGCCAAAGGCGTGCTTGATGAGGACAGTATCAAAATGTATACTAACGACGGCATACGAGATACCTGGTATGAGCTTGAAAATGGTTTTGGCAGCTATATCATAGATTAAAGGAGGGGCTACCGTGAGATTTTATCTTAGACCACCTGCACTTTCCACAAGTTTTTCCGAAAGCGGCAAGCAGACGAAAAAACGCTTTGAAAATATCTTTGCAGACAGCAAAAGAAGCGGCAGATTTACACTTTTGGGCATAGCACTGCTTGTTATCTTTTGCGGAGAACTTGTTGCCTGTAAAAACACCGGAATTATCGGCGGAGCAGACGGTCCTACAGCGGTTTTTGTAACAACCGACAAGGACGAGGAGAGCAAGTTGACTGAGGCAGATTATGACAAGTTGCTTTCCGGAATAATTTTAGACAGACACAAAGGTGGATATATTGAAGGCGAATGTCAGGCAGAGGGACATATAATTCTTGATGCAGAGCAGAATGAGGATAAAACAATACTTTACGCACTTGTTATGTACGGCGAGTACGGTTTTGAGGACGGAAATTTCGTAAAGGTTTCGGGCAGTGGCATTATCCCAACAAAGATTACACTTTTAAACACAGGTAGCTACATAGATTATGAGCAGGCAAAAGACGGTTCTATGTACACAGAATCTATAAAGGAAATGTTCCCATGGCATCTGCATAAACGTGCTATATCTCCACCCAAATCCGATTATGCGGAATGTAAGCGTCAAGAGCGTACGTATGCACAGGCATATCTTGACAAAATAGACCGCAAGGCAACAATCGGCGAATATGGAGACTTTGAGCATACTCTCCTTACCGACTTAGGTGTAAGCGTTGAGGTCTCCAACGCAATACTTGCGCACGAAAAGTGTTCAGAATTTCCGCTTTGGAAATTCCCTATCTCTGTAGGAAATCAGGAATACATTGAAAATGGTGTACGATATGTATATCAAATGGAATATTCAAAAGGCGATGAGTATATAGTCTATCGCATCTACGAATACGATACCGGCAAGGATATTGCAAGAATGAGAATTAATGCAAAAAACGGAGAAGCTGAAGCACCAGTATATCTCTGCGCATTGCCAAAAGCTCCCTGATGCCAATCAAACTGCAAATTTATTACTGCTGACTTCCCTGTAAGGATATCATTCACTTTTCGTCAATTTGACAAAAATTTTTGTCAAATTATAGGATATTTCGGGGGTAAATTTACATTATGCAGTAATATTGTAAAATTATGAAAAAAATTTCTTGACATTTATTTTTCACACTATTATAATATTCTTATTAAGAAGAAGCATACTCAAGCGGCATGTTTGGTATGCTTTTTTGAGAACATTGGAGGTTTTAATTATGAAGAATCAGTACTTGATTGACGTTTTGGAAAACGTTAAGAAAAGAAATGCAGGCGAGCCTGAATTCATCCAAACAGTTACTGAAGTTTTGGAAACTATCGAACCTGTTGTAGACCAGAGACCTGACCTAGTTGAGGCAGGCGTTATTGACAGAATGGTTGAGCCAGAAAGACAGATTACATTCCGCGTTCCTTGGGTTGATGACAATGGCAAGGTACAGGTAAACAGAGGCTTCAGAGTACAGTTTAACTCAGCTATCGGACCATATAAGGGCGGTCTCAGATTTGCTCCTAACGTATATTCAGGTATCATTAAGTTCCTTGGTTTTGAACAGACATTTAAAAACAGCCTTACATCACTTCCTATGGGCGGCGGTAAGGGTGGCTCAGACTTTAACCCACAGGGTAAGTCAGATGCAGAAGTTATGCGTTTCTGCCAGAGCTTTATGACAGAGCTTTACAGACATATCGGTCCTGACCTTGACGTTCCTGCTGGAGACATCGGTGTTGGTGCTCGTGAAGTAGGATACTTATTCGGTCAGTATAAGAGACTTAAAAACGAATTTACCGGTGTTTTGACAGGTAAGGGAATTTCTTTCGGTGGTTCATTAATCCGTCCTGAAGCTACAGGCTATGGTGCAGTTTACTACACAGTTGAAATGCTCAAGCACTTCGGTGACGATATTAAGGGTAAGACTTTCGCAGTTTCAGGCTTCGGTAACGTTGCTTGGGGTACAGTTAAGAAAGTCACAGAGCTTGGCGGCAAGGTTGTTACTATCTCAGGTCCTGACGGATACATATATGACGAAGACGGTATCACAACAGATGAAAAAATCAACTACCTGCTCGAAATGCGTGCATCCTGCCGCAACAGAGTTCAGGATTATGCTGATAAGTTCGGTGTTCCGTTCTATGCAGGTGAAAAGCCGTGGGGTACAAAGGTTGACATCATTATGCCATGTGCTACTCAGAACGAAATTGATATGCCGGAAGCTGAAAAAATTGTTGCAAATGGCATCAAGTACTACGTTGAGGTTTCTAATATGCCTACAACAAACGAAGCTGTTGCATATCTTAAGGCAAATGGTGTAATCGTTGCTCCTTCAAAGGCAGATAATGCAGGCGGTGTTGCTGTTTCAGGCCTTGAAATGTCACAGAACTCAATGCGTTACTCGTGGTCAGCAGAAGAAGTTGACGAAAAGCTTAAAACAATTATGAAGAACATTTTTGACAGCTCAGTTAAGGCAGCTAATGAATATGGTCTTGGCGATGACCTTGTTGCTGGTGCAAATATTGCCGGCTTCTTAAAGGTTGCTGAAGCTATGAAGGCTCAGGGCTGCGTTTGATTTTAGTTATATAAGGTACTGCACAAATGGTGCAGTACCTTTTTTGTAAAAAAAAAAAACAACACTTTAAATGAAAAAAAGAACAGAAAATCCAAAATTTACTTGCATTTTTATTTTAATCTGCTATAATACCTCTGTTGACAAAAATTTCAAAGGAGATGCTATCAAAAAATGGAATCCAAACACGAATATAAAAAAGCCCTTTTAATCGGCTCTATCAGTGTATTTTCCTACATTGCCTGCTACTATATGCGAAACATATTGGGTGTTTCTACACCGGCAATGCTTGAGACCGGAAAATTCACCAAAGAATTTGTCGGCACATTATCTTCAATATATATGATTGCATATGCTGTGGGACAGCTTATAAACGGAGTTGTAGGAGATATTGTAAAGCCAAAGCTGATGGTTTCCGGCGGTCTTATAATAAGCGGTCTTGTCTCGATTTTATTCGCTTTAGCACCAATAAAACCACTTCAGGTAATATGCTTTGTACTTATCGGATTTTCTCTTTCAATGTTAAGAGGTCCTCTTGTAAAAGTCATATCAGAAAACACTCTTCCAAAATATGCTCAGACTTGTTGTGTTTTCTTCTCATTTGCCGGTTTTGCAGGCCCATTAATTGCAAGCCTTTTAGCTATTTTGTTTAACTGGCAGATGACCTTTATAATCTCAGGTATTATAGCAGCTTTAATCGGGGTTGCCGTCTACTTGGTTTTTACAGTTTTAGAAAAGAGGAAAATAATAACCTTCGGCGAAAAGAAAAAAGCAGCAGGAATTAAAAGTATCGCTGAAGTTTT
This sequence comes from Clostridia bacterium, assembly GCA_045580145.1. Classification (GTDB taxonomy): domain Bacteria; phylum Bacillota; class Clostridia; order UBA1381; family UBA1381; genus UBA1738. The sequence continues at coordinate 5,579 of JAZNNI010000010.1, forward strand.
CAAGCTTGACAGGTTTGTATTCTTTATGTTTATAGGTGGCTTGGTGGAAATTTCAGCTTCATAAATCGGCTTTTGGATTCCAACCTTCTTCACCGACAGGCTTGGATATACAAAGGAAACTGCGAATGTTTTGTTTTCAACAATCACAGTCATAAAAGCCATTGCTCCATTTTTAACACTTGCAGTTCTAAAGCTCTTTAAGGATAATGAGCTAAAAATGATAAACTGGTCATTCTTATTAGGTGCAATCTTCTTTGCAGGAATGATTTTTATAAAAAATCCAATCGTAAATGTCGCTTTAATGCTATTTGCAAGAATGGCAATAGGCTTTGCATCAACAATTCTCTGGAGTATCTACATACCTGCTCAAAGCAAAAGCGGACTTGTCTCAACGGTTAATGGTGTGCTTGACTTCTCGGGCTACGCAATAGCGGCTGTTGCAAATATTATCTTCTCCTATACTATGTCCTTCCTTGACTGGAACGGAATTATTATAATATGGAGCCTTATGATGCTATCAGGAAGCTTCGCATCAATCATTGTAAAAATTAAAGAAAGTAAAAAAGTAAATGCATAAAGAGGTGGCAATCGCTGCCTCTTTATGCATTTAATCGTATGCGCTTGAGTCTGCATAATCCTTAAATTATTGTCATTTGCTTTATTAATTTTTTGTAAACTTTTATATTTACTTGAAAATACCACAAAAAAATGCTATAATCTTTATAACGAAACGGAGGGAAACTTATGTTTGACAGAAAAGTATTAAAATCTCGGGCAAAAGCCGTTTTATCCCGTTCATTTTTTATGACTCTTATTGCTTGCATCATTGTTTCTTTGGCAAGCAGCGGCGGTGTAGGCTTCAGCACTCAAAGGCTTCAGGGAATTAACTTTGCGAATATGTCACATATTCGTGTAGCAGCAATTTTCGCTGTAATCGGACTTTTAGTAATTGCAGGAATTGCTTTTTTAATTCTTGTAACATCTCCGCTTATTGTCGGTCTTAAGTATTTTATGCTACGCACAGCCGATGGCGAAACAAATCTTGAAAATCTTTTGTATCCTTTCAAAAACGGATACAAAAATATCGTTTTAGTGCAGTTTATAAAAAATTTATACATTATACTTTGGTCCCTGCTCGGACTAATACCTATGCTTATAGGCTTCTGGAAGTTCGGGTTATATGGAAAAATTGAGGAGCTTGTTCTTTCAATACAAAACGATTCTGTAGCATCAGCCCTTTCTCTTATGGCTATGATGAGTGGGCTTTCGGTTTTGACTTTAATTTTTTCCATCCCCGGCCTTATTAAAGAGCTTCAATACTCTATGGTGGACTACATTCTCGCAGATGACCCGTATATGTCACCATCAAAAGCAATCGGCAAGAGTAAAGAAATGATGGTTGGTAACAAATGGGCTTTGGTAAAGCTTTCCTTATCATTTGTAGGGTGGTACTTTGCCGCAAATTTATTCTGCTGTCTCGGAAGCCTTATTTTAAGACCATACATCGAGGCAACATATGCACAAATGTATCTTGAAATAAGCGGACAAAGTAAGGATTATACAAACAATGCCACCCCCAATAACCCCTTTGAAGGCTTTGGCGGATTTGGAAACATATAAACCCAGTTAAAGCAAAAGGATACTGAATTTCAGTATCCTTTTAGAATAATTTGTAAAGTGTTTGACTTTTACCCTCGTTTATGCTATAATGCCATAGTGACTAATAAATCGGGATGTGGCTCAGCTTGGTAGAGTGCTTGAATGGGGTTCAAGAGGTCGCAAGTTCAAATCTTGTCATCCCGACCACGTCGGAACAAGCCTGACTTGTTCCGATTTTTTGTGCAAGAAATCAGTGTATATTTTTGCTCTGTTCATTTCTGAATTTCGATGGAGAAACACCATTTTTTTCTTTAAAAACCCTTCCAAAATATGACGCACTTGAAAACCCCACATATCCCGAAATTTCCTCAACCGACATTCTTGTTTCATTTAAAAGCTTTTCTGCTCTTTTTATCCTCACCCTATTTATATAATCACTTACTGTACAGTTAAAACAACTATGAAAATTCCTATAAAGCGCACTTTTCGATAAATTCACACTCTTTGAAATATAAGAAACGGTCAAATTTTTATCCATATTTTCTATTATAAAATCTGTTGCACGTTTCATATTTATATTAAAGTCAGGTTTTAACATATCTTCAAGCAACAGATACCTTGCAAGCATTACTGCAATTTTTTCAACACTCTCTATCTTCTCGCTGTCAAAAAATGATAACTCTTTATAATATTTTTCCATTTCTTCAAAACCAAGTCCAAGATTTTTTACACGTTCCCAGACAAGCGAAAAATCTCCTGAATTCTTCATCTGACCGAGTACTATGTAAGCAAGAATATCACCTTCATACAAAACCGGCACTGCTATATCAATAAGTCCTGCATGACATACGTGCATTTCAGCCTTTTTGCTCTTTTTACACCTTTCAATCAACACCTTATCCGATATCCTGCATACCATTTCGTTATTTTTATGTATCGCCTGACAATACTTATTATGTGTGATTGGATTTGTGCTAATCGGTAAAATATCCTTATCTAAAAGTGATATATTTATTCCCGTCGCATTATAAAATGCCTTCAATGCGGCATTGATTTTTTGAACATCATAATTAATAATCACCTGAATCACCCAAATTCAGTATATACCCCACAACATTTTTTGTCAATATATTTCGTTTTGTGGGAATATATTTAGAAAAACAGGGAATATAATTACTTGTTTTTGGGGGCAAGTATGATAAAATGTTCATATAACAATTACACGGAGGTCCTCACTATGTATAAAATATCTGTACCTATACATCTGCCAACCGTCGAGCATTGCGGCGGGAAAGAAAAACTACTTTGCGAGCTTAAAAGGATAGGAGCCGAAAGGGTTTTTTTAGGACTTGGTCCGCGAAATACCGATGAAGTTGAACAAGCAAAAGAACTTATATTAATAAAAGAATATTGTGAATTTTTCAAAAAGCACGGATTGGAGGTTGGTGCCTGGATGTGGACATTTTGGGCATCCGGTGAAAACAACTTTACCAAGATGACGGCATCAAATGGGAATGCTTTAAACGATTTCGCCTGTCCATTAGACCCCGAATATAAAAAATTTATGCATAAACACATTAAAAACATTGCTAAATGTGGTGTTGATATCATTATGTATGACGACGATTACAGATACGGATTTTTCACAGGTGATGGGATACTTTGTACTTGCGATATACATATGAAAAAAATCAGAGATATTCTTGGAGAAGATATTTCCCGTGAAGAGTTTCAACAAAAAGCAATTAGCGGAGAAAAAAATAAATATCGCGATGCTTGGCTAAAGGTAAATGGAGACTCATTAAAGGATTTTGCACGTTTTTCCCGCGAATGTCTTGACGAAGTTAATCCGCAAATACGATTTGCGGTATGCTCATGTATGTCACTATGGGACAACGACGGCGTTGATTCTGCGACAATCGCAAGAATTCTTGCCGGTAGCACAAAGCCACTCCTGCGTCTTATTGGTGCGCCTTATTGGGCAGTTAACAAAGGTTGGGACAACAGACTTCAGCACATCATTGAACTTGAAAGAATGGAAAGAAGTTGGTGTGGCGACGGAATTGAAATTATGTCTGAGGGCGATGTATGGCCAAGACCGAGATATACCTGTCCTTCGTCATATCTTGAAATCTTTGATATGGCACTTCGTGCCGACGGAACTACTGATGGTATTATAAAATATGCTATTGACTACTTCTCTACAACTGACTACGAACGCGGATATATTGACAAGCATATCAAAAATATGCCTATTTACGAGGCAATAGATTCCTCATTTGGAGACAAAACAGCTTCTGGCATAAGAATTTATGAGTCAATGAACAAGCTTGCCGATATGAAAATTCCGGAAGAAGTAGAAAACAGCTATAAAATAGAAAACATTTTCTTTTCTCCTGCTGCAAGAATGATGACTGATTGTTCAATTCCCACAACATATGAAGGTGATGGGATTTGTGGTGTAGCATTTGGTGAGAATATAAAATATGTACCCGAGAGTGCTTTTAAAAACGGCCTTATAATAGATTTCAGAGCCGCTGAAATCCTACTTGAAAAAGGAATAGACACCGGTATTTTAAAAGTAGGCAACAAAATAGATGCCGAAAGAGAATATTTCTGCAATACTAACGAATATGTTAATATCCACAGAACAGGCGCTACCCCTCCGGGTACAGCTTATAAAGTAACAGTTAGCAACAATGCAAAAATTTTAAGCACTTTTGTTATAAACAAATCGAACTATTCTTTAAGAGAAAAGGAAGTTCCTGCCGCATATCTCTATGAAAATGACAAAGGCTACAGGTTCCTTGTATTTACATTTAATATGTATTTCAACAGTGAGTACCTTTTCAGGAGTTATGCACGTTCAAAACAAATTTCCGAGTCAGTTGTATGGCTTTCGGGTGGCAAAAGACTTCCTGCATATTCATATAAAAATCCCGACCTTTACATTCTTACTAAAAAGAACGAGAACGCAATGGCTGTTGGACTTTGGAACATTTTTGCCGATTCAATCGACAATCCTGTGGTTGAGCTTGACGGCGAATATAAAAAAATCAAATTTATAAACTGCACAGGGGAATTAAAAGGTAATAAGGTTTTCCTTTCAGAAATGCCACCTTATTCTTTTGCAGGGTTTGAAGTTTTTAATTAATTACTTAGGAGAAAAAGTATGAACACAATTTTATTAACTGCCGTCATTATGGGTTGCGCACTTCAGCAGATTTGCAAAAAGGAATGTGATAAAAAATCACCAAACGGAGTATTTAGTTTTTCTGCCGCAACTGCATTATTCGCACTTTTGGTATTTATTCCAACAAAGCAAGGACTTTTAAGCATTCCTCCCGTTCTACTTATCTACTCCATATTGTTTTCGTTTTTCTACACATTATCGACTGTAACAAGCTATCTCGCGCTTCATACAGGCTCACTTTCTCTTACATCGCTTATCACGTCGTATTCACTAATCATTCCATCGTTTTACGGGATAATGGTTCTTGGCGAGAAAATAAGCCTGACGCTATTTTTTGGAATAGGATTACTTTTGGTTTCCCTGTTTCTGATTAACTGCGAAGGTAAGAAAGCGGAAAGGCAGATATCTTTTACCTGGATAATTTACGTCTCCTTGGCATTTTTTGGTAACGGCGCCTGTTCAACAGTGCAAAGAGTTCAGCAACTGGACTATAATGGTTTTTACAAAAATGAATTTATGTTTATATCCTTAATAATCACAGCACTTTCTTTATTCATTTTTGCTATATTCTCCGAAAAAAATAATCTGGGGACTAACTTAAAAAAGGGATTCATATGGTATGCACTATGCGGCCTTGCGAACGGACTTGTAAATCTGTTTGTAATACTTCTGGCACTAAGAATGCCTGCATCCGTCTCCTTTCCGATAATATCCGCAGGCGGAATTATAACATCTGCAGCAATGTCAATCTTTATCTACAAAGAAAAGCTTTCTCTTACTCAGGTAATCGGCTTGATTTTGGGTACACTTGCAATAGTAGTTCTTAGCATATGACTAAAAAGGCACCTGTTCACAATGAACAGATGCCTTTTTTATTATGTAGGAAATTACTACTTTTCAGTTGTAATTTCCGGAATAACAAAACTGCTACCAAAATCCCATACCCGTAAGCGAGGCTTCCATCAAAAGCTTTTTTACATCCTTACATTTGATAAAAATTCCTGAAGTCGTCTGCTTTTTGGAGCTGTAAAGACCTCATCAGGAGTTCCCTCTTCTGCAATTACTCCATTATCCATAAAAATAATTCTATCTGAAACTCCCCTTGCAAAAGCCATTTCATGAGTCACAATAATCATCGTCATATTCTGGTCTGCGAGAGATTTTATAACCTTCAAAACCTCGTTTGTTATCTCCGGATCAAGAGCTGACGTTGGCTCGTCAAATAACATTATTTCAGGATTTAGTGCCAGTGCTCTGCAAATAGCAACTCTCTGCTGCTGACCTCCTGACAGCTCACACGGGTAGTTATTATATTTACTTTCAAGTCCTGCGCTGTTTAGAAGCCTCTTTGCGTTTTCCTCTATTTCTGCATAGATTTGTTCTTTGTTTTGTTTAAAATCAGGTCTTTCCTTTGCCAAAAGCTTCGGTGCAAGCACTACATTTTCAAGTGCGCTATACTGCGGGAACAGATTAAATGACTGGAAAACAAATCCAAAATTGAGTTGCTTCTTTCGTATTTCCTCGTTTGACATCTTTTTGTGTTCTTCTCCGTCAAAAATAACCTCACCGTTTAAAACAACCTGCCCTTTATCTGCCTTTTCCAGAAAATTTATGCACCTTAAAAGAGTAGTTTTTCCGCTTCCCGAAGAACCTATTATTGATACAACCTCGCCTTTTTCCATAGAAAAGGAAACGTCCTTCAAAACTTCGGTCTTGTCAAAGCTTTTCATCATATTTTTAATTTCTAAAATAGCCATAAAACAACCTTCCTCCGAAATTTATCCTTTATAATAGTCGAGTTTCTTTTCTATGTAGTTAAAAACAAGTGTCAGTATTCCGCATAAAATGAGATAAAAGACTCCCGAATAGAAAAGCGGCCACAAAATATGCTCGCTGTTCATCATTCGTTTTGCATTCCACGTGATTTCATAAATCATAATTGTGTTTGCAAGGGACGTATCCTTTACCAATGTCAAAAACTCATTTCCCATCGGCGGAATAATTCTCTTTATAACCTGAAGAAGTATTATCTTGAAAAATACCTGCGTTTTGGTAAGTCCCAAAACCGCACCTGCTTCATACTGACCTTTTGGAATACTCTCAATGCCGCCGCGAAAAATCTCTGCAAAATAACAAGCATAATTTAGAACAAATGCTATGATTACCGCCACAAACATATTCATTCCGCGTATACCCAAAAGTCCTGGCCCTAAGCCAAAAACTATAAGCTGGAGCATAAGCGGAGTCCCGCGGATTATCCATATTAGAGTTTTTATGGGATATTTAATTACTTTAAACTTGCTCATAGAGCCAAGTGAAATTATAAGTCCTAAAGGGAGTGCCATAATAAGTGTCAGGGAGAAAATCCTGAGAGTTACCCCTAAGCCCTCTAAAAGACTCAACGTAACCTTTGTAAATAATTGCATAATTACACCTTTTTAAAATTTATTTAAACCGACCAAAAAGGCAGATATAAATCTGCCTTTTCATATTAATGTTTGAACTTTTTTAAGAATCAAAATGCGAGATTCAGTCCATACTTCTCAGCAAGCTCTGCCATTGTTCCGTCAGCTGCAAGTTCATCAATCGCTGTGTTAACTTTGTTCAAAAGTTCTTCATCAGCAAGTCTGAAGCCGATACCATATTCCTCAGTTGTAAGCTCAACTGCATATCCGTAATCAGCATAGCTTGTTCCTTCTGCTGTTGAAGCCTTTGCCATTGTAATATCGATTACGCACGCATCAACCTGACCGCCTGCCAAAGCCAAAAGTGCATCTGTCTGTGCTGCAACAGGTGTATAGTTTGCATCAAGTCCGTTATCCTTGATTGCAGCCTCACCAGCTGAGCCTGCTTCTGCTGCAAACTTAAGATCCTTCATACTTGCTGCATCTTTATAGCTATCAAGCTTATCCTTTGCCATTACAACAACCTGAGCATTCTTTACATAAGCCTTTGAAACTGCACAGTTTTTCTTAACCTCATCAGAGATTGTCATACCATTCCAGATACAGTCAATCGTTCCTGCATCAAGTGTAGTGAATTTTGTATCCCAGTTAATTTCAACAAAATTAGGCTTTACACCGAGCTTTTCACATACAGCCTCTGCAAATTCTGTATCAAAACCTGTAAGCTTTCCATCATCGCCCATATAATTCATCGGCTCATAAATTGTATAACCAATTATAAGCTCATCCTCTGTCTTTTCCCCACAACCTGACATTGAGAAAAGCATTGTGCTTGCCATTAAAATTGCTAATAATTTTTTCATTTTTGAATTTCTCCTTTTCAAAATTAATAATTTATGCTCATATCATAACACATCACTTTAGTATTGTAAAGTGATAAAATAATAAATCGCCAAAATTTATGTAAAATGCACAAAAAAAACAGGGTGCATTTTATGCACCCCTCACACTTTTTCTGTATTACAAAGCTGTATCTGCTCTCCTATATAATCATTTATAACATACCTAAGACCCATTGGCACAACCTTACTTTCATAAATTTTCTGAAGAAAGGTCACCGCCTCTTCCCTTTTGAAGAATAAGTCTTTCACAATTTTCTTTTCCTTAAACCACAAGCCATTCCTTTCCTTTTCCTCTTTATCTATCTCAACCCCGTACACCTTCAAATCACAGTATTCTTCGCTGACACTATCTGTCAGGAGATAATATGTAAGCTTTATTCTGCAAGGTACATCTTTTTCATTTCCCATACAAATCTCACCAAATAATTCTTTTTTCAAAACCGCACCCCCTTCATCCTGCACATAAAATTATAATACAAAATGTAGTGAAAATCCAGTTATTTATATCGCACGAGCAGGCAATATTCGTGGCATTTCGACTTCTTTTTTGTTCTGAATATGTTTAATATGTCACATTTTGGAAGTGTGTGTCTGATACTCGTTTATATTGTCACACGAAAGTTGATTTTGAACAAAAAAATACTGCTGACAACAGACTTAAAATCCATTATCAGCAGCATTATTTCTTAAAATTAGTCCTCAACCGGAGCACTTACAGGACATACACCAGCGCAAGCACCACAACCGATACAAGCATCTGCGTCGATAACATACTTAGCATCGCCCTCTGTAATAGCACTTACAGGACATTCACCTGCACAAGCACCACAAGCAATACAATCGTCAGTAATTTTGTAAGCCATTTGATACACCTCCCTGAATGATTTATGCATATATACAGCCTCACAAAACATAAGCTTTATGCACTATTTCCCAGATGCCGACCAAAACGAATCAGCATCTTCAAAAAACATTATATCACAGATTAATTTAATCTTCAAGTGCTTTTAGCATTTCTTCGTCATTTTTTTCGTCAATATGCTTTTCTTTGCCCTTTTTCAACACTTTTATATCGGTTGCTTTATACTCTTTAAGAGCAGCTTCTTTCTCCTGCTCGATGCGAACCTTTACAAGTCCTTTTAAGAGGTCAATATATTCAACAGTTCCTCGTCCGTCAGGAGTCTCCACTAAAGAGCCCTGCCTTGGAGTAACTCTCAAAAGTTCTTCATAAGTCTCCTGCTCATATTTTAAGCAACACATAAGTCTGCCGCATATACCGGATATTTTGGTAGGGTTTAAAGACAACCCCTGTTCCTTTGCCATCTTAATTGAAACCGGTGCAAATTCACCCAAAAATCTTGAGCAGCAAAGCTCTCTGCCGCATATTCCGATGCTTCCCAAGGTCTTTGCCTCGTCTCTTATACCAATCTGCCTGAGTTCAATTCTTATCCTGAATTTATTGGCAAGGTCTTTTACCAGTTCTCGGAAATCCACTCTTCCTTCTGCCGTAAAATAGAAAAGAACCTTGGTTCTGTCAAATGTATATTCAACTTCAATAAGCTTCATCTCAATGCCGTGATTTTTTATCATTTCACAGCAAATATCAAAAGCTTCCTTTTCCTTAACCTTGTTCTCCTCTACTATTTTGAAATCATCTGCAGTAGCAATCCTAATTACATCCTTAAGAGGCTTTGCAAGCTCCTCCTCAGGAATTTCCTTCGTTCCTACAACAACCTCGCCCATTTCAATGCCTCTGGCTGTTTCCACAACCACCTTGTCGCCTACATTTATATCAAGCCCTGCAGGATTAAAATGATATATTTTTCCGACAGGCTTAAATCTTACTCCTACTATTTTTGTCATCTGACATACTCCTTAAATTTAAGGCTCTAAAAAAGAGCCGGTTCATCGCTTCGGACGTATATAATTGCATTTGTCCGACAAACTTAATTATAGTATATTCCGAAGATTATGTCAAGCACCACCCACTTTTTTTCCAAAATCTGTTGCAATTTTAATCATATTGATATATAATTAGTTCATAACAATTTGCAGAGTAGGATTCCGTGCGTAAAGTGCCGGCATGAACGGGGAGTTGTCATGCGGACGAAAAGCATAAAAGCAGCTTGCGGTACGGAATTTGCATCCCGCTGCCAAATCAGAGGATATTAATAAAACACCTCTTTTTTAGTAGCACTTATTAATTGGAGGTGTTTTTTATGTTTAAAAATTTCAAGGAGTCTGCCAAAAGCCTTAGAAAAACGCGGATTTTATGTGCCTCTGCGGTACTTGCCGCACTATTTGTTGCACTCTATGCATTAAAGCTTCATTTAACGCCACAGCTTCGTATAACTTTTACATTTATTCCTCTCGCTGTTGCCGGCTGGCTTTTTGGAGCTGTTCCTGCAATGCTTGTGGGGGCTGTAGGCGACATTGTCGGGTCGCTCTTATTTCCGCAAGGAGCATATTTCCCAGGCTTTACTGTAACACAAATGCTTTCCGGTCTTATATTCGGATTATTTCTTTATGACAAAGAAAGCTCAAATCTCATTATAAGAATTTCTTTATCAAAGCTTTTGGTAAGTGGATTTGCTAATGTTCTTTTAAACTCCCTGTGGCTTTCCATAATCTCAAGCAAGGGTTATATTTTTTACTTAGTTCAGCACTTTATCAAAAATATGTTATTATTTCCAATCGAAGTAATCCTACTCCTTATAGTCTTAAAATTTTTATCAAACCATGGTATCAAAAATATGTATAAATGAAAGAAAATATGCGAATTAAATTTGTAAAGATTGCTAATATCATAAAAAAGGTCGGTTTTGCACTTGAAAAAAATGTCGTAATATGATATAAATATAATAAGAAGTATGTTTTACAAAATGCAGGAGGAACTTATGGAACTATCATCAAACAAGCCTATTTATGGTCAGCTAAGTATTATCAGTATGCGTGGTTGCGAGGAGATTACTGACAAGATTGACTGGTATCTTCGCCAATTCAGAAAAGAATACGAAAACGAGGAAAGCTACATAACACATATCAAATGTCCGCGTTTTGGTTCAGGAGAGGCAAAATGTGTTATCAATGAAACCGTCCGCGGTCATGATGTTTACATCATCTGCGATATGTTTAATCACGGAATAACATACACAATGTATGGGGTGGAAAATCGTATGAGTCCTGATGACCATTATCAGGATTTAAAGAGAATTATCGCCGCAATTTCAGGTAAGGCAAGACGTGTTACTGTAGTTATGCCAATGCTTTATGAAGGCAGACAGCACCGCCGCACAACACGTGAATCTCTCGACTGTGCTATGGCACTTCAGGAACTTGTAAATATGGGTGTTTCAAATATCATTACATTTGATGCACATGATGCAAGAGTTCAGAATGCTATCCCACTATCAGGCTTTGATGATGTTCAGACAACTTATCAGATGATAAAAGCCCTTTCAAGACAGGTTCCGGACATTTCCTTTAACAAGGAGGATACAATAGTAATTTCTCCGGACGAGGGCGGAATGAAGAGGGCTATGTACTATTCTTCAGTTTTGGGTCTTGACCTCGGAATGTACTATAAAAGAAGAAATTACTCAGTAATCGTTGACGGCAAAAACCCTATTGAAGCGCACGAATATTTAGGTCGTGACGTTAAGGGCAAGGACGTTATGATTATCGACGATATGATTTCAAGCGGAGAGTCAGTTCTTGACATCGGCAAAAAGCTCAAAGAACAGGGTGCTAAAAGAATCTTTATATTCACAGCCTTCGGTCTTTTCTGCAACGGCCTTGAAAAGTTTGATGAAGCATATAAAAAAGGCGAAATCACAAAGGTGTTTACTACAAACCTTATCTATCGCCAGCCTGAACTTTTTGAGCGAGAATGGTATTGTGAAGTTGATATGTCAAAATACATTTCACTTCTTATCAACACACTCAATCACGACGAAACTATCAGTAGCTTACTTGTTCCTGCAAAGAGAATTGAGAAACTTCTTGAGAAACTAAGTGCTGAGAAAAATAACTAAAAAATTTACGGAGTGCGATTTTGCACTCCGTTTTAATTTTAAAGGTCTGATATTGTATAATTTATTTCCTGCATCTTTTCATCAAGTGCCGCTGCCTTGTCGGCACAATCCTTCAGCTCTAAAACTATCCTTTCCGAGCCTTCAATCTCTTTTTTGTACTTCATATTATGTTCAAGACTCGCCCAGAAATCCATCGCAATAGTCCTAAGCTGCACCTCTACCTTCATATTCTGCCTGCGATTTGCAAAAAACACCGGCACTTCTACTATCATATGATAGCTTCTGTATCCATTCGGCTTGGGATTTTTTATGTAGTCCTTAACACTCACCAAGGTAATATCATCCTGCGAGACAAGCATATTTGCAACTTCATAAATATCTTCTATAAAAGAGCATATAACACGCACACCTGCCACGTCTTCGATATAATACATCAGCGAATTCATATTAATATCAATTCCCTTTCGTTGCATTTTATCAATGATGCTTTTAGGAGATTTTATTCTCGATTTTATCATTTCAATCGGGTTTCTGTTGTATGTAACCGAAAGGTCATCGTTTAATATTTCAAATTTTGTCCTTACTTCCTTAATCGCCGAAGAGTACATCATCATAAATTCACGGAATTGCCCAGCCGGTGCAAACAGCTTGTCAATATCCGGCGGAATTTCCGATAATCCTACGTTTATCTTTCGTATTCCCTTTTCCATTTCTTCCTCCAAAATCAATTTATAGCTTAATTATATTTCGCAAATATATGAAAGTCAACTGCTTTTTACGATTGTTAATAAAAGATTTACACTTAGTTAATAGAACAAAGTAGCTATGCCGCTCGCCGTAGGCAGCAGCCGAAGCAATAGCGCCTTGTTTGCCCATATGCATTTTGACAAAGCAAAAATTTTACACGGACATTCAACTTGTATTTTTATATAATAGGAAATATGCAAATTCCTACACATATAAAAATACACCTTAAAGACATCTCTAAGGTGTATAGTCGTCAAATCAATCCTTTTCTTCCTCGCTATTTTCTTCCTCTGCAAGCGGATTTTTATGTGCAAAGCCCTGTACTAATATAAATACAAGAACTGTTATCAATAAAATCAATGCTCTCAAGGTCCCATATTCAGCGAGCAGCACTGCTGTTATTCCCAAAACTCCGCTTATTGCATATAGAATAAACACAGTCTGCTTCTGTGAAAAACCCATATCAATGAGCCTGTGATGAAGATGTCCTCTGTCTGCCGTCATCGGACTCTGACCGTGATAAATTCTTCTTATCATAGCAAACATCGCATCAAAAAGCGGAAGTCCTAAAATCAAAAGCGGAACTGCAAAGGATATAACCGCGTAGCTTTTAAACACTCCCTGAATTGACAAGGTTGCAAGAATAAATCCCAAAAATGTCGAGCCTGTATCACCCATAAATATTTTTGCAGGATTAAAATTAAATGGTAAAAACCCAAAGCATGCACCCATCAGTGCAAGTCCTATAACCGCCACAGGATACTCGCCCATTCTGACAGCCACAAACACCAGACTTACCGACATTATCGCAGACACACCTGCCGCCAAGCCGTCAAGACCGTCAATGAAGTTTACCGCATTTGTGATAAACACAATCCAGATAATCGTTGCTATACCTGAAAGCCACCACGGAAGGACAAGATACGGGCTATCCGAAAAAATGTTCGGGTTTGTAAACACAGTTATGCGGATATTCCCGCCAATCATAACAACCAAAGCCGCTATAATCTGTATGACAAATTTCAGCTTTGCATCTAAATTTTTGCAGTCATCCACAAATCCCATCGCCGCAATTATTGCTGCTCCGCAGAGAATGGCTGTGAGCTCTCTCGTTAATCTTCCAAAGCAGCAAATCGCAACTAAAAATCCAAAAATTATCGCTAAGCCTCCAATTCTCGGTGTAGGCTTTTTGTGCATACGTCTTTTATCCCTCGGGACATCTACTGCTCCAATCTTAAATGCGAGCCTGTATGCGATAGGGGTCGCCGCAAAGCTGAATGCAAATGCCACAACACACGTGAGAATTAAACATATTACTTCTTTAGTATTCATAATTCTTCCTCTAAATCAAATAACAAATCCTACTTTTTTATAGACCTTGTTCATTGTTCTTGCTGCAATAGCATTTGCTCTTTCCGCACCCTTATTGCAAATTTCAACAAGATAATCCTTGCTTTTTGAAAGCTCGTCATATCTTTCTCTGATTGGTCTTATTTCCTCAACAACAGCCTCTGCGACATCCTTTTTGAAGTCACCGTAGCCCTTTCCTTGATATTCTGCCACTATTTTTTCAATGTCCTTGCCGGTAACTGCCGACATAATAGTAAGCAGATTGTTAATTCCGGCTTTTGCATCGTCATCAGGGCGGTATTCAATGATGCCCTCTGAGTCTGTAACAGCCGATTTTATCTTATTTGCAATAACGTTCATATCGTCTAAAAGTGAAATATATGCTTTCGGGTTTTCGTCAGACTTTGACATCTTTTTTGTTGGCTCGGCAAGACTCATAACCTTAGCTCCCGCCTTCGGCAAAAAACCCTCCGGAATTTTGAACACAGGATTTCCCTCCTGACAATATATCCCATTAAATCTGCCTGCAATATCCCTCGTAATTTCAATATGCTGCATCTGGTCCTTTCCAACAGGTACTAAATCTGCCTGATAAAGAAGAATGTCTGCCGCCATAAGCACAGGATATGTAAAGAGTCCTGCATTTATATTATCCGCGTGCTTTGAACTTTTATCCTTAAACTGGGTCATTCTTGAAAGCTCGCCCATATATGTGTAGCAGTTTAAAACCCATGCAAGCTGTGCGTGAGCCGGAACCTGCGACTGAATGAATAAAAGGCTCTTTTCAGGGTCAATACCACAGGCAATATAAATCTTTAAAAGGTCAAGTGTACGTTTTCTTAAGTCCTGCGGATTCTGACGAACTGTGATTGCGTGTTCGTCCATCATCGCATAAATACAGTTATATTCATCCTGAAATCCTACCCAGTTTTTAATTGCACCTAAGTAGTTTCCCAATGTTATATTTCCCGAAGGTTGAACCCCTGAGAAAATCGTTCTTTTTTCGTCCATTTTCAAAAATCTCCTGTTATTTCAGTTTCTCAGAAAGCATAGCACCGATTGCTTTAATACCTTCTTCAATTTTATCCTCAGGCATTGTCGAATAATTAAGCCTGAATGAGCTTGTCTTTTTCTCCATATCGGTAGCAAAGTTATTACTCGGCACAAATGCCACCTTATATTTTTTAATTGCTTCGATTGAAAGTTCTGCTGCATCAATGGTATCAGGGCAGGTTACGTGTATGAAAAGTCCGCCCTCCGGTTTTGTCCATTCAACACCTGAAGGGAAATATTTATCCATACACTCAAGCATAAATCTGCACTTTCTTCCATAAACATCGCACGCCTTCTTAATATGTGCCTCTACATCGCACTTTTTCAAAAATTCATATGCAATCATCTGCGTGAGGCACGGAGTATGAACGTCGTTCACCTGTTTCATAATTTCAATTTTATCGCAAAGCTCTGCTGCACATACGATATAGCCTATTCTAAGTCCCGGAGACAGAATTTTTGACATTGAGCTTACATAAATAACTCTTCCCTCATTGTCGAGTGACTTAATCGTCGATACATTTTCGCCTGCAAAACGCAAATCACCATATGGATTATCCTCCATAATCAGGCAATCGTATTTTTTAGCAAGCTCAAGCATTTTCTTTCTTTTTTCAAGCGACATTGTAATTCCGGTAGGGTTTTGGAAATTCGGAATTGTGTAAATCAATTTTACCTTGCGATTTTTCAAGGTTTCCTCTAATTTTTCCATATTCATTCCGTCTGTATCCATAGGTACGCCGACTAAATTTGCACGCACACTTCTAAGGGAATTTAGTGTACCAACAAAGCTTGGTGCTTCAACAACGATGTCCTCATCATCCTCCACGACAACTCTGGCTGCAAGGTCAAGCCCCTGCTGACCGCCTGTTGTAATTATAATCTTATCGTCTTTCCCTGCTGAGCCAATCGCTGCCGCTCTTTTTAAAAGCTCCTCTTTTAATGGTCCGTATCCGTCAGTTGTTCCATAAGCAAGCGCCTGCTTCCCGCTCCTTTTTAAAATGTCAGCCGCAATTTCTGCAAGCTCATCTTTAGGAAAAAGGTCAGGGTCAGGAGAACCTCCGGCAAGTGAAATCACAGCCGGGTCTGCCATCAGCTTGAACATTTCTCTTATTCCCGATGCGTGCAAAGGCTTTGCACGTTTTGTCATATATTTTTCAAAATTCATTGTCGTTATTCCTTTCGATATTCGAAGTTTAAAATTGATAGGCTCCCTATTTATTTATTTTTGCCCAGCTGTCTTTAAGTGCCACAGTTCTGTTTATAATAATATTATCTTCAGTCGAATCCTTATCGACGCAGAAATATCCAAGTCTTAAGAACTGGAACTTATCTCCTGCCTTTACATCCTTCAAATTTGCTTCAAGCTTACAGCCTGTAAGTGTTTCTACGGAATCAGGGTTTAAATTATCCACAAAGCTTCCTACCTTGCTCTCGTCTGACGGGTTTTCAACATTGAAAAGTCTTTCATAAAGATGAACAGTCGCATCAACTGAGTCTTCTGCCGATACCCAATGGATTGTACCCTTAACCTTTCGTCCATCAGGCGAATCTCCTCCGCGTGTCAATGGGTCATATTCGCAGTGAATTTCTATTACTCTGCCTGTTTCGTCCTTAACACAAGATGTCGCTGTCACGTAATATGCACCCTTCAATCTTACTTCTCTTCCAGGAGACATTCTGAAATATTTTTTAGGAGCATCCTCCATAAAGTCATCCTCTTCTATCCAAAGCTCTTTTGAGAATTTAACTGTTCTCTTGCCAAGTTCTGGCATCTGTGGATTAATTTCAACCTCAATTTCCTCGGTCTGTCCGTCAGGGTAGTTGTCAATCACAAGCTTGACAGGGCGGAGAACTGCCATCGCACGTGGTGCTGTCTGGTTTAAATCCTCACGAACGCAGAACTCCAAAAGTGAGAAGTCGATTACACTGTTTGCCTTTGCAACACCTATTCTCTCGCAAAAATCACGAATTGCCGCCGGTGTATATCCGCGTCTTCTCATTCCGCAAAGTGTACCCATTCTCGGGTCGTCCCATCCTGAAACGATGCCGTCATTTACAAGCTTTAAGCACTTTCTCTTACTTGTAAGTGTATAGTTTAAGTTCATTCTTGCAAATTCAATCTGACGTGATGGCTTTTCAAAACCAAGCTCCTTTAAGAACCAGTCATATAGCGGTCTATGGTCTTCAAACTCAAGTGAACAAAGAGAATGTGTTACACCTTCAACCGTGTCAGAAATCGGATGCGCAAAGTCATACATCGGGTAAACGCACCACTTATCACCTGTTCTGTGGTGAGCCTGATGCATAATTCTGTAGATTATAGGGTCACGCATATTAAGGTTCGGTGAAGCCATATCAATTTTTGCTCTTAAAACCTTGGCACCGTTTTCAAACTCACCCTCTGTCATACGGCGGAATAGGTCAAGACTTTCATCTATTGGTCTGTCCCTGTATGGACTTTCCTTACCTGGTTCTGTAAGTGTGCCTCTGTACTCACGGATTTCATCGGCAGTTAGGTCATCAACATATGCCTTTCCGTCCTTTATAAGCTTTATCGCACATTCATAAATGTCATCAAAATAGTCCGACGCATAAAGAACCTTGTCCCAGGAAAAACCGAGCCACTTAATGTCTTCCATAATGGCATCAACATACTCAACGTCTTCCTTTGACGGATTTGTGTCATCAAGACGTAGGTTACAGGTACCTTTATACTTTTCAGCATTTCCAAAGTCAATGCATATTGCCTTCGCGTGACCTATATGCAAATATCCGTTTGGTTCTGGCGGAAATCTTGTTTGAACGTGTGAATACACACCGTCCGCCAAGTCCTTTTCAATGGCTTCTTCTATAAAATTTTTGCTTACAACTTCTTCCATTTTTCTAACCTCTTAACTTAATTTTTCTATTGCAGTATCTATCCTTTGCATAACCTCTGTGTAGCCGAGAGTCTGCAAGATTTCATATAAATCAGGTGTATTTCTTCTGCCTGTTACAGCCACACGTATTGCTGATGCAACATCGCCCACGTGACCCTTAAAGGAATCAGGATCCTTTTTATAAACCTTTGGAGCTTTTGCATATCCCAAAGCCTCTGCCATATCACGTACCTTCGGGAACCATTCGTCAGCAGTTTCGTCTTCTTTATATACACCCTTATAAGTATTCAATATTTCTATAACGTCGCTGTTTGAAATATTATCTGCCCATTCATATTCTGTCGGTCTTTCAAAGAAATATTTTGTATATTCTACTGCATCCTGCCATTTTGCTATATCTTTTCTCGGCTTTTCGTTGCCTCTTTCAATTCCGAAAATTCTTATTGAATATTCCTTGCTTGCCTTTAGCTTTTCTGCAAAACCCTTATCAAATTCCTCTGCCCACAAAAGTGTCTTTTCAAAAACAGTTTCCTTATCGAGTTTGCAGATATAGTTCTTGCTGATATCGTTTAACTTAACAAGGTCAAAAAGTGCGCCCGCCTTACTCATATTTTTAAGACTGAATTCAAATTCATCACTTGATAAATCAGGATTTGCCATACGCCATTCTTCATAATTTGAGTTTGCTATTGTCAAAAGATACTCAAGCACAGCCTCTTTAGGATATCCGACCTCGTGGTAATAAGTAACAGCAGCCTCAGGGTCTTTTCTTTTAGATAGCTTTCTCTTTCCACCTGTTTCTTCGTCCTCTTTCATAATCGGTGAAATGTGTGCATACCTCGGAGCTTTAAAACCCAAAAGCTCAAAAAGCTGAAGATGCACAGGAGCTGATGAAATCCACTCATCACCCCTTATTACGTCGGTTGTACCCATTAAATGATCGTCAACTGCGTGTGCGAAATGGTATGTCGGAATACCATCAGTTTTTAGGATTACAATATCCTGAACATTCTCCGGCATCTCGATTTCGCCCTTTATCGCATCATCAAACTTAATTCTCTTTTCCTCGCTGCCAGGTGATTTTAATCTTAAAACATAAGGCTTTCCTTCCTTAATGTTTTTCTCAATTTCTTCAAAAGACAAGCTTCTACACTTTGCAAACTTTCCGTAGTATCCGGGATTTTGTTTATTTTCTTCCTGCGCCTTTCTTATTTCGTCAAGCTCCTCACTTGTGCAAAAACACGGATATGCAAGTCCCTTTTCAACGAGCGATTTTGCAAATGCCTGATAAATGTCCTTTCGCTGACTTTGTGTATATGGTCCGTAATTACCGATACTGTCGGTCTCTGTCAGCATACCTTCATCAATCTTTATTCCAAAATTCTGAAGTCCCTTAACGATGCCCGTAACACCGTTTTCCACTTCACGTTTTTTATCTGTATCTTCTATTCTCAAAAAGAAAATTCCATCCGTTTTTCTTGCTGCACGTTCTGAAACAAATGCAGCAAAAAGTCCGCCTATATGCAAAAATCCTGTCGGGCTTGGTGCAAATCTTGTCACCTTTGCTCCCTCTTTCAAATTTCTCTTTGGATATTCCTTTTCATAATCTGCAGGAGTTTTCGTTATTCCTGAAAACAACAACTCCGAAAGCTTTTTATTATCCATCAATCTTCCCTCCGTCATCTAATTATAGCTATACTATTTTATTATACAACTTTTTCCACCCAATATCAAGCAAATATTGAAAAAAAGACAGCGTTCTTGTTATAATTTTTAAGCAAAAAAATGAGCCGTCGAAAATACTGCTTTTCTTGGCTCATTTTTTGGGGGTAATGTATTTTGTGAGGTTATTTATATTATTTCCGCAAATTTTATTGTTATACATAAAAATTTAAAAACATATAAATATTTTGAGGTGAAAATGGCTATGACAAATTATCTTATAATGTCGGGTGATACCCCCGAACATTATTTTTTTCGTCCCTATGAGGGAATATGCAAAAGAAAACGGATGCCCGGTGGGAGCTGGACAGAGTATGAGTCGGTAATTCCATCTGCAAAAGATTGCTTTTGTGTATATAAAGACAAAAATTCCAGTGTGCATATAATCTGTTTAGATGCAGAAAATCGCCTTATTTATTCCGCCAAAAAGGACGGAGAACGAAAAAATTATATTATCAGTCATATAAACAATGACATTTATATATCAGATATGCGCCTGTACTCTATGCGCGGACGGCTCAATCTTTTATACTCCGCACTTTATAACGGCGAAAATATGCTCGTTCATTGTATTTTAGCAGGGCACGCAAAGCCGTCGGTGGTCGATACTCTCGAAACCTCTCACTTTTTCGTATTTGGCTCACGCGTATACTATACAAACGCAAAAGGTGAGCTTGGATATGTTCTCTTGTCCGACGAAAAACCCTGCGGATTTAACAAGCTATATGAGGATGCGCATCATCCCACACTCATAAACTTTGATGGCAAGGAGTTTTTAGTCTTTACAAGACAGTCCCGCCTTTTTGTTGACGGCAAGGAGCTTTTGTATGACAGTCGTATGGAAACACCCACTTGCCTCTCCAGTTTCGGAAAACTCTCTATTATGTGGAAAAGCGGCAATTTTATCAGATATACAACCACTTTCAACGGCGGAATTACCTGGAGTGAGCCGATGAGGTTTATCAACAGCGAAAGCACAATTCACACATACTTAGTGCAGGAGGGCAACTCCGTAAGGAGTTATTTCGGCTACCCAGCAGGTAAAAACCTTGTTATTTTGGGGACTCCCGATATTTTTATGAAAAAACAAAACACTTCTTCTGAATCGGGCGGTGATATCGAAAAACTAAGGCAACTCCTTAATATGACGCAAAAAGAGGTTACAGATGCGAAAAATGAGATTTCACGTCTTAATAAAATGATTGAGACCCTCAAAGAAACAAAATAAAGGGTAGACAACAGGATTTGCTTGTGGTATAATATAGTTGCAACACAAAAATCAATATAATAACTACGTGTACCTTTTTTGGCAAAAATGTACGCTCTATTTTCTATGTAGTTATTATATTTGAAAATTTGTGTTGCAGCAATGAGCTGTACATTTTTCGGTGTGCAGCCTTGCTGCACACTTTTTTAATGGAGGTAAAGTCCGATGAAATAACTACATAAAACGCAGTACTAAAAAGAAGCGCGAATCACTAAAACCCACCTGTTTCGGTGGGTTTTTTATTAATCTATTTTCACAATCTCAATTCCAGTATAATACGTCTTTAAAATCTCTTTATAATCCTTTCCCTCACCGGCAAGATAATTCGCGCCGTACTGGCTCATTCCTACTCCGTGACCATAGCCTGTCACGTCAAAAAACACTCTATCTCCATCTATATTAATCTGCACGTTTGTCGACCTTAAATCATAGAAAGTCCTGAGCTGCGTCCCTTTTATTTTAACTCCGCCAATCGAAATCGTGAGTATTCCTCCTGCTTCGCTCCTTGCCTCCTCGCCGATAATTTCCTTTGAAAAATCAACACCCTCTATATTTTCCTCAGCAATTTTTTTAAACTCTGAAAGTGTCATTTCCTTTTCCGACTTATATTTGGGCGACACTTTGTCACCGGGGCTTTCCACACTCACGAGATATGGTCTTTCGCCGCCCCATACGTCCTTTGAGTTCTCGGTTTTCCCCGAAGACGTAGAATGGAAAACTGCCGAAATAATCTCGCCGTCATAGGTCATAACCTCATTCGCAGTCCCGTCAACTGCAGCAGATATTTTTTCCCAGTTTTTATTCGCATCTGCCCCCCAACTTTCCCGTCTTGCACTTTCCGAAACCCACGCCTTACAATGCGTATGGTCTGTGCATATTTCGGCGCCCTTATGAACATCAGGTTTTCCCGAAACCTTATAGGCGTTTCTTCTTGCCTCAAGATAACTCCTCGCTGCAACAGCCTGTGCTTTTAATGCTTCTATTTCAAAATTTGCCGGCATTTCAGCAGATACAACTTCTTTTAGATACTGACTTTTTTTCATTTCAACGACCTTGTCCTCGGATTTGATATACACCGAAAGCGTATCCTCCGCCTCAGGCACAGGCTTTTCATATTTTCCATATCTTAAATACACCATAATCGGTATAGCA
The DNA here is from genome assembly GCA_045580145.1 of Clostridia bacterium. GTDB lineage: Bacteria > Bacillota > Clostridia > UBA1381 > UBA1381 > UBA1738. Next base: position 27,885 of record JAZNNI010000010.1, read on the forward strand.
GCAGTTATTACAAAAACCACAACAAAAACAACAATAATTCTTTTCACAATTAAATCACCCCGTTATCTATATGAAAGCGGGGCGATTAATATAACTATATTCTTTTTGCTAATTTTTCAACATTCTCCTTGCGGAATTCTTCAAATCTGTCTTCCTCAATCGCTGTGCGGATACGAGCTGCAAGCTCATTATAGAAATACAAATTATGCATAACTGCAAGTCGCATTCCGAGAATTTCCTTTGCTTTGAAAAGATGGCGGATATATGCTCTTGAATACTTCCTGCAAACAGGGCAATTACATTCCTCATCAATCGGCCTCATATCCCTTTCATAGCATTGATTTAAAAGGTTCATAGTTCCGTGACGTGTGAAAATAAATGCGTGACGTGCATTTCGAGACGGCATTACGCAGTCAAAAAAGTCAATTCCGCGTGCCACTCCCTCAATAATGTTAGACGGTGTGCCGACTCCCATCAAATACCTCGGTTTATCCTCGGGTGCGTGCGGAAGAGTAACATCCAGAATGTGATACATTTCCTCGTGACTCTCGCCAACTGCCAGTCCACCTATGGCATAGCCTGGAAGGTCAAGCTTTGCAATTTCCTTCATATGCCAGATTCTCAAATCATCAACAATTCCGCCCTGATTTATACCAAAAAGCATCTGTTCTTTATTTATGGTCTCGGGAAGTGTATTAAGCCTCGCCATTTCATCCTTACACCTTTGAAGCCACCGAAGTGTTCTCTCGCAGGATTTTTTCACATAGTCATAAGGCGCAGGATTTTCCACACATTCGTCAAATGCCATTGCAATAGTTGATGCAAGGTTTGACTGAATCTGCATACTCTCCTCAGGACCCATAAAAATTCGCTTTCCGTCAATATGCGAATTAAACTGCACACCCTCCTCAGTAATTTTACGAAGTTTAGCAAGGGAAAAAACCTGAAATCCGCCACTGTCGGTTAAGATTGGTCTGTCCCAATTCATAAACTTGTGAAGTCCGCCAAGGTCGTGAATAACCTTATCCCCCGGTCGTAAATGAAGATGGTAGGTATTTGAAAGCTCTATCTGGCAGCCTATTTCCTTTAAATCATCAGTCGAAAGTCCACCCTTTATAGCAGCCAGTGTGCCGACATTCTGGAAAACAGGTGTCTGCACAGTTCCGTGAACCGTAGTAAACTCACCGCGTCTTGCAAGACCGTTTTTGTGTAATACTTTAAACATAATATTGCTCCTAAACAAGAATAGCTTAAACGCATAGGTTTAAGCTATTTTAAAATCATACATTATAATCCAGCTTAAACTTTTCGCCGCAGCCGTATTTTTCGTAGACATAATCTATGTCCTTGTCACCCCTGCCTGAAAGGTTAGCAAGGATTGAACCCGACTTATGTTCCTTTGCATATCTGATTGCATATGCAACCGCGTGAGCACTTTCAATCGCCGGAATAATTCCTTCGTATCTTGAAAGCAGGAAGAATGCCTCCATTGCTTCCTCATCAGAAACGGTCTCATAATGAACTCTTCCTAAATCACGAAGAAGTGCGTGCTCAGGGCCAACACCCGGATAATCAAGTCCGCTTGCAATAGAATATACAGGTAGTGGTTCTCCCTTTTCATCCTGAAGCACATAGCTGGAATATCCGTGAATGATACCCTTTGTACCATAAGCCATTGTTGCTGCGTGGTCGCCTACGCCCTTTCCTCTGCCAAGAGGCTCTATACCATATATTTCCACAGGGTCTGCTAAAAATGGTGTAAACATACCAAGTGAATTTGAGCCGCCACCCACACACGCGCAAACCGCATCAGGCATAATTCCTGTCATTTCAAGGAATTGGTCACGTGCTTCATAACCGATGACAGACTGGAAGTCTCTAACCATTTTCGGGAATGGATGAGGGCCGGCAGCAGTTCCTATACAATAAATTGCATTTTTATATTCTCTTAAGTATGCCTCAAATGCCGCATCACAGGCTTCCTTCAAGGTCTTGAGTCCTTTTGTAACCGGAATAACATTTGCACCGAGCATTTTCATTCTGATTACATTTGGGTGTTGCTTTTCAATATCCACTTCACCCATATAAACATCACATTCCATACCGAAGTATGCAGCCGCTGTTGCTATTGCAACACCGTGCTGACCTGCACCTGTTTCTGCGATGATTTTTTTCTTACCCATAAACTTTGCAAGAAGACCCTCACCCATACAATGATTAAGCTTATGTGCACCAGTATGGTTTAAATCCTCTCTTTTTAAGTATATCTGACAGTTGCCGAAAATCTTGGAAAGTCTTTCACAATGATACACAGGAGTAGGTCTTCCCTGAAATTCTTTTCTTATTCTTCTGAGCTCATTTATAAATTGAGCAGAATGACAAATAGCTTCATAAGCATCATCCGCTTCCTTAAAAGCTTCTATAAGTTCTTCAGCCTGATATGAACCACCATATTCACCGAAATATCCGTCTTCACTCGGATATTCTTTCAAATAATTTTCAAAATCCTTATATTTATTCATAATATGCATACTCCCTTATAACCTTTTCTCGTCATTATAACACATAATCTACGTTATTGTCTATACCTTTTCACAAAAAAACGCTTTTTTAATGAATAAACATCGCATCACCAAAGCTGAAAAATCTGTACTTTTCCTTTACAGCCTCCTCATATGCTTTTAAAACATTTTCCCTGCCTGCAAGTGCGCTAACGAGCATAATCAATGTAGATTCAGGAAGATGGAAGTTTGTGATAAGCGCATCAATTACGTTAAACTCTTTTCCCGGATAAATAAAGATATCGGTCCAGCCTGTCTGCTCCTTTAATTCAACTCCTTGCATTCCAACAGTTTCAAGTGTTCTTGTTGCCGTTGTTCCTACCGAAATAACGCGACCGCCGTTTTTCTTTGTCTGGTTAACAAGCTCTGCAGTTTCTTTTGGAAGAATATAAAATTCGGAATGCATCTTATGTTCTAAAATGTCATCCGCCTTAACCGGTCTGAATGTACCAAGACCCACGTGCAGAGTAACATACCCAATTTTTATACCCTTTTCGCGTATTTTTGTAAGCAGTTCATCTGTGAAGTGAAGTCCTGCCGTAGGCGCGGCTGCCGAGCCTGAGCATTTTGCATAAACCGTCTGGTATCTGTCCTTATCTTCAAGCTTCTTCGTTATATAATGTGGCAGCGGCATCTCGCCGAGCTTATCTAAAATTTCCTCAAATACACCGTCATAATAAAACTTTACCAGTCTGTTGCCATCATTTATGACATCTAAAATCTCTGCTTTAAGCTCGCCGTTTCCGAAAACAAATCTCGCTCCCGGCTTTGCCTTTCTGCCCGGCTTTAAAATAACCTCCCACTCGTCAAGCTTATGCTTGTGAAGAAGCAAGAACTCAATATTTCCGCCTGTTTCCTCTTTTTTCCCATAGAGCCTTGCTGGTATTACCTTGGTGTCATTCAAAATAAGGCAATCTCCCGGATTTAACATATCAATTATGTCATAGAAATGCTTATGCTCCATCTCTCCCGTCTTTTTGTCAAGGCACATAAGTCTTGATGTCTGCCTGTCTAAAAGCGGTTCCTGCGCAATAAGTTCAGGCGGCAAGTCGTAATAAAAATCCTGTCTTTTCATAAAAATCCTTCTTTAATTTTAATTTTGGGCGGATTTTTCTATCCGCCCAAGCCATAAAATCTTATTTTGTTTTATTAGTTATGCTTGGTACTTTATCGCTTAGCTTTGGAAGCTCGACTTTTTTCCAAGCGGCAAGTATGCCTTGTGAAATTCCCGCGGCAAGCTTATCCTGATAGCTTTCAGTAATCATATTGGCAAGCTCTATCGGATTATTCATAAATCCAATCTCTATGAGCGCTGACGGCATCATACATTTTCTGTTCACAAGCAGATTTCCTGTTTTAACACCTCTTGAGAATGCATCTGTTGAATCAATAGTTTTATCAAGCAATAAGTTAGCAAGCTGTTTGCTTGTAAGGGATATATCGTCATCATTATTTTGCTCGCTGTAGAAAACCTCAATTCCCTTTGCGGCAGTTACAGGCGAAACCGTTGAATTCAGATGTATGCTTACAAAAATTACTGCACCTTCTTCATTGGCAAGCTCAGGACGTTCATCAAGCTCCGGATAAGTATCCTTTTCCCTCGTCATAATAACCTCTATGTCATTTGCTTCAAGGTTTTGCTTAACCTTTTTAGCTACAGAAAGAGCTATGTCCTTTTCATAGTACTTTTTGCCCGTACCGGGTGCCATTGTTGCGAGTATCAGTTCGGTAGATGCAACAGCTTTCTCATATGCCTCAAGTTCCTCCTCATTCATAAGATTGCCCTGCGTTCCGGGGTCGCTTCCGCCGTGTCCCGCATCAATTACAACAATCTTTTTGCTGTCATATTTAATCGGCTTCGGAGTCTGAGAAGGTGATGGCGATGTCGTCGGATTTGCTGTCGGCTTTGAAGATGGGCTCGCAGACGGCTTTACAGACGGCGATGTGGTTGGCTTTGCAGACGGTGCAGGAGTCTCATCAGGCTCTATATCTGCATTTTCATCATCAGAAATCCTAAAAATGATTTCCTTTTTATCTGCCGATAAGGATACACTGTACTTTTCCACACCTTCAGTATCTATCGCAATTCGTGTGCAATCATCGTGAAGTCCTACACGCACTGCTGCTACAGGTCCTTGCTCTATCTCCGTCCTATTGTCTATTAGATATTTTACTCCATACGCATCAACAAAAAGCACACCCGCAGCAGTTAAAGACGGTTTTGATATTTTCTCAATAACCCCATTTGCAGAAACTGTCACCTCTACAATATCGTTTTCATATACTGAAGAAACTTTGTTAATTTTAACTTCACCCGTATCCTCCGGCTCCTTTGTTGGATTTGAAGATGGTCTTGGTTTTAAATCTGACACATCAATATGTCCTTTTTCTGAATCAAACTCAACATCCAGTCCTATATTTTCCGATATAAATCGTACAGGCACCATAGTTTTTGCACTTTCTCCCCATTTTGCGATAAGCTTAGGTGCAACACCATCCGGAATTTCTTGTTTTTTCCCATCCACCTTGGCTGATGAGGAGCCTATTTGAAGCTCAACTATTTTCTTTTCATAGGAAACTGTTATAGATTTATCCTCGGTATTATAGTCAACATCCGCTCCCAGCTCCTCGAATATCTCACGAACAGGCACTAATGCTCTGTCGTTAAAGATAATAGGCTCGAGCGGCAAATCGGAAAGTGTCTTCCCGTTCACCGAAAGTGAATATACGTTTCCGGTATAATTATGCACACCGCCATCATACTCCAAAATCATCGAGGCAGATGCAACAGTATTTACAAAAAGGCAGCCTAACAAACAAATTGTGGTTGCGATTTTTTTCATAAGGTTTTTCCTCCCTTTTATTCGGGCATTGGCACCTTAAAATGCTCATAACCCGCCTGAGTCACAATTCTTCCCCTCGGTGTCCTTGAAATAAAGCCAAGCTGCATTAAATACGGCTCGTACACATCTTCAATAGTGTTTGGCTCCTCACCGATTGTTGCTGCTATCGTTTCAAGTCCCACAGGACCTCCCCCGAAACTTTTTATCATAGCAGTAATCATTTTATTGTCAATAACATCAAGACCCTTTTCGTCTATTTCCATCTTCTTTAAGGATTCTGATGCGATTTCCTTTGTGATTATGCCGTCATACTTAATCTGTGCAAAATCGCGCACTCGCTTTAAAAGGCGGTTTGCGATACGCGGAGTTCCGCGCGAACGGCCGGCAATTTCGTCTGCGCCGCCGTCGTCAATTTCGACATTTAAAATATCTGCCGAACGCTTGATGATGGTTTTAAGCTCATCATTTGTATATAGCTCAAGTCTTGCAAGAACGCCGAAACGGTCACGAAGCGGTGCTGTTAAAAGTCCTGCACGGGTTGTTGCACCGATTAGTGTGAATTTCGGCAAATCAAGGCGTATCGATTTTGCAGAAGG
>JAZNNI010000011.1:0-7258 GCA_045580145.1 Clostridia bacterium
GTGCTGCTTGTGGTAAGGTTGTATTTACAGCTGAAGATGCTGAAAGCTGGAATGCAAGAGGCGAAAAAGAAGTTCTTGTTCGTCTTGAAACATCACCTGAAGATATCACAGGTATGAAGGCTTCTCAAGGTATCCTTACAGTTCGTGGCGGTATGACATCACACGCAGCCGTTGTTGCCCGTGGTATGGGTACATGCTGTGTATCAGGCTGTGGTGAAATCAACATGGACGAAGAAAACAAGAAGTTTACTCTTGGCGGTAAGACATATAACGAAGGAGATTATATCTCAATCGACGGTTCAACAGGTAATATCTATGATGGCATTATCCCAACAGTTGATGCTGAAATTGCAGGCGAGTTCGGCAGAATCATGGATTGGGCTGATGAGTTCAGAACACTAAAGGTTAGAACAAACGCAGATACTCCTGCTGATGCTAAGAAGGCAAGAGAGCTTGGTGCTGAAGGTATCGGTCTTTGCCGTACAGAGCATATGTTCTTTGAAGCTGACAGAATCGCAGCATTCCGTGAAATGATTTGTTCAGATACAGTTGAAGAAAGAGAAGCTGCTCTTGATAAGATTCTTCCAATGCAGCAGGGCGACTTTGAGGCACTTTATGAAGCGCTCGAAGGAAATCCTGTAACAATCAGATTCTTAGACCCACCACTTCACGAGTTCGTTCCAACAGAAGAAGCTGATATTGCTGCTCTTGCAAAAGCAAAGGGTAAGACTGTTGAAGATATTAAGGCTATTATAAGCTCACTTCACGAGTTCAACCCAATGATGGGTCACCGTGGTTGCCGATTAGCTGTAACATATCCTGAAATTGCAAAGATGCAGACAAGAGCTGTAATCCGTGCTGCTATCAATGTTAAGAAGGCACACGCTGATTGGAACATCAAGCCGGAAATTATGATTCCGCTTGTTGGAGATATTAAGGAACTTAAGTTTGTTAAGGAAGTTGTAGTTGCTGCTGCAGATGAAGAAATCGCTGCTAGCGGTGTTGATATGAAGTACGAAGTTGGTACAATGATTGAAATTCCACGTGCTTGTATCACAGCTGATGATATCGCAAAAGAAGCTGAATTCTTCTGCTTCGGTACAAATGACTTGACACAGATGACATACGGATTCTCAAGAGACGATGCTGGTAAGTTCTTAGATGCTTACTATGATACAAAGATTTTTGAAAACGATCCGTTTGCTAAGCTTGACCAGACAGGTGTTGGTAAGCTTATGGAAACAGCTATCAAGCTTGGTAAGCCGGTACGTCCTGAGCTTCACGTTGGTATCTGTGGAGAACACGGCGGAGACCCTGTTTCTGTTGAGTTCTGCCATAAGATTGGTCTTGACTATGTGTCATGTTCACCATTCAGAGTTCCAATAGCTCGTTTGGCTGCTGCGCAGGCAAAAATTAAGGAAGATAAGTAATTTTACTTTGGCTTAAATGAAAAGCGAAATGCGATTTGCATTTCGCTTTTTGTATGGTTGGTTTGGTCTTACTCCTGTATATCTTTGGAATTTGATAAACAGCTTAGTATGCTTGTGAAAATATTTCCTGAGGTTATTTACTTTGTGTAATTATGTGTTATAATATAAGAGCATAACATTCAAAAAAGGGGGCATTTATATGAAGAAGATTTCCTTGTTTGTTTTAATTGTGATGTGTATGTTTTTTGTTTGTGCGTGTAACAATCATACGGCGGTAGGTAATGATGCTACTATTGATTATGCAAATGCTGAAAATATGAACGATGAACAAATTGGAAAGTTACAAGAAGAAGTAAATAAAGGTCATTTTCCTTGGAGGCTTGACTACGAACAAGTTGTTAAGGAATTTCTTTCCGGTAAGGGTATAGATGTTGAGAATGGTAAAATAACTGTACTTTCAGGGGGAGGTAGTGCAGGAGGCATTTCTCTCACATATTTTGTTGGAGAAAAGGAATATTCTCAACAATACTTGCTTGAATTGTATCAACCAATAGATAAGACAGATAAAGGTATTTGGATGGTAAGAACATTTCAAGATACTACGGACAAATTTTTTGATGATGTAAGAATTGAGGCGGGAAAAGAATTATTACTGCTTTCAGAAGATAATACACTAATTAAACTAAATTCTGATATATTAACAATCAGTAAAGGACCTGTCAGTGAAAAGGAAGAAAAAAGTGATGGATTTCGTTGGAAAGAGTGTTCATATGGGGATTTTTTTGTAAGAGCTTTAATAAGGGATGATAATTCTACTCAGATTATTCGTATATCTACAACCTCGAATAATTATAAAACACCACGAGATATAAAGGTTGGAGATAGTTTAAAAAAGCTACAAGAAAAGTATCCGAAAGATTTAACTAAAGCTCTATCTGATGAAATGTGTTATGTATATCTGCCATATGGTATTGGTGTTAATAGAATATATTTCTATATTGAAAATGATATTATAAAAAAGATTGTTATAGAAAATGGTATCGATGGATAAAATCTTAAAAAAATCTTGACAATAATTGTAGATTGTGATATAATTTGTAAGTTGAGTGTGCGATTCACTCAGCTTGACATTAAGCATACAGGCGGCAATACCTATGTTTGTTTAATTTTTGTAGGTTTTAAGCCACTTGTAGAAGATTTAAAAAACAAGGAGGAAATAAAAATGTCAAATGTAATTGCTATGAAGCAGCTTTTAGAAGCAGGTGTTCACTTCGGACACCAGACAAGAAGATGGAACCCTAAAATGGCTGAATACATCTTCACAGAGAGAAATGGTATCTATATCATCGACCTTCAGAAGACAGCGAAGAAGATTGAAGAAGCTTATTACTTCATCAGAGATATCGCTGCAAGCGGAGAGGACATCCTTTTCGTAGGTACAAAGAAACAGGCTCAGGACTCAATCAAGGAAGAGGCTGAAAGAGTTGGAATGTACTATGTAAACGCAAGATGGCTCGGCGGAATGATGACAAACTTCAAGACAATCCAGAAGAGAATTGACCGTCTTGCTCAGATTAACAAGATGGAAGAAGAAGGCACATTTGACCTTTTACCAAAGAAGGAAGTTATTAAGCTTAAGGCTCAGAGAGATAAGCTTGAAAAATATCTTGGCGGTATCAAGGATATGAAGAAGCTTCCTGGTGCATTGTTCGTAGTAGACCCAAGAAAGGAACACATTGCTATCACAGAAGCTAAGAAGCTCGGTATTCCGGTTGTTGCTATTGTTGATACAAACTGTGACCCAGATGATGTTGATTACGTAATTCCTGGTAACGACGATGCTATCCGTGCCGTTAAGCTTATCGCATCAACAATTTCAAATGCTATTATCGAAGGTAGACAGGGCGAAGATGCAGTAGCTCAGACTATAGAAGCTGACGAAGAAGTACAGGAAACAGTAGAAGAATAATCTTTCGGGAGGAATTTAATATGAATTTCACAGCTCAGGACGTTAAAAATTTAAGAGAAATGACAAGCTGCGGTATGATGGATTGCAAAAAAGCACTCACAGAAACCAATGGCGATATTGATAAGGCAGTTGAATACTTAAGAGAAAAAGGTCTTGCAACTGCTGCTAAAAAGGCAGGAAGAATTGCATCTGAGGGTATTGTAAAGGTATTTGAAGAGAATGGTGTTGCAGTACTTTTAGAGGTTAACTCAGAGACAGACTTCGTTGCTAAGAATGATGAATTCCAGTCATTTGTAACAGATGTTGCAAAGGTTGTTGCAGACAAAAACCCTGCTGATGTTGATGCATTAAAGGCTGAAAAGCTTGGCGATGTTACTGTTGACGAAGCTTTGACAGCATTGATTGCTAAAATTGGCGAAAATATGAAGATTAGAAGATTTGCACGTTTTGAAGGCGGCGTTTGCTCATATTCACACGGCGCAGGCAGAATAGGTGTTATCGTAAAGGCTGAAGGAGCTTTGGAAGGCGAAGCTTATGAAGCTGCAAGAGACGTTGCAATGCAGATTGCAGCTATCAACCCACTTTATCTTTCAAAGGACGTTGTTCCGGAAGCAGATGTTGAGGCTGAAAAGAAAGTTATTCTTGCACAGATTAAGGAAGATCCTAAGAATGCAAGCAAGCCTGAAAATATCTTAGAAAAGATGGTTGGCGGAAAGATTAACAAGTTCTTTGAGCAGAACTGTCTCTTACAGCAGGAATTTGTAAAGGATTCAGACCAGAAGGTTGAAGCATACCTTTCATCAAAAGGTGTTAAGCTGGTTGACTATGTTCGTTTTGAAAAGGGCGAAGGCTTGGAAAAGAAGGAAGAAAACTTCGCAGATGAAGTTGCTTCAATGATTAAATAAGATAAACTATCAAAAAGACTCGAGTTACTTTAGACTTGAGTCTTTTTTTTATTTCTAAGTTGATATATTGATTGGAATGTGATATAATTGCTTAAAGAGAAAACTAAATTAATTTAGATTGAGTAGTATCGAAATCGGTCACTGATTTTAACGATGGTTTTCGGATATTATAAAAAGAAAGACTCTTTTATGAGGTTATACATATGAATAATAAAATACAAATTTTTGAAGATGAAAAAACGGAAAACTCTTCAAAAAAGGAAAAACAAGAAAAGTTTTTAAATAGCTTTTATACAAAAATTATTAAGCCCTATTTTTTCATTCTGCTTGCTGTGGCAGCGATGTTGATACCTGATTTAATGCTTGGGAAATTTTTGGATGCGGGTGTGTTTAAAGAAACATATGTCGCTATTGCTACATCACTCTTTTCTCTTGGGTGGGTGCTTTTTTTAGTCCTTTTTTGCTGTCTGATTTTGCCGAAAAAAGTCGGTAAAACAGTTTTTGCATTACTGACAGTCGGTTTTTACTTACTATCGTTAAGTGAATGTGTATACTATAAAATTTTTGAACAATTTTTTTGGCTTAACAGTATCGGTCTTGCAGGGGAAGGTGCAGATTATTTAGGTTACGCGATAAAGATGATTGAACCAGAAATGATATTTTTTTTGGTTCTTACATTGGGATTTATGATCGCAGCACTCTTTATGTGGAAAAGGCCGAATGTTGGGAAAAAGTGTAGATTGATAGCACTCTTGTGCCCTATTCTTTTACTTGTGACTACCCACATTTGTATGCAACCGGAACTTTATGGTGACTCGGCAGATGAGTGGGATGTGTGGCGCAAACCGAGAGTTGTGTATAAAAATTTTAACGATGTTAATAAGAGTATGGAAATTTCAGGTATCTATCAGTTCAGTTACTTAAATCTTTACACGACCTTGTTTCCTCAAAAACATAACGTTTCGAAGAATGATCTCTCAATGGCTGATGAGTATTTTACCTTGCAGGAAAAACCTGTTGAAAATAAATATTCCGGTCTTTTTAAGGGGAAAAATGTGATAGCTGTTATGATGGAGAGTGTTGACACGTGGATGATTGACAAAACACACACACCGACTCTGTATAAAATGATGCAAAATGGTATTCATTTTACTAATTATAATGCACCATTCTTCGGAGTGGGTTTCACTCTCAGCTCTGAATTTGCATTTAATACCGGCTTTTTTACACCTGTTTCAGCAGGCAGTGCGTCAAACTTCAGCAATAATACCTTCCCATATTCTCTGGCAAGACTGTTTAAAGAAGCAGGATATTCTACAAATTCCTTCCATTTTAACAGCCCAGAATTTTATAACCGTGGGATAATGCACAAAACATTTGGTTATGAAAAATATAATTCAGCCGCCGACTTTGGTATTGTTGGTATAGAGGCAGAACTTGACAGTAACTTGATCAAAAACGATGCATTCTATCAAAAAATGGTAGAGAAAAAACCATTTTTCAACTTCTTTATTACATATTCCTCTCATTTGCCCTATAAAGGTAATAGTGAGAAGCTTTCGCTTGCCCAAACATATCGGCCTGACTTGATAGATGAGGAAGAACATATTGAAAAGAACAATGCACTCTTACTTGCGGCAGATACCGATGAATTTTTTAGGATATTATTGGAGAGGTTAGAAGCGGACGGCTTGCTTGATGATACCATCATTGTAGCCTACACAGACCATTTTGCCTACGGCATTTCGGACAATGACCTGTTAGCCGAATGGAAGGGCGATAATATTTCTTATTGTGTGCCGGCTTTTATATATGGGAAGGGTGTTAAGGCTAAAAAAGTCACAAAGCCTATGATGACCATTGATTGGGCACCTACTCTTGTAAATCTTTTTGGCTTGTCAAAGGAAGCGCGGTATCTGGGTCACGATGCATTGAATTCTGCAAAAGATGGATTGGTTTATTTTGAAACAGGTGCGTGGATGGATGAAACAATGCATTATATACCGAAGGAAGATGTACCGATATCCACAGACCAGATTTATATTCAAAGCCAAACACAAAAGGTTAAGAAAAATATTCAAATTAACGATATTGTGGTTTTAGGGGATTATTACAAGAAAAAATAAGCCTGTTTTTAGACTTTTTTAGAGGAATCCTAAAAATAGATTTCTATTTTTAGTTATGCTTTTGATGAGGTGATAAAAATGATAAAGCATCCATTTCCGCCTTTATATAATAAAGATTCTAAGATTTTGATTTTGGGTAGTTTCCCATCAGTGAAGTCTCGTGAGCAAATGTTCTTTTATGGACACCCACAAAATCGCTTTTGGAATGTGATTTCTACTGTGTTCGAATGCGATATGCCTGAGACTGTTGAAGAAAAGAAACAGTTTTTACTTGAAAACGGCATTGCTCTTTGGGACGTTATTGCTTCATGCGAGATAACGGGAAGCTCGGATAGCTCCATTAAAAACGTAAAAGTGAATGACCTTTCAAAAATTTTGAAGGAAGCGGATATCAGGCAGATTTTTGTTAACGGAAGAACTGCAGAAAAATACTTTAAAAAGTATATAAAAGCTCAAATAAACACGGATGCAATATGTCTGCCGTCAACGTCTCCTGCAAATGCTGCCTGGTCTGTGAAGCGACTTGTTGAAAAATGGAGCGTGCTTAAAAGCATTTAAAGGCAATAGATAAAAGGATGAAAAACAATAGTTTTTAGCCTTGACTTGACAAAATCATATGCGGTCTGCGACCGTAATGAATTGCCTTCGGCATGAATTGAAATCTTCGATTTCATGAATAGAGCCTTACGGCTCATGAATTGCACTAAAGTGCATTATAAAGGCAATTCAATTCATGGAGCGAAACGAGAATTCATGGATTAAATCCAATTCATGACAACAAGGTTGTCAATTCATTTTAAATCTTGGCATCTAAATCATACAGTCTTT
>JAZNNI010000012.1:0-3258 GCA_045580145.1 Clostridia bacterium
AAATGTACATAAAATCCTTAAAACTTACATCAGAAGCGGATGAAATAACATTTATAAAAAATCAAGTCCGTACTTGCTATAACGGAGTTTATCCCTTCAAAATCTTTCCTAATAAAGGGCTTGAAAGGGTGGATTTTGCACCTATAACAATTTTCTACGGTGGTAACGGCTCAGGCAAAACCACACTTCTCAATATTCTCGCAGAGCTGACAGGTGTAACCCGTCATTCTGCATTTAGCGGGAGCGCTTTTTTCAAGGAATATACAAGACGTTGTCAGTTGGCTGCAAAAACCATACCCGATGGAAGTCAGATTCTTACAAGTGATGATGTTACGGATTATCTGCTTAATATCCGCTATCTAAATGACGGTATTGATGTTCGCAGAAATGAGTTGTTTGATGAATATCTTGATAGAAAATATAGTAGTCATCAACTGAAATCAATGGCTGATTATGATGACTGGAAAGAGAGTGTGGATGCAAAAAAATCAACTCAATCCCAGTTTGTTAAAAACCGCCTTATGCGCAATGTAGATATGCAGTCAAACGGTGAGACCGCTATGCGGTATTACACAGAGCGAATTGACAGAGATGCTTTGTATCTCATAGATGAGCCTGAAAATTCACTTTCTGCAACAAGGCAAAAGGAGTTGGCGGAGTATATCCACCAATCTGCAAGATTTTACGGCTGTCAGTTTGTTATTTCAACCCATTCGCCGTTCTTTCTGGCAATGTCCGGTGCAAAGGTCTATAACCTTGACTTGTATCCTGCAAGGGAATGCAATTGGACAGAACTTGAAAATGTCAGAGCATACTACGACTTTTTTAAAGAACACGAAAATGAGTTTTGAGAAAATCGGAATAATACACCTCTAAAATAGCCTCAAAAATCTTGTATTATTCCCAAAATGAGCGAAAAATGGGAACAATACAGCCCGAAATGAACAAAAATAGGAATAATACAGAAAATCCAGAACAATTGATATAAATCAAAAAATAGTATATAATTGGTTTGATTAAAGTTAAAGGTGATTCTATGCCATTACAAATAGTAAGAAACGATATAACAAAAATGACGGTTGATGCCATTGTTAATGCTGCCAATTCCACTCTTTTAGGTGGTGGCGGTGTGGATGGTTGTATTCATCGTGTAGCAGGTGAGGGGTTGCTGGAGGAATGCAGAACTCTCGGCGGTTGCGAAACAGGTAATGCTAAGATTACAGGTGCATATAAATTGCCGTGCAAGTATGTTATACATACTGTCGGACCTGTGTATCAGGATGGCAACCACGGTGAGAAGGCTCTCCTTGAATCCTGCTACCAAAAATCATTAGAGCTTGCCAAAGCGAATAACTGCGAAAGCGTAGCTTTTCCTCTCGTTTCTTCGGGAATATACGGTTACCCGAAGGACAAGGCTCTCAAGGTTGCAATTGATGTAATAAGCGATTTTCTGTTGGAAAATGAAATGATGGTTTATATCGTCATTTTCGATAAGAAGGCATATCAAATCAGCGGAAAACTGTTTTCTGATATTACCGAATATATTGACGACAGATATGTTGATGAGCACACAGACTATCGCCGAGAGAGTATGCGGATGAATATGCCTATGGCTTCTGTTATGGCAGCGGATTTATGCGAAAACAAGGCTATATTTGAAGAAGGTTCTCTCGACGAAAAACTGAAACAGATTGACGAGAGCTTTTCTCAAATGCTTCTTCGCAAAATCGACGAAAAGGGTATGACAGACGCACAGTGCTATAAAAAGGCAAACATTGACCGAAAGCTTTTCTCAAAAATCCGTGGCGATGTGCATTATAAGCCGTCAAAGCCTACCGCAATAGCCTTTGCAATTGCCCTTGAGCTTTCTCTGGATGAAACAGAAGATATGCTGAAAAAGGCAGGCTTTGCCCTTTCTCACAGCAATAAATTCGATATCATAATCGAATATTTCATAAGCAAAGGTAATTACAATATCTTTGAAATCAACGAAGCTTTGTTCGCCTTTGACCAGAGCTTGTTAGGAGCATAAAAAATGGCGTTTTTATTAGTTGTTATCTATATTGCATTTATAGGTCTTGGAGTTCCCGATTCTCTTATCGGCTCTGCGTGGCCTGCTATACATACCGAATTGAATATTCCCGTTGAAGCGGTAAGCATTCTAACTTTTATAATTTCAGGTTGCACCGTGCTATCGAGTATGTTCAGTGCAGGAATTCTTAATAATTTCGGAACATCTAAGGTTACCGCCTTCAGCACTGCTATGACAGCAGTAGCTCTCTTTGGGTTTTCTGTAGCTCCATCCTTTTGGGTTATGATACCAATAGCGGTTATTCTCGGTCTTGGTGCAGGTGCTATTGATTCGGGACTTAATAACTATGTTGCGCTTAATTTTAAAGCAAGTCATATGAATTTTCTTCACTGCTTTTATGGTGTCGGAGTAACTCTCAGTCCTTACATTATGTCGCAGGCTCTTGGTGATGCAGGTTGGCGCAGTGGTTATCGATATGCTTTTTATGTTCAGTCAGTTATCACTATTTTACTGCTTGTGTCTCTTCCTTTATGGAAAAAGAATTCAGGAAATCAGGATGATGAAGAGGAAAAGGGCGTGAATCTCTCTCTTCTGCAAATGTTAAAAATGCCTGAGGTACGTATAGTCTGGGTTATTATGCTTGCAACAAATGCAATTGAATATGCCTGCGGTGTGTGGGGAAGTACATATCTTGTAGCAGAAAAAGGCTTTGAGGTGGAACACGGTGCACTTGCTCTTACTGTTTATTATGCAGGAATGTCTATTGGTCGTTTCGTTTCAGGCTTGCTTTCAAATAAAATCAGCACATGGAAGCGCATAGGTATAGGTGCTTTTATTCTTGCTCCTGCAATTGTAATTATGCTCCTTCCTTTATCGGGTGTGTTTACTGTGGTGGGCTTGTTCCTTGTAGGCTTGGGTAATGGTTCAATTTACCCCAATATGATACACCTTACACCTCATAACTTCGGTAAAGAAGCGTCCCAATCTGTTATGGGCTCACAGATAGCCTTTGCTTATATCGGTGTTATGTTAGCACCACCTATGGTCAGCCTTATAAGTGGTATCTTGGATATTAAAGTATATCCGATTCTCCTTGCAGTACTTTACGGAGTAATGGTTGTCGCTCTTAAGCTCTTTGTAAATCGATTGAAAAAGCAGGACAGATACAATGCAAATGTATGAAAATACTGAAAAATTTGATATTAATAATTTTGTGACTCCTGATG
>JAZNNI010000013.1:0-1676 GCA_045580145.1 Clostridia bacterium
TTTGTGCTATGATGATTTCTGACGAAAAAATCTTGGCAATGCATGACGATAGATCGCCATATTACTATCTGCCCGGCGGAAGAGTTGCAATTGGTGAAACTGCGGAAAATGCCGTTATTAGAGAGATTCAAGAGGAATTGGACGTTACACCTAAGATTGTACGTCCGCTTTGGTTTAATCAAGCGTTTTTTACGGAAGATGTCGACAATCTTAATTATCACGAACTATGCATCTACTTCTTAATGGATATCACAGATACGGACTTATTGACAAGAGGCGAAAAATTCACATCAAATGAAGGTCGCCGCACCCACGCCTTTGAATGGTTAGGGTTTGAAAGATTGAAAGATGAGTATTTTTACCCACTGTTCTTGAAAAAGGATATTTTCAATCTTCCTAATGTATTTACTATCCGTACAGAAATTGAATAAGCCAATCCAAATTTATCTAACAGAGTCATGACCACCAGCCGTGCTGGTGGCTTGTGATAGCCCCCTTGGGGCATTTCACACGCTGAGCCTATAGGCTCGTCGAAAAATCCGCCATTTGCGGAAGTTGCCCTACTGCCACAGATGTGGCAACTATCCTTTAGCCTCCCTTGTGCAAAGGGAGGTGGCACGGCTTGCCGTGACGGGGGGATTGTAAAATGTTAGATTTTCACTCAAAACAATCCCTCAGCCGCCTTCGGCGTCAGCTCCCTTTGCACAAGGGAGCCTTTCTTTATGTTCATCTATGACTTGTCAATTTTCCTGACAAGTACTGACTTACTTAAAGACAACAAATACAGAAATTTATCCATAGAAATCCACGCACACAATTATTCAAGATATGGCTTTTCTCTACCGCCGCAATAGTACGCAAATATTTCGGGTTTATCAATGATCTCCCGTGCAAAAATCAGCAAAGCGATAAATGAGGGGGTAGGACTAAAATGATACAGCGTTTGTATCTCATCATCCATTTCAACTTGTGTCGAGTATACCATTTTGTATTTTTTTAGTTTGCTTAATATTTCTCCTGCCTTTTCAGTATTGATCCCTAATTTGTTTATAAACAATGCACTTGTAAATGCTTTTTTGAAATCACGTTTGTTCAGATAGACACAAGCATTCCAAAAATCTTCATCCGAAAGATCTCTAAAAAAAGAAGGATAATCAATTTCCTTAAAATATGCATCATTTGTACTTTTAGGCTCGGGAACTATCAAAAAATATTGTGAACGGTTAGCAATTCCCATTCGGGTAAATCCTTCGTTTTGCATTATTGAAGAATAATGCTGTGCATCCGTGCCAATTCCTTTTTCATAATCTTCAATACTGCATTTTTCTATGCTGTCTCCATGGGGCATCATTGCTCTTTCCATATCCCAACAATAATTGAAAACAAGTTTAAAGCGTTCGTCACGTGGAGTGTCACATATCTTTTTAATTAACGCAGATCTGAGACCACTGTAATCTGTAATATTTCGTCCAAACAAAGAGTCTACCGAAACTCCAAAGAAGTCTGCAATTTTAGGCAAAAGTTCAGTATCTGGAACACCGCCGTTTTCCCACTTGGAGACTGCCTGTGTACTTACACCAACGTAATTTGCGAGTTCTTCTTGTTTGATTCCTTTTTCCTTACGCAAAGATGCGATCTGTTTTCCTATAATTTCAATACTCATACGTTTCTCCTTT
>JAZNNI010000014.1:0-29141 GCA_045580145.1 Clostridia bacterium
AGATGGTGCGAGCGGCAAAGACTGGCTCGCAGGTCATACCCCTGAGTATTATGCCGACAATGGAAACGGAATTTTCCCGCAAAATGCACAAGGCTCGCCATTTAATGCGGCGTCAATCGCAGTAACGGGGGATCCGATAACCAACCTTTTTGAAGACCTTGCAGCAGAGCAAAAGGCAAGGGCAGTTTATGACAATATTTTGAGACTTTCAGATGACCCTGACGTTAATGAGGTTATAAAATTCCTCCGTCAGAGAGAGGTAACACACTTCCAGCGTTTCGGTGAAGCACTTGACCGCTTGCAAGCGGATTTGAAGCACAAGCCGGTAAAGGGCATAGGTATTAAGAAAGACTGCTAAAAGAAAATGCCCCGTAAACACGGGGCATTTTTGTCTAAATTTATAGGTTTGTTTCATAACAAAACATCTGTATATTACGATTGTTTTCGTATCTTCTCTTTTAAGTCTGTCGTTGAAATTCCTTGGGTATACGGCAAATATTCAATAGATACTCCCAAAGGTTCAAACTCCTTTTCTGTTTTCAAATATCTTTCAGAGCCTTTCCAATCATCGCCGGAAAATAAAACATCAAACTTATGCGTCTCCCACAACAGCATCTTATTGTCTGTGTGTTCAAAATCCACAAGAACTACCCTGTCAACGCATTTTAATGCTTCGACAAGTCTTACTCTATCACTTTGCACAATAATAGGCTCTTTATGTTTTATGTTGCGAACATAATCATCGTCACAGATTGCTACGATTAATTCGTCACATTGAGACTTACACTTCTCTAATAAATTCAAATGACCTATATGAAACATATCAAAAACACCGACGGTTATGCCTGTCTTATATTTTTTCACAATAATATACTCCTCCTTTTTAATCTTTAAAAAAAACTTTATTTTTATGGTGAGTAGCCTGTTGCTCTTTAGGAGGTAGAATCATATAATCACCATACATTTTAGTTAAAACATTATGATAAGAAATAGGTGCTTTAAATTCACAATCTTCGAACTTCAACATAACTGTATCTTGGTACCACTCTCTTGGAAATCTGTTGTTTTGGCTGTTATATAAAGAAGCAGTGCTTCCAATATAATTGCTCTTTTCGTATGGATAATTCATATCTATTTTATTGATCATATCCAATAAATGGTTTTTTCCTATTAGTTTTGCAACTATTAGCGGTATGAAGTATGCAATTTTTGCTTTGAATGAAAACTGTTTAAAATCACTTATTGTAAAATAGAACAGTTTGTATATTTTTTGTTTTTTTTCGTAGTATTTCAAAAATGTTTTATCATCATCAGGTTGCCCATCAAGCGGAAAAATATCTATATCTATTCCTAGTTCTTCGCCTTTGTTGTATTTTACTGCTTTTTCTAATTTAATAGTTCTTGTATCGATTACCTTTCCCATAGAATGTTTGGCTTGTTTGTTGTATGGGTTAATAACTTTAAAGTATTCGCTTTTGTATGTTTCTAAAAATTTGTTATAATCAGGTCTTGGCATCTGTAAGTCGATATCATCATCCCACGGGATAAATCCTTTGTGCCTGACAGCACCTATTAGTGTTCCGTATGCGAGAAAATAAGTTAAATTATTCTTGTCACAAAACCTTGCTATATCCTTTAGGATTTCTACCTGATATTTTTTATTTTCTTCAAAAGTAAGTTCACGCATAATCTACTTTCCTTTTATTATACTTATATTGTATCAAATAACTTTGTGTACTGCTCTATCGCACTGTCAAAATTACACGTTTCGCTGTATTTTCGTGCATTATTTATTATCTCGGCAGTTTCTTCTTTTTCCTTTAGGACATACTCTAATCCATTTTTCAGACCGTTCTCACTGTTTTCCGTCAAATATCCGTATCTACCTTTTATAATTTCGTTCATACCCGGGCAATCTGTAGATATAATTGGAACCCCTAAAATCAAGGATTCAATAGCAACTGTGCTATACCCTTCTGAAAAAGAGGAACAAACCAAATAATCGGCCTGCTTCATATAGGCATAGGGATTATCATGATAACCTAAAAGGCGAACATTGTTTAGTCTATTTTGAGATATGTAATTGTTTAATTTTTCATAAAGATGACCCTGACCCAATATCCAAAGCTCAAAATCATAAGAGTCTTTTAAGTCATTCACTACACGCAATAAGCGCTCAAATCCTTTTATTTCTACCAATCTGCCTACTGCGATAAGCTTAACACCATTGGTGGTGTAAGAAATATCGGTAGGTGTTTTAGATAATTCTTTGATTTCAGAATAATTAACCACATTGTATAAGACCAAAGAATTGCTTAATGCACCAACCTGAGTTTCAAAACAAGATTTTGCATCGCTTGATACAAAGCATATCTTTTCAAATGTAAGATACTCACTTACACATTTTTTTGTATTCGGATAACCCAAGATTTCCATATTTTGATCTGTTATTTTGCCATGAATAAAGGCAATTTTCTTGGTGCCAGGCGCGGATTTTTTTGCAGCTAACACTCTTGTGGGGAATCCAGGTAAATAGGCAATTTCAATATCAAATTTGCCTTTTAAGCATAATGCTGCAACCCATTTTTTCGGGAGATTATATAATATTTTGACAAGAAAAGTCGATAGTATATTTTTGGATTTTATAATTTGCCTGACAGTTACTTCGGGGGGGATTTGTTTTAGGTTTTCTCCGCCGACTACCGTTATAACGGTAATATCATATTTTTGATAATCCAGGACTTTCAAAAGGTTAGCCAAGACTCTCTCAGCTCCGCCACCTGCAAGTGTATTTATAAAAAACATTATTTTTTTCTTCATAGAACATATCACCTTAAAATATTATCTGAAATCAAACAGACATTTTGAATTTGTTATTCTTAAATAAACGCTTAAAAAGTTTCTTCAAGTCACCTTTTTCTGCAAAGATAATTCTTCTTATAATCCCTTCAATTCTTCTTGTTATTTTAAGTACAGGAGTTAATCCTAATATTTTATATACCTCTTTAGCATATTGATTGTCTTCAATAACATATTTAGGATGCTTAAGCGGAAATGTCATAGGGTGACGCTCTGCAAAGAAGACTCTTTGTAAGCCCTTGGGAATTTGCTTGATAGAGCTTGATGCATGCGAAGTGTCCGCTGTTAAGCCAATATTGGATATTAAATTTTTTTGAGGAACAATAGAAAGAGTAGAATTGAAATAGCCTGCCATCTTAAATTGAAATGTCCAGGCAGATAAGCGTCTGCCGCTATTTAGGATTTCTTTTCTTTGCTTTGCATCTTCTATTAGTTGTTTTCGCATAGATTTTGTTTTATATACTGAATTAAGGAAACAATCTACTGCATATTTATCTTCAAGAAAATCAAGCTCATATTGAATTAAATCCCAAGACCTTTTCCACGTTGCCCAACCCCAACAAGAGCCTATTTCAGAATAGAAGTAACTGTATGGACACCTTTTAGTTTCGCCACAATGGTTCATACCAGCAACGTCAATAATTCTCTCATCATCTTTATATTTTTCAAGCATTTGCGAACAAAATGTAAAAAAGTCCTTTGATGCTACGATGTCGTCTTCTAATATTATTAATCGGTCAACGTGCTCAAAAGCTTCCTTTACACCCGAGTATATTCTTTTACCGCAACCAAGATTAATATCGGAATATATGTATTTTACTTCACATTCCCAATCTATATTACTTACTATATCTCTGCATTTTTGAATGTTATCTAAATCGTTGGGATTATTTGTTCTTGCCCCATCCTGTATCAAAAAAAGTTTAGTCGGTCTTGCCTCTCTGACAGCTTCAAAACACTGTTTTAACGGTACAGGTCTGTTAAAAAAGACTATAGCTACAGGAACATCAATCAAAGCCTTGTTCATAAATTTCCCCTCACATTTTATTATAATCAAATGTATCTAATTTTGAGCATATCACAAATATTTTTAAAAGTCAAGAATATAGCCATTTAAAAGTGTAATGATTAATTTAAAAAAGGTGCGGCTTGCCGTACCTTTTTGGTGAATTTTCAAAAAATACTTTACAGGTTGGTATTTTTGTGTTAATATGTAATTGCGATATTAATTTAATATGTTTGAACAATAGAAGGAGTGTTTTTTTTATTGTAAAAAACGCATACCGCCTTTTAGACTCTTTTTATTGTTCTAAATTGAATTAATATCGCAATTAATGGTACTGCGTTTTTTATGCGTAGTACAAAAAAAGTACTGCGCATTTTTTGATTTATGAATGTTTTGCTTTATAAAATGCGCAGGATTCCCTGTCGGAGACGGTGAAAGTCCGTTATTTGTGTTGCACCGGCAGGGGCTTTTTTTGCTTTATAGGAAACTGCGTTCCTATAAAGCAAAAAGAATTTAATTACCTTGCGATTTTTTCGTGCAAAAGGCACGAAAACGCAAATGCGAGCAAGCAAAGCGACCTGATTCTTCTTACCGCCCTATATAAAGTTAAAATTTAATGGTAATTTTAAGGGGCGGCTCAGGCGAAGCCGCTTTGCTCTGTAATCAATCAAAGAAACATACAAGTTCCTATGAAGCATAATATCACACTGGCAATAACCTTTTTGTCTGGCTTCTCCTTAAAGAACACCCATTCGGCTATTGTAGTGAAGAAAATACTTCCACCGGTTATTATAGGATATAATACAGTTGCTTCAATTTCCTTTGCGCCGATAAGCTGAAAAAGGTAGGATATACCGCTGATGGCAGCCGAGACAAAAATTATATGCCTGCCATTTTTAAAGGTGTCCTGATTGATTTTTGCCTATTTGGGTCTGGCAGGAATTTATTTGAGAATATAAGCAGGATAAGACAAAGCACAAACTTGACAATACCTGTAACCAGAACAAATCCTGATGATGAAATTGAAGCAGGATTAACTTGGTGAATCTTTGAAACAGCACTTACAAGCCCGTTAAGAAAGAAAACCGCAACACACATAAAGAGTGTTTTTAACTTTGTTTTTTTCATATCGGCATTTATAATGAAAACAGATAATGAAATTATTAACAGCCCGAGAGTTCTCAGAAAATTAATATCTTCATCAAGAAATACCACTCCCATAATATAGGGAATAATCATTCCGCCTGTCATTAAAAACAATGTGTAAAGCGACAGATGTCCGTCTTTCATAATAGAGAAGCTCAATATAAGGTACAGGGTAGAAAATAGTGTCGTAAGGATTCCCATTATAAGCGAATAGGAATTTATCTCAAATTTGCATCCGTTTATAAAGAAGAATATGACTGCTGTAAAAAGACCTAAAATGGTGTTAAATTTAAGACTGCTTTTCAGCGAATCTCCTTCTGCAACTTGATAAACCTTATTTACTGCAAAATTTAATGCAAGCAATACTGCCGATACAATAAGTAAAATATATGCCATCACTTTTACCTCTTTCCGTATTTAACAAATTCATCTACACGGCCTAAGCCATCGATGAGAGTGTCCTCACCTGCTTCTATGTTTGAGAGGAAAAGCTTTTTAATATTTCCGTTGTTGCGAAGAAATGTTATAGGACTTTTGGTCTCATTTGTTTGTACGCAGTCTGTAATAGAAAGATTATTGATGTTTGTGTTTTCATAAATTGCGATTGTAGGCAAAGAAAGATGTGTTTCCGTGCGGAAAACTTTTGAAATCTTTAGGTTTTTAATGTCAATTTCATTGTTTTTGTTGCCTATCATTATAAGCTCGGAATTGTTGCCTGCAACATCAGCTGTGCCTTTACAATGGGATGCATAAACGTTATCAATAGTTATATTTTCAAATCCCGAACGACCAGGCAGGTCAGCATAAAACTTACTCAAAATTATGCAGTATGTATAGAATGTACCGAAAATGTTTGTGATATGGATGTTTTTGAGAGAATTAAAGCGGGACAAAAGCCTTACCGCACTATGTGTGTTTTCAGAGTATACGCCGTCAACAACAATATTTTCAATAGGACCATAGGTTGCATCGTCACTTGTCAAGGCAACAGTATCATCGTGGCAGGTACCTTTGAGATTTCGTATAAGCCCATTTTTGCATCCGCCCTCAACGTGAACACCGTCCATATTCCAAAGCTTTGGTGCACCCTCCTTATAATCAAACATAAGGTTTTCTATTGTGAAGTTGTGAACATAAGCGACCTGCAAGCCAAAGGTAACAGGATTTTTTATGGTTATGTTACCAAAATAAAATTCCTTGACCTTATAAAATCTGAAACAAGAACCGGTGTAGACCGGTATTTTTTTGTCAGATTCATGACTTGCGATGCCGTTTTTGAAGGCTTCGTCAATAACCATTAATCCTGTATCTGGGTCTGGGTAATGCATTGGATTAGGCTTTTGATTTTTATTATTCATATCCCATATACCGCCCGAAACGGTTATGCGTTCGTTCCACTTGCCGTCGTCTGCATCTTCGAGCATCGGACAACTGCTGCCGTTTGCAAGACGGATATGAGTATGCCTGTCCAGCTTAAGTTCTTGGTTTGAATGTATAAAAAGTGTTCCTGTTATTAAATAATTTTTTAGAGGTGTCGGAAGATACACAACCTGCATACCGGAATCCAACAGCTCCTGAATGGCAGGCAGGTCGTCGTGTATGCCATCGCCATAAAGTGTGTTCTTTAAGTTATACATATTTTTCCCCCTAAACAGTGTTTATATGAGCCTATATCTACGATATGAGTGTAACATAGTTTTTTTAAAAGAGCTATGATAATTTTGGGAATAAGTATAACAGCATTGACATTTTCAGAGGGGTTGCTACCCTTGATATTTTTTTATTTCCTCCACGCAGACGGTGCGAAAAGCACTAAAAGCGGGAATATTTCAAGTCTGCCTATGAGCATATCCGCAATCATAACAATCTTTGAAATGGAAGAAAATGCTCCGAAATTCTGAGTTGGTCCGACGGCATTAAGACCGGGACCGATATTGTTAATAGTTGCTGCGATTGCAGTAAAGTTGGTCGTAAAATCAAAATTATCAAGGCTTATCAAAAGAAGCGATACTACAAAAATTACAATGTATGCTGCCATATATACATTTACACCACGCACGACATTGTGTTCGACAGGACGACCGTTTAAAAGTATTTTGCGAACACTGTTTGGGTGAGCGGCAGTTTTAATTTCTTTAAAAATACTTTTTACAAGGATAACTATTCTTGAAACCTTAATTCCGCCGCCTGTACTTCCTGCACAAGCACCTATGAACATCAGCGTAACAAGAATTGTTTTTGAAAGCTCAGGCCATTTATCAAAATCGGCTGTTGAGTAACCTGTTGTGGTAATGATTGCACCAACCTGGAATGCTGCGTGTCTTAGTGTTGTTTCTAAACTCTCATAAAGCCCGCGGCAGTTAAGAGTTATGACTATTATTGAGAAGGTAATAATTCCAAGGTATGAGCGTAGTTCTTCTGAGCGGAGCACGTCCTTTGCCTTACCGAGCAAAAGAAGGTAATAAAGCGAGAAGTCAATACCAAACAAAAACATAAAAACAGTAATTGTGTTTTGCACATACGGGGAGTAATCACCAATGCTGCTGTTTAAAATTCCGAAGCCACCCGTTCCGGCCGTTCCGAATGATAAGGTGAGGGCAGAGAATAAATCGAGTCCGCCAAGCAAAAGAACAATGACTTCAAGAAGCGTCAGTACAAGATACATTTCATACAAAATTTTTGCAGTTGAGCGCACCTTTGGTACAAGCTTACTGACTGCAGGACCGGGGCTTTCTGCTTTAATGAGGTGGAGGTTGTTTCCTCCGGAAAGGGGCAGAAGTGCCACTAAAAACACCAAAACACCCATTCCGCCTATCCAATGCGTGAAGCTTCTCCAGAAGAGCAGGCTTTTTGGAAGAGCCTCAACGTCAGAAATTATTGATGCACCAGTTGTGGTAAAACCTGAAACAGTTTCAAATAAAGCATCAACAAAGTTCGGTATAAATCCCGAAATGCAAAACGGTAGCGAACCAAAAATGCTGAGCACTATCCAGGAAAGTGCAACTGTAATAAAGCCTTCCTTTGCGTACATTACCTTATTTTTTGGGCTTTTAATTGTCAGAGGAATACCAAACAACAGGCAAAGCCCGATGCAAAGGAAATAAAGAGGAGCATAAGGTTCGCTGTAGATTATTGAGCAAATAAGAGGCAATAGCATTGCGGCGGCCTCTATATTTAAAACCCATCCTAAAGTGTGTAGAATAATTTTATAGTTCATAGTATATTACTCCTCACTCCAAAATGTCCTTTATGTCTTTAAAGCCTGTATGAGTTGTGACCACGATTACAGTATCTCCTGCTTCGATGATATCGCGGCCTCTCGGGATAATGATTTTTCCCTTTCTGTTTATGCAGGCAATCAAAATATGATTTTTAAGGCTCAATTTCTCGATAGGGACTCCTGCAATCGGTGAATTTTCACGTATGCGGAATTCAAGAGCTTCTGCTTTTCCATCTAAAATGAGATGCATTGTCTCTATGTTGCTGCCGATTGAATTATTTTTAGCACGTACAAACTTGACAATATAGTCGGCAGTTATATTTTTAGGATAAACGGTTGTATCAAGGTCAAGGTTTGAAATAACCTCGTCATATGCGATACGATTGATTTTTGTGATAAGCTTTCCGTTTGTTTTGCTTTTTGCAAAAAGTGATAAGAGAATATTCTCCTCATCAATATTGGTAAGTGCAACAAAAGAATCGGCATACTCAATGCCTTCTTCTAAAAGCACTCTGTTGTTGGTTCCGTCTGCATTTATAATAGTTGCATCAGGAAGAAGCAGACAAAGCTCCTCACTTCTTTTCGTGTCACGCTCGATTATTTTAACCTTGATTCCGCTCGCTAAGAGAATGCGGGCAAGATAATAACCTGTTTCTCCGCCGCCTACAATGATGGTATCTTTTACGCGGTTTGACTTTACACCGATTTTTTTGAAGAACTCAGCACCGCTCTTTATGGAGGCGACTATGCTTACAAAGTCTCCGCTTTTTAAGACGAAATCTCCGCCCGGAATGAAGGCTTCCTCTCCACGGACAACCCCGCATACAAGTATATCGCAATCAATCTTTTGGCTAAGCTGAGAAATCTTCAAATTATCAAGCGGAGAATCTTCTGGGATTTTGAATTTTAAAATTTCAGCCCTGCCTTTTGCGAAGGTGTCAATTTGTATAGCACTTGGAAAACGGAGAGAACGTGCCATTTCTGTCGCTGCTGCATATTCAGGATTAATTATCATTGCAAGACCCAAATCTTCTTTAAAAAGATGCAGAGATTTTGCATACTCAGGCTGTCTTACTCTTGCGATTGTCTGGCATCCTCCGGCTTTTTTTGCTAAAAGACAGGTCAGAAGGTTAAGCTCGTCCGAGTGGGTAACTGCAATTAAAATATCAGCATCTTTAACTCCTGCCTCTGTCAGTGTGTCCAGTCCGGCACAGTTTCCTTCAACACCCATAATGTCATACTGACTGATAAGGTCCTGAAGAATATTGTGTCTTAAGTCAACAACGGTAATGTCATGCTCGTTTTCCTGACTGAGTTTTTCAGCGAGCTTCTGACCTACCTTTCCGCAACCAACAATAATTATTTTCATTTTAATTTAATCTCCTTTTGTGGATATATATTCCAAGACATATTATAGCAAATCAGAATATAAAAAGCAATAGCATATTTGTTTTGAAACTGCGGGTAATACCTGAATGTTTAACTAATCTGCATAAATATAAATTCAATCGAATAAATTGGTAAAAAGGAAGGTGGACTAAAGTTGAAAAAAACTGCTTTTTTAATAGTTTGTGCCGTGATAATAGGTCTTATGCCAAATGTGTATGCGGAAAATCTCGCAGAGGGAGTAAAGTCGGCAATACTTATGGAGGCATCGACGGGGAATGTGCTTTTTGAGGCAAGTGCCGACGAGCATCTTCCGATTGCCAGCGTCACAAAGATAATGACAATGCTACTCATTATGGAGCGGATTGAGAGCGGAGCACTTGGCTTTGAGGATATGGTTACAGTAAGTGAAAACGCAAACAGCTACGGCGGGTCTACAATGTTTTTAGAAACGGGCGAACAGCTTAGTGTTCACGATATGATGAAGGGTATTGCGGTTGCAAGTGCTAACGACGGATGCGTTGCAATGGCGGAGCATATTGCAGGAAGTGAAGAAAATTTTGTTGATATGATGAATAAAAGGGCAGACGAGCTTGGTATGAAGGACACAGTCTTTTTAAATACCAACGGTCTTGATGAGGAAGGGCAGTATTCGACGGCACGCGATGTTGCAGTTATGTCGCGTGAACTCATTAAACACAAGAAGGTGTTTGATTATACTAAAATATGGACCGATTCTCTGCGTGATGGGAAGTTTGCTCTTGCAAATACAAACAGGCTTATTCGTTTTTACAGCGGAGCAACAGGGCTTAAAACCGGCTCTACCTCCAAAGCCGGATGCTGCCTTTCAGCGACTGCCGAACGTGACGGGATGGAGCTTATAGCAGTTGTGCTTGGCGCAAATGATACGAAAACCAGATTTGCATCGGCAAGCTCACTTTTAAACTACGGATTTTCCAGCTACTGCGTAAAAAAACAGGTGGAAAAGGGCGAGCCGACAGGGGTTATAAGTGTTTCAAAGGGGAAAGCAAAGGAAGTAAAAACCATTGCGAGTGAAGGGTATTCGGTTTTAATGAAAAGGACAGAGCCTTTGGAGGTTGAAAAAAATGTAATTTTGAAGGACCATATTCAAGCGCCTGTGAAGGTTGGAGACAAGGTGGGGGAAATAACCTTTAAAGAGGGCGGAAATATCGTGAAAACGGTGGATATTATTGCGAATGAGGATGTGGAAAAAAAGGGCTTTGGAATTGTTCTTTTGGATATGATGTATGCCTTGGTGAGCGGAAAAGTAAGTTAAAAATCTGTGGCAATAAAGTCTGTTGCCACAGATTTTTTGTGCAAAAAATATACTATATTTACAAAATTTTCTTTTTATGATATAATAATATTTGATGCAAACTAAAGCAAAGGAAAAACAGGAGAAAACAAATGTTTATAGATAAAGCAAAAATTTTTATAAAGGCAGGCAACGGCGGTAACGGTGCGATAGCATTTCACCGCGAGAAGTATGTTGCTGCAGGCGGGCCTGACGGCGGCGACGGCGGACGAGGCGGAAATGTGGTTTTCAGAGTGGACTTGGGACTTACCACACTTATGGACTTCCGTTATAAGCGCAAATATGTTGCCGAAAGCGGACAGGCGGGAATGAAGAATAAAATGAATGGCAAACGCGGCGAGGACATTATTATTTCCGTGCCTCAGGGAACTGTTGTGCGTGACGTGGAGACGGGGAAGGTTATAGCAGACCTTTATGACCCGGAAAAAGACGTAATACTTGCACGCGGTGGTAACGGAGGCTGGGGAAATGCGCATTTTGCTACGGCTACAAGACAGACTCCTAATTTTGCAAAAAATGGTCAAAAGGGTGATGAACGTGAAGTTTATCTTGAGTTGAAGCTTTTGGCGGATGTGGGACTTGTTGGTTTTCCAAACGTGGGAAAATCTACGATTTTGTCACGTACCACAAAGGCTGACCCGAAAATTGCAAACTATCACTTTACAACCTTAGAACCGAATCTCGGTGTTGTTTCTATTGAGGAGCATATGAACTTTGTGCTTGCAGACATTCCCGGAATTATTGAGGGTGCAAGCGAGGGTGTAGGTCTTGGACACGAATTTTTAAGGCATATAGAAAGAACAAGGCTTTTAATACACGTAGTAGATGTGTCGGGAATTGAGGGAAGAAACCCGCTTGAAGATTTTGACATAATAAACAGCGAGCTTGTGAAATATAATATGGAGCTTGAGAATCGTCCGCAGATTGTTGCGGCAAACAAGACTGACATTTTGCAGGACGAGGAAGTGTATCAGGAATTTTTAAGGGAAATGGAAGCTCGGGACTACAAGGTATTCCCGATTTCAGCGGCGACAGGTGAGGGAGTCTGGGAGCTTATGAAGTACACCTACACCGAGCTTGAAAAGTTACCGCCTATCCACGAATTTGATATAGAGCTTGACATCAATGAGGAGGAATTTGTTGATAAAACGGACAAGGGCTTTGAAATCAATGTTGAAAATGGTGTTTACGTTGTTTCAGGAACTTGGATTGAGGCTGTTGGCGGAAGTGTCAATTTCTCAGACAGTGAGAGTCTGCAGTTCTTCCAGAATGCACTTAAAAACCGCGGTGTAATAGAGGCACTGGTTGAAGCAGGCATAAATGAAGGCGATACTGTGCGAATTGGTGACCTTGAATTTGATTTCGTCTGGTAAACGGGGTATGTACTATGGAAAAAGGCTTGAATAGAATGAAAGTCAGGAACGAGCAGAAAAAGAAACGAAAAAAGAAGGTTTTGCTTTTAGCATTACTTATTGTTGCTTCGGTATTTATAGTTAACCGGATAACTTCCCTTTTTGGCGGAGGTACTGTTTCGGTTACGATAAATGAAGGGACTTCTTCTTATAAAATTGCAGAAATTTTAAAGGATGAAGGTGTAATAAATTCAAAAATATGGTTTATGCTTCGCCTTACAACTTCCGGATATATGGGCAAACTGCAGCACGGGACTTTTGAGCTTGATAAGAATGATTCTACAGGCGAAATTATTAAAACACTTGCCACTAAGGGAACAAAAAGGAATACTGTAATGCTGACAATTCCTGAAGGATATTCAGTTGAGAGGATAAAGGCAAGGGTAGTAGAAATGGGGCTTTGCACCGAGAGAGAATTTGAAAATGCACTGAAAAAAGACTATGACTATGCGTTTTTAAAATCGGTACCTGATTCAAAGGATATAAGGTATAGACTACAGGGATTTTTATATCCGTCGACATATGAGTTTTATTCAGATAGCGGCGCAGAAACTGTGATAAAAACGATGCTTGATGAATTTAAAAAGCAGACGGATAAGCTGGGAATACCTGAAGATAAAATGTATGAAATCATAACGAAGGCTTCGATGGTGGAGCGTGAGGCAAAAGTGGCGTCGGAGCGGCCTGTGATTGCGGGTGTATTTGAAAATCGAATAAAGTCGGATATGCCGCTTCAGATTGACGCAACGGTTGTTTATGAAATATCGGATGGTATGTATAATGTGGACAGGGTGTATTATAAGGACCTTGAAACAGATTCAAAATATAACACATATAAATATAAAGGACTTCCGGTGGGACCTATATGCTGTCCGGGGATTTCCTCAATAGAGGCAGCGAAGAATCCGCAAAGCCATAGCTTCCTTTATTATCATACTGATACTTCTAAAAATGATGGAACGCATATTTTTACAGAGACTTATGAACAACATACAAGTACACAAAATTAAATCGGAACTGCAACAGAAATTGTTGCAGTTCTCTGTTTTTTATGAAATTCTTATAAAAAACATTGACTTTATAGTAAGTAGGTGTATAATGTTCTTGAAAATAAGGAAAGACAGAAAGCAGGGCGTGTGCTTATGAAGAAAAGGATTGATATGATAAACGGGAAACTGCTCCCCGAGATGCTCAAATTTGCAATCCCAATAATTTTGAGTAGTATTTTACAGACGCTTTATAATGCGGCAGACTCGCTTATTGTAGGTCGGTATGACAGCGCGTATGCCTTGGGTGCTGTTGGCTCGGTTGGGTCGATTGTGAATATGCTTGTAAATATTTTTATGGGACTTTCAATCGGTGCTAACGTAATGGTTGCAAGATATTTCGGAGCAGGTGATAAAAACAGAGTCAAGGCAACTTCAGATACTGCGGTTGTTACTGCCGTTGTGAGTGGAATTTTGATAGGAATTGTCGGGGTTGTCATAGCAGAGCCTGTGGCAAAGATTGTTAAAATCGACCCTGAAATTATTGATATGTCTATTATCTATATGAAGATATTTTTCTTAGGTATGCCATTTTCCGCACTTTATAACTTTATTGCCGCGACGTTGAGGGGTATAGGCGACACTAAAAACCCTATGATTGCACTTGTTGTATCGGGCGCTGTGAATGTGATTTTCAATATAATTTTTGTAAAGTATTTAAGGATGGGAGTTGCCGGAGTTGCGCTTGCGACAGTAATTTCTCAGGCACTTGCGTTTATAATGATTTTCATAATGCTCAAAAAGAGTGAAGTGGGATTTTCGATAAGGAATATTAAATTTGATAAAAGAATTTTAAGACTGATGGCAGGAATAGGAATTCCGTCAAGTATACAGAGCATAACCTTCAGCCTGTCGAATACAATAATGATTTCGGCAGTAAACTCATTCGGAGCGGCTGCCGCTGCGGGACACTCGGTTGTTTTGCAGATAGAAAATATTTTGTATGTTGCAATAAATGCACTTACGCAGACAGCTACAACCTTTACGAGCCAGAATATCGGTGCGGGAAAACAAGACAGAATATCAAAAATAATGTTATGGGGACTTATAATTGCGATGGTAGAGGGTGTTGCCCTGAGCCTCATTGCATATGAGACGAAGGATATTTTTATAGAATTGTTTGCTCCGGGAAATGTAGATGCCGCGAGGTTTGCGATAATAAAGTATAAATATATAGTCATCCCTTATTTCACCATAGCACTACTTGAAATTCCGTCAGGAGTTTTAAGGGGAATGGGCGCAACGGTCACGTCAATGCTAATGAGTATTTTGGGTGTTTGCGGAATTAGATTTGTATGGCTTTTAGTGCTTTTCCCAATTATAAGAACACCGGAGTTTTTGTATCTTGCATACCCTGTTTCGTGGGTTATAACGGGCAGTATGTATATGATAGCATATGCTGTTTTAAAACGGAGGATGATGAGCAATCATTTATCATAAAAATCCGGAATGAAGCTTTCAGATGCGGAGCTTCCCTCTTGAATATATGCGTTTTCAATCCCGATTTTGACGGCGTAATCAAGAATTGCGTCGTAGTGGTCGGGATTTATTTTTTTGTTAAGCTCAGGAAATTCTGCGGGCAGGGTGGAAAGTGGCGTGTACTGACTCATTATACTGATATAAATGTTATTTTTGTATGTCGAAAACAGATAGTCGAGAATTTTTTTCGTGTCAAATAAAAGACCCGGAAGCATCAGGTGTCGAACAATTACACCTTTTTTGATAATCCCGTTTTCGTCAAACTCGCACTTGCCTACCTGATTAAACATTTCACTTATTGCACTTGATGCAATTTTGAAGTAATCCTTTGCATTTGAATATTTTGTTGCATATCTGTCATTAAAGTATTTAAGGTCGGGAAGATATACATCGACGTAGCCGTCGAGCATTTTGATTGTTTCAATGTTTTCGTAGCCACTCGTGTTGTAAATTATAGGGAGTGTAAGCCCCTTTTTTCTTGCGATAGAAATTGCGGAAATTATTTGCGGCACAAAATGGGTAGGGGTTACTAAATTAATATTGTTTGCGCCTTCTTTTTGCAAATCAATAAAGCATTCGGCAAGTTCATCCTCAGTCACGTATTTTCCGCAGTTTTGCGTACTGATTTTGTAGTTTTGGCAATAGACGCACTTCATTGCACAATGCGAAAAAAAGACAGTTCCCGACCCGTTTTCTCCCGAAATACAAGGCTCTTCCCAAAAATGCAGAGCGCTTCTTGCAATTTTAATTTTGTCTGTGCTTTTGCAGAAACCGACCTCGCCGGATGTACGATTAACTTCGCATTTTCTCGGACAAAGCACACATTTTTCAAGTAAATCCATAATTATCCCTCCGCGATTTCTGTCATTTTATCATAAAAAGCAGGTATATACAATTCTTTTTGTCGAAAATATTGCAAAAGTACCGATTTTGGTGTATAATTTTAACTTGAGTGAAAAGAGGTAATAATATGGGAAAGAATGAATTTTTAAAGGAACAGTTTGGTGTTTCGGAGGATATACTTAATTTGGTTGACGAATGCGAGGAAGGTTTAAAAGAGCAGTTTCGTCATATTGAAGAAATGGCGCAGATTAATGAGATGAAGGTTATGAAGGCATTTGCTGATAATCGCCTGTCGAGTGAATATTTTATTGCATCATCGGGTTATGGAACAGATGATATAGGCAGAGATATGCTGGATAAGATTTATGCACAGGTGTTTGAATCAGAGGATGCGCTCGTAAGATACAACTTCATTTCGGGTACACATACACTTTCGACAATGCTGTTTGCGGTCTCCCGTCCTGGCGACTTAATCGTTGCCATTACAGGCAAGCCGTATGATACATTAGAGGAAGTAGTTGGTATTGCAGGTGAGGAAGGAAGAGGCTCTTTAAAGGACTTTGGCATCAGCTATATGCAGGTCGACTTAAAGGAAGATAGCTCGCCTGATTATGATGCAATCAAAAAAGTTTTAACCGAGAAAAAGGTAAGAGCGGTATGGATTCAAAGGTCAAAGGGCTATGGTGAGAGAAAGACGTTTTCTTCCGCGGAAATAGGTGAGATGATACAATTTGTAAAAGAAATTTCGCCAGAAACCCTTGCACTTGTTGATAACTGCTACGGCGAATTTGTCGACGAAAAAGAGCCGACATATTACGGAGCTGACCTTTGCGGTGGCTCGCTTATAAAAAATGCCGGCGGCGGAATTGCACCAACAGGCGGATATATTGCCGGAAAGACGGAGTATATCGAGCTTTGTGCATATAGGCTCTCAACTGTCGGAATAGGCAGGGAAAATGGTGCAACTCTTGGTATGAATAAGCCGCTTTATCAAGGACTTTTCTTTGCTCCACACGTTGTTTCGCAAGCCTTAAAGACCGCAGTTTTATGCGCGGCGATTTATGAAAAATTAGGCTTCTCTGTTGAACCATCATCAAAAGAGATTCGCCACGATATTATTCAGGCGATAAAGCTTGGCAGCGGCGAGGCACTAATGGCATTTTGTGAGGGAATACAAAAAGGCTCACCAGTTGATGCATATGCAACTCCGATTCCGAGTGATATGCCGGGGTATCAGGAAAAGGTAATAATGGCGGCAGGCGCGTTTAATCAAGGCTCATCAATCGAGCTTTCGGCAGATGGACCGATGAGAGAGCCATATATGGTATATATGCAGGGCGGCATTACATACGAATCTGCAAAGCTCGGTGTAATTATGTCAGTAAAGGCAATGAAGGACAGAGGGGTTATATAAATGGAAATCGGACATATTTTAAATCACGCTTTTTCCGACAGTATAATGATTTTACCGTTTCTCTTTTTGGTATATCTGCTTGTGGAATACTTAGAGCATGAGAATAATACCCTGATGCACGGGATTTTCACAAAATCAAAAAAACTCGGCCCGCTGCTCGGAGCGATTTTCGGGACTGTTCCGCAGTGCGGCTTTTCAGTGATTGCGGCAGAGCTTTTTTCAAAAAATGCGATAAGCTTAGGAACATTGGTTGCGATTTTTATTGCCACCTCGGATGAGGCAATACCGCTTATGCTTGCCCATCCTGATAAAATCGGAGATTTGGCAAAATTCATTTTAATAAAATTCGTAATTGCGGTAATTTCGGGTTTTGTAATTGATTTTTTTGTCAGGAAAAAGACTGCCGACACCTGTTGTAGTGGTCACCATCACGTTCACGGCAACTGCGAAAGCTGTGAAGGTGGAATTTTGAAATCGGCACTGGTACATTCGGCAAAAATTTTCCTTTATATTTTTGCAGTAAATCTTATTCTTACTGCTGCATCAGAGGTTATATCACCTTTTATGCAGTTTATCTCGCAGAACAAGGTTTTGCAGTCAATGACTGCCTCGCTCTTTGGAATTATCCCGAACTGTGCGGCATCGGTAGTTTTAACCGAGCTTTATATTGCCGGAAAATTGACGCTTTCTGCATTGATTGGCGGTCTTTGCGCAGGTGCTGGTGTAGGACTTGTTGTTCTTTTTAAACAGAATAAAAATCTGAAACAAAATCTTTCAATTCTGGCTCTTATCTATGCAATCGGTGTTGTGTGCGGAATTGGACTTGGGTATATAATGTAAATAAAAAAGCTTTTGATAGAAGCCTAGTCTGCGGGTGTAGGAATTAGGTAGCATTTTTGTATTTAGTCATTGCTTGAAGCAATTTCCTGCATAATAAAAAAAGCCCCTGCCGGTGCGAACCACTAACGGACTTTCACCGTCTCCGACAGGGAATCCTGCACATTTTGGCGCCAACCAAATTAAAAAATGCGCAGTACTTTTTTGTACTACGCATAAAAAACGCAGTACCTTTAACTGCAACATTAACTCTTTAGACTACAACGGATTGTATCCAAAAGAAACGGCATGCGTTTTTTACAATAAAAAAACACAAATCCATTATAGTCATTATTAAGTTAATGTTGCACATACATAATAACATAAAAAATACCGGATGTCCAGTATTTTCTTGAAAAAAGGTTTCTTCCTATGAAGAAACCTTTTTTTGTGAAATCAAATTATTATAGGTGAGAGCAAATAGTCCCTGTTTTGCGGGATGGGGTTATCTGCTGAGAGTGCCGCAAGATTTGTGGCAAGTATGTCGGGAAGTATCGCATCATTTTTAAAATCTGCGACCTTGTTGACTAAAGGGAGAGAGCAAGTCTCTTTCATTTGAGAAAGTATGCTTTTACCAGTTTCTGTCATACCAAGTATGCGGATATATTCAGGCTCTGTGAATTTTCCGCCGATGCCTAAAAGCATTGAGACAGCAATTCTTTGAAGACGAGTCTTTGTATATCTTTTTGTTTTCACAAAATCAATAATTTCGGAAATGCTTTCTTTCTCTATGGCCTTTAAAAATCTGTTTGCAAGCCCTGTCTCCATATCGGCTATGCCATCAAAGGCTGAAACACCCTCTTTTATCAGCTTGTATTTAAAAATACTCGTGAGCTTGTTCAAATCATATTTTTCGGCATCGTCAAATATAAAAGGAGTAAACTTCTGAATATCATTGCCGCTTTTTATCATTTCACGAAGATGAGTTGCAGATGCAAAATTACCGCTTGAAGTCATATCGTGGTAGCCGACAGCCTCTCTTTTATGCGTTATTGGTGTAATACCGCTGCCTATTTTCAAAAGTGCCGAGATATATTCTATGCCGAGAATATTATTGGGACTTTCAATAATGTCTGTGTCTAAAATGCCTTTATATGCAAGCGCACGAGCTTTTGGAAAGGACATTCCCTTAGAGGAATATTCATTGATTTTTTCAGAAACCTCCTGTGGTTCATCAATCATAATTCTGGCACAGTGTGATAGCTTTTCTATGTCGCCGCATTCACTGCCGAAGCTGACGCTGTCTATAACACCTAAGCTGTCAAGAATTCTTATTCCGCCCTCTGCAAAGCCTTGCGCCGAGGATAAGACATATGAAACGGGAAGCTCTATAACAAGGTCTGCACCCGATAGAAGCGCCGCCTTTGCCCTTGTCCATTTATCAAAAATTGCAACATCACCGCGCTGAACGAAGCTGCCGCTCATAACACAAACAACCGCATCAAAATCGGCTTTTAACATATCAAGCTGGAATTTGTGACCATTGTGAAAAGGATTATACTCACAAATGATGCCTGCAATCTTCAACAAACTCACCTCGCACACAAAATTATTTTTAATTATTATATCTCAAAAATTGGTTTTTGTACAGAGTATTTTTATATATTTTGATATATAATATTTAAGGAAATAAGATTGACAAAATAAGTATAATAGATTATAATATGAATGAATGTTCATTTGTTAAAATTAGAACATTTAATCTATTAAAAAAGGAGATGTTAATATGAATGTATATATGGACAATAATGCGACAACTTCTCTTAAAAAAGAAGTTTTAGAGGCAATGCTTCCTTACTATACTGAAGTTTACGGAAATGCATCTTCAAAGTTTTATGAGGTGGGCAGACAGGCTGAAAAAGCGGTCTTTGAAATTCGTGAGCGTGTAGCAAAGCAACTTGGTGCAAAAACGAATGAAATATATTTCACAGCCTCAGGTTGTGAGGCTGATAACTGGGCGATTAAGGGCGTTGCATTTGCGAATAAGGAAAAGGGCAACCATATAATTACCACAAGTATTGAGCATCACGCAATTTTGAGCGCGTGTGAATTTTTGGAAAAGCACGGATTTGAAGTAACATATCTTCCTGTTGACGAAAACGGACGAGTTAATCCTGAAGATGTTAAAAATGCAATTTGCGATAAAACGATTTTAGTATCCGTTATGACAGCAAATAACGAAATTGGTACAATAGAGCCGATTTCAGAGATTGCAGAGATATGCAAAGAGCGGAAGGTTATTTTTCATACAGATGCCGTTCAGGCAATCGGGCATATGAGAATAGACGTTTCTGAGCTGGGAGTTGATATGCTTTCTTTGTCGGCACACAAGTTCCACGGACCTAAGGGTGTTGGAGTTTTGTATATAAGAAACGGAGTTAAGATTGACAATCTTATTCACGGCGGCGGTCAGGAGCGCGGAAAAAGAGCGGCTACTGAGAATATTGCAGGTATGGCAGGTCTCGCAAGGGCATTAGAGCTTGCAAACGAAAACCTTGATGAAAAGATTGAAAAAATGAAAAAGCTTCGAAACAAGCTGATTTCAGGTATAGAGGAAAGTGTGCCTTATTCAAAGCTGAACGGCCCTCGTGATGATACACGTCTTTGCAACAATGTGAACTTCTCCTTCCGGTATATAGAGGGCGAGTCAATACTTATGATGCTTGATATGAATGGTATTGCCGCATCAAGCGGAAGTGCCTGTGCATCAGGCTCGCTTGACCCGTCACACGTGCTTTTGGCAATCGGCTTACCGCACGAAATCGCACACGGGTCATTAAGACTCAGTGTTGGCGAGGATACAACCGAGGAAGAGGCCGATTATGTACTTAAGACTATCCCACCGATAATCGAGAGACTAAGAATGATGTCACCTCTTTATGAAGATGTTTTAAAAAAGGAGGGAAAATAAATGTATTCTGAAAAGGTAATGGACCATTTCGCAAACCCACGAAATGTAGGCGAAATTGAAAATGCAAACGCAGTTGGTCAGGTAGGAAATGCCAAGTGCGGAGATATAATGAAAATTTATATGGACATAGATGAAAATGAGGTCATAAAGGACGTAAAGTTCAAGACTTTTGGCTGCGGAGCGGCAATTGCGACAAGCTCTATGGCAACAGAGATGGTTAAGGGAAAGACAGTTGAGGAAGCATTGAAGCTTACAAACAGGGCAGTTATGGAGGCACTCGACGGA
The DNA here is from genome assembly GCA_045580145.1 of Clostridia bacterium. Lineage (GTDB taxonomy): Bacteria > Bacillota > Clostridia > UBA1381 > UBA1381 > UBA1738. The sequence goes on from JAZNNI010000014.1 coordinate 21,220, forward strand.
CTTCCGCCTGAGAAAATTCACTGCTCGGTTTTGGCAGAAGAAGCGATAAAGTCGGCTATTGACAACTACCGTGGCGAAAGCGGAGAGATAGACCATAAAAATTGCAACTCGGACTGTGCAAGCTGTCCGAAAGCAGGTAAGTAATTAAAAACCTGAATGCTGAAAATGCATTCAGGTTTTTTTGTGTAATTTAAATCTCTCTATAACATCCGAAGAACTTGAATTTTTCCTCTGAATTTTCCAGTTCAGAAAGAACTGCATAAAGCTCATCAGAGTAAACGGATGCCTCCATTTCAAAATAAAATTCAAATTCAAAATCGCGTCCGGAAATTGGTCGGCTTTCGATTTTAGTAAGGTTTATACCGGCAGCTGCAAATTTTGAGATTACTGAATAAAGTGAGCCGGAGGTGTGGGGAAGTGTGATAACAAAACTGATTTTGTCAGCTCCCGGATAGATTTCAGGCTCTTTTGAAATGCAGATGAACCTTGTATAGTTGTTGTCGCTGTCAACGATGTTGTCGTTAATTATATGCAGACCGTTAAGCTGTGCACATTCACGAGAGCATATTGCTGCAAGGTCGCATCTGTCTGAGTTTGCTACGTATTCTGCGGCAAGGGCGGTATTTTCCCAAGGTGTGATTGTTACGTCGCTCATACTTTTTAAGAATTTGTCACATTGCCCGATTGCCTGTCTGTGCGAGCAAATTTCCTTGATTTTGCAGTCTTTTGATTTTGCAGCAAGGACGTGATTTATCTGAATTTTAACTGTCTTCACAATAGAGAAGTCATATGAGCTGGTAAGGTCATAAACCTCGGTAACAGTGCCGTGCACACTGTTTTCAAGAGGCAGTATACCATATCTGCACATTCCACTTGATACTGCTTCAAAAACGCCTTTGAATGTATCAAAATACATAAGTGACGGGTTAAAGAATAATTTTTCGCAAGCTTTCTGCGAGTAAGCACCTTCTGTCCCTTGACAGGCAACAATGGCAGATTGTGGGAATTGCTTGTCGGTTGACATAAGCGCTGATTTAATCCGCTCAACAATTTTTGATTCGTGGTTGATTTCACGGATTTGATATTCTCGACTTACTGCAAAAAGTGTATTATATAGAATTTTAACATATAGTGCAAGGTCAGGTGAAACCTGACTTGTAAGCTTGTTCACGATTTCACGTTCACGTTTCCCGTTGAAGATGGGCAGATTATGCTCCTTTTTAAATTTTGCAACCTCCTTGACAGCCTCCATACGTTCTTCAAATAATTTTATAAGCTCTCTGTCAACTCTGTCAATCGTTTCTCTTGCTTTTTCCAAATTCATTTTTCATTCTCCTAACAGATCTAAAATGGTGATGGCTGCCACGGCTTCAATAACTGGCACAGCTCTTTGAACAATGCACGGGTCGTGACGGCCGCTTATAACAAGCTTTTCTGGAAGCTTTGTTTTTAAGTTAACCGAATCCTGCTCTTTTGGTATAGATGGGGTCGGCTTTATGGCAACTTTGAAAATAATCGGCATACCGCTTGAAATTCCGCCTAAAATTCCACCGTGGTTATTTGTGCGAGTCTTGACGGTGTCATTATCAAAATAGAAGCTGTCGTTATTTTCAGACCCATATATTTCGCTTGATGAGAAGCCTTTGCCAAACTCAATCCCTTTAACTGCAGGGATAGCAAAGATGTTATTTGAAAGCCTCCCTTCAATTCCACCGAAAAGCGGCCCGCCTATGCCTTGTGGCATTCCTATGATTGCACATTCTATCACTCCGCCTACAGAGTCCAGATTTTCACGTGCTTTATCAATTTCCTCTTTCATCTTGTCGCCGCAAGCACCTGAGATGACAGGGAAGTCCTTTGATTTTATAATTTCGAGCTGTTCTTTGGTAACATTTACTGCGTCAAATGTGTCATCACAGGCTCCGTGTATTGATGAGATGTGTGCACCTATGCAAATCCCTTTTTCCTCTAAAAGCTGCATACAGATAGCACCTGCAAAGCATAGCGGAGCGGTCATACGTCCTGAGAACTGTCCGCCGCCTCGAATGTCATTAGCACCACCGTATTTTATGTATGCAGTAAGGTCAGCGTGACCCGGACGTGGGATAAGCTTTAAATTCTCATAGTCCTTGCTTTTCTGGTCAGAATTTCTTATGATAGCAGTAACAGGCGCACCGCAGGTAACGCCGTCTGCTAATCCTGATATGATTTCGGGAATGTCGGTTTCTTTTCTCTGCGTTGAGAAACGGTCCTTTCCAGGTGCACGCCTTGCCATAAAGGCATAAATTTTATCCATATCAGGCTTAAATCCTGCCGGCAAGCCTTCAATAGTTGCACCTATTGTGGGTGAATGAGATTGACCGAATACTGTGACCTTGATTTTTTCACCTGTCATATACATCGAAAACACCTCCAAGTTTTTTAAAATCGTCAAAGAAAGTTGGGTATGATTTTTTGACGGATTCTGCACCGATAATTTCAACCTTGCCTGTGCATATACAGGACGCGATTGCGGCTGACATAACGACTCGGTGGTCGCCAAAGCCGTCCACTCTGCCGCCTGAAAGCGAGCCTGTGCCCTCGATAATCATTCCGTCTTCTGTTTCTTTTGCGCAGCCACCGAGGTTGTTTATACACTCGGTCATAGCTAAAAGCCTGTCGCTTTCTTTGAGTCTTAAACGTGCTGCACCGCGGATAACCGTCCTGCCTTTTCTGCTTGCAGCAAGTACGGTCAATATAGGCACAAGGTCAGGGATTTGCGATGCGTCAATCTCGGTTTTGTCCAAAAGATTTAAAATCTGCATATCCCCTTGATGCGAGGTTGTATTCATTCCGTCTGTTTCTATATTGCCGCAAATTTTATTTGCCACAACCCAAAACGCTGCAGATGACCAGTCGCCCTCTGCATATATTTCACCTGGGCTTGTATATTTTTGTGGCTTTATCGTGTAGACATTATCCGATATATCAATATTTACCCCAAACTGTTTTAGAGTTTCAATAGTCATATCCACATAAGCCGCAGAGTTAAGAGGAGAAGTCAAAATTATCTTACTTTCCTCATTGAGTAGGGGAAGGGCAAATAAAAGCCCTGTAAGATACTGCGAGCTTATACTGCCCGAAATCTTGTATTCTCCGCCTTTTAAGAGTCCTGATGAGTTCATCGGTAATTTGTCCGAATCGACATTTACGCCGTGAAGACGAAGCTGATTTGTAAGCTCAGCAAATGGTCTTTCGGGGAGTCTTCCTGACCCGTTAAACTTGCATTTTTTTGAAATTGCCGCTGAGACGGGCAAAAGAAAACGTGCAGTTGAGCCGCTTTCACGAAAATTCAGCTCAGCATTTTCTTTTTGTCCCGAAATCGGAGTTATTAAAACCCCGTCGGAGAACTTTTCCCAATCCCCACCCAAAGTTTTGATACAATCAAGGGTTGCATCTATGTCGTCGGAGAAATTGTTGATATGAATTTTAGTTGGTGCATCTGCAAGGGCCGCAGCTATAATTTTTCTGTGCGAATCTGACTTCGAAGATACTGCAAAAACCTTGCCCGAAAGCTTTTCGGGAGTAATTATAACCTTCATTGATTTATTCCTTTTTCAATATATTGTAAAAGCTCTGCGGTTGTGACCTTGAAAAGCACGCATTTTCCGCATTTTTTTGGAAGAACAAGTGTTACGCTGCCACCTGAACGCTTTTTGTCAGAAAGGGTTACGTTAAAAAGTTCTTCCGAATTATATTCGCACGTAGTTGGAAGTCCGCACTTTTTTAAAGTGGAAACAAGCATTTCATATGTTCCGCTTTCGCAAAATCCGTTTTTCTCTGCGGCATTTGTTATAATAACCATACCGATTGCTACCGCGTGACCGTGTGTGACTGTAAAATTACTGCATTTTTCGATTGCGTGACCGATTGTGTGTCCGAAGTTTAAAAGCTGACGAAGTCCTGTGTCGAATTCATCACAGTTTACTACATCACGCTTTATGCTGATGCAGGAAGCTATAATATCTTCGATATTTTCCTTAAAATTGCCGCTCATTTTTATAAACAAATCGTTATCGGCAATCATTCCACACTTTATTGCCTCCGAAACTCCGTCCGAGTAAGTTTCATCATCTAAGGTAGAAAGTGTGTCGGTATCACAGATTACAAGAGATGGCTGATGAAAAGCGCCTGCAAGGTTTTTGCCGCTTTTCAAATTTATACCTGTTTTTCCACCGACTGAAGAATCAACTGCCGCCAAAAGAGTGGTAGGGATTTGAATAAACTTTATTCCGCGAAGGTATGTCCCTGCCGCAAAGCCTGCCATATCCCCTGTCACGCCGCCACCTAAAGCGATAATAATATCACTCCTCGTAAGCTTATTTTCTGCTAAAAATTCAAGTATTTCTATGTACGTATCTGAATTTTTTGATTTCTCACCGTTTTTGAAGGTAAAGCAGACTGTATCAAATCCTGCATCAATAAGGGAGTTTCTGACAGTTTCGCCATATAGGGGGAAAACTTTGCTGTCACTTATAATTGCGACGCGGCATTTCGGGAGAATTTCCGAAACTAATTTGCCGACATCCTTCAAAATGTTCTTTGATATTATTACGTCATATTCAGTTGAAGCATTAATGTGAATTTTTTTCATCATTCTATTCCTTTCCGCAAAGCTTGTCGGACAGATTCTTTTTTTCTCTGCCGTCCTTTAACAGATTAAAAAGGGTATCCTTGTCACCGGTTCTGATTGATGATGAATATTCTTTGAGTCTTTCAATCAGAGAGTCAATTTCGTCTGCGAGATTTTCCCGATTATCCAAAAATAATTCTGTCCACATAACTTCGTTAAGGTGTGCAACACGGGTTAAGTCACGGAAACTTCCTGCCGAAAAGCCTGTGTGGCAAAGGGCAGACGGACTTTTTATATAACCGCTTGAAACAACGTGTGCAAGCTGGGATGTATAGGCAATAATTTTATCGTGCTCGTGAGGCGAAGACATCTGAATTCTCGTAAACCCGATTTTTAAGAATGCATCTTTTAAGAAATCTACTTTTTCCTGTGGTGTTTCGGGGTATGGAGTAAGAATTAACGATGCTCCTTTAAAAAGGTCAGGGACAGATGCATCATATCCGAATTTTTCAAGACCTGCCATAGGGTGCATACCTATAAAGGTAAAGCCATAATCCCGTGCTATTGGATGAATACCCGAGCAAACCTTTTCCTTAACGCCGCCACAATCGGTAATAATCGTGTTTTTGCCGATTTTGTCTGCATTTTCTTTTACAAAATTGATTGCAGCTTCTGGGTAAAGTCCTAATACAACAATATCACATTCGTCAAAATTTCCATCAAATTCTCTGTCTATTGAACCATCAATAAGTGCCTTTTTTGTCACAGAATTATCTTTATCATATCCCAGTATATCATAGTTCGTGAACTTTTTAAAGGCCTTTGCGATAGAGCCTCCGATAAGTCCAAGACCGATTATTGCAATTTTCATCTTACTGCAAATGGCAGAACTGCGTCTACCGCCTTCTTAACGTCATCAAATTGCTCAGGAGTTAAGGACTGGGCGCCGTCACACAGAGCTTTTGTCGGGTCGTTATGCACTTCAATCATAAGACCGTCTGCGCCTGCTGCCGCTGCTGCAATAGACATAGGCTTAACAAGTTTTGAGATACCGGTTGCATGGCTCGGGTCGATTACTACAGGTAGGTGCGAGAGTTGATGAAGTAGAGGAACTGCTGACAAATCAAGAGTGTTTCTTGTAGCTGTTTCAAAGGTTCTTATTCCGCGCTCGCAGAGGATTACTTTTTCATTTCCGCCTGCCATAATATATTCGGCACTCATTAAAAGCTCAGAAAGTGTTGAAGATAAGCCTCTTTTTAAAAGTATTGGCTTGTTTGTTTTTCCAAGTTCCTTTAATAGCTCGAAGTTCTGCATATTTCTTGCGCCGACTTGAATTACGTCAACATCGGTAAAGAGTGGGAGATGGGATAAATCCATAATTTCTGTAACTATCGGAAGCCCTGTCTTTTCCTTTGCCTTTAAAAGAAGCTCAATTCCGTCGCCGCGAAGGCCCTGGAATGCATAAGGCGATGTTCTCGGCTTAAATGCGCCGCCACGAAGAAATGATGCACCGCTTCTTTTTACTCTTTCAGCAATATCGGTGAGCTGTTCTTCTGATTCAACAGAACAAGGACCTGCGATAAAGGAAAAATGTCCGCCACCGATTTTTGCATTGCCGATTTCGATGATAGTATCTTCGGGATGGAATTTTCTGTTGGCATTTTTGTATGGCTCCTGAACACGCTTTGCACTTTCAACAATATCAAGAGTTGACAGCATATCAATATCCATACCTGAAGTATCACCGATTAATCCTACAATGGTAGTGTGCATACCTTTTGTCAGATGAACTTCAAGGTTTTGTGATTTTAGCCAGGTTGTTAAGTTATCAAGCTGGTTTTTGTCGTAGTTTTCTTTTAAAATAAGAATCATTTTATTCGCTTCCTTCCTTGTTTGACAATTAAAAACGGGGATTGCGTGTTACTCGCAATCCCCGTCAAAATACCAAAATGATTTCTAACAGTATGACAAGCAACACAACAAGGCCTTACTAAAGTAATAAGTAAAGCCATAAAAGTATTCAAATGTGCTGCAAATGTGTCTCATTTATAGTATCCTCTGTTCTTATTTTTTAACAATTATAGCACTATGATTTTTGTTTGTCAAGATTTTTTTAAAAATTAATTTCTTGTTTTTGCTGTGGATGTATTGTATAATTAAATTGAGGTGAAAGTTTTGCGTGAATTTGATTTGACGATTACGGATAATTTTGATAATAGAGATATAAAATTTATCTTGAAGGAATATTTTGGACTATCAGAGCATATGATAACACGACTGAAAAAAGGCGAAGGAATACTTCTAAATGGTGAGACAGCATTTGTTATAAAAAAGGTAAAGACAGGAGATAGCTTGAAGATTGTGTTGCCTGAGGAGGCTTCCCGAAATATTGTGCCTAACGATATTCCGCTTGATATCCTTTATGAGGACGAGGATATTCTGGCAGTAAATAAGCCTTCTGATATGCCGACGCATCCGTCAATAAAACATTTTGAGGGAACGCTTGCAAATGCAGTTATGCATTATTATCGTGATATACCTTTTACCTTTCGTGCGGTAACACGCCTTGACAGAGATACTTCGGGAGTGGTAGTTATCGCCAAAAATGCGGTCGCACAGGACAAGCTCGCAAAACAAATGGTGACGGGAGAGTTTAAGAAGCAGTATATTGCCCTTGCAGTCGGGGTACCAAAAGAAAGGTCAGGCAGAATCGATGCACCGATAAAAAGAGAAAAAGAGGGAATTATAAAAAGATGTATTGCGCCTGATGGGAAAAGGGCAGTTTCCGACTATGAGGTGATAGAAGAAAGGTGCGGAATGAGTCTCGTACGTCTTATTCCGCATACAGGACGAACTCATCAGTTAAGGCTTCACCTTTCACATATTGGAACACCGATTTATGCGGATTTTCTATATGGTGAAGATGTAGAGGACGAAAGAATACGCTTGCATTGTGAAAAGGTGGAGTTTATGCAGCCTTTTTCAAATAGCAGGATAGAAATTAAAGCACCCCTTCCGCCTGATATGGATATAGAAAATCTTGTGAAAGTAAAAAAAGAGTTGAAAAATGTATTGGAATAAGGTATAATTAATATATTGGAATGAACGTATAAAATTGAAAGGGAAGTGAAAGTATGCAAGACTACAGAGTTGATTATGAAAGATGGACAAAATGCAGTATTTTATCAGATGCAGAAAAACAGGAGCTTTTGGATATTGCAGGCGATGAAAAGGAGATAGAGGAACGTTTTTACCGTGAGCTTGAGTTCGGAACAGCCGGAATGCGCGGGATTTTAGGCATAGGTAAAAA
>JAZNNI010000015.1:0-12067 GCA_045580145.1 Clostridia bacterium
GAGTGCTTACACTTTTTCTTACCGTGTTCGAGCCTGTTTATGCATCTCCATACATATTCCTTTTGCTTATCTCTTGTTACCCACATTGTTCGGCGATACATAGTTCCGCATTCTCCGCAGACGATTATGTTGTTGAAGGGGTACTTGCCGCTGTATTTTCCGTAGTCGTCTTTATTCTCGTTTCTTTTTATGCAGTTTCTTCTGCTGAGTTCTATCTGTACGGCATCGAATACCTCTCGGTCTATGATTGCGATATGATGATTTCGTATTAAATATTTGGGAAGGTCGCCGGTGTTCTTTATTGTCTTTTTGTTTATAGGATCGGATATGTATGTTTTTTGTGTCATCACATCTCCTGCATATTTTTCGTTGACAAGTATTCTTTTCACGGCTTCTGTTTTCCATACAGGTTTGCCCGATGGAGATGGTATTTTATCTTCTTCCAGTTTGTCTGCAATTTCTCTCATGCTGAGACCTTTTTGGAAGCCTCCGAAGATGAGCTTTACTGCGGCTGCCTGTTCGGGAACTATGTATATGTTCTTTTCGCCGTCCTGACCATATCCGTATACACGGTTAAAGTTAAAGCAAGCTTGTCCCTGACTGTATCTGAAGCGTTTTCCCATTTTTACATTCTGGCTCTGGCTTTCGCTTTCCTGTTGTGCGAAGGTACTGTACAGAGACAGCATGAATTCGCTTGACACTTCAAGAGTATTTATTTTTTCCTTTTCGAATATTATGCCAACGCCCATAAGTTTTAGCCTTCTTGCATATTCCAGGGTAACAAGTGTGTTTCTTGAGAATCGGGATATTGATTTTGTGATGATTAAATCAATCTTGCCTTGCTCACACATTTTTATCATTCTTCTAAAGCTCGGTCTTTTTGTAGCAGAGGTTCCTGTAATGCCATCGTCACCGAATATCTCCACTAAATTCCATTCATCATTGGCTTTAATCATTGATGTGTAATGCTCAACCTGATTTTCAAAGCTGTCCTGCTGTTCTTCTTCGGCAGTACTAACTCGGCAGTATGCAGTAACATTCAGTTTTTTTCTTCCCATTTTAGGTTCGTACATTTTTTTGGTTGCCGGAATAATTTCCACATAAGTGTTTAACATTTTCATCCCTCTCTTTCTAAAATCTTCTCGTTTTGTAGTTTTATCTTTAAGCCCTTTTCTCCGCCTATGTAGAATTTTGACACTATTTTTTCCATAAGCGGAAGAGGTGCTTTTTCACTTATTCCGTATTTGCAAAGCTCCTGTTTGATTTTTTCGGTTATCTTGCTCATATCGGTTTTGGTGTAGCTTTTGAATTTTAACCTTGCAAGCTTGTATATATCTTTTAAGATTTCATCCTTTTCAGTGTTGTCATTTATGGTCTTTATATATATTTCGTTGGTAAGCTCATCGATAGTTTCATCGCTTCGGCTCTGATTCTTAACCTCTGCATCTGCAAGCTCTATATTGTCTATAAGGCGGTTTACAATTCCGTTTATATATTCATACAAGGTTTCTTCGTGAATTGATTTTGCCGGGCATATCGGATTTGAGCATTTATAAGCCGTATATGCACCTTTATCGTGACCTTGTCTTTGTCTTTTGATAGGAAATCCGCATTCAGGGCATTGAGCATGAGTTCGTATGAATTTGTCATATTCCATCTTGTCGCTGTCTGCCTTTATATTTTTGGAGAGTCTTATGCGGTTTGCCTTGTGATACTGCTTTTCGTCTATGATTGGCGGATATTCATCTGTGCCTGTATATTTTTCATTTTCTATCATCCGCTTGACCATATTTTTATTCCATTTTGCAGAATCCTTGTTGTAGTAAATTCCCGACATTTCAAATCTGTCAGCTATCATCTTGTAGGATTTACCTGCTATGTATAATTCAAAGGCTGATTTCACAAGCAATGCCTCTTGATTTACAATAACGATTTCGGCATTTTGTATTTCATAGCCGAAGGGTATGTATCTGTTAGCCATTTTTAAGGCACCTCCTGTTTTTCAATTTCAAGTTCAATTCCATTCTTCAGTATGAAGATGATTTCATCATCTGTTACATATAATTTTTGTATATGCCGTTTGAAGCCTTCGGTATCGAAGGTACAGATGGAGTCGCTTTTTTCAAGCTCCTTTACAAGTCCTCTCGTATCGGTAACTATTTTACTGTAGCGATTCTCATGCAGGATTTTATTCTTTCTTGCCTTTAGTTCCATCATTCTGCGGTCGCATTCGTTTAATTCCTGCATATAGAATGATGGATCGGCAAGGTTGTTATCCTTGAGTCTGTTTATCATCATAACTCTTTCGGATACCTGTGCTATCTGTATGTTGAGTTCGGCGATGGCATCCTTTTCAGACTGATTGTTTTTCATTGCTTCAATCTGATTGATAAAGGGGATGAGGATGTGCTTGTAGTTTGCTTTCAGTCTGTTGTACATAAGGATGTATGCTTTTTTTATAAGCTCTTCGGTTATGGGCTGGGCATTACATTTATCTATACTTACATCGTGAGTTCTGCAGGTCCAGACTCCGTCACCCTTATGCTTGTATGGTGTGCCGCAATTTTTGCAGTATATCATTCTTGTAAATATTCCGGCATCTCCATAAGTTTTGTGAGTAAATTTTTTCTGCCTTTTTTCAAGGAGAGTGTTTGCTATATCGAAAATCTCGGCGGATACTATCGGCTCATTTACATTATGCAGATAATACATATCAAGCTCGCCTGTATTTTTGATTTTCTTAAACGGGAATCCGTCTGTGTATGATTTCTGCAAAAGTGCATCGCCTTTGTATCGTACATTGCTTATGATGTAGCTGATAGCAGAGGCTGACCATTTTTCTTTTCCGTTTTTATTTGGTATTTTTAATTCCGTAAGCAATTTTGCAATTTCGGTAGTTCCTTTTCCTGCAATATATTCTGTGAATATTTTTCTTATTACCTCGGCTTGTTCTTCGTTTATGACAAGGCTTTTATCCTTGTAGGTGAAGCCGTAGGGTGCATTTACCTGAATGTATGTGCCGTTTCGCATTTTGTTTCTTGTGCCGATTTTAACATTCAGCGATATGGACTGCGATTCTTCTTGTGCAAGTGCAGAACCAACTTTTATTGCGGCTGCATCTGTCGGAGTAGCGGTGTTTAGTCCGCCATCCTCGAATTTTACCGCTACACCAAGCTTGTTCAGCTTTTCTACGGCTCTTATGCAGTCAACGGTGTTTCTTGCAAATCTTGATATGGATTTTACTACGATAAGGTCGAGCTTGCCGTCTTCAGCATCCTGAATCATTCGGTTGAAGTCGTCACGCTTGTCCTGTCTCGTTCCTGTAATGCCTTCGTCTGCATATATATCTACAAATTCCCACTCAGGATTTGATGCGATATATTTTGTGTAGTACCTGACCTGATTGTGGAAGGAGTCTTCCTGCTCAAGAGAGTTTGAACTCACTCTGGCATAGGCACCGACACGAAGTCTTTGTTTTTCAGTTTTTCTTAAATCGCTTTGTATTACAATAACTTCTGACATGGCTTTGACTCCTTTCCTGAATTTTTCAACACAAACAATACCATAGAAGGTTTAATATATCCAGACAAATATTACACAAAAGCACCGGGCATTACGCTGAATTTTCATATACAGGTTTGTTGATTCCGCCGCAAGCTTTTTCAAGCAGGATTTCATGCTCATCCTTGGTGATAAGCTTTAAGTTTACGAGATGCAGAAGCATCCTTTCGGTCATTACTCTTTCAATTTTGTCGTTTGTCTTTTTCATAATCAATTCCTCGCTTTTACTTTTAAAGTTTTAAAATATCCTCTCACTCTTATATACAGCTGAATTTTCATGCGATTTTGAAACCAGAATCTAAAAAATTATCCCCTCACTAATATATAAGGCTGACTTTTTCGGGATTTCAGCAAAAAAACTTTTATTTTTTTAAAGTCCCCTCATAAGTTAGGACAAAAATCGGCGATTCCTGAACCCCCTAACTGAATTTTTTTGAAATTGTAATATTTGTCCCTTCACCCAATACGAAAAATCAGCCATTTTTCAACCCCCTTTGGAGCAACTTTTTTATATCCCTTCACTTAATCGTAAGAAAATACTGATTTCTACAGGCTTTTTTACAATATATATTTGGAGTTATAGTTATCTACTCGATTTTTATTTTCTAAAATCATTATATTGGGGAATTGACATCTTGACAATAGTTTTGTATAATAATTATTGGAGTTATATAAATTCTCTAATTTTTATATATTTTTAGATTATCCAAAAGCGAGGTGTTCATATGGCAGATAGAGAGCGTGATTTTTCTGATTATAAGGCGACTGACAGGGAGATATATTATGCCAAAAGAAGAGGTAATAAAGATTTATTTTACGATTACTTTGATAATGAGGTTCGCTTTATTCCCGATACAAAACATATGTGGCTTCGTGTTGACAACGGCAAAGAGGACTTTATTATGTGTGATATAATGGAGGAGAGCGATGAACAACACGGATTAAAGCCTGATGTGCTGACCGAAGAGCAAATCCGTGAGTATGCCGAGGACGAGGCACAAACTCAAGCCGAGAATGCTGAATGGGTAAAATATTTCGAGGAAAAATATAATATAGATTTTGAAAAGCAGGAGTATTTTTTCAGGAAGGACTCTGACAGTGATGAGGTTCCTTTGCCTATGAACAATGTGCTATGCGGTTGTAACATTCAACTCAATATAGGCGAAGGTATCCTTGATTTTATTTATGCTGATTTTGAGACACCGTATAAGGAAAATTTCATGGGCGCATATATTCATGAATTATTAGCATCATCAGCACCTGAAGACTTTGCCGAAGAAATAAAAGAATTGAAAGCAGATTACAAGAAAGAAGCAAGCAAACCACAAAAAATATTAAGTGAAGCAGATTTGATATATGATAAATATTTACGATATCGTTCTACAGCAGGTATGATCAAGGAAATCAGCTATGCTTCTTTATACTCCGCAATTTGTCCGCCTGTCTTTAAAGAACATCACGAATATGAAGCCTACAAAATATATTTTTCATACCTTGTTATGTTACAAAAGGAATTTCTCGAACTGATAGAATTTTGCTTTGACGATGAATTTTATCCGGAAATTTTTGCAAAATATCCTCCGCATGAAAGATTTCATATATATACCCATTTGTCTGACAGACCGATAAGGTTTTACAGGAATGAGACATTTATGACCACCGCTAAAGGTTCCTATGGCTTATATTTGAAAGAAGGCTTAAATGAAAAAGAAATAATTAAGAGACTTACGGCGAAAATTGAAACAACACAAGGGATTATCGACCTTTCTGAAAAATATAACATTAAACAAGATAAATTGAAAGCGCTCATAACGATTCCAAAGTTTGTAGATAAATATTATGATTTTTCAACCATCTCAGAAATTCTGGAGCTTGAATTTACAAAAATGCTTGAAATGGATATTAGCTTCCGTAAGTGTAAATGGTGTGGTAAGTATTTCATAGTTAAGGGAAACCACGGTACAAAATATTGTGACAGAGTTCCCGAGGGGAAAACGCAGTCCTGTCAGAAGCTTGCTGCTCTTGATGAATATAAAAAGAAAAATGCCAATAATGAGGCAAAAAAGGTGTATGACAAATACTATAAGCGGTATCATGCAAGAGTGAATGTACGGCAAATAAAGGAACAGGAATTCAATCAGTGGAGGTATAAAGCCATCACTATGCGTGATGATTGCAATGACGGCAAAATTACTCTTCAGGAATATATCGACTGGAACGAGGCATACTTCCCAAACAGAGCAAAGAAAAAATAAATACACCGGGCTTTGTCTTTGCAAAATGCATTGATAATGCCCTTATTTTTGCATTAAAAAAGCAGATAGGGTGTAGTTACCCTACCTGCATCAGTTTTGTGCCATACAGGGGTTTTTAAGCCCTTATACTGTGGTGATATTTTTGATTCTATTCCATTGTGCCGACCATTTTATTTATGTCGCCGTCTGAGTCTACTATTATTGTTTTGGTTTTGCTTGGAGCTACATATCCGAATCCGTCTATGTAGGCTTTATTTTTTTCTTCTATAATTTCATTTCGTATTTTTGTTTCCTCATCCGTGAGGTAGCAGGTGTCCTTGTTCATAATTTCATCATTTGGATTTATGGGTTCTTCCGGATTCTTTTCCCATTTCGCATAGAGAACATCAGGCTTTGTGAATTTAAATGTTGTTACCTGATTCTGCTTTGTTCTTGGATCGGTGAACCATCCAGCGAATGTGTAACCGTATTTTGTCGGGACATAACTTTCAAGGGTGATGCTCTCGCCATATCTTTTAGTTATTGGCCTGATAAAGCTTCCACCATCCGATGCGAAGGTTAAGGTTACATTTCCTACGATTCCAAGTTCGTTGTCGAAAGTCACTCGGTATTTACTGAGCCACCAAGGTTTTACAGTTGCCGATGCAGTTGTTGTTAGTAACATAGTCATTGCCAATGCCGTACATAATACTTTTTTCTTCATAAATTTCATCCTCTCATTTTGATATAAAAATGCCGGCATACTCGAATTTCATTCATCGAATATGTCGGTATCATTTTCGAAGCATTCCATAAAGAACCTTGCACCTAATTTGAATCCTTTTATAAAGGTTTGACATTCTGTAATTTGTATCATTTCATCATAACACGCTTTTACCTTGTTAAATAATTCTTTTTCTTGCTCATTTAGATTTTTAAGTAATTCTTCTTCGTTTTTAGTCAATAGCCTGAATACCTTGTCGAACTTCCTTTGGCTTTGAAACGGTCTTTCCATCGGATTAATATTACCATACCAGAACTCTTCAAGCACTTTCATCTCATTTCACCTCCCTCGTAGCACAAACACTACCACAAGAAAGTTCATAAGTCAACGAAGGTTTTTTCAAAGTCCTTTTCTTTGGTTAAGGCGTATCATATTTTGATAAAGAAAAAAGCTTTGACGATTAAAATATATTTACCGTACAAAGCTCTAAATTAGCGCACAAGGCTTAAATTTTTCGGGGGGGGGTAACGTTTCGCTTATTCTTAAAACCGTTAAAAATACCCTTTTTAGTGCCCTTTTCAAGCGGTTTATAAAAGTGACATTTGTTATGTTTCCAGCATCCAATGTATGGACAAACCTCCGATTTGGGATCGAGGTCATAAGTGTATTTGCCTGTCTTACATCTTGGGCATATTTGCTTTTTAAAAAACATGTCGTCATCTCCTTCGTTGTTATCACCATTGTTCTCATCCTCGTCGGAGCGACCTGCGAGTACACATGCACAGTACATCGCAACTACAATAAATGCCAATATAAGAAGTGCTGTAATTGTTAGTAGTATCTTTGCCATTTATTTCTCCTTTGATCTTTGCTGTGATTGTGTCTGAGAGGATAGTAATATCCTCCCAGACGCTTGCTACAATTACTTCCAATCTTCCCACTTGTATTCATAACCCTTGTTGTCAAGCCAATAGTTATGAGTGATTGTTGCTTCTAAAACCGTTACATAATACCATGTATCTTCATAAAGGTCATTATAGGGATTAAATTCAAGTGATTTCACATAACTCTCCAGAGGCTTTCTGCCAAGCAGCTTATTTATAACTGTCATAACCTCTGCACGAGTGATGTTATTTTCAGGCTTGTATGTCTTATCAGGATATCCTTCAATAAGTCCACTGTTTGTAAGTGCTAAAATTTCATTATAAGCCCAATGTATTTCGTCTAAATCTGTAAACGGATTTTTGATGTTGGCTTTTTCAATGCCTGTAAATCTAAATATAAGCGCTGCAAATTCTGCACGGCTCAGATTTCTTGAAGGCTTGAACTCGCCATCAGGATAACCGTAAACAATTTCTTTATCAGCCATATATTCAATATCGTGCGCAGACCAACGACTAACCTCAACATCAGGGAACGCGTCGCCTGTTGCTACAAATGGTTTTTCGTATTGATGGTTTGTGATACGATAAAGAATTGATGTGATTTCCTCTCGTGTAATATCACCTTCAGGCTGAACACTACCATCAGGATATCCATTGATATAACCAATATGCGTTGGATGCTCATTTCCGAAAATGTCTTTTGTATATTTTCTCGTTTTGTCGATGGTGCCGCCACCACCGCTTCCGCCACCGCCTCCGACGGTTATGGTTGTAGGAATAGTATATTTGTATGTACCTGTTTTGCCATAAACACCATACCAACATCCTTGTATGTTAGGCACTTTACATTCGACACACTTTCCGCACGCACTGAAATATACTGCCTTAACTGTTGTTGCGCTGTTTAATGTCAGTTCTTCACCTGCATAAGCCTTTCGGTTTGGATTGTCACTGTCTGCAGGATCACTACCATCAAGCGTATAATACAGAATGACATTTTCATCTGTAGGATAATCCTTCAGAGTGTATTTTGTACCTTTTGAAAATTCCACCTTGCCACTTGCTTCTAAAGAAGTGGTTGGAATATCCAAATGGACAAAATCAATTTCAAACACTCCATCGCTGCCTTCAATTTTTCCGTTTTCATCCTCCAGCCATGCTACAATAGTGATGTTGTCCATAAGCTCAGTAGGAATGATTGGACGCGTTACATCATATATAGCAGTATTAGTTGTTATGGTTTGTCCGTCTGCTTTCTTGGTATATGAATAATAGTAGTGAATGTCTGCCGTCTTATTTTGAGAAAGCAGCTTGATACCTTCAGCATAGTCACCGGTTCCAAGCAGGTGTGCGCTGATTCTGTTCGTATCATAAGGATATGCAATATACACGCTTCCACTGGATGCACTACCGGTTTCTATAATGTAATAATGTATTGTGTTCTTACTTACACGTCTTGTATCCTCGTTCAGAACATAGGCTTTAATTGTCATAGTATGGTCAATTCCAAGATTCTCCGGCTCAATTTCAGAGAAATTGTACCTGCGGTCTATAGAATCTCCGTTTCGTCTATAGAAAATATTATAATCCTTGTCATTAGGAATATTTTCATCATAAGCGATTTTCGTATTTATGTTATCGCTTGCAAGATATGTACCTGAAGGAAGTTCGATAACCGGTGCAAGTGGAATGAAATTATACACATAACTTACAACAGAGCTATAGCTGCCGTTCTTTGTGTAACGAAGCTGCAGGATCGTGTCTTCCTTGAACAAAAGTCCACTGCCATCCGTATAATCTATCCAATCGCCTTCGTTATTAATTCTGTACTGAATTTTACCGCCGCTGTTAAGGGAATAGAGCATTACCTTCAAAATATTATTGTAATCATCAATTTTTCTTTCCTCGTAAGTGCCCGTTTCTTTATCGGCGTACGGAGGAGCAAGAACGAAGCTGTTGGTAGTTGCGTATGTATATCTGTTTGTATCACTTTTCACGCCATTGAGCGTTGAGGAAATCTCCAATGTAACGCTACCGGAGTTCACACTTGTGTTTAAGTATCCAAGCTGCTCGGTACATTCCTTGTCACGGTATGCCATACCGTTTTCTGTGTTAATGTAAAATCTTTCTGTCTCATCATTGTCAAACTCATTCTCAAAGCTTCCGATTCTATATTTTACTGTGCTGCCTTTAACTGCATCAACAGGAACAACGGGAAGGGATGTTTCGTTAATTGTTGCAGAAGGCGCAGCCTTCGGAGCTTCAGGCGTTACTGTATATGAGAATATACCTACATCACTCTTCACACCAAAGCTATTTACGGCAACAGCTTTTACAACCGTATTTCCTTTGATTTCAATAAATGCCGTTCCGTCATACAAAAATGTTCCGTCCGTATTGGGAACAGGATCGGGGCAAAGACCACCATCATAGCTCACAGTGTAGTAAATTTGCGTTCCCTGTGGTACAGGCATAAACTGTGTAGCGAAGCCCTCACCACCGATTTCGTGCGTGTAATATCCCGGAAGAAGTGTGGTAAGAGGCTTAACAGGTTTTAATGTTACGATGTCGTATGAATGTTTAACAACACTGGACCAGCTTTCGCCATTTTTAAGAACTGCTGCTGTTACTACAGTATATTTTGTAATATCAATCACAGCAGAGTCAGATGCTTCATTTGCATGAATTCTTGTACTACTGGTTGTAGGATCAGAACCGTCCAGGGTGTAATAAAGGTCGTAATCCTCTGTGTTCTCTTCGGTACTTTCCGGCGTGTAAATTGTTATTTTATTTGCATTGGTAAACTGTGTGCTTTCCGGTGCAAATTCAGGCGGTAATGGCTTGATCTTGTATGTAAAGGTATATTCTTCGCCTTCAGATTTTACACTGCCATCTGTGTCAAGTTCAACAGCCTTTGCAATAATATTGGTATCTTCATCAACCACAATAACTTCGGTATATTCTTTCCATACGCCGTTTCCTGTGTGATACATTACCGTGTATTCAGGATTATTAGGAGTTAAGGTTACATTAACGCTTCCTTCATATACACCTGACGGATAGAATGCATCTACGCCATAATCATCATAGAAGCTGAAGAGATAATAGTATGAAACTTTTTCGCTCCATTCACCATCATAAAAGCTTATAGCACGAAGAGTTGTGTCCTTCGCAAGTGTAATCGGAATACCGGTGTATTCGATACCATTTGTTTTTGGATCGCTTCCGTCAATAGTATAGTAAATTGTTGCTCCCTCTGTTGCACACGAAAGCCTTACGTCAATTTTTTCAGTGTATTCTCCTGAAGCCTTATCCGCTGCAGGTGCAAGAGGTTTAATTGAGAAGTAATATACAGCAGGCTCACTGTATTTTCCCAGTTTGTTTGTAATAAGTCTTACCGTTACGTTTTTATCAATCTCTATAATCGGATTTTGCTTTGAAACCTTAACCCAGCTTGTTTCAGGATCTTCACCGATAACCGGATTTTCAGCATCAAGGTTTGAAAAGGTGTAATAAACTTCACTGCCGTCTTCTATGTTTCCAAATACATCCTTATCAGAAACATAGACATCAGTTTTTGTAGTAAGACTGTTTATATCAGGTAACAGGACCTTTTCTTCATCAAACAAATAAGGTCTGTCAGGCAAGATTTTGTAATCGTAACTTACTGCACTGGAATATTTATTGTCACTTGCACGGTATGCGCAAGTTTTTATTTCTGTATCAAGCGTAATTTCGATTGGCCCATCGTATAAAATTCTCGTAGAGCTTCCTGCCGGCTCGCTTCCGTCTGTTGTATAGTAAATGGGAAGCTTGTCTTCTTGGGTAAGCTCAACAGTAACTTTTTCAATATATGTGCCCGATGTAGGAGTAGCAATAGGCGGCGTAGGCTTTGATTTGTCTTTTATAAGAATGTGATGATAGCCACCATTTATGGCGTTAAAATCAAAGGTCTGCTCTGAAAGCTCATCAGACTTATTTTTGGCGAATAATTCAAGGGCATAGTTTTCGTCCCCACTGTCTATATCAATAAACACATCTGTACTACCGGTCTTCTTAGGAGTTAAGGAGAGCTTGGCAAGATTGTACCAAAGCTGACCAGCCTCTTTTTGAGGAACATAACCACCACTGTAGAATACAGTTATATATGCTGTTTTATATGTTTTGGCTCCCAAAGTATAAGTACCGCTGCCGTGTCTGTAAACAAAATATCCGATATCTACCGGCAAATCCTCCATAGTATCGTCACCAACGTTTTCGTCGGTACTTCCCGAATCCCCAAAAGCTGAATTTCGAACATAATAATCAATAGGTGCGCTGTTGTCACCACCTGCAAAATCAAAATAGTCCGCGTCAAAACAAATACGGAGCGTATAACCGTTCATATCATACTGCGGTTCTGTGTGCGTATTATTTACGAACTCTCCTTTGTTTGGATCATCTACCGCAAAATATATTTCTGCGTTTTCACCCATATATACTGTACTGTTATTCGTTGTTACCTGCGGATTTTCGCCTTGTGCATGCAGGTAAACCGAGCGCAGAGTCTTATCGTTATCTGCTGCCGATATATTCAGCGGAAATATACTGCTAAGCATAACAATACTTAATAATAGTGAAATGATTTTACTGCGTGTCATAAGTTATTTGCTCCTTTGTATGTT
>JAZNNI010000016.1:0-3231 GCA_045580145.1 Clostridia bacterium
CTTATAAAAATAACTGTTTTGAGGTTCGGCAGCTTATAGATTGTCTGGTAGCTATTGCCTTTTTTCTTGCATATATTGTGTCGTTTGTATGGTCAAACATTTTTATTGGAAAGACTCTTTATCGTAAAAATAGAAAATTGACTATTATACCAATTCTTCTTTCTATAATTCTGACTTTGATTTTCTTTTTTATGGTGTTTTGGAATTTTAATTGGGAATGAAATTTTCGGCTTGTCTTAGCGATAAATTCCAATTTA
Source organism: Clostridia bacterium (assembly GCA_045580145.1). Taxonomy (GTDB): domain Bacteria; phylum Bacillota; class Clostridia; order UBA1381; family UBA1381; genus UBA1738. Next base: position 258 of record JAZNNI010000016.1, read on the forward strand.
CCGAACTGAACATATTACATAGCCATTTTCTATGTCATCTATTTTGAGTAAGAGTGACAAAACCTCCGATGTGAATATATCGGAGTTTTTTTGTTGCAATTGTTTTTGAATTATGATATAATATAGTTAGTCGGACAGACTATAAGAACTTTAGGAGGAGAGCTTGTGTATAAAGAATTAGGTAAAGATGAAATAATTGTAAGTATATCACTTTTTATATTTTCACTTGGTTATCGTATATCAGAAGATTACGAAGCGAATACATTACCCCCTGAATTTGCTTTGCTTGTTCTTATGATTGGTACTGCTTATCTGTGCTTTAATAGAGTTGTAAAACTACTGATTAACCGAAACAAGAATAATTTTTACTGTGCATCTGCTGTTATTCAATCAACTAAATTAGTACACGCCGGTAAAGGCGGCTATATTTGCTATGTTATTAAATACGAAGACGAAAGTAATAATACCCATATCAAAGAATTACACAATTTTTTCAGCATAAAAAGCTTAGATGTTGGCGACGAAATAAAAATCAAAATAGACGAAAATGATTCTAATAATATTATATTGCCATTTAGCGACCTTGCAATAGCAATAACAATGTGCGTTATTGGAATCGTATTTGAAACATTCCTAATTGTAATATGTGTATATGCACACTAAATTCCAATTTATCCAACTAAACACAACCGCCCGACATTTACACATCGGGCGGTTGTTTTATTCTACAGGGAGCATAATTCGGAGCCTCTGTGCCTCATTGGCGGAAAATCCGAACTTTTCATAAAAGGGAATCTTATCGGGCATTGCACAAAGCTCCACAAAAATTTGCGTTCCGCTTATACCGTTGGATTTAATGAAGTCCAGCAGTTCATTTATAAGCCCTCTGCCTATCCCCTGCTTCTGATAATCGGGATGCACAATTACATCTTTAATATAATAGCATAGCCCCATATCGCCAATCATTCGAGCCATTGCAGCTACTTTTCCCCTATCATACACCGACACCACATAAATACTGTTAGTCAACGCAAGTTCAATCTGCTCCTTTGTGGGAGCATTGCTCCACACGGATTCCCACAGATAAATAAATTCATCTGCTGTCAGTTTGTTGTGTTTAATTTCGAGATTCATTTTGCACCTCTATTCCAGTTTTATACCAATCCCTAAAATGTTAGTAGAGAAAGATGATGACAGACAGTATTTATTCCATTAGATTTGGCTACTATTGTTTTAGGGATTGGTATTATAAAAGGTCAGCGGCACAAAAAACGCTGACCTTATACTTATTAGTGAGTTTCAGTAAATTTACGTCCCTTTAAGAGAGTGTTGCCCTCGGCATCTTTAAAACAAAGTGCCTTGTTATAAGTATCAGCAGCAGCACATAAGCCGTCAAAATCAGCAGCCTTGAACCATACAGAGCCAAGAACCTGAGCTGTAGTACCGTCCTTGCCGACAGTATCCCCTGCAAATAAAGCCTGAGATACATCAATAACACCGTCAAGCTTTGCCACAGTATCAAATCCCTCTGCTACAGCAATTTCCTGCAAGGGCTTGCCCACAATATGAGTCATTGCACACATTTCCTTGAAATAGGGAGTTTCATTTTCCGAATTATATCCCTCAACCTTGCCAGTAAGAGCAAATTCAATAAGCAGCTCCAGACCGTCAATGCCGTTCTGGTCTTTTATAAGAATGTAGTGATGACCGCCGCTGGGACGATAGCACATTTCACACATATAAAATCCCTCGTCATCAACGAATGACTGCAAGCTTACCATACCGTGATTAAAGCCATTGACACGGAGCATTTTCTTAACGCTCTCGTCCATTTCCTTTATATAGCGGTCAGTATATTTTGAGGGATAAAGCAAATCGCCTGTTATAGATGAGCCGTCCCCTGCCGCACAATAATTCACACGGTCACAGGTTGAGGACAAATAAGCCTCACCGTTTATAAGCTGATACGAAACGCCTATTCCGTCACAAGCCATAAATCTCTCACACATTACATTTTTTGTAGGTGAGAAAGAAAGTGCATACTCATAGGCATTTTTCAAGTCGTCAATGGATTCGCACTTTATAACACCTCTTGAACCGCTGTTGTCAGCAGGCTTGAGCATAAGCGGAAAACTTGACTTTTCAGCAAATTCAAGTGCCTCCTCATAGGAATAGGCATTAATTCCGGGAATTGTGCCGACTCCAGATTCATCACAGGCTTTCTTGAAACACATTTTATCTGTAGCTATAGCAAATGTCTTTTTATCGCCATAGCAGGGAAGTCCCGATTTTTCGCAGATTTCCTCATAATAAGCAAGGTAGGAATCCGAAAATCCTGTCAGAACACCGTCAACATTCTTTTCCTTAATGTAATCAACAACCTTGTCAATATCTGCAAGGCTTATATCTGCATATTCGTCTGCAATCTGTTTTGCAGGTGCATTTTCAAGGGATTTGTTATCCGTAACAAGAACATAAACGCCCATTTCCTTTGCAGTTTTCACCATTCCTGCTATATTCGGCGTACTGCCGAGGAAAAGAAGTCTTTTATCTTTTAAAGAATTTTTCATAGCTAATCTCCTATTCAATTTCATCGAAAACAGCTTTGATAATATATTTCATATCCTCCTCGTCATACCGCTGGTCAACGGGAATGGGGAGAATATTTTTCGCATAGTCATATTCAAGTTCACTTTCGTCACAATGCTCAAACACATCAGGCCACAAAGTGGGAATAAATATCTTCTTTGCCTGCAATTTTCTGCGGATTTCTCCGCCCTTTTCAAGGTAAAGAGGATACATAAACGCTCCCTGGGGAACTGTCAGTTTCAGAGGATTGATTTTTCCGAAAGCTTCGTGAAGAATTTCAAAATTTCTCGTTCTTTTCTGCTTTACAGCTTCATAGTCAATTCCGTGAAGAAGATTTTCCGTAAGCTTTGACATAAGCTTTATCGGCTCATCTGCAAAAAAGTCG
>JAZNNI010000017.1:0-21760 GCA_045580145.1 Clostridia bacterium
TCCTCGTGTCCTGGAACAGTAAATTTTGCGGTTTTTTCGGTTATAAACGCCTTTTCAATACAGTCCATATATTTTTCCATAAGCTTTAAAAATCTGTCCCTGCCTGTTGCTTCATAGTATGCAACTGCTGCCTCAGTCAGATGCCCTGCACAGTAAAGCTCATGCTCGTGCCTTGAAGAAAATCTGTTTTCAGGCTCACATACTATAAAGTAGACATTGAAATATCCGTCTTCCTTTTGATTTTTTTCGATGGCATCAATGATAGCTTCAACCTTTTCCGAAAGGTCAGGTCTTTCTTCTTTTGCCATAATATAAGCTGCACCCTCAATCCATTTTGCGACATCACTGTCCCAGAAAACGTCAGGTTTCGGTGAATCAGAATCAGGAGTCCACGCACAATTCATTGCTCCGATTCTGCCTGTCTCAAAAAAACGGTCATATACTGCATTAATTGTGGTGTTTTCGTTAAGAACCTCTATTTTTTTCCAGAAACCACCTGTAATATTTGTGTTTGGAAATTTGTAAAACATAACTTTTCCTCCTCTTAGTCTATTGACTTGATATTAAAATAATTATATAATGCATATATCGGAAAATCAATAATCAAAAAAAGATATAAAGTGAGAAAATCAGATATGATAGAAATTAATGGTGTTAAAGTTGAATTTAAGTATATGGGGCTGTTTACTACACAAGACATATGGGAGCATCCTAAAATCACAGAGTCTACATATGAGATTATTTATGTAAGAGAAGGTGAGATATATTTAGCTGAGGGAAGTTGTGAATATATACTTAAGGCTGGTGATATGATACTGCTTTCAAAGGGCAGGGAACATTGGGGCTTTAGAAAAAGCGAAGGAAAAACCTCATTTTATTGGGTGCATTTTGATGCTACCGGAATATCCTTAGAAACGCAGGTTATAAATAACTTCACACATATATCTCTTTTTAAAGAGCTTTTGCATAACAGCTCAACACCGCTTATGCCTCTTTATATGAAAGACTCGGTGCTATTGCATATTCTCTCAGAAATGTCTTCGGCAAGGGAAAATGCGGGGTCAAATACCCTTGCTTCAAGTGTATTTGAGTGGACAAGGATAAATGTAAAAAACGGACTTACTGTAGAAATGATTGCAGAGCATTTTGGATACAACAGCGAGCACATTTCAAGGATTATTAAAAAGCAATATGGTGTGAGCTTAAAATCTATAATAAATGACTTTTTAATTAAGCAATCAAAGAATTATCTTTGCAATACAACATACTCAGTAAAAGAGATAAGTAATATATTAGGATTTTCTTCCGGAAATACCTTCATCCATTTTTTTAAGTACCACGAGAAGAAATCACCGTCGCGGTACAGGAACACTTATTCAAATACTCATATGAAAAGAATTTAGCTGTATTCTATTGACAAAATATGATATGAATGATATAATTACTACACATAAATTAGTGGGAGGAAATATAAAATGTTAACTATTTCGGAATATATTGACAAGGTTTATGCCTGTTGGATAGGCAAGAATATCGGAGGAACATTGGGCGGACCTTTAGAGGCCACAAGAGGCTATCATGAGGTTTCATATTACATTCATGATTTATCAAAGGGTGTGCTTCCAAATGATGACCTTGACCTTCAGCTTGTATGGCTCAATGCTGCCGAGCGCTACGGCAAGAATGTCGATGCAAAGCTTTTGGGAGCATATTGGCAGACTATGATAACTGCGCATTGGTCTGAGTATGGTACAGGAAAAGCTAATATGAAAATGGGACTTACTCCTCCTCTTTCAGGCGGATACCATAACAATTATAAGGACAGTAACGGTGCATTCATCAGAAGTGAAATCTGGGCGTGCCTAATGCCTGCAAATCCACAAATGGCAGTAAAGTATGCTTATGAAGATGCTATTATGGACCATGCCGATGAGGGTGTTTATGGTGAGGTTTTCTGTGCGGCTATTGAAAGTGCAGCATTTGCAGAAAATGATTTAAGAGAACTCATCAAAATAGGTCTTTCATATATTCCGGAAGATTGCGGTGTTGCAAAGGGCATAAAGACAGCTATTGACTGCTATGACAGCGGCAAGGATATAAAAGAAGCAAGACGCGAAATTTTGAGAACTGTTCCGGGATATTTCGGAACATTCAGAGGCTATGAATTTGCAGAGCCTGAGGATGATATTCCGGATGGTGCACCGGGCTATGATGCACCGAGTAACGTAGCGCTTATGACAGCGGCACTTTTATATGGCGAAGGTGATTTTGATAAAACTGTATGTATCGCGGTAAGCTGCGGTGAGGATACTGACTGTACAGCTGCGACTGCTGCATCTGTGTTCGGCATAATGTATGGAACAAAGGCATTTGATGAAAAATGGACAAAGCCTATCGGTGATGAAATTAAAACTATTTCTCTTGATACTACCGATGCATACTTTGCAGATATTCCAAAGACACTTTCAGAGCTTACTAACAGAGTTGCGAAGCTTATGCCTACATTTATGAGTGAATTCATCTCGTATGACGGAGATAAGATTGTAATCGGTGGTGTTGATAATTTATATAACACTTGTGGACACAGAAGATGCTTTGAAGTTAAATATAACTTCTCACAGGTTTTGGCAAAACAGCCGGATACTGTTACATATTCCTTCCCACTTCTTGATTTTGACGTGAAATATGTAGGCGGAGTGCTTATTAAAAATAATGAAGAGAAAATTATAAAAATCAGTGCAATCAAGCACATAAATCGTCAGCAGTGGCTTGAATTTGAGTGGCTTATGCCGGATGATTTAAATATTGATTGTGTTACAAAATCTGTTTATTGTGAATACGTACCTGATATGGATAACTACGTATGTTCAGCAGAGTTTAAAATCAGCTCGGAAAATATGACGAGAACAACATATACACCTGTGGTTAAAATAAAGAGTAACTTAACAGGCGAAACTATGTGTATTCCTGTAACATTAATTCGTGAATAAATGATAAACAGGCTGTGAAACAAGTGTTTTGCGGCCTGTCTACTTTTAATAGAGTTTTTTTAAAAAGGGTTGACGGACAAGGAATTATCTTGTATAATTTATGTAATTTATAACTATATGTAAAAAAGGAGAAAAATATGTTAAAACCGGATACAACAAGATTTGTGGAAAGTGAATATCGTATTGAAGAAGAAGCAGCAAATGCGTCTTTATTTACAACAGGAAACGGATACATAGGTGTTCGCGGAAGCTTTGAGGAATATGGCTCAATTCGTATTCAGGGTGCTTATATCCGCGGCGTTTTTGATGAAATAATCGAGGTTATGGAGCCATTTGCCGATAATGAGTATATGAAAAAATACTATATCGACGAAGAACGCCTGAGAAACTTTGAATATCAGGACAGTGTTATAAACAACGTAGACTTCCTTCTTTTAAGAATTGCGATAAACGGAGAAACGTTCTATCCTTGGGAAGGAAAAATTCTTTCGTGGGAAAGATATCTTGATATGACTAATGCTACCTTGGTAAGAAAGGTTCGTTGGGATAACGGAAAGGGAGATATAACAGATTTTGAATTTGAAAGATTCTCTTCTTTTGCCTGTGACCATATTTACTCAATAAAGGTAAAAATTACTCCTGTAAACCATAGTGGTAATGTATCTGTTATGTCAGGAATTGACACACGTGTGAAAACCTGTGGTCAGAAGATTACAACGGTACTTGCAGATAAGGTGTGGGAAAATAAGACCTTTGCACACGTTAATATGGGCAAGAAATACGGCTTTGAAACAGGTGTTACAACAGTAACAAACCTTTTTGGTACAGACTGTGCTTGGAAGGCAGAAAGTGCAAATGGAATTTTGTCATCAAAGGCTGAGTTTATCACGCAGGAAGGCAAGACATATACAGTTGAGAAGGCTGTTTATATTGCTTCATCAAGAGAAGCCGCAGTTTCTGAGCCTGTGGTTTTGGAAAAGAGATATGACGAATATTATAATGAGCATCTTTCGGAATATAAGAAGGTTTATGACATTGCGAATATCGAAATTGAGGGTGATGTCCTTGCAGACACAGGTGTTCGTTTTGCAAACTATCATTCACTCATATCTGCCTCAAGAAATGATTCAATTCACAGCATTTCCGCAAAAGGCTTAACAGGTGAAAAATATAATGACTTCGTATGGTGGGACTGCGAAATTTACCAGCTTCCCATATTCATTTATACCTGCCCTGAGGCTGCAAAAAAGGCGCTTATGTATCGCTATAATTGCCTTGAAAAAGCAAAGCAAAACGCAAAAGAGGCAGGCTTTAACGGTGCTAAGTATGCATTCTGTTCATCTGTTGAGGGTGACGAGAGAGTTTGGGAATATGCCCGTCATCCGTTTATGCAGATTCACATAAATGCCGATATTGCTTGGGGAATTATTCACTACTCAACTGTAACAGGTGATAAGGAGTTTTTGCGTGACTATGGTATGAAGATGCTTCTTGAGCTTTGCGAATACTGGAAGAGCAGAGTTGAAAAGGTAAATGGAAGATACGAAATCAGACGTGTTACAGGAACTGACGAGCATCATCCATATGTAAATAATGATGCATATACAAATTACCTTGTAAAATATGTTCTTGAAAAGGTATCGGAATACGCAAAGGAATTCGGTATGGACAATGACTATACTGAAATCGCAGAAAATCTTTATCAGCCACTCGAAAAGGGTGGAATGATTCCGCAGTTTGACGGATACTTTGATTTAAGCAGAACTTTGGAAGAAGCAGGTGGCTCAGCTGCAACAGGCTTCCAGATGAAAAAATCGGGTCTTTACCACAAGAGTCAGGTTATCAAGCAACCGGACGTTATGCTTATTTACAGCTACTTAAATATGCGACCGGAAAATGCAAATTACGAGCTTAACTGGGACTATTATGAAAAGATGTGTGAATCCTCATCATCACTTTCATTTGCACCTCACTCAATTTGTGCAGCAGATAACGGAAGAATGCTGTCTGCGTATAACTATTTGATTGAAACTGCATATATAGATGTTTATGATATACATAAATGTGCTTGGCAGGGTGTTCATTCGGGATGCTTGGTTGGTGCGTGGTACGCAGTATTCAGAGGAATTGCAGGTATTGTATGCCGCGAAGACTGCATTGAAATCAATCCACACCAGATTCCTTGGTGGGACGGTGTCAAATTCAGCTTTGTATATAAGGGCAAGAAGATTGACATATCTATGAAGGACGGAAAATACACTGCAAAAACTGATGCAGATGGCGAAATCAAGGTTATTTACAGAGGAGAAGAAAAGATGCTCACATCAAATACTCCGATATGTGAAACTTTATAAGAATCAAAAAAACGGCTCGTTTGAGCCGTTTTTTTGCTTTATAGGAACGCAGTTTCCTATAAAGCAAAAACTTTGATTAGGTTGCCGTGCAAAATTTTTTTAAAAAGCTTAAGCTTTTTAAAAATGCATATGGCTTAAGAAAAGCGATATTGCTCCGCGCTTCCGCCGTAGGCGGTGCGGCGAAGCCTCTTTTCTTAATTCCTTAAACTTCCAGCGACAACTCTGTTGTTTCCGCATAAATCTTTAATTATCTCCACATTTTCGAAATCATCCCGCATCAAATCAGAAACCTGCTTGCCTTGATTATATCCTATTTCAAAGGCTAAAAGTCCTCCTTTTTCAAGAAGCTTCGGAGCTATACTGCAAATTCTTTTGTAAAAGTCAAGCCCGTCCGCTCCACCGTCAAGTGCAAGCCTCGGCTCGAAATCACGAACCTCGGTCTGTAAGCCGTCGATGATATGGCTTTCGATGTAAGGCGGATTAGAAGTAATTATGTCATACTTTCCTTTCGGACATTCACTTAAAATGTCACAAAGTACAAAATCGGCACGCTCTAAAAGGTTGAGCTTTTCTGCATTTTCTTTTGCGATTTTAGTCGCCTTTTTGCTTATATCAAGCCCCCTCACAAAGGCACGCTTGTTATAAAATGCAATGCTTAAGGGAATACATCCAGTTCCTGTACCAATATCCAAAAGTGAAATACCTTTGTTTTTTGTTTTGTCAATTACATATTCAACAAGTGTTTCTGTGTCGGCACGCGGAATTAAGACATCGGGTGTCACTTTGAATTCAAGTGACATAAATTCCTGTGTTCCCAGTATATACTGAAGCGGCTCTCCTTCAAGTCGCCTTTTTATAAGGCTTTCAAGTAACGCTATGTATTTTTCATCAACCTCTTTGTCGTGCGAAAGAACTAAATCGGTTGCAGAAAATCCCATAACGTGCCTTACTAATAGATGGGCCTCAAAAACAGGGTTGTCATTGCCACCGCTTCGCAAGTTTTCAGTTGTAATTTTTAAAAATTCTTTAATTACCATTTATCTGCTTCCTTATTTTCCGGAATAACAGCCTTCATAGAAGCTATTGCAACTTCAATCTGCGAATCATCCGGCTCACGTGTTGTCAGCTTTTGAAGCCAAAGCCCAGGTTTTGTGAGCGCTCTTATGCAACCTTTTTGGCTTCTGCCAGCAAGCTTTATAAACTCATAGGAAATTCCTGCAACTACCGGTAAAAGAAGAAGTCTTGTACCCATTCTCAAAAGTAACTGAAGGATACGTGAATATTCGTCAAAGCTTGGAAGTAGGGCAAAAAATACAATGCTGACCACCATTACTATTAAAAGAAAGCTTGTCCCGCATCTTGGATGAAAACGTGTATGCTTTCTCACATTTTCAACTGTCAGTTCTTCGCCTGCTTCATAGCAAGCAATAGTTTTATGTTCTGCGCCGTGGTACTCAAAAACGCGCTTTATATCTTCCATTTTTGAAACAAGATACATATAAGTAAGGAAAATTGCCATTTTAACAATTCCCTCTGTAACGCTTATAAATGTTGAAGAGTTAGCGATGCTTTCAAGACTGATTTTCTCTAAAATCCAACCAAGTCCGGATGTAATTGCAGTAGGGAGCAAAATGAAAAGTCCCACACTCATAACAAGGGAAAGTGCTATTGCGAAATAAATCACAATATCCTTGATTTTGTCGCCAAACTTATCCTCAAGCCATTTGTCAAACTTGCTTTCAGTTTCTTCTTCATCTTCAATATCCATAAATTCGGCAGAAAACATAAGTGCCTTCATTCCGATAACAAGGCTTGTGACAAAATTTACACAACCGCGAACAATCGGAAGCTTTAAAAACCAATTATGTTTTTTTGAGCCGTTATCATCAACCTTTAATTCAATCTCCTTATCAGGCTTTCTGACTGCTATTGCAGTTTTAAACGGACCTCTCATCATAACGCCTTCGATGATAGCCTGACCGCCGATTGATGTAATATGATTTTCTTTTGACATTTCCAAATCACCTCAATTTTATTATACAACCAAAATCTCTTTTTTTCAATAGAAAATAAAATATATTTTGTCGAAGACTTGTCAAAAAACTACAGCACCATTTGACAATAAATCTTATGATGCTTTGCTATAATTAAGCCATAAGGTTGCAAAGAGGGAGAATTTTGCTATGACGGTGTATGCCGATGTTTTATTTATAATAAATTTTCTGTTTGATGCAGAGATACTTTTAATACTCCTAAGGCTTTATTCAAAAAAAATACCACTGGTGCGACTTTTGTTATCCACTTGCATAGGAGGCTTGCAGGGTATATTCGTTTTTATCCCTTATTTCAGAATACTTTGCGCGCCTCCTGCGAGGTTTTTAATACCACTTGTGTTGGTTTGGGCGGTGTTTGCGCCGTGCAAAACGGGCGAACTGATTGGAGCGTGGATTTCGTTTCTCACAATTTCGTTTGCGTTTTCGGGAGCGATAAGCTTTTTTGATTTAAAGGCAATATACGGACTTTTGCTGCTGATTCCTGTGTATGTGATGCTTACTTTGTTAAAAAGGAATATAAAAAGGAAAAAGAGCATCGCGACACTTACATATAAAGACAGAAAAATTGCTGAAGAAGGACTGTATGACAGCGGAAATGCGCTGTTTTATAATTCGAGTCCTGTTATACTTGCTGATAAAAGTGTTTTTGAAAAGCTTTTTGGGAAAGGATTTTCGATAAATGCTGCGAACGAATGGGTCGATGCTGAAGACTTGTGTCTGGTTCCGTATAGTGCGCTTGGCGGCGAAGGAACTATTTTTGGAATACGGCTTGAAAGTGCAGTAATAAACGGGAAACGTTATGATAATGCAGTTTTAGGGTATTCGGGCGATAAATTTAAAGATAATCTGATTTTGAATTCAACTATGACTTAGAAAGGACTTTTTTGCTATGCTGAACTTGATTGACGGGCTGTCGGAAAAGCTGATACATTTCTGCTGCGGCAGTAATGAGATTTTGTATATAGGAGGGCAGGATGTACTTCCACCACCACTTTCAAAAGAGGAAGAGGAAGAACTTTTAGAGCATATATGCGAAGACGAAAATGTACGTTCAAGCCTTATAGAACATAATCTCCGTCTTGTAGTTTACATAGCACGAAAGTTTGAAAATACAGGAATAAATGTAGAAGACCTGATATCTATTGGTACGATAGGGCTCATAAAAGCTATAAATACATTTAAGCCTGATAAAAATATAAAGCTTGCAACATATGCGTCAAGGTGCATAGAAAATGAAATTCTTATGTACCTTAGAAAAAATCAAAATTCAAAAGCGGAGGTTTCGATTGATGAGCCTCTTAATGTCGACTGGGATGGTAATGAATTATTGCTTTCGGATATTTTGGGGACGGATAATGATGTAACTTATCAAAATATTGAACGCGAGGTAGACATTAAGCTTTTGTCACTTGCAATGGAAAAACTGACAAAACGTGAACGTGAGATAATGAACTTGCGCTTCGGACTTTTAGGGAACAAGGAAAAAACACAGAAAGAGGTAGCAGATATGATGGGAATTTCTCAATCGTATATATCCCGTCTTGAAAAAAGAATAATAAAAAGATTAAAAAAGGAAATATTAAGAATGAATTAGGCTTAAGAAAGGGTTGATTCATTTTGGATAAAAAAGAATACAAAAAACTGGTAGACAAAAACACGCCATCATCAAAAATTTTTAAAAACTGTATAAAGGCGTTTTTGTTTGGAGGAACTATATGCACGATAGGTCAGCTTCTATTCGCACTTTATGAGCCGATGGATTTAAGCGAGGAACTGACGGCAAGTGCGGTGTCGGTGACGCTGATATTTCTGGGTGTGCTTTTAACAGGACTAAATATCTATCCTAAGCTTGCAAAACACGCAGGTGCCGGCACGATTGTGCCGATAACAGGCTTTGCAAACTCGGTTGCATCGCCGGCAATCGAAGCAAAGACAGAAGGAATGGTAATGGGTGTTGGGGCAAAAATTTTTACGGTTGCAGGCCCTGTTATCGTTTATGGAGTGGTGAGCGCATTTGTTGCGGGACTTTGGTACTGGATAACCTCGCTGTTTTAATATTCCATTAAAAAATTAAGGGGTTTGATAAATCCTGAAACAGCAGGAGACATTATATCTCCGGCAACGGGACGATTTTTAACACAGATTACGTTTACTAATACGTTCTGAAAACTTTTGTCGGGAAAATTTTTCATAATGTATGTGTAACGTGTGGCATTTTTCCCTTTGTACGATGAAAGGTCAAGACCACATTCTATTTGTAACAGATTGTAATTTTCGTAGACTTCATCAAAATTTTCTGGGATTTCAATTTCTGAAATCTCTAAAGAATCTGGAAGTACCTCTATGCCGAAAGAGGAAAGAAATTTTCTGTTTAGTGTATCTGTGTCGGTCATAAAGAAAAGAAATAAAGCACTGATTACAGCGATAAGAGAAAGTGTTAAAAAATACATTTTTTTCATATTTCACCTCGCAAAATGATATTTATAATTATATAATATGAAAAAGCGGGGCATAATATTTTTATAAAATAAAAAAGGAGAATGAAAATGAACACTATAGACAATATTGCATTAACCTTGGTGATTATAGGAGCAATCAACTGGGGAAGTATAGGAATTTTTAAGTTTGACATTGTGGGCGCACTTTTCGGAGGGCAAGGCTCTGTTCTGTCAAGAATAATTTTTACTCTGGTGGGACTCGCAGGACTTTGGGCAATCGGACTTTTATTTAAAGATAAAACCCCGCCTGAAAGACACTAAAAAAGCGGCTTGGCCGCTTTTTTTGTATACAATATTAGTACCTATTGTTATGCTCTTTAAATGCTCTGTCCATATTCCTTTTTGCATCACGTGTCTGCAGGTCAGCACGTTTGTCGTAGAGCTTTTTACCCTTACACACACCGAGTGCGACTTTGACCTTTGAGCCTTTTAAGTAAATAGATAGTGGGATGAGGGAATATCCGTCCTGCGTAACCTGACCGATGAGCTTTCGTATTTCGCTCTTATGAAGTAAAAGCTTTTTATAGCGGAGCGGGTCACGGTTAAAAATATTTCCCTGTTCATATGGACTTATATTCATACCCTTTATAAAAACCTCACCCTGATCTATGGAGGCATATGCATCGGCGATGTTAACCTTTCCCTGACGAATTGATTTAACCTCAGTTCCAAAAAGCTCAATCCCGCATTCAATGGTTTCAATTATAAAATAATTATGTCTTGCCTTTTTATTTTGGGCAAGAGTTTTGGTGTTTTCCATACCAAATTCTCCTTGTTTCAGTTCTTTAACATAGTATACCATATATTTTCTCCTTTGCAAATATTTTTATAATTTTTTGTTTTAAAAAACTTTTCTTAATAAAATGAAATAAAAATAAAAAAAAGCCTTGATTTATAATCAAAATTGTATTAAAATAGAATAAATAGAAATATTTATTTTCAACCGGAGGTGTTTACACACGTGAACAAAATAAGCTTTGATTACAAAAAAGCTGCACCTTTTCTTTCGCAGCACGAAATTGACGCGATGGGGGAATACGTTGCGGTTGCACATAAGATATTGCACGAAAAAACCGGTGCCGGAAATGATTTTCTTGGTTGGATAAATCTGCCTACAGACTACGATAAGGAAGAGTTTGCAAGAATTAAAAAGGCGGCAGAAAAAATCAGGAATGATTCCGACATACTCATTGTAATCGGAATTGGTGGCTCATATCTTGGTGCAAGAGCTGCTATTGAGATGCTCAGCCACTCATTTTATAACGTGGTTGACAAAGAAAAGAGAAATGGACCGGTCATCCTTTATGCAGGTAACAGCATCAGTTCGACCTATATGGCAGACTTAATCGAAGCTGTTGACGGTAAGGATTTCTCGGTGAATGTAATTTCTAAATCAGGAACTACGACAGAGCCTGCGATTGCTTTCAGAATTTTCCGTGAGCTTTTGGAGAAAAAGTATGGAAAGGAAGAAGCAAGAAAGAGAATTTATGCGACAACTGATGCAAAACGCGGAGCACTTAAGAGTCTTGCGGACAAGGAAGGCTATGAAAGCTTCGTGATAAGCGATGATGTAGGCGGAAGATTCTCAGTGCTTACTGCAGTTGGTCTTTTGCCGATTGCAGCCGCAGGAATTGATATTGATAAAATTATGCAGGGCGCAAAAGCTGCACAGGATTTATATGACAATCCGAATCTTTCGGAAAATGAGTGCTATCAGTATGCGGCTTGCAGAAATGCGCTTTTAAGAAAAGGCAAAAACGTGGAAATGATGATAAACTTCGAGCCAAGCCTTCATTACTTCGCTGAGTGGTGGAAACAGCTCTACGGCGAGTCAGAGGGCAAGGACGGAAAGGGTATTTTCCCAGCGGCTGCAGATTTTTCAACAGATTTGCATTCAATGGGTCAATATATACAGGAAGGACAGAGAATTCTGTTTGAAACTGCAATACTGGTCGAAGAACCGACTAAAGACATTGTAATAAAAGAGGATGCAGAAAACATCGACGGACTCAACTTCCTGACAGGCAAGACAATGAATTTTGTCAACAAAAAGGCATCTGACGGTGTATGTCTTGCTCATACCGACGGCGGTGTACCGAATTTGGTTGTGACCGTTCCTAAGTTGGACGAATATAGCTTTGGTATGCTGGTTTATTTCTTTGAAAAAGCCTGTGGTATTTCTGGGTACCTTTTAGGAGTTAATCCGTTCAATCAACCGGGTGTTGAAGCATATAAGAAGAATATGTTTGCGCTTTTGGGAAAACCGGGTTATGAAGACGAAAAGGCAGCCTTAGAAAAAAGACTTGGCTAAAGAAAAATATTTTAAAAGGAGGAAGTCGATATGGTAGAACTTCTAATCGGAACAAAAGGAACAGGAAAAACAAAGGTGTTGCTTGAAAACGTAAATCACGCTGCGTCAAATGCAGACGGAAATGTTGTTTTCATCAGCAACAATACTAAGCAGAATATGTATGATATCAGTTCAAAGGCAAGAATGGCTGATACATCTGATTTTGATATATCTTCATGGGATGAATTCTTAGGATTTATCTGCGGAATCATCAGCGGCAACTTCGATATTACAAATGTCTTTGTTGACGGCACACTTAAGATTGTTAAAACAATGGATGGTTTTGAGGAATTTCTTGCAAAGCTCGATGAAATAGGTAAGAAGTTTGATATAAACTTTGAACTTTCTGTTTCAGTTGATAAGGACGCTGCTCCTGAATACATCAAAAAATACACAAAATAAATTCTCGAAAGGATTGTAAAATGCAGTTCAAAAGTACACGAAACAGCAGTATATCAATAACATCTGCACAGGCTATTAAGCAGGGCTTGTCAGAGGAAGGCGGACTTTTTGTACCGGAAGCTATACCACAAATGAGCGATAGCGAAATTGCGGCGCTTACCGGTATGAATTACAGAGAGAGAGCAAAGGTTATTCTTTCAAAATACCTGACAGATTTTGAAGACGAAGAGCTTGATAATTGTATTGGAAAAGCCTATACAAAGGAAAAGTTCGGGACAGATAACATTGCTCCTGTATACAAACTGAATGACAGCCAGTATATTCTGGAATTATGGCACGGCCCTACCTGTGCTTTCAAGGATATGGCTCTTCAGATTTTGCCGCATCTTTTGACGACTTCAATGCAGAAGACCGGTGAAAAAAATGAGGTAGTGATTTTGGTTGCAACCTCAGGCGATACCGGAAAGGCTGCCTTGGAGGGCTTCCGTGATGTTCAAGGCACAAGAATTGTCGTTTTCTACCCTGACAGTGGTGTGTCTGAAATTCAAAAGCTGCAGATGGTTACTCAGGAGGGTGACAATGTTGGTGTTGCTGCTGTCTTCGGTAACTTTGATGATGCACAAAGCGGTGTAAAAAAGATTTTCACCGACGAGAATTACAAGGAGCTTTTGGCTAATAACAACTTTAAGTTATCCAGCGCAAATTCTATTAACTGGGGTCGTCTTGTACCTCAAATTGTATATTATTTCTCAGCTTACGCAGATATGCTGAAAGCCGATGAAATCAAAATGGGTGAAAAGATTAATATTGTTGTTCCGACAGGAAATTTTGGTAATATTCTTGCTGCCTATTATGCATATAAAATGGGCTTGCCGGTAAATAGATTTATCTGTGCGTCCAATAAAAATAATGTACTTACAGATTTCATCAATACAGGTATCTATAATAAGAACCGCGACTTCCATACCACGATTTCGCCTTCTATGGATATATTGATTTCAAGCAATCTTGAGAGATTTTTGTATAATTTGTCTGGTGATGACGATGCAGTAATTTCCGACTTGATGCAAAAGCTTGCAAACGACGGCAAATATGAGGTTAATGACGATATTAAGTCCAAAATTCAATCCATCTTCTGCGGCGGCTGTGCTGACGATGAAGAGACTATGGCGGCAATTAAAAAATGCAGCGATGAATTTGGATATGTTATTGACACTCATACGGCTGTTGCAAAGGCAGTTTATGACAACTATGTAAGTAGCAGCGGGGATATGACAAAAACGATTATTGCATCTACTGCAAGTCCGTTCAAATTCAATCAAAGTGTTTTGATTGCACTTTCAGGTCATGGCGCTGTTGCAGGAAAGGATGAATTTGCCCTTTTGGATGATTTGTCACAAAAGAGTGGAATGGACATTCCTAAATCTTTGGCAGAACTAAAAAACAAGCCGAGACTCTTTACTACTGTTTGTGAAAAAGAACAGATGATTCAGGTTGTAAGTGATTTTCTTCAAATAGGCTAATTTGGAGAAAATAAAAAAGACTGTATGCAGTATTTATGCAGATATAAGCTTCGTTGACTGGCTTATGTGTGCATAGATATGTTCAGTCTTTTTTTTGTGTAATAGGAAACCTGAGTATTTCCTGTTATACAAAATATTAATTTAATGGCCGTGTAAAATTTTCGACTTTGGTCGAAATGTATATAGATAAACAAAGCGTTATTGCTCCGACCGTCGCCTGAGGTGAGCGGAGCAATAACGCCTTGTTCATTTTATTGAATGTCCTGCTGCATATTTCGTTTTTTTAGCTTGCATACTAAAATGGTCACATTTATCTCTCCGCCAAGCAGGAATATAATCATACAAAAATATACCCATAACATCATAAGAACGATTGCAGTAAGGCTTCCGTAAAGGTAAGAGTAGTTTGCAAAATTTTCGATGTAAAATGAATATAAGGTTGAAAAAATCATCCAGACTGATGTAGTAAAAACTGCACCGGGAAGATTTCTCTTGATGTGAATTTTTCTGCCGGAAAAAGCAGTATAAATAGCAGCAAAAAAGATGGTAAGGATGCAGAATGTAATGAGCCATCTAACCCATGATGCTTTGCTGAAAATCCAGCATAAAAGCCCTGATTTTACTTCAAGAAACATTATTATCGAAGTTCCGAAAACGGTTGTAGCAAGGAAGGCAATCACTATAATTATAAATATTATTGTATAGAATATACTTGCGGCAATATTTAAGAAAAATGTGCGCCTTGAAGGCGTGTGATAAACATTCTTTATTCCTCTTTCTATGGCGGCAATTCCACGGGATGCGGACCACAGCGTTGAAATTGCGGTGATAGAAATTACCGAGCCTGTGCTTTTGTAAAAAAGCTCACTTATTATGCTCTTTATAGGCTCTTTTATGACTTCAGGCATAAGAGGAATTACAAGCCTGAAAATGTCCTGCTCACTTACCGGCAGAAAGTACTGCGAAAGTGATAGTAGGAGCATTATAAAGGGAATAGATGAAATGATAATATAAAAAGATGCCTGTGCCGAATAAACGAAGATGTTATCAGCATCTATTATTTTTGCTATGCTTTGAATTTTTTTTATTACATTCATTAAAAAACCTCGCATCTACAGTTATTTTCTGTGTTTTTGAAAAATTTTATGTATAGCCTTAGTTATTTATTCCAATTAAAGTATAGCATATAAAAAAAATGATGTCAATTTCAAAAAAATCCTTAAAACCCTTGTACTTTTGACTCTTTTGTAGTATAATAAGATAGTATACTTATGGATAGTGGTGATAAAATTTGTTTAATATAGTTTTAGTTGAACCGGAAATTCCTCAAAATACAGGAAATATTGCAAGAACCTGTGCAGCGACAGGCTGTAAGCTTCATATAGTAAAGCCGATGGGATTTACTATTGATGATAAGAAATTAAAAAGAGCCGGTCTTGACTATTGGCATCTTCTTGGGGTCAAGTATTATGAAAATCTTGATGATTTCTTTGCCCAAAACAAAGGCGGAAGATTTTTCTATTCTACTACGAAAGGGCTTAATACATATTCGGATGTAAAGTATGAAGACGGAGATTTCATTCTGTTTGGAAAGGAAACAAAGGGTCTGCCGGAACAACTTTTGTATGATAATAGACAGTGGTGTATAAGAATACCGATGATAAATGAGGCACGAAGCTTGAATCTTTCAAATTCGGTTGCAATAGTTGCATATGAGGCACTCAGGCAGACGGATTTTGAGCAACTTAAAACAGCAGGAGAACTCACACAATTTGATTGGTAAGGAGAAAAATATGAAAAAAGTAAAAATTTTTGTTGATACAGGTGCAGATATTACAAAAGAACTCAGAGAGCAGTATGATATTGATGTAATAAATTATAATGTTCTCTTTGGTGAAACGTCGTATGTGGCAGGTGTTGACATAACAAATGAGGAGTTTTACGAAAAGCTTAGCAAAAGTGATAAATTACCTACAACATCGCAAACATCACCTGCAGAAATATATGATATGTTTTCGGAGGCGGCAAAGGAATATGAGCAAATCGTATACCTTACGATTTCCTCAAAAGCAAGCGGACAGTACAATAATGCAAAAATGAATGCAGAGGCTGTTATGGAGGAAAATCCGAATGTAACAATTAAAATTGTTGATACGATGACTTTCTCATTGTATATTTCCGAGACGGCGATACTTCTTCGTGAGTATATGAATGAAGGAATGGAGCTTGACGGGGCTATCGAAAAGAGTCTTGAGTTCATAAAAAATCACAAAGCATATATTATTGTTGATACACTAAAATTTCTTGAAAAAGGCGGACGCATAAACAAAACTACAGCAGTTGTGGGAACACTGCTTGATATAAAGCCTGTTCTTACTGTAAAAGACGGACTTATGGAGTCTTATGAAAAAATAAGAGGTAAAAAGAAAATATACAATAAGCTCATTGAAATTATGCGCGAAACACCTGGATTTGATGAGGAAGCAAAGGAATTTTATGTTATTGACTCCTGTCGGGAGTATGGTGACAAATTAGAGGAAGCCTTGAAGGAAGAATTTGAAATCGATTCAATAAAGAGACGATATGAATTTGGACCAATAATTGGAACGCACGCAGGAAATGGGGCGGTTGCGGTGCTATTTAAGGTAAAAGGGGAATAATAAATGAAATATATAGTAATTTTAGGTGACGGAATGGCTGACTACGATGTCGATGTCTTTGGCGGAAAGACAATTCTTGATGTAGCAAATAAGCCAAATATTGATTTTATGTCTCAAAACGGAGAGCTTGGAATGGTGAAGACTGTCCTTGACGGAATGAAACCAGGAAGTGATGTTGCAAACCTGTCAGTTATGGGTTATGATACAACAAAATGCTATTCCGGACGTTCACCGCTTGAGGCTGCAAGCATTGGAGTCAAGCTTAAGGATAGTGATGTGACATTCAGAGCAAATCTTGTTACTTTATCGGATGAAGATGACTATGAACAAAAGACGATGCTTGACTATTCTGCAGGTGAAATCTCAACTGAGGAAGCAGCACAGCTTATCGAAGCAGTAGAAAAAGAGCTGCATACAGACTTAATTCATTTTTACAGCGGTGTTAGTTATCGCCATTTGCTTGTATGGGACGGCGGAAGTCTAAAAATTCAGCTTACACCACCGCACGACATTTCGGACAGAAAGGTAACAGATTATCTGCCAAAGGGCGAGAATGCGGACAAGTTGCTTGAAATGATGAAAAAATCTGAGCAGATACTAAAAAATCATCCTGTCAACCAAAAGAGAATTATGGAGGGAAAAAATCCTGCAAACTCAATTTGGGTATGGGGAGAAGGTTCCAAGCCACAGCTTGAGAATTTTTATGAAAAATATGGGCTTCGAGCAAGCGTAATTTCAGCGGTTGACCTTATTAAAGGAATTGCGATATGTGCTGATATGAAGTCTATTGATGTTGAAGGTGCGACGGGCAACTGGGACACTAATTTTGACGGAAAAGCCGAGGCTGCTCTTGATACCTTGACAAAAGATGGCGCAGACCTTGTTTATGTTCATATGGAAGCTCCCGATGAATGTGGTCATCAGGGAAATGCGGAAAAGAAAAAATTGTCGGTAGAGCTTATAGATGAAAAGGTAGTAGGATTTTTAAGAAATAAGCTTGACGAGGCGGGAATTGAATACAAAATGCTCATTCTTCCTGACCATCCTACGCCGATTAAGCTTAAAACTCACGTGAGTGACCCTGTGCCTTATGTGATTTATAATTCAAAGCATAAAGAAGGCTCAGGTCTTACATATAACGAGAAAAATGCGGAGAAGACCGGTATTTATATAGACAAGGGTCATGAACTTATGAAACACTTTATTGAAAACAGAGGGTGAGTATTTGAATAAAAAGAAATTTTCAATTAAAATACTTATAACAGTGATTCTTGCAGCACTCTTACTTGTGTGGATTATATTAAGCTTACCAGATATTTTAGGATTTGCAAGATATGTTATATGGCTTCTATCACCATTTGTTGTTGCGTACATTCTATCACTTTTTGTAAACCCTATGGCAGACGGGCTGCAAAAAAGATTTAAGCTTCCGAGGGGAATTTCTGCAATACTTGTAATAGTTTTGACTGTTGGAGTTTTAGGCGGAATAGTAACGGGTATTGTCTGGAAGATTATTGAAGAAATCAGAAATATCTATAACGATTTCCCAATAATTTACCAGAGCATAAGAGATGCTTGGTACAGTATATCTGATATGCTGTCTAGTGTTGTGGGAATGCTTCCGCAAAATATGCAGGCAAGTGTGGATGAATTTTCAAATCAATTTCTTGACTGGGTGGCAGGACTTGCAAAGGATTTTGAGTTCGTGCGTACTGCCGGAAATGCAGCAAAAAAGGTGCCGAATATTTTTATAACATCTGTTGTATTTATTATGTCTCTATATTTTATGGTTGCAGACTCAAAGACTGTATCAAGGATTATAAGAAAACCTTTTAATGAAACGTTCTTGACAAGGGTTTCCGATTTAAAGGGTGAGATTAAAAGATATATAGGCGGATATGTGCGTGCCCAGCTTGTGATTATGTGCATTTCCTTCACAATCCTTTTGATAGGAATATCTATCCTCAAGGTGAATTATACTTTAATAATAGCACTTGCAACAGCATTTTTAGATGCACTTCCGTTCTTTGGTAGCGGAGCTGTGCTTATACCTTGGGCAATAATCTCCTTTGTGATGGGAGATATTGCAAGAGGAATAGGACTTTTGATAATTTACTTGAGCCTTGTACTGATGAGGCAGCTTGTAGAGCCAAAGATAGTAAGCAAAAATATTGGAATGCATCCGCTTTTGACGCTGATGGCTATGTATATAGGCTATCGTTCTTTCTCATTAGGCGGAATGATTTTAGGGCCTTTATGTTTGGTGCTTATCGTAAGCCTGTATAGAGTAGGTGTGTTTGACAGCAGTATAATGATGTCGAAAAAAATTCTGGCAAAGCTTGCCGGTGAAATAAAAAAAATCAAGGCTTCACTTGATGACGAAGGAGAAGAGTAATGGGAAATAAATTTTATATTACCACGGCGATAGCATACACATCACGCAAGCCGCATATAGGTAATACTTATGAGATAATTTTAACTGATGCTATTGCACGTTTTCGCAGATTTTTGGGAGATGACGTCTTCTTTTTGACGGGAACAGATGAGCACGGGCAGAAAATTCAGGAAATTGCTGAGAAAGAGGGAGTAGCACCGCAGGCTTATGTTGATGTAATTGCAGCACAAATCAAAGATATTGCCGATATGCTGAATGTCAGCTACGACCATTTTATAAGAACTACTGATAAATATCACGAGGATGCTGTTAAAAAGATATTTAAAAAGCTTTATGACCAGGGCGATATTTATAAGTCAGAATATGAAGGTCTTTACTGCACACCTTGTGAATCTTTCTGGACAGAAACACAGCTTGTTGACGGAAAATGTCCTGATTGCGGAAGAGAAGTAAAGAAAACTAAGGAAGAGGCATACTTCTTTAAGATGTGTAAATATCAGGATAGACTTATGAAGTACATTGAAGAAAATCCTGAATTTATCCAGCCTGAGTCGCGTAAGAAGGAAATGGTAAATAACTTTTTAAAACCGGGACTTCAGGACCTTTGTGTATCAAGGACAAGCTTTACGTGGGGCGTGCCTGTTGAATTTGACCCAAAACACGTTGTTTACGTCTGGATTGATGCGCTTTCAAATTATATTACAGCTCTTGGATATACACCGGATAACAGGGGTGAGCTTTATAACAAGTACTGGCCGGCAGATGTGCATATTATTGGTAAGGATATTTTAAGATTTCATACAATTTACTGGCCGATTATGCTTATGGCTTTAGGTGAGCCACTTCCAAAACAGGTATTCGGACATCCGTGGATGCTCTTTGGCGAGGAAAAGATGTCCAAATCAAGAGGAAATGTAATTTATGCTGAGGACTTGGTACGCCATTTTGGAGTTGATGCAGTAAGATATTATTCACTTCACGAAATGCCATATGCTCAGGACGGAAACATTACCTATGATACCTTTATTTCAAGATATAATTCCGACCTTGCAAATACACTTGGAAATCTTGTAAATCGTACTGTTGCGATGATTAACAAATATTTCGACGGTGTCATCCAAAACGGAGACGTAAATGGCGAATTTGATGATGAACTAAAAACAGTATGCTTATCTGCAGTAGAAAATGTAGTGAAGAAAATGGAGACGTGGCATATTGCCGACAGCCTTGATGAAATCTGGAAGATTGTTGACAGAGCAAATAAATATATAGATGAGACAACGCCTTGGGTTTTGGCAAAATCAGATGATACAAAGCCAAGACTTGGCACAGTTCTTTATAACCTTATAGAAACAATCAGAATTATTGCAGGACTGCTTCAGCCCTTTATGCCGGAGACATCTGCTAAAATTGCAGAGCAGATTGGCACAAGTGAGCTGTCTTATGAGAGCATAAAGACCTTTGGATTAACTAAGACCGGAACAAAGGTTGGCGAAGCACAGGTACTTTTTGCAAGAATTGATGCTGAGAAGAAGATGGAGGAAATCGCTGCTGAGAATGAGCAGGAGGACAAAATTGAAATTGCTCCATATAAAGATTTCTGTGAATTTGATGACTTTGAAAAGCTTGATTTGAGAGTCGGAAAGGTTATTGAATGTGAGAAAGTTAAAAAATCTGATAAGCTTTTAAGATTTACATTACAGGTAGGAAGCGAAACAAGACAAATCCTGTCCGGTATTGCAAAATATCATACGCCTGAAGAACTTATTGGGAAAAATGTGATATTTATTGCAAACTTTAAGCCGAGAAAAATGATGGGGATTGAATCACAGGGAATGATACTCTCTGCAGAGTTCGGCGACGGACTTACTGCACTAACTACTATAAATGATATTCAGAGCGGTGCCGAAATCGTCTGATGCAAAAACAGAAAGGACTATGAAATTATGAGAATGAAAAATTTGCTTATGCCAACACTTCGCGAGGTGCCGGCAGAGGCGGAAATAACAAGCCATAAGCTTATGCTCCGTGCTGCTTATATAAGAAAGCTTGCAGCAGGAATTTACTCCTATCTCCCGCTTGGACTTAAAACTCTTAAAAAAGTGGAAAATATTGTTCGCGAGGAAATGGATAGAGCTGGTGCACAGGAGCTTTTGATGGCAGCGCTTTTACCAGCTGAGGCATATCAGGCATCAGGAAGATGGGAAGTTTTCGGACCGTCTATGTTCAAACTTAAAGATAGAAACAACAGAGATTTTTGTTTAGGACCTACTCACGAGGAGCTATTTACTCAGACTGTTTTAGACGAGGTCCGTTCATATAAGGAATACCCAATGACTCTTTACCAGATTCAGACTAAATATCGTGATGAAGGCCGTCCAAGATTTGGACTTATGCGTGGCAGAGAGTTCATTATGAAGGATGCGTATAGCTTTGACCTTGATAATGAGGGACTTGATATTTCATATAAGAAAATGTATGATGCATATTGCAGAATTTTTGAAAGATTAGGCCTTGATTTCACTATTGTTGAT
>JAZNNI010000018.1:0-2114 GCA_045580145.1 Clostridia bacterium
GGCAAAAGGGAGGGAAAAAGAAAACTGGCACAAAAGTCGTGCGGGGTACCCCCGCTGGTGATTTGGTCTACCCAAAGTTTTACATTAGAACAAAATATTGCATCTAAAGTAATATAACATTAGTACTAGTTGTCAGCTGCGCCTCGCCGCACTTCCTTTTTCCCCTACAGTTTTCCTCTCTGGGCTATCCTTTCCCCTTTTTCCCTCCCATTGCCGACTTTTGATGAGGGGGATTTTTTGTATAAGAAAATTTCAAGTATTTTCATTCGTGTCAATTAGTCTTTTCAAATGAGTTTCATTTAAGTCCTCTGCCATTTGCTTTTATAAAGTTTTAGTTGTTACAAAGTACTAACAGCTAAAGGCTAATGACTATTATTTTTTATGGGAGAAGATTTCACCCCTGTCACATAGCAAATCAGAGGAATTTTAAGTACAATTTCACAGGTCAGAAATGCTGCCGCATAGGAAAAAATAATCGTGCCGAAAAATAAAACTGCGGTGTTATTTTCAAAAAAATTATGGAGAAGATACTGAAAAACCACTACCCAGACGAAGTGGAAAATATAAAAAAGGAATGACCTTGATTTCAGATAGCGGGAAATTTTCCCATTGAAATTGAAATATTTTTTGGCAAACCCTATCAATGAAATTAACATAAACCACTCAGAAATATATTTTGCAATGGTATTGAGCATGTTAAAATTTTCATCAGACCATATAAAAAGATAAACATTGAGAAGTGATGCTCCTAACCCTGCACATAGCAGAATTGGGCAGTATTTTTGTGCGGAATCTGTCACTTTTTCGTCAGTAAATACAAAATAGCCGATTAAAAATATGTACAGATATTCCGCAAGACTTTTTCCGCCTATGGAGAGAATTTCGCTTAAAATCGGCAGAGGAAGCCCAAGAAACAGCACAACGGGAAATGAAACAGGCTTTTTTATGGGAAATTTCTCTGCAATTTTCAATATGCACACAGCCGCAAGAGAAATAATCAGCAGATACAGCAAAAACCAGAACTGCCCCAATGAAAATCCACCGTCAGCACCTGTCAAATCCGTATATTTTGTGAAAAATACGGCATAATGAGAGAGAAATCCGCCCTTATAACCGCAGTTGAACTTATCGCCAAAATAGCACAAAATGGGCATAAGAACAGCTGTTCCGAACAAAAGAGGTATGAGCAGCTTATTCACTCTTTCTACGAAATATTGCTTGAAATTACGCTTTTGCAGAGCATATTTCGTGCTTATTCCTGCCAAGAGAAAAAGCAGGGGCATAAAATAGGGACTGAGAAAAACGACAATACTGCTTATGAGTTTATTTTTCTCAAAGAAGATGTAATTTGGTTCCCCCCACACATTCCAAGCCATTGCCGTGTGGTAGGGTATGAGCCACAAAAGCGACATCCATCGCAAATTGTCTATGTAATATTTCCGCATATCAACCCTTATTATTGTAGTCGTCAAGGAAATTGTGAGTTCCCGAACTGTCCTTGTAGGCGATAATCGTGTTGAGATTGACATTTTCCACGCTTCTGAAAATATTTTTCTCAACCTGCGGATTGATTTTTTTCAGTTCCGCAATGAGGGATTTCACCTCCATACGCTTTGAAGCGGAACTGCCGTCCTCGTGAATTGTTGAGCAGGTTTCCGTGAATTTGCAGGCACATTGGATAAATTCCAGTTCATTATACGTACACCAGTGCTTTATATCCCCTTCACGGACGAGATACATGGGGCGAATAAGTTCCATTCCCTCAAAATTGGTGCTGTGAAGCTTCGGCATCATCGTCTGCACCTGACCGCCGTAGAGCATACCCATGAGTATAGTTTCAATTACATCGTCGAAATGATGACCGAGGGCAATTTTATTGCATCCCAGCTCCTTCGCCTTGCTGTAGAGATAGCCACGCCTCATTCTTGCACAGATATAACAGGGATTTTTTTCGATATGTACAACAGAGCCGAAAATATCTGACTCAAAAATATGAATCGGAACTGACAGCTTTGCGGCATTTTCCTCAATTCTGCGGCGATTTTCCTCATTATAGCCGGGGTCCATTACAAGAAAAACAACTTCAAAGGGGAATTTGTCGTGTTTCTTCAATT
>JAZNNI010000019.1:0-51328 GCA_045580145.1 Clostridia bacterium
AGGAATGGGTTGTCCTTTTAGATGCTTCTAAGGCGAAAAAGGATGACAAAATTGTAAATGTTATTCTGGAAAACGGTGGTGCGGTTGAGATAAACCGACTGATGGGATTTTTTGAGGGAAATATAAAAAATCTTATTTCAAAGCTTGAAAAAAACGGCACAATAAAAATTGAATTTCGCGACAGTAGGCAGATTAAGGATAAAACTGTGCGTGTGGCGGAGCCTATCATAGAAAATGAAGAAATCCCCGACGTAGTTGCTGCCTTAGAAAAAAGTAATGCCTTTGTTCAGGCAAAGATGCTTGAAATTTTAGCACAAAGCGGAAGACTATCGCTTTCAGATATGATACACTTTTCAAACGGGTCATATAATGCAATCCGTGCATTAGAGAAAAAGGGCTATATAACTGCATTTGATGTGACGGTTATGAGGGAGATTGAAAGTGAAGAAACAACCATTTCCGAAAAACCTGAGCTTACCAACGAACAAAAGGATGTTTTGAAAACTCTTTTTGATGAAATGGAAAAGGGGGAATATAAACCCTATCTTCTACACGGCGTGACAGGGAGCGGCAAAACGGAAGTATATATGCGCCTTATTGAGAAAACAATGCTATCCGGAAAGAGTGCAATCGTTTTAGTGCCGGAAATCTCGCTTACTCCGCAGATGGTGTCGAGGTTTAAGGGTAGGTTTGGCAAACGTGTTGCGATTATTCACAGCGGACTTTCGCTTGGTGAAAAGTATGACCAATGGAAAAAAATAAGAAACGGCGAAGCTGATATTGTTGTGGGCGCAAGGTCTGCAATTTTTGCACCTCTTGATAATATAGGTGCGATAATTGTTGACGAAGAACACGAGCAGACCTATAAGTCGGAAATGTCGCCGAGATATAACACGCATGATGTTGCGGTTTTCCGTGCCAAACAATATGGTGCACTTTTGGTTTTCGCATCTGCAACACCGCTTGTGACCAGCTATTATAAGGCAAAAACGGGAGAATATACTCTGCTTGAAATGAAGAAAAGAGTAAATAACAATGCCATGCCGGAGGTTTATACTGTTGACCTTCGGGAAGAATTGGAAAATGGAAACAAATCGGTTATAAGCGGACTTTTAAAAAGTGAGATTGAAGAAAATCTAAAAAAAGGCGAGCAGACAATACTATTTTTAAATAGACGTGGCTTTTCAACCTTTGTTTCCTGCAGAAAATGTGGGTTTGTGGCAGAATGTCCGAATTGCAGTATTTCTATGAAATATCATAAATTTGATAATACTCTAAGGTGTCATTATTGCGGACACACGATAAAAAATTATACATCCTGCCCTTGCTGCTCAAGTAAATATATCCGTTACTTCGGCGGCGGTACGCAGAAGGTTGAGGAGGAAATAAAAAAGCTTTTTCCGGATGCGACAACAATCCGTATGGATGTTGACACAACAGGGAAAAAACACGCTCACGAGCAAATTTTGAAGAAATTTGAAGATGAAAAGATTGACATATTGATAGGAACGCAGATGGTTACAAAGGGACTTGATTTTCCAAATGTTACGCTTGTCGGAGTAATTTCTGCGGATACTATTTTGAATATAGATGATTACAGGTCACAGGAGCGCACCTTCTCGAGCCTAGAACAGGTTACAGGAAGAGCGGGCAGAAGTGATAAAAAGGGAAGAAGCATAATTCAGACCTATAGTCCTGATAATAGGGCAATTACGCTTATGAAGGAGCATAATTATAACGGATTTTATCGCGAGGAAATTGCGATAAGGAAGGCTATGTGGTATCCACCATTTTGTGAGCTTGTATCTGTAATATTTTCGGGAAACAATGAGAATATTACAGCACAATGTGCAAGGTTTTTTGCACGAAATCTTGCAGAAATGAAGGAAATAGCTCAAAAAACACAAGTCTTAGGACCTATCCCTGCATATGTATCCAAGGTTAAAAACAAATATATTTACAGGATGATTATAAAATGTGAAAATTCAGGTGGGATAAAAAAGTTCCTTTTAGCTGCACAGGATGAGTGCAGAAAAAATGCAAATTACGAAAATATCACAATAGTTATAGATAAAAATCCAAATAATATGGGGTGAAAAAATGGCTTTAAGAGAAATAAGAAAAAAAGGCGATGAAATTCTTTATAAAAAGTGTAAAGAAGTGAAAAATTTTGATGAAAAGCTTGCGATTTTGCTTGATGATATGTATGAAACTATGCAGAAATGTGATGGTGTCGGACTTGCGGCACCGCAGGTTGGAATATTGAAAAGAGTAGTGGTAATAGATATCGGTGAGGGGAAAATAGAGCTTGTAAACCCTAAAATTATAAAGCAGGAAGGCACGCAAGTGGGGCAGGAAGGATGCCTTAGCGTTCCGGGAGTTTGGGGAGATGTTGAAAGACCGAACGAAGTAACGGTTGAGGCTTATGACAGAAATGGTAATAAGTTCGAGATTTCGGGAACAGAGCTTTTGGCACGTGCATTCTGCCATGAACTCGACCACTTAGAAGGCGAGCTTTTCTTGGATAAGGCAACTAAAATAGAGGGAAATTAACTATGAAGGTTTTATTTATGGGAACACCCGATATTGCGGCAAGCTGTCTTTTAGCACTCGCTGAATCGGGGATAGAAGTTGTTGGGGTGGTAAGTCAGCCGGATAAGCCGAAGGGCAGAGGCCATAAGCTTCAAAAGACCGATGTGAAAATTGCGGCAGAGGAGCTTAATATACCTGTGTTTCAGCCTGAAAGTCTTAAAAATGGCGAGCTTTTACCTGTTTTGGATGAACTTAAGCCCGATATAATTGCAGTTGTGGCCTATGGAAAGATTTTGCCGAAATATATTATTGATTATCCAAAGCACGGATGCATTAATATGCACGCATCTTTATTGCCAAAGCTAAGAGGTGCAGCGCCTATTCAATGGGCAGTTATAAACGGCGAAAAGAAAACCGGAGCGACGACAATGCTTATGGATGAGGGACTTGATACAGGCGATATGCTTTTAAAAGAGGAACTTGAAATAGGCGAATATGAAACATCGGAAGAACTTTTTGCGCGTATGGCAGAGCTTGGCGGGAGATTGCTTGTTAAGACGATAAAAGAAATTAGGGACATAAAACCTGTACCGCAAATTGATGAAAATCATACCTATGCGCCAATGATAAAAAAGGAAATGGCACATATCGATTGGTCAAAGACTACCGACGAAATTTCAAAGCTTATATGCGGAATGAACAGCTGGCCAATGGCATATTCAATCTATAACGGAGAGCCGGTAAAGATTGTAGCTGCAAGAAAAGGCGATAGGGTAAGCGGTGAAAATGGTGAAATAATCGGGTATGAAAAGGATAAGGGTCTTAGAGTTAAAACATCCGATGGCTCTATATATATCCTTACGGCACAGTTTGCGGGAAGCAAACGAATGGGTATAGATGAATATTTAAGGGGACACAAAATAGAATACGGAACAATTTTGGAATAAGGAGATAAAAATATGTTATTTTATGATTCAACCTATATATTGGTTATACTCGGATTTCTGCTTGCAACACTTGCATCAACAGGTGTGCAGAGTGCATTTCGCAAATATTCTGAGGTAAGAAGCTATCGTCATTATACAGGACTTGATGCAGCACGAAAAATTCTTGATGATAACGGTCTTTATAATATTCGTGTTGAGCATACAATTGGAAATCTTACTGACCACTATGACCCGACAGCAAATGTAATCAGATTATCTGATGCGACATATGCATCGGACTCTGTTGCGGCAATCGGAGTTGCGGCACACGAAGCGGGACACGCCGTTCAGCACGCAGTGGGATATGCACCTATAAAGATAAGAAATGCAATAGTACCTGCAGTAAATATTTGCTCAAGACTTTCTATGCCACTTTTTATATTAGGACTTTTGCTGGGTGCTACAGGTCTTGCAAATGTAGGGATTTTCCTTTTCAGCTTTGCGCTTATTTTCCAGCTTGTAACACTTCCTGTGGAATTTGATGCAAGCCGCAGAGCAATCAAGATACTTGATTCGAGTATGATGCTGGATGAACAGGAGTTAAGGGGTGCGAAAAAAGTTTTAAGAGCAGCGGCTATGACATATGTTGCTGCAGTTTTGGCATCAGCACTTCAGCTTTTGAGACTTATACTATTAAACAATTCAAGAAGAAGAGACTAAAAGATATTTTAAATTGGTCGCAGAGGGAAATGGATTATGGCAAATGCAAGAGAAAAAGCGCTTTTGACGCTTTACGAAATTGAATATAACGGTGCATACTCCAATATGGCACTAAAGGATGCGCTTGCCATAAACGATAGTAGCCTTGATAAAGCCTTTATCACAAGTCTGGTTTACGGGGTTGTAAGAAGAAAACTGACGCTTGATTATATTATTTCAAGATATTCAAAAATAAAGATAAAGAAGATGTCAAAGTTTGTCATACTTCTTTTGAGGATGGGAGTTTATCAGATTTATTTTATGAATAAGGTCCCTGAATCTGCAGCGGTAAACGAAAGCGTAAAGCTTGCAAAGAAGTATTGCGGGAAGTCGGCAGGTTTTGTAAATGGAATACTTCACTCAGTTTTACGTGGACGTGAAAGCCTTGAATATCCAGAGGATAAGGTGGAGTTTTTGTCCGTTAAATATTCCTTCCCTGAGGAAATAGTTAAGGAATTTCTTGATTATGATTTTTGCGAGGAGCTTTTGGAGGCACTAAATGTTGAGCCTCGCACTACAATCCGTATAAACAGGCTGAAAGGTAAGGATTTAGATATTGAAAATACCTCTTTGGAAAAATCACCTCTGTATGAATATGCAAGGGTTACATCGGGATTTGATGTGGCAAGTTCAAAGGAGTATAGGGAAGGAAAATTCATTGCACAGGATATTGCGGCAATGATGGCGGTTGAGGCGCTTTCTCTGAAAAAAGGGCAGACAACTATTGATGTGTGCGCAGCGCCAGGCGGAAAAACAACGCATATGGCGGAGCTTATGGAAAACGCGGGAAGTATTACTGCATTTGACATTCATCCGCACAAGGTGGAGATTATCAGGAAAAATGCCAAGCGAATGGGGATTGATATAATAGATGCCCAAACGTTTGATGCATCACAAATAAAGGAAGAACTAATCGGAACAGCCGACAAGGTCTTAGCGGATGTTCCCTGCTCGGGGCTTGGAATAATAAGAAGAAAGCCGGACATAAAATGGAATAAGGAAGACATATCGGAGCTTCCAATACTTCAGTACAGAATTTTAGAAAATGCCGCAAGGTACTTAAAGCCGGGCGGTGAGCTTGTTTACAGTACCTGTACTTTAAATAAGAGAGAAAATGAAGATGTAGTATGTGAGTTCGTAAAGGCGAACAGGGAATATGAATTTGTAAAAATAGAACTTCCCGGACCGCTCGCAAGGGAAAACAGCGGGTATATTACACTTTATCCGAATATAGATAATACAGACGGATTTTTCATATCCAAGATAAAAAGGGTGTAGGCTATGATTGATTTAAAGGACTTTGAATTTGATGAACTGGCAGAATATTTAAAAGAAATCGGTGAGCCTAAGTTTCGTGCAAAGCAGATTTTTGCTTGGCTTCATAAGGGTGTGGAGAGTTTCGACGAGATGACAAACCTGTCAAAACAAACACGCGAAAAGCTTTCCAGAGAATGCTTTGTATCAACATTAAAAATAAGAGAAAAATATGTCTCAAAAATTGATAAGACTACAAAATATCTGTTTGAGCTTCCTGATGGGAATTGTATTGAAAGTGTTGTTATGTACTATAAGCACGGAATTTCAATCTGTATTTCCTCGCAGGTAGGCTGTAGAATGGGATGTAACTTTTGTGCTTCTACAATAGGCGGGCTTTACAGAAGTCTTACGTCGGGAGAAATTTTAAATCAGGTGATTTTTGCACAAAAGGATATAGGCGAGCGGATAAGCAATATAGTTATGATGGGAATAGGCGAGCCGCTTGACAATTTTGATAATGTGATAAAGTTTCTAAGGAATGTAAATCATCCCGACGGGATTAACATTGGATACAGGCATATTTCACTTTCAACCTGTGGCTTAGTTCCGAGAATTTACGATTTGGCAAAGGAAAATATGCCGATAACACTTTCCATATCCCTTCACGCGCCAAATAATGAAATCAGAAACTCCATTATGCCGGTGAATAAGAAGTATCCTATTGACGACCTTATAAAAGCCTGCAAAGGCTATATAAATACAACAACAAGGAGAATAAGCTTTGAATACTCCTTGATAAGTGGAGTAAATGACTCGATAGAAAATGCAGATGAGCTGGCAAGGCTTTTAAAGGGTATACTTTGTCACGTGAATTTAATTCCCGTAAATAAAATAGAGGAAAGGGATTACCATAAAGGTGATAAAAAGCAGATAAAAGCATTTTGCGACAGGCTAATATCAAAGGGGATTAACGCAACGGTAAGACGTGAGCTTGGAAGTGACATACAGGCTTCCTGCGGACAATTAAGGAAGAAAATGCTATAAAAGTCAAAGAGATGAGGTGATTTTATGAGAATGGGTGCATACTCCGATATCGGACGTGTGCGAAAAATTA
Source organism: Clostridia bacterium (assembly GCA_045580145.1). Taxonomy (GTDB): domain Bacteria; phylum Bacillota; class Clostridia; order UBA1381; family UBA1381; genus UBA1738. Next base: position 6,589 of record JAZNNI010000019.1, read on the forward strand.
ATGAAGACAGTTACTTTTCGTACAGGAATGAAAATCTTATCGGCGGAATGGTTGCTGACGGAATGGGTGGCTATAAAGCTGGTGAGGTTGCGAGCAAAATGACAACCATGATAGTAAAGGACCACATTATACGTAAGTTTGACCCGAGTATGGACTATGTCGAGCTTGCTGAAATGATACGCAGGGCTTTTATTGAGGCAAACAGTGAAATTTTTGAATATGCCCGCCATCACGAAGAGGCACAAGGGATGGGAACAACCGCCTCGATGGCATTTGTATATAAAAACAAGCTGATTGTAGTACACGTCGGTGATAGTAGAGTTTATACGGTTACCGAGGGGAATATAAAACAAATAACGACAGACCACTCTTTAGTTCAGGAGCTTCTAAGCAGGGGAAGAATAACGAGTGACGATGCAAAAAACCACCCGCAGAAAAATGTTATAACCCGTGCCATAGGAACAGAGCCTTCGATAAAGGTGGATGTTAGCATACAGGATTATAGTGGTGAAACTGTATGCATAAGCTCGGATGGGCTTACAAATCTTGTAAGTGACGTGCAGATTAAAGACATAATAAATGGAAATGACGATCTGCAGGAGGCCGCTGAGGCACTTGTTGCTTTTGCTAATAAAAAGGGCGGTATGGACAATATAACCTGTCTCGTGTTTGACATATGAAAGGAGATTTCTCAATGAACTCGGATTATTTAGTGGGTAAATTTATTGGAAATAACAGATATGAAATTGTTGAAAAAATAGGAACTGGCGGAATGGCAACGGTTTATAAGGCAAAATGTCACGTACTAAACCGATTTGTAGCGATAAAGGTTTTAAAAGACTCTTTAAAGTTCGACACCGAGGTTGTAAAGAAATTCAATACTGAGTCCCGTGCTGCAGCACGTCTTTCTCATCCAAATATTGTTCAGGTATATGACGTAGGTGAAAGTGATGGGCTTGACTATATTGTAATGGAATATGTAGACGGAATAACCCTTAAAGAATACATACAAAAAAAAGGACGTCTTTTGTGGAAAGAGGCGTGTGATTTTGCGGCACAAATAGGCAGAGCGATTGATTGTGCACATACGAACAATATTATTCACCGCGATATTAAGCCGCATAATGTACTTATGGCAAAGGATGGGATATTAAAGGTTGCGGATTTTGGAATTGCACAGGCTACAACAAGCGAAACCTTGGTGGCAGGAAGCTCAGGAATGGGGTCGGTCCACTATATTTCGCCAGAACAGGCACGCGGCGGGTTTACCAATGAACGCAGTGATATTTATTCACTCGGTGTTGTTCTTTATGAGATGCTCGCAGGCGAAGTTCCTTTCGACGGAGCAAACCCTGTTGCCATAGCAATTATGAAGCTGGAGCAGGAGGCTAAGGATTGCCGGATAGTAAATCCTGACATTCCAGATATTGTTGCAAAGATAGTAATGAAGGCTATATCCAAAGAGCAGCACGCGCGCTATCAATCAGCATCGCAAATGGTAAGTGACCTTGAACTTGTGGCAGGAACAAGCTCGAAGGAAATAAATGATGAGACTGAAAGGTTTAATACAAAAAGGATTGATGATGATATGACCCGCGAGGAATATGCAACAAGAAGAAATGAGAAAAATAAAAAAAGAAAGCAAAAACAAAGGATAAAGCTGATTATATTAGGTGTTGTAGCTGTAGCTTTGATTGGTCTGATAACATTTTTTGCGACAAATGGCGGACGTCAGGAATATATTGTTCCGGACCTTGCCAATAAGACTATTGAGGAAGCAAAAGTGATGCTTGAAGAAGCAAATCTGAGACTTAATGAAAATATAGAGTATGAGGTTTCAGAGGACGTGGAAAAAGGGCTTATTATAAGGCAGGCTCCGGGATTTAACCAATACGTAAAGAAAAACAGAAAGATAACAATAACTGTCAGCTCAGGGCTTACAGATGGCGAATTTGTTATGGTGCCGGATGTTGAAAACTATACTTATGAAGATGCAAAAAAACGTCTTGAGGAAGCAGGTCTTAAGTGTAATAAGATTGAGGAGTATAGTGAAACAATCGAGGTTGGTCGTGTAATAAGACAATCCCCGAAAAAGGGACTTAAGGTCAGCGACGATTTTGAGGTTACACTGTATGTGAGCGCTGAAGCAAAGTCAAAGGTGCCGAAGGTTACAGGTTATACAGAAGAGCAGGCAAGAGCACTTTTAGAGCAGGCAGGTCTGTCACTTGGAACTGTGCAGCTTAAAGAAAGCGAGCTTCCGGAGGGGACGATAATCGAGCAAAATCCGCTTGCAGGAACTGAGGTAGAAAAGGACAGCAAGGTTGATGTTTTCTTAAGTAAGGGCAAAGAGACAGTTCCTTCTCCTACGCCTGAAAGTGGTATGAAGAAAAAAATCCTTACCATAACAATTCCGGAAAACTCACCAGACACTGTGCATATTAAAGCAGTAGCCAATGGCAAGGAAATTTACAATAAGACACATAAAAAGTCTGAAGGAACAGTTGATATTCCTGTTCAGGCATCAAGGGATGCGAGTGTGCAGGTGTATATAGATGGTAACTTAGTAGCAGATAAAATAATTCAGTTTGAGTGATTTATGAGAGGGAAAATAATTAAAGGAATCGGTGGTTTTTACTATGTAAAGACCGCCGATAATACAGTATATGAATGTAAGGCTCGCGGCATTTTCAGAAAGGACAATATTAAGCCCTGTATAGGTGACGAGGTCGAGATATTAGCAGATGGCGAAAAGGGAAGTATAGAAAATATATACCCCAGACGTACCGAACTGATACGTCCGAGTGTTTCAAATATTGATGTTTTGGTGATTGTCGTGGCGGCAAAGGACCCTGAGCCAAATATATTTTTGATAGACAAGCTTTTGGTAAATGCCGAGAAAAGCGGAATAATACCTATTATATGTATAAACAAAACCGATGCTGCGTCGGGAGATGAGCTTTTGGATATTTACCAAAAAGCAGGATATGAGGTTATATGTGTCAGTGCGAAAAAGGGGGATGGCTTTGAAAAGCTGCTTCCGCATTTAAAAGACAAAACCTCTGCTTTTGCAGGTCTTTCGGGTGTGGGGAAATCTTCTATACTTAATTTATTAACAGATACCTGTCAGGAAACGGGAGAGGTTTCTGAGAAAATTAAACGAGGAAAACACACAACCCGCCACGTAGAGCTTTTGGAGCTTCGTGGTGGCGGATATGTTCTTGATACTCCAGGGTTTAGCTCATTTGAGGTAAATAATATAAAAGCGACTGAGCTTTACAAATATTTTCCGGAAATGCGTGACTATGGGGATATGTGTAGGTTCAAGAGCTGTTCACATATTAATGAGCCTGATTGTATAATTAAAGAACGAGTAGAATGCGGCGAAATTTCAAAGAGCCGTTATGAAAGCTATAAAGAACTTTTTGAGCAACTAAAAAATGTAAAGGAATGGGAAAAATAATGATACTATCACCTTCAATGCTTTCTGCTGATTTTTCAAAATTGGCAGAGCAGGTTAACGAGGCAGAAAAAGCAGGAGCAACCTGGCTTCATATCGATGTTATGGACGGCATTTTTGTGCCGAATATAAGCTTTGGTGCCTGTGTATATAAATGTATAAGAGATAAGTCAGGTCTGTTTTTTGACGTCCACCTGATGATTACTGACCCAGAGCGGTACTTAAAGGATTTTGCGGATAGCGGTGCAGATATGATAACATTTCATATAGAGGCTACTAAAAAGCCTATGGAATGCATTGATATAATTCATTCACTTGGTAAAAAGGCAGGAATTTCACTAAATCCGGGAACACCTGTCGAGGCAGTTATTCCTTATCTTGACAAGGTTGATATGGTGCTTGTAATGAGTGTTAATCCGGGATATGGCGGACAGAAGTACATAGAGGACGTAAACCCTAAGATTAAAAAGCTGAGAGAACTTACAGACAAAGATTTCTTGATTGAAGTAGATGGCGGAATTAAAAAGGAAAACATTAAATCTGTTGTGGAGCTTGGCGCAAATGTAATAGTTGCAGGCTCGGCAGTTTTCAATGATGACGTTACAGGGTCGGTAAAAGAGCTTTTGGAGGCTGTATGCGGGCAATAATTATATGTGGTGGCAATGTCGGGGAATATATAAAGGAATATATACGAAAAGATGACTTTATCATCTGTGCCGACAGCGGCTATGACAGAGCAAAGGCTTTTGGAATTGAGCCAGACATAATAATTGGTGATATGGATTCAATAAAAGAGCCTCCTAAATCTGAAAATAAGATAGTTTATCCGTCTCACAAGGATTTTACCGACAGCGAATTGGTAGTTAAATATGCGCTTGAGCATAATTATGATGAAATCATAATGTTTGGTATGATTGGCTCAAGGATGGATCATACCCTTTCAAATTTGATGCTCTTAAAGCAAACAAAGGGAACAGATGCCGTTATAATTGACTCAAATAACGAGATTTATTTTGCAGAAAATGAAGTTATCCTTTCGGGAAAATGCGGAGATATTGTGTCGATTGTCCCGTTTGAGAACGATGCAGAAGGCATTACTACCGAGGGACTTGAATATCCGTTAACTGATGGAAGAATAAAGATTGGGACAACCTTGGGAGTTAGCAATGTAATGACAGGGAGCTCCTGCAAGATAAATATAAAACGAGGAAATGCACTTATAATAAGGAGTAGAGACTGATGATATATCTTGATAATGCTTCTACAACAAAGCCGTCAGATAAGGCGAAAGAAGCCGTGATGGCTGCCTGTGAAAGCTTTGGTAATCCGTCAAGCCTTCACGGACTTGGTCTTAATGCGGAAAAAATTATAACTGCCGCAAAGGAAAAGACTGCGCGGACTTTAGGAGTCGAGCCTAAGAATATATACTTTACTTCAGGCGGAACTGAGTCTAACAATATGGCAATTTTAGGATATAGCTTTTCAAATAAAAAACGAGGAAACCACGTTATAACAACTCAGATTGAGCATCCTTCAGTAAAGGAACCATTTAAGGTTTTAGAAAAAAACGGTTTTGAAGTGACCTATTTGGGTGTTAATGAGGATGGCGAAATTTCACTTGATGAATTTGAAAAAGCTCTTAGACGGGATACTATTTTAGTCAGCGTTATGGCTGTTAATAACGAAACAGGTGTTATTCAACCGATTGACCGATTAAAAGAAATTATGAAAAAAAACTCGCCTAAGGCAGTACTTCATACAGATGCTGTGCAGGGGTTTTTAAAGATAGATATAAAGCCTAAAAAAGCAGGAATTGATATGATGTCACTAAGCGGACATAAAATTCACGGATTAAAGGGAACAGGTGCTATATATATTAAAGAAGGAATTAATATAAGCCCGATAATCTGTGGTGGCGGGCAGGAAAAAAATCTCCGCTCAGGAACGGAAAATGTAGTAGGCATTGCGGCTTTTGGGGCGGCTGTTGACAATTTTAAAAGGATAGATTGTAAGATAAGGGACGAACTGAAAAATAAAATTTTAGAGAAAATAGATAATGTGGTGGTGAATGGCTCGGATAATAACTCGGGGTATATTCTCAATGTATCCTTTTTGGGAATAAAAGCAGAAATTCTCCTTCATAGCCTTGAGGCGAAAGGAATTTATGTTTCGACAGGCTCTGCGTGTTCGTCAAATAAGCCGATGCCAAGCCACGTCCTCACGGCAATGGGGAAGACTCCTGCGGAAATCGGCGGTGCAATCCGCTTCAGCTTTTCGGATGAGGAGTTTGATGTGGATTATGTTTTAGAAACACTAAAGAACGAAGTGGAAAATATAAGAAAATATGTGAGGTAAGCTTGTGAAAGAAGTTATATTGGTAAAATATGGAGAAATAATTTTAAAAGGCGGAAACAGACCAAAATTTGAAAAGATTTTGATTAGAAATATTGCAAATGCAATAAGAAATATTGCAAAAACAAACATAACCATTGCTCAGGCTACCATATATATAAAGGTAGAGGACAGCGATATGATGGACGTTGTATGCGAGCGTCTTTCAAAAATTTTTGGTATCGTTTCCATAACACGTGCCGCTGTTTGCGAAAAAACAGTAGAAGCTATTGAGGAAACTGCAATTTTATATTGTAAAAAAGACCTCTTGCCGGGCAAGAAATTTAAGGTTGAAGCAAAAAGGTCGGACAAGAAGTTTCCGCTTAATTCTGTCCAGCTTGCGATTGAGGTGGGCGGATATCTGCACGAGGAATGCGAGGGACTTTTGGTGGACGTGCATAACCCTGATGTTACGGTTCAGGTTGAAGTGCGTGACGATAATGCCTATGTATATTGCAGAGAAAATAAAATTCAGGGTCAGGGCGGAATGCCGATAGGTACAGGCGGAAAAGCGACACTTCTTCTGTCAGGAGGAATTGACAGTCCGGTTGCGGGACATATGATTTCAAAACGCGGCATAGAAATTGATGCAGTAAACTTTTTTAGCTTTCCATATACGAGTGACAGAGCAAAGGAAAAGGTTATTGACCTTGCTGCCATTTTGGCAAGATATACCTCAAAGGTGAACCTGTATGTTGTTCCATTTACAGATATTCAACTTGCAATCAGGGATAATTGCCCTGAGGAGCATATGACACTAATAATGCGCAGATTTATGATGAAAATATCGGAAAAGCTTGCAAAATGGCATAAATCACAGGCACTCATCACAGGGGAAAGTGCAGGACAAGTTGCCTCACAGACTCTTTCTGCGCTTGATGTAACAAATGCAGTTTGCGATATGCCTGTTTTAAGACCGCTTATTGGAATGGACAAGACGGAGATTATCGAGCGCTCGCGCGCGATTGATGCGTTTGAAACATCAATACTTCCTTATGAGGATTGCTGCACGGTATTTACACCGAAGCATCCGACAACAAATCCGAAACGGGAAAATATTGAAAAAAGTGAGAAGCGTCTTGACGTGGAAAGACTTATAGAGGAAGCGCTTGCTGGGGTCGAAAAGATAGAAGTGTATCCTAAATTATAGTCAAAACTATTGCAATATTCAATGAAATAGTGTATAATATATACAAATTATGCGAAATTCGGAGGAATTTTTGATGGAGAAAAAGCAAACAGATAAAAAGCCTGTTATGGAAATAGAAAATTCAAGTGAAAAGAAGAAAGCCCTTGCGGCGGTGTTTGGTGCCATAGAAAAGCAGTATGGCAAAGGCACTATAATGAAGCTTGGAGAAGCTCCGCACGTAGATGTGGATGCTATTCCTACAGGTTCTTTGACTCTTGATATGGCACTTGGTGTGGGAGGAATTCCAAAGGGACGTGTTATAGAAATCTACGGACCGGAATCATCAGGAAAGACAACTGTTGCTCTTCACGTGGTTGCAGAGGCGCAAAGAAGAGGCGGAGAGGCTGCTTTTATTGATGCAGAGCACGCTCTTGACCCTGTATATGCAAAAAATCTTGGTGTTGATATAGATAATTTAATTGTTTCTCAGCCGGATACGGGTGAGCAGGCACTTGAAATTGCAGAGGCACTAGTTAGGAGCGGAGCACTTGACGTTGTAGTTATTGACTCTGTTGCGGCGCTGGTTCCAAAGGCGGAAATTGAAGGTGAAATGGGCGGCGCACACGTTGGGCTTTTGGCAAGACTTATGTCGCAGGCACTTCGTAAATTAACCGCTATTACTGCAAAATCAGGAACGGCAGTTATCTTCATAAACCAGCTTCGTGAAAAAGTTGGTGTTGTTTATGGAAACCCTGAGACAACTCCGGGAGGACGCGCTCTTAAGTTCTTTGCTTCGGTAAGACTTGAAGTAAGACGTCAGGAGCCTATTAAAAATGGTACTGAAATCGTTGGTAACAAGACAAAAGTCAAGGTTGTTAAAAATAAAGTGGCTCCGCCGTTTAAGGATGCTGAATTTGACATTATGTACGGTCAGGGTATATCAAAAATGGGGAACATCCTTGATGTGGCAACTAATTTTGATATAATCAAAAAAAGCGGTGCTTGGTTCTCATATGAAGGAGAACGTCTTGGACAGGGAAGAGACAATGTCAAGAAGTATATGGAGGACAATCCTGAATTTGCTCAGGAAATAGAACGTCAGGTTCGCGAAATGCTGGGTAAGAAAAGTAGTTCTAAAACGAACGATGTTGTCGGCGAAAATGACAAAAATGATGAATAAAATTTTTACTAATAGGGTATCTTTAACTAAAATTTCTGTTTTTTAACAAATAGGGTTGACGTTTTATATATTTTTTAGTATTCTAATAGTATACTTACGGATTTTTCGCGAGTGTTTTGCAAGGAGGAAATCTTTATGTTTTCAAAAGAAGTTGAAGTTCAGAATCAGGTGGGATTGCACGCACGTCCTGCAACATTTTTCATACAGAAGGCAAACGAATTTAAATCAAGTATATGGGTTGAAAAGGATGAACGCAAGGTTAATGCAAAGAGCCTTTTAGGAGTTCTTTCTCTTGGAATTACAAAGGGAACAACAATCAGCATTATTGCTGACGGAGCTGACGAAGAGGAAGCAGTTGTTACTTTGGTTAATTTGATTGCCTCTAACTTCACAGAATAAAATTTTGCTTAAAAAGATTAATTAAATAACTCTGCTTTGTTAAGGTAGAGTTATTTTTGACTTTAAAGAACTAAAATTTCAAAAAGGGATAAAGATGTTTAATTTAGAAGAAGAACTTAAAAATCTGCCTGAGGAACCGGGTGTATATATAATGCACGACAAGGATGACGAGATTATATATGTAGGCAAGGCGAAAATCCTCAAAAACAGGGTAAGACAATATTTCGGTAGTGGTAAAAATCATACCCCAAAGGTTGCGGCAATGGTTTCAAATGTGGCTTACTTTGAGTATATTGTAACTGACTCAGAAGTAGAGGCACTTGTTTTGGAGTGCAATCTTATAAAAAAACATCGCCCGAAATATAATATATTATTAAAGGACGATAAGCAGTATCCATATATAAAGGTTACTATTAATGAAGAATATCCGAAAATTTTTATGTCACGAACTCTAAAAAATGACGGCGCAAAATATTTCGGACCATATACAGGTATGCAGCCTGTACGTGCGGCACTTGATATAGTGCAGAAGATTTTTAAGCCACCGCTTTGCAGACGTAAGTTTCCTGAGGATATAGGAAAGGACAGACCGTGTCTTAATTACCATATAAATAACTGCTTTGCCCCGTGTATTGCCGGCAGAATATCAAGAGATGAATACAGACAGATTTATTTTGATATTTGCTCATTTTTAGAAGGTAATCACGAGGAGCTTCTTTCAAATATGCATAAAGATATGATGAATGCATCAAAAAATATGGAATTTGAAAAAGCAGCGATGCTCCGTGATAAAATTGAAGCGGTAAAGAGATTTGAGGAAAAGCAGAAAATAATCAATACCGGCAAGCAAACTGATATTGATATTATTGCATCGGCAAGGCTGGGCAGTAAAACCTTTGTCGAGGTGTTTTTTGTACGCTTAGGGAAAATAACAGGTCATACAAGCTATCGCATTGAAGATACGCAATTCTCAAGTGATAGTGAAGTAATATCTGATTTTATAAAACAATTTTATGCAGAATCGGATAATATACCAAAGGAAATCCTGACAGAAGAGCCTGTAGAAGACAGCGGCGTGATTTCAGATTGGCTGTCATCAAAAAAGAGAAGCAAGGTAAATATAACTGCCCCTCGAAAAGGTGAGAAAAGAAAGCTTACTATGATGGTACACAAAAATGCCGAAATAGCGGCTGAAAATTACCGCGTAGGCAACCTTAAATATTCGGATAAGAAGAATAAAATATCCGAGGAAATAGCAAAAAAGCTTGCGATGGAAAAGGTGCCGTCAAGAATTGAATCATATGATATTTCAAATATATCCGGAAGTGATAATGTTGCGTCTATGGTAGTGTTTGTAAATGGGAAGCCGTCTAAAAAGGATTACAGGCATTTCAAAATCAAATCATTTGAGGGTGCAAATGATTATATGGCGATGCAGGAGGTCATATACAGGAGATTCCGCCACGCAAAAGATGAGGAAAGTAATATTGAGGCAGGACTTTTAAAGGAAGAGGATGCAAAATTTCTGCCATATCCCGACCTTATTTTACTTGATGGCGGAAAAGGACATTTATCCGCTGTGGGAGAAATTATGGAAACAATAGACCTCGATATTCCGGTTTATGGAATGGTAAAGGATTCAAAGCACAAAACACGCGGACTTTTATCGCAAAATGGCGAGATTGAGCTTTCGCCTGTAGATAGTGTGTTTAAATTTATAACCTCGGTTCAGGACGAGGTACACAGGAGTGCAATAACATACCATCGAAAATTGAGGAGTAAGAGCCTGACAAAATCAGAGCTTGATAATATAAAGGGAATAGGAGAGGTCAAAAAGGCAAAACTGTTAAAGAGTTTTGGCTCGGTTGAAAATGTAAAAAATGCATCACGTGATGAGCTTTCGTCTGTGGTTGATGCTAAAGCGGCAACAGCAGTATATGAGTATTTTAAGGAGAAAAAGGATGTTCACTCTTAAATCAAGCGGCAAGCTTCAGTATTATACGATTGATGAGTTTGAAAGTACAGGACTAGTAAAGCATTGCTTTTCGACAAGGAATGGCGGCGTAAGTGAAAATGAGTTTAGAAGTCTTAATCTGAGAATGAACTCGGATGACAAAAAAGAGAATATTTTACAGAATTACAAAATAATTTGTGACGAAATTGGTATAAATTTTGAAGATTTGGTCTTTTCAAATCAGGTTCATGATGATAAAATATATATTGTAGATAAAAACGATTGCGGCAATGGTATTATAAAGCCCCAGAAGTTCGATAGTGCAGATAGCCTGATTACGTGCGAGGCGGGTGTTCCGCTTGCAGTTTTTGGGGCAGACTGTGTGCCGATTTATTTTCTTGATACTAAAAATCGGGTTATCGCTCTTGCACATTCGGGCTGGAAAGGGACGGTGCTTCGAATCGGTGAAAAAACTGTGCAGAAGATGATGAAGGAGTTTTCTTCAAATCCCGAGGATATATTGATAGGTATAGGTCCGTCAATCAGAGTATGTCACTTTGAAGTTGGCGATGAAATTGCAGATATTTTTAAAGAAGAATTTGGTGATGGGGTTTTAGAAAAACATAAAAAATATCACGTAAATTTGCAAAAAGCAGTTAAAATTCAGCTTAAAGATGTTGGGATACCTGATAAAAATATAATTGATTCGGGGATTTGCACCTATTGTAACAGCGACCTTTTATTTTCACACAGAAAGACAAATGGAAAGCGCGGAGTTATGGCTGCGATTATGGAACTGAAAAAATAGATATATTACACAGAGAGGAATGTTTGATATAAAGAGGATAATTACATTTTTTCTTTCTATATTTATGGTGGTATCTCTTACTGCCTGCAAAGGAAAGGATGACGGAATTTATGTTGAAAGCGGAGAACTTGTAGTATTATCTGATGATTCGACTATAAATCTTGGTATTTATGGCATTGATACTTTGAACCCGTTTGAGACTAAGTCGGAAAATGTTAAGAATATAGTAAATATCATTTATGAACCACTTTTTGCGGAGGATGAAACAAAAACACCAATTCCGGTTCTTGCAAAAAGTCTGTCGGTTGCCGGGGAAGGTACGCAAATTACTGTAACCTTAAAAGACGGTGTAAAATGGCAGGATGGAACTGTTTTTACGGCAGAGGATGTTGTGCATACAATAAGTAAAATGTGTTCATCAAATGGATTTTACAGAAAGCTGGGTGATAAAATACGCAGCTTTACTGCTACGGGGAAAAATCAGGTGGTGATAAACTTTGAAAATCCCGAGCCAAACCCCGAACTCTTATTAAGCTTTCCGATAATTTCAAAGAGTGCACAGTACACGGGTGATATGAATTTTATTCCTGTTGGTACAGGTTCATATAAATTTACTTCAAAAACCGGTACAGAAATAATGCTCGAACCGAACTCAATATGGCACGGCGGAGATGTTTCCCAAAAGAATATATCTGTAAAAATTCTGAAGGATAAAGACGCGGTAAGAGAAGCATTTAATGTCAGTAAAATTGATGCCATAACTTCAGGGGAACTCGGGCTTGACGGTGCAACACCGAAAATGAATTCGCGTACCGAGACGATTGTGTCGGATAATATGGTTTTTGTGGGATTTAATGTAGCAAGTCCTGTTTTACAGCCGGCTAATATCAGAAAGGCACTCGGAGACGTTATTGACAAGAAGAAAATACTTGAAAATGATGTTTACGGGCACGGAAAGGTCGCTGATTTGGCAATAAATCCTTCTTCGTGGGCATATCAGTCTAAGAGTGAAACCGAGGAGGATTATGCCGAAAATCTTATAACGAGTGAGGGCTATGAATTAAGCGAGGGTTTTTATTTTAAGGACGGTATGCCGCTCACCATAAGAATTTTGGTTAATTCGGATAACGAAAAAAGAACCGCGCTTGCAGGCAGTATTGCAGAAATGCTAAAAACAGAGGGCTTCTTTGTCGAGATAGATAAAGTATCATACAACGAGTATGTTGCGAAGATATCAAATGGTAGCTTTGACCTCTTTGTCGGGGAAGTTGAGGTTGAACCGAACCTTAATCCAGCGTCTATGCTCGATAGTGTTAATAATTACTTCAATTATGATATAAACAAAATCAGTGAGGCTACAAGAAAACTTGCAGCAAGTACCGATAGGGAAGCATATAAAGAAGGCATAACTGATTTTATGCGTAAGTTTTATGCTGACCCGCCGTATATACCGCTCTATTTTAAGTCGGATAGCGTAATTTACGGCACATACGTGTCGGGAACGGAGAAACCATCACTTGGCGACCCGTATAAAGACATTGAAAAATGGTATTTTTACGATAAGGACGGAAAACGGGAAAACGGAGAGGAAACCGATGAATGATATATTGCGCACGATAAAAGAAAAAAGTACCGGCTTCACTAAAAGCCAGAAAATAGTTGCTGAATATATTGAAAAAAATCCGGAAAAAGCGGCATATATGACGGCATCAAGACTTTCCGAGAAAACAGGTGTGAGCGAATCAACTGTTGTAAGGTTTGCGAGTGAATTGGGCTTTTTGGGGTATCCTGATTTTCAGAAATCATTGCAAAAAGCTCTCAAGACTCAGCTTACTTCTGTTCAGCGAATGGAGCTTGCATACGAGAAAATAGGAAGCAGAAATATTTTGGACAGTACATTAAAGTCTGACATCGGATATATAGAAAAGACATTAGATACCATAGATAAAAGCCAGTTTGAACGTGCGGCTGCAGCACTTTCCTCGGCTGATAAGATTTATATTACCGGTATAAGAAGCGCGGCATCGTTGGCAGAATTTGCAGGATTTTATCTGCATCTCATTCTTGATAATGTGCATCTTATAAAATCTACCGGCGGTGATGACGTCTTTGAACAGATTTTGAATGTGGGAAAAGGCGATGTCGTTATGGGTATAAGCTTCCCGAGGTATTCTAAAAACACGATTAAGGCACTTTCTTATGCAAAGAATAACGGTGCTACGGTTATTGGAATAACAGACAGTAAAAATTCACCTATTGTCGCAGAATCAGATCTTTGCCTGATTGCTGAGAGTGATGCGACATCATTTGTTGATTCCTTAGCAGCACCATTTAGTGTAATAAATGCGCTGATTGTTGCAGTTGGAATGATGAATAAGGAAAAAATGCAGAAAAACCTTGAAAAGCTTGAGAGAATTTGGGATGAATACGAGGTATATGATAAAAAATGAGTGAAAAAACAGTAGCGGTAATAGGAGGCGGTCCGGCAGGAATGATTGCCTGCGGGAGACTCAAAGACCGAGCCGATAAAGTTATACTTATAGAAAGAAATGCTCTTTTAGGGAAAAAACTTCGTATAACAGGAAAGGGCAGATGTAATATTACAAATGTTGCCGACATTGAGGATATTATGTCAAATATCCCGACTAACAGCAGATTTTTGTATAGTAGCCTATATAGCTTCACAAATGATGATGTAATAAATCTTATGAATTCGCTTGGTGTTGCCACAAAGGTGGAACGTGGAGGCAGGGTTTTTCCGGAAAGTGACAGCGCAAGGGATGTTGCCGAGGCATTAAAAAGGTACGCACTTGGAGAAAATGTTAAATTGATAAATGCGCGTGCGACTGACATTCTGGTAAAGGACGGCAAAGTAGTTGGTGTTAAAACTGAAAAGGGTCAGGTTATGGCAGACAGCGTAATAATTGCAACGGGCGGAAAGTCATATCCTCTTACAGGCTCAACGGGAGACGGATATCGGATGGCAGAAAAGGTGGGACATACCATTATTTCACCAAAGCCCTCACTTGTTCCTCTTGAAACAAAGGAAAAATGGGTTTCAGATGTGATGGGACTTTCGCTTAAAAATGTGGAGCTTACACTTTTAAACGAAAATGGGAAAAAGATTTTTTCTGATTTTGGTGAAATGCTATTTACACATTTTGGTGTTTCCGGACCTATTGTACTTTCTGCATCCTGCCATCTTAATAAGGCTAAAAATGCAAAAATTATGATAGATTTAAAGCCTGCACTTGATTTAGCACAGCTCGATAGGCGAATACTTCGTGATTTTGAGAAATTTAACAAAAAACATTTGCAAAATTCCTTGGATGAACTATTGCCTAAAGCACTTATTCCTGTTATAATAGAAGTGAGTGGGCTTGACCCGCATAAAGAGGTTTCGGGGATAACCAAACAAGAGAGATTAGCTCTTTGTAATACAATAAAAATGCTCACATTAACAGTAAAAGGTACAAGACCTGTTGATGAAGCAATTATAACCTCAGGCGGAATAAAGGTGTCCGAGATAAACCCGTCGACGATGGAGTCAAAGATAGTGTCAGGGCTTTTCTTTGCCGGAGAGGTCATTGACGTTGATGCTTACACAGGCGGATTTAATTTACAAATTGCATTTTCCACAGGCTATCTTGCCGGTGAGAATGCATAAAGAAGAGGAGAAGTATAATGAAGGTTGCTATTGACGGACCGGCGGGAGCGGGTAAAAGCTCCATTGCAAAAGAAGTTGCAAAAAAGCTGGGATTTGTTTATATAGATACAGGCGCAATGTATCGTGCAGTTGCAGTCTATGCACTTGAAAACGGAATTGAAATAAGCGAAAAATCGTTCACAGATGAAATTCTTGATAGTATACAGATTGATATTTCATATGATGACGACGGACAGAAAATATTTTTGTGCCAAAAAGATGTTTCAGAGCGTATACGTATGCAGGATGCAAGTATTGGTGCATCGAATGTGGCAACAATTCCGGCGGTAAGATTAAAACTTGTAGACCTTCAAAGAAAGCTCGCGGAAAAGGTATCAGTCATTATGGACGGACGTGATATAGGAACATATGTTCTGCCTGATGCTGAAGTTAAAATTTTTCTGACGGCTTCTGTTGATGAAAGAGCAAGAAGACGTTTAAAAGAGCTTGCCCAAAAGGGACAGGAAGTAGACTTTGAACAGGTGAAGAAAGACATTGAGTATCGCGACAAAAATGACTCAGAGCGCAAATTTGCGCCTTTAAAACAGGCAGATGATGCGATACTTGTAGACACGTCGGATATGAGCATTGATGAGGTGATTGAGAGAATCACTGAAATCATAAAGGAGGCAAATTGATATGTTTTATAAAATTGTTGGAGTTATTTTAAGATTTGTTTTCCTTTTTATATTCAGAATAAAAACTGTCGGCAAAAATAATATTATTAAAGATGGCGGAACTATTTTAGCAGTAAACCATAAAAGCAACTGGGACCCTGTTATAGTAGCCCTTACCTGCCCAAGAAAGCTTGCATTTATGGCAAAAAGTGAGCTTTTTAAAAACAAACTGTTCGGCGGACTGATAAGAAAGCTCGGTGCATTTCCTGTGCATCGTGGAAAAGGCGACATCGGTGCAATCAAAACTGCGCTGACAATACTTAAGCAAAAGAATGTTATGATAATGTTCCCTGAAGGAAAACGGGTGCTTGAAGGCGAGAAGGTTGCTCCAAAGCCGGGTGTTGCGATGATTTCAACACACGCAAAAGTGCCGGTAACACCTGTATTGATAAGCGGAAAATACCGTTGGATGGGAAAAGTCACAGTTACATATGGAGAACCAATTTATTTCGATGAATATTACGATGAAAAGCTGTCTGTTGAAAAACTGCAGGAGCTTAGTTCTTTCATTATGGATAATGTATATTTGCTAAATACTGCGGGGGCTTTAAAATGAGTATAAAAATAGCAAAGACAGCAGGTTTTTGTTACGGAGTAAAAAGAGCTGTTGACAAGGTGTATGAAACTGTGGACCATAGTGGTAAGAAAATTGCTACATTAGGCCCTATAATTCATAATATGCAGGTTGTGGAAGACCTTGAAAAAAGAGGCGTTAGGGCGTATAGCACAGTTTCAGAGATGCCAGAGGATACAGCTGTTGTAATAAGAACACACGGTGTAAAAAAGCAGATAATTGACGGTCTTTTGGGTCGGGAATATATAGACCTTACCTGTCCATTTGTTGCAAAAATTCATAAAATTGTTGAAAAGCATTTTGCAGAGGGGTATAAGATTGTTATTGTCGGGGATGAGAAGCATCCGGAAGTTATAGGTATAAATGGCTGGTGTGATGATTCTGCCATAATTACCTATGATGAAGGCTTTAAGATGCCATCAGAATATATTGAAATGCCTATATGTGTTGTGGCACAAACAACAATAAATAAAAATGTTTTTGTGCAAATAGTACAAAATATCAAAAACACTTGCAAAAGGGTAGTAGTTTTTGATACAATATGTAGTGCGACGAAAGATAGGCAGGAAGAAGCATATGCTTTGTCTGCCGAGTCTGACATAATGTTTGTTATTGGCGGCAGAGCAAGCTCCAATACAAAAAAGCTTTTCGACATTGCATCAACGCAATGTCCTGAAACATACTTTATTGAAACTTTTGAGGATATTCCTCAGGGTATATATTTAAAAAATAAAAAGATAGGTATTACGGCGGGAGCATCAACTCCGGCACGTACTATCGAGGAGGTTTTTACAACGATGGAAGAAAAAATCAAAAACGAAGAGTCTTTCGCAGAGCTTTTTGAAAAGTACGAAAGCAAAACTTTAAATAATGGAGATATTGTTGACGCAACAGTTGTTGAAGTTCGCAACACTGAGGTTATTGTTGACCTTGGCGGCTTTAAGTATAACGGTCAGTTATCTGTTGACCAGCTTTCTGACGATCCATATTTAAAGGCAACAGATATCGTTAAGCCAGGAGATACTATCAAGGTTTATGTAGTGGGCGTTAACGATGCGGAAGGCAAGGTTGTTCTTTCCAGAAAGAAGCTTATCCAGATGGAAAGCTGGAACAAGATGAAGGAAGCTTATGAGAACAAGGAAGTTCTTGATGCTAAGATTATTAAGGTTGTACGCGGCGGTGTAATTGCGCTTGCAAACGATTCACAGGTATTTATCCCTGCAAGACAGGCATCACTCCAGTATGTTCAGGAGCTTGAAACACTTTTGGGTACAAACGTAAAAATAAGACTTATTGAGCTTGATGAAAGAAGAAAACGTGTTGTTGGTTCAGTTCGTGTTCTTCTTGAAGAAGAAAAGAATGCTGCTATGGAAAAATTCTGGGCAGACGTAGAAGTTGGCAAGGAATACTCAGGAACAGTTAAGTCACTCACATCTTTTGGTGCGTTTGTTGACATCGGCGGTGTTGATGGTCTTGTTCATATTTCAGAGCTTTCTTGGGGCAAAATCAAGCATCCTTCTGAAGTTGTAAAGGAAGGCGATGTACTTAAGGTTTATATTAAGGACATTAATGAAGAAACAAAGAAGATTTCTTTAGGATACAAAAAGGCAGAGGACAACCCTTGGGTTATCGCTAAGTCAAAGCTGAATGTTGGCGATGTTATTAAGTGTAAAATTGTTCGTATGATGCCATTTGGTGCATTTGCAGAAATTATGCCAAGCGTTGACGGTCTTATCCATATTTCACAGATTGCTGATAAGAGAATAGGCAAGCCTGAAGATGTGCTTTCAATCGGTGAAGAAGTTGAAGCTAAGATTGTTGAGATTGATTGGGAAACAAACAAAATCAGCCTTTCAATCAGAGCGCTAATCGCTCCTCCGGTTGTAGAAGAAACTCCTGTAGAGGAAGCTCCTCAGGAAGAAGTTGCACCTGTAGAAGAGAATGTTCCTGTTGATATCGAAAAGTTTATCGAGGAAGAAGCTGCTGCTGAAGAAGCTGTAGAAGAATAAAAAGATTACCCCGGACAAGTTGTCCGGGGTTTTGTATGCAAGTTTTAAGTAAAATAAAAATCCCGATAATATCGGGATTTTCTAATTTTATAGGAAACTGCGTTTCTATAAAGTTAGAAGAATGTAATGCCCTTGCGAATTTTTCGTGAAACAGGCACGAAAACGCAAATGGGTATAACAAAGCGACCTGCTTCTTCTTACCGCTCATTAAAATTAATGGTAATTTATAAATGGGCGGTTGCGACGAAGCCGCTTTGTTCTATCTTCTGCGTCTTGTATAGTTAGAGCTTGTACGTCTTGAAGAAGACGACGAACTACCTACTGATGATGTCGGACGGGAACGTCTTGGTGCAGAGCGTGCAGCACCGTTTCCGCTGTATGATACCATTCTGCTGTGACGTATGCGTCTCTTTCTGTTGCGGACTATTCTGAGTCTTACCCAGCCTGCGATTATCAAAATCAGGATAATCAATACAATTGGGTGGAAAATAAATCCTAATACACTATTTATTACGTGAAGAATAAAATCACGCTTAACTTCGTTTGCAGCAATTAGGTGCATTGTTTTAAGCTCTCTGCCGTTGTATGAGTAGGTTATTGTTCCAAATAGATCTCCTTGCTTTATCGGAGCCTTAGTTTCTGAGGTGAGGTTTACCTCATTTGTAATTATGTCAGGATCGGCTGTCTTTTTCATAGTGACATAGACGTCCTCGTCAACTGTAAGGGCAAGCCTTGTGGAGTTTTTCGCTTCATCTACCTTTGAATCGTGAACGACATCACCGTGCTTTGCAAGTAAAATGGTCTGGTAATTTTCAAATACATAATCGAAGATGGCTTTTGTATCAACAAAGGAATATGCCTTGTCCTTAGCATCCTCGTTTTTAGCACCCATAATAATGCTTATAATGTTCATCTTGCCCTTGACTGCAGATGCGGCAAGACAATATCCTGCGTCATTGCTGTTGCCTGATTTTATACCTGTTGCATTTGCATAGTAGTGATAAGGATATTTATATCTGCTTACTAAGTGGTTAGTGCTCAAAATTGTCTTTTCTTGACTGCGAAGGTTAGTGGCAGGGAAGACATACTTTTGTGTGGATGCTATTTTTGCATATGAAGGATTTTTCATAGCATATTTTGCAAGCTTTGCAAGGTCTTCTGCTGTTGTATAGTGATTTTCGTTATGAAGACCTGTCGGGTTTACGAAATTTGTATTTGACATACCAAGCTCTGCAGCTTTTTCGTTCATTTTTTGAACAAAGGCCTCAATGCTTCCGCTGACAGTAATAGCAAGCGTATTTGCAGCATCGTTGTTTGAGTTTAAAATAATGGCATAAAGGAGCTGTTCGACAGTATATTCCTCGCCTTCTAACATACCAAGCTGTGGCTGGTCATATGTAACATTTGAAAGTGCCTCCTTGGAAACTGTGCAAACATCAGCAAGGTTTGAATTTTCAAGTGCGATAATAGCCGTCATAATATTTGAAGTTCCTGCCGGATACATTTTTTTGTCGCTGTCGAGTGCATATATCACATCGCCCGAATTTGCATCAAGAACTATTGCAGCTTCGGCGTTAGGAACAGGAAAACTGGCTTTTTTTTGCGTTTCAGATTCATCAGAATCTTTTTTTGATGAAGATTCTCCTGATTTCTTCTCCGCATTCGGTGATGAAGTTGCTTTTTGAGTGACTGATGGGGAAGAAGATGGTTTAGGAGTTGTTTTACCGGTTGCTGATACAAGCGTATTGGTGCATAAAAGTAGTGATAGAATCACTGTTGCAAAACGGTTTTTTCTCATAATTTCATAGCCTTTCTGCCCGTGAAGTATTTTGAAATGTCAACGGGCGGTGACACTTTAGTCACTTTCACCTTTAATTATACATAAAACGAAAGGATTTTGCAATAAATATAAGAAAATTTGTAAAAAAGTATAGAAAAAAATAAAATTTATGATATACTTATACTATACATATAGTTTTGCGAGGGATATTTTTGAAAAAATTACAGAAACGTTATTATATATTAATTGTTATGGTTGCCATAGCTGCTACAACGATTTTGAGAGAGTATAATACTGTATCGTTTGAAATAGTGAAGAATTCAACTGCATATGCACCGGAAAGTGATGAACCAGTAAATATTGAATATGCATCGGACAAGGTTAATATAAATACGGCTGATGCACGACTTTTAGACACTCTTGACGGAATTGGACAAGTTACGGCGGAAAGGATAATAACTCATCGAATAAAAAATGGAAAATTTGAAGTGGTTGAGGATATAATGAAGGTAGAAGGAATTGGTGAGAAGACCTTTGATGCTATAAAGGAAGATATTGTAGTTAAATAAACTATTTTGAGAAAAAAATGAATCGAAGGGAGTAAATATAGGAATGAAAATATTAGTTGTTGATGATGAAAAGCTGTTAGTGAAAGGGATAAAGTATAATTTAGAGCAGGAGGGCTATCAGGTTGTCACTGCTTTTGACGGTGAAGAGGCAGTCAACCTTGCAAAAGACAGCAGCATTAATCTTATCTTACTTGACGTAATGCTTCCTAAGATGGACGGATTGACTGCCTGCAGAACAATCAGAGCATTTTCAGATGTCCCGATTATTATGCTTACAGCACGCGGTGAGGATATTGACAAAATTTTAGGTCTTGAATATGGTGCGGATGACTATATCACCAAGCCGTTTAACATACGTGAGGTAACGTCAAGAATTAAGGCGATTTTAAGACGTGTAAATCCTGCACCAAAGGCGGATAATGATATATTTGTTTCGGGAGATATTACTCTTGATTATAATTTCAGGCGTGTGAGTATAAAGGGGAACGTGATTGAACTTACGGGCAAGGAATTTGAACTGGTTGACCTGTTTGTCAAAAATCCTGGTCGTGTGTATACAAGAGAAAATCTGCTTGATATAGCGTGGGGTGTGGATTATCCCGGCGATGTCAGAACAGTTGACGTTCATATAAGGCGTCTGCGTGAAAAAATAGAGGAAAATCCGGCAGAGCCTCTTTACATTAAGACAAAATGGGGAGTTGGTTACTATTATAAGAAAGATTAAAGACTTTTTATATTCTATGCGTGTTAGTATGATGGCGACATATGTTGCTGTCATACTTATTTCTCTTATACTCCTCAGTGTGTATATATTAGGGGCTTTGACTGATAGTCTGTATAGCTCGGACAGAGTTAAACTGTTTGCAAAGGCGAATATAATATCTGACCTTATAACAACGACGGAGGATATTACAGACGATACAAGATATAGCATAAGTCAAATACTTTCGGGAAGTAATATGCGGAGTATAATTGTTCGTACAGATTTTCGTGTATGCTTTGATTCAAATGAAGATTCGGATATGCTTGGAAAGGTAATTATCCGTGAGTCTATTAATGAATGTATCAAAAAAGGAGAACAGGCATCGTCGATAAAAGTAGACGAAAATGGCTCAACGATGATGTCAGTTTCAGTACCTCTTATATCAGGCGGAAAGGTTGTAGGCGCAGTATACGTTGTTCAGTCGCTTACCGATGCGGATACAACCATTAAAAATATCCGAAAGAATCTTATAATATTTTCAATAATCATAAGTATTTTAGTTGCTATGCTGAGCTTGGGGTTGTCTTTGATGACAACAGCTCCTATTGACAACTTTATTTCTGTGTCAAAGGAAATATCAAAGGGTAACTTTAATATAAAAGCAAAGGAACGAGGCCCAGCAGAGCTTGTAGAGATGGCGAAGGCGCTTAACTATATGTCGGCAGAGCTTGACGATTATGAACAGAACCGGAAGAAGTTTGTTTCGGATGTGTCGCATGAACTTAAAACACCTCTTGCAACGATTAAGCTTATATGCGACAGTATTGTTACAACGGATAATCCTGAGCCTGAAATGATACAGGATTTTCTTGGTGATTTAAGCGATGAGGTTGATAGATTAACACGTATAGTAGAAAGACTTTTGACCCTTACAAAGATGGATTCAAATCAAAATAGTGCCTCACTTACACCTGTGGATTTTGAGGTTATGATTAGTGCTATTGTAAGAAAGCTCTCGCCAAATGCCGAGGCAAAGGATATTGTTTTGTATACTGACTACGACGCGTTGGGACTTGAGCCGATGATGTTGGATTATGATAAGATTTGGGAAGCAATCTATAATATCGTAGACAATGCAATCAAGTATACACCGGAGGGTGGATTTGTCAAGCTTGGACTTGAGGAAAAAGGAAAAAGGCTTATAGTAACGATTGAGGATAACGGACCGGGAATACCTGATGAAGAAAAGGAAAAAATATTTGAACGTTTTTACCGTCTTGATGATTCGCGTACGAGGGATACCGGAGGAACAGGGCTTGGTCTTGCCATTGCAAAGGAAGCTGTCCTTTTACACGATGGTGAAATCTCCGTTCAAAACGCAGAAGCAGGCGGAAGTGTGTTCGTAATTACATTACCATATTCAGGAAACGAAACGGTTGTTTGATGAGGAAAGGATAAATTTATGAGAAAAAATAATAAGATAGTGTGGATAATAATCCTTTTCCTTACTGTAGCTACAGTTTTGTTTGGTATTTCGAGCCGTGATAGTGAGGAAAATGTCAAAGAAGTAAGCCTTTATTTTTTGAATCGTGACAGCTCGGCGTTTGCTGTTGTTGATAAAACGATTGATGCAGAAAATGATGGTGAGATTTATAGAAAGGTTGCCGAGGCTCTTATGAAAGGACCGAGCAACAAAAATTATACACCGGTTGTTGGAAAGGATGTCAAATTAAATCGCATAAGTAATGATGGTGGAAATCTTACCGTTGATTTTTCAAAGGAATATCAGGGTACTGAACTTTTAAAAACATATGCGGTGATTAAGACATTTTCAAAGCTCCAAAATGTAAGGCAAGTACGTATAACGGTGGAGGGGAAGGATATTTATGCCGGCGACGGAATGCCGCTCGGATTTGTAAAGAGTGATGAAATAAATACCGAGTGGGATGACGACTGTGCAACAGGATTAAGGTTATACTTTGCAAATACCGATAAAGATGCTCTTGTTATGGAATACAGGCAGATTAATATCACAGATACTCAGCCGATTGAGCAGTATATAGTAGCCGAGCTTATCAAAGGACCCAAATATAAAACCAGTACAAAGCTTTTAAGTCAGGATACGGGCATAATATCTGTGGAAACGACAGACGGAACTTGCTATGTGAACTTCAAACAAGACTTTATTGATAAAAATATCTCATCTGCGGACTTGGGAAGATTGATTATATACTCTATTGTAAATTCACTTACAGAGCGAGATAATGTAAACAATGTTCAGTTTTTGATAGATGGAAAGAAGACAGAGAAATTTGGGGATATGAACATAAGTGAGCTGTTTTTAAGAAATGAAGATTTAATTGAAAAGCCATAATAAAAGTGCGGGAAGTCCCGCACTTTTTAATTGATAAATTCATATTTGTAGGAAAATGTATTTTGTCTAAAAATGTCTTCAAGACTCTTTGAAAAATAGACAGTGTCGTCGGTAACTAAAATGCCGCGTACGTTGTATTTTTTCAAAAGTTCAATGCCTTCGTCGAGTCCTGCTACAAAAATTGCAGTAGACAGGCAATCAGCAAGTGTCGCATTTTCGGAAACTACTGTAACAGAACGAAGACCGCTTTTTGAGGGGTATCCTGTTTTGGGGTCAATTATGTGATGATAACGGATGCCGTCCTTTTCAAAATATCTTTGGTAGTCGCCCGATGTTATAACGGCAAGGTTTTCAGCAGTAATTACTCCTATTAGTTCATTTTCGTTCTTTGGGTCTTGTATGCCTATCTTCCAGTTTTCACCCGTTGATTTTTTGCCAAGTGCGTAGGCATTTCCGCCCAAATTTATCATTGCAGAGCTTACGCCGTTTGATTTTAGTATTTCTGCAACGCGGTCTGTTATATATCCCTTAGCAACAGCACCTAAGTTGAGGGTATTTTCTTTGTGTGTTTCTTTGATTGCCTCTGTTATGTCAGGAATAGTTCCCTGATTGTTTTTTATATCCCATAAATTTATAAGCGGGTTTAAGTAAACAGAGAAATATTCGGGATTTTCCTTTGTGAATGACTTTCCAAAATCAATGACTCTTTGTGCGTCAATAGAAAAAGAAACATTTTCGCCCGCATTAAACTTAGATAAGCTGCTGTCTTTGTTATGGGCAGAAAGCTCTGTATCCATCTGCTTTATATAATTTTCAACTTCATTAAGAAGAGTTTTGTTATTTGTAACTGCAGTTATTTCACAAATAGTGTCAAGGGTGTCTGTAAGGGTTAATTTGTATTCCTTTGGCTTGGTTTTTCCAATTAAAAATACTGACAAAACCGTTAATAGAATAATCCCATATAAAATAAGTCGATTTTTCTTGCTCATTTATATATCCTCCGGTTTTTCCAGAGTTATTTTTCCTATTTTGCATCCGCGGAGTTCGTCTAAGAGTATGTTGGCGGCACGTTCGGTGTCGATTTCGCCTCCTGATATGACGCATCCTCTTTTTTTGCCGATGTATTCAAGGATTTCATAGCCTTTTAAATCGGAGATGTCATCAAGTTTGTATCTTAGGCATAAAAGTTCCTGATAATTATCGCGCAAGTATTCAAGCAAGGAGTGGCATAAAAGCTCAACCTCCATTATTTCGTCCCGAATAGCACCTGTGTATGCAAGATTTACAGCTACCTTCTGGTCTTCAAACTTTGGCGGTAGAATACCGGGAGTATCTAAAAGCTCAAGACCGTCTTTTAAACGTATCCATTGCTTTGTACGGGTAACTCCGGGACGGTCGCCTGTTTGGGCAGAGGCTTTTCCGGCAAGCTTGTTGATAAGTGTTGACTTGCCGACGTTTGGTATGCCGACCATCATCACCTTGACGCCCCTGTTCATTCCTTTTTCCTTTGCCTTTTCAATCTTGTCCTTTATAAGCTCACGGCAGGCAGGAGCAATCTTATTTATTCCCATACCGGTAGAGCAACTGATGGGAATAACTTTTATTCCGTTTTTTGCATACCACGCTGTCCACTTGTCTGTTACAGAGCTGTCAGCCAAATCGTATTTATTCATTACGACAAGTCTTGGCTTTCCTGCAACAATATCGTCAAAATTCGGATTTCGCCCTGAAAAAGGAATTCTTGCATCAAGTATTTCCACGACAACGTCGATATTTTTAAGATTTTCTTCGATCATACGGCGTGTTTTCGCCATATGCCCCGGATACCATTGTAAATTCTGCATATTTCACCTCGTATAAAACAGGCAGGTTTTCTAACCTGCCCTGAATTTTATTTTGTTTTTCCAAATGCGAAGAATGGCCAGATTCTAAGCTGAGACTTTCCTGAAATTGCATCTATCGGAACAAGTCCCAAATCAGCAGAACGCGAATCCTTGCTGTTTGGTCTGTTATCTCCCATAACGAAGACGTGGCCTTCTTCGACAGTAACAGGATAGTCGACGCGACCGTCTGTCATCCCTGTGATACCGGTATAGTATGGTTCATCAAGGACTTCATCATTGACAAGCACCTTCCCGTTTTTTATATCAACAGTATCACCTGGCATACCGATAATTCTTTTTACGTAATATCTGTGCTTTAGGTTTTCTGGAAGACTAAAATACTTAATGGTTTTTTCTAATTTATTTAAGTCCTTTCCTGTTGTTTCTTCATAATTTTCAAAGTATTCCTCTCTGTCTTTGTATGTTGAGTCGAGGATTATAATATCGCCTGCCTCAGGCTTATATCCTAATTTAGTAATTATAAGTCTGTCATTGTGAACAAGAGTAGGGTACATTGACGGGCCGTCAACGCGTACGATATCAAAAATAAATGATTTTATAAAGAGAACGACGACAAGAGCAATTACTATTGTATATATCCATTCCCATACTTCTTTGAGCAGGTTGAAGCTACTTTCTTTTTCAGTAACACTGCCGGTATTCTCTGTATTTTCTATATTTTCTGCCATATTTAAACACCTCATACTATGTAATATTAAGCCATAATTATTATATCATAATTGCAGATAAAATCAACAAACAAGCAAAAAGGGACATATAAATGCCCCCCTTAAACTTAAATTTTGTCGAGAAAAGTTAGATTCTTTCCTTAACCTTAGCGGATTTACCAACTCTTTCACGGATATAGAAGAGTCTTGCACGTCTAACGCGACCTTTTCTTGAAATTTCGATCTTTTCAATGATAGGTGAGTTAACAGGCCAAGTCTTTTCTACACCAACACCGTAAGAAAGACGTCTTACAGTAAATGTAGCACCGATTCCGCTACCCTGCTTTTTGATAATTGTACCTTCAAACATCTGTGTTCTGGTACGGTTACCTTCGACTACCTTCTGATAAACCTTAACGTTGTTACCAACTACAAGTTCAGGTAAGTCTGTTCTAATCTGGTCTTTTGTTAAAGCACTAATGATTTCGTTTGAGTTCATCATCGTTGCCCTCCTTTATTTTCTTAGACGTTCGTGCCGACCAAGGCAGAGGACCATCCGTAATATAACTAAGACATTATACCACTATTATTTGGAAAAATCAAGTCTTTTTTTAAAAAATTTTAAATTGCCTGAAAGAGTCATAAATTATGGTGAAGACAAGTATTATTTATAAAGGACAAAAAGGAGATGCAGGGACTTGATAAAAGGGACAAGAATGATTGTAATTACAAAGAATAAGGTTATCGCTGTCATAAGCCTTTTTTTGATGCTGATTACTTTTGTAGCAGTCATTCCGTTTGCCTTTAATGGTGAGAGTATTACTGCTTTTTCAAGCTATAAGGATATTTTAAATACTGAAATAATGCCTGCAAAGGAGAAAGAAAGTGTTGATGAGAAAGGGGAAAAAGGGAGTTTTTCAAGTAAAATTTTAAAACATTTTTTTGTACTTGATAAAAAAGATATTGTCGGGACACCTGTGGCTTCGGTATCGCCTGAGCCAAGTGCTGAGCCAACCCCTATCGAGCCGGTTATTCAGTCGGAAAGTGTGACCATTGATAAGGGGATGAAGGTTTCAAATGCCACTTCCTATAATGTAAATCCACAGGATTTTCTGGGACTGCCGCTTGGGTTTTCTCTTGATAATAACGGACCTCAGGTTTTAATTATGCATACACATACGACGGAAAGCTTCAGTGAGGAAAGTTATGTCAGGGGTGCACCTGACAGAAATCTTGATGAGCAGAAAAATATAACAGCTGTTGGAGCAGCTATGGCAGAGGTATTTAAAAAAAATGGTATTGGTGTAATTCACGACAAAACTGTTCACGATTACCCGTCGTATAATGGTGCTTATCAAAAAGCGGCAGCGACAATAAATAAAAATCTTGCAAATAATAAGGGAATAAAGGTGGTTTTGGACGTTCACCGTGACGGAATTACGAGGAGTGACGGAACGAAGGTTAAGCTTGTAACCGATATAAACGGGCAAAAGACTGCGCAAATAATGCTGGTTGTGGGTACTGACGTAAATCTTACACACGCTCATTGGCGGGAAAATTTTAAATTTGCATCAAAAATTCAGGGGGAGGCGGCGGAAATGTTCCCATCACTTATGCGCCCGATTGATCTTCGGCAAGAACGATTTAATGAACAGCTTACAAAAGGCTCGCTAATTGTCGAGGTCGGCTCAAACGGGAATACAATGGAGGAGGCAATCAGGGGCGGTGAGGCAATCGCAGAGGTAGTGTGCAGTGTGCTTAAGGGGGAGTAGAAAAGAGCGGCATAAGAGTTGAAATATTAAAAAGTGTTGAATTCTACAATTTATTTAGATAATTGTAAAGTTCAACACTTATTGCCTTTTTAAAACTAACCTTTTCACAAATAGTTTTAGAGTTTAAAAATTAAATAATTTCTCTGAAAATGTCTTTTTAGTGACTTTGTACAGCCTAATTGATTGATTAATAAAATATTCAACTTTTTCTTCTTTATTTCCCCTTCTTTTTTCTGAAAAGCGTAACTTGTAGCGATAAGGTTCACTATTTTCACTTTCTTTTGGCGAGAAACATTTAAACCTATCTTTTTTCATCCACATTTCATTATTTGAATATCCTTCTATCTCAAAATAATTGCCACCCTTATCAATGTGTAGGTCATCATCAAAGTGTGGATAACCAGGATCGCCAGTAAATAGATATGTATCGTCAGTGTTTGAATGATCTAATATAGCTATGTAGTATATTGGTAGATGTCTAAAAAACTTGTGATCATTTTCTATTAACTCGATATATAAACAATATTTGGAAGATGAATTGATGTCGATAAGCTGCACATTAAACATTGGTCTATATGTTTCTAAATATTCTTGAAACTTATCGTTAAATTTGAGTATACGTTGATTAAGATAAGTTTGTATAGTTCCATTACTTATGTGATTTAATAGTTTGTTGGAATTAGTGAAAACTTCAGAGGTAATTAAATCATATGCTAAAAACGCATTTATACCATAAACAGTTGCCTCGTGACAAGACCAATTTATGGCTTTTTCAGAGAATCCCAATCCTTTTGCCTTCATATAAGCACTCTCACCTGTTTCTTCTCGACATTTTCGTGCATTGTTACAATCAATTTCATATTGGCTACTGCATAGATAGTCTGCGAGGATTAGCATACGCTCATCTTCGTTATGTAAATTCGGAGGATATTTTGGCTCGGGAGTATTAAAAGGAAGATTGTAGAGTGCATATCCAAGAAAATAATATGCTGCCGGAACATTCTGCTCAATAGCAGTAAAAAGAGAACTCCTTGCTTCTGCATCTGTTACAAATGTTGCATATCCATACAGGTATTCAAAATATGTAAAAGCAAGAGCTTCTGGATATTTTTTGTTATAGGCTCTTTTTAGCCAATCCATAGCAGCGGGGATGTTTCTGTCTTCCATATGTAGCTTATACATTAAAAAGTCGGCATAAGGAATTTGCTTGCCGGATTCTTCGTATATGATTTTTCTTGCTATTTTTTTGTCATATTCTGTGCTATCATACCATAGAGCAACTTTTTCAGCATAAGTAAGTTTTTCTTCAATGTTTTCTAATGAATTTAAAATTTTTTCATTTTCTGTACTCATATAAACCCTCCTAAATTAATTAAAATAAAATAACAAAACTTACAAATTTTGTAAAAATAAAGCTGTATGTTAACAGTATAACATTTATTACATCTAATTGCAATAATATTTTGCAATTTTCTAACAATAAGAATGTTTATTTTATGGCTGATTGATATAAAATAGTGTATGAGGTGATTGGATTGGAATTATCTTTATTAGGTGAAAGAATCAAAAGTGCACGTATTGAAAAAAGATTTACCTTAGAACAACTTTCGGAAAGAATAGGAATATCAAGGAACTTTTTGTGGGAAATTGAAGCAGGAAGAAAAGCACCTTCAATACAAACTTTATGCAATATCGGAAAAGAATTAAAGATTTCTATTGATTATATTTTAGGGTTATCAGATAATGTTAAATGGATTGATAATAAAGATGAACGAAATATCAATTCACTTACAAATAAATTAGATGATAAAGAAATAATTATGCTGAAAGAATTTTTAAGAACATACTTTGAGAATAAATAAATTTTCTTATCTATAAGATATAGCAATTGGTGTAAAAAGAGCGGCATTGATTTTTCAATGCCACTTTTCTACTACTCAATATCCAATTTTTCTCTTATATATTCGCCGACCTGAGCACCGCTTAAATTAAGAACAAACGAAAACTCATTTTCAATCATTGCTTCAGCTTGTGTAAGAACTGAATCGTCTGTGGCGGTCAGCTTTTTTCCGCTATCTGCAAATTCATTCTTTTTAAGATAGATGCAGCTTACAAGTTTTAAAAGCTCCTGTGGGTCACATCGTTTTAAAATATCCTTAAAGTTTTCTGTTCTTGCCTTTCTGTCCTCAATCCACAAAATTTCGTCTTTTTTTACAGATTGGATGAGTTTGTCAATTTCGTCTTTTTTCAATATATAACGCATTTTTGATGTCAGGTTTTCGTTTGCAACCGGAACGTAAATGGTAGAGGATGATGCTCCTACCGGCTTTAAAACGTAGAAATCCTGCTCATTTTTAGAACGTGTGTAATCAAGCTTTTTTATATCTTCAATAAGACAAACTCCAGATGAGGAATATCTTATGTAGTCGCCCTTTTTGTAGGTCATTATATAAACCCCTTTCAAATTTTGATAAAAATAAGAAGCCCGACAGGCATATAATCCTGTGAGCTACTTATCCTTAACTATATTTTATCAAATAAAAACCCTTATTTCAAAGGACATTTTAACCAAAAAATAGATTATATATTTTAGTGCTTTTTTAGGAACGGTATGCTTGAAAATAAAAAATAGTCTGAGGGAAAATTTGTGAAAATGCTTGCAAGGATGGCGAAAGTGTGTTATAATAGTGTGGTTGAATTTTGACATATTAATAGCTGTTTGCCCTCGTAGTTAAATGGATATAATAAACCCCTCCTAAGGGTTAGTTATCAGTTCGATTCTGGTCGGGGGTGCCAATTTGCAACAGACTATGTTGCATAAAAATGCTCATTTTATTTTAAATGTGCATTTCTTTTTATAAATTAAAAGGGAGAAGTACTTATGAAACGAAAACTAAAATCTTTATTAAGTATTATGGTGGTGGTAATGATGTGTGCAAGAAATATTGTAAATGCAGCTGCTGGTGAAACTATTGATATTATTTTTGTAGGAAATTCAATAACGAAGCACGGACCATCTGAGGCTCTTGGATGGACAGGCAACTGGGGTATGGCAGCAACAAGTGAGGATAAGGACTTTGTTCATCAGCTTGTAGACCTTTTAAAATACAGATATGGCAGTGTAGAGTTTCAGGTTGCAAGTGGAACTACAGGCGGCGGCTCTTTTGAAAAAATTGCTACCGATGCGACAGACGATGACATAAAAAATAGTTTAGAAGGACTTTTGGACCTTATAAAGCAGGAACAGCCTGATATTTTAAATATTCAGGTTGGTGAAAACTGGTCTGCGCATTACGGAACAAAAACTAAGGTTTATGAATACTTTGTGAATGAAGCGCATAAGATTGCACCTAATATGATTATAAACCTTTGTGCAGTATTTTGGTCAACAACTTCAAGCGTAGACTATGAAGTGAAAAAAGAAATTGCGGACAAGTATGAATTTGTTTATTTGTCAGATACTTGTATTGCGCCGAATGCGTTTAAAGAAGGAATGCAGAACCCTGAAGATAATCCATATTGTGGATATGACCGTTTCCAAGGTGGAGTTGGTGCGCATCCGGGAGATAAAGGTTTTCAGAAAATGGCAGAAATAATTTTTGAAACATTATCTCCGGTACTTGATAAAAAGTTCTCAAGTGGCAGCAGTACATCTTCATCAACAAGCGGAATGTTTGATGATATTGAAAAGCATTGGGCTAAAAGAAATATTGAATTTGTTGTAAGAAAAGGGCTTTTCAGCGGAACAAGTGAAAGAAATTTCTCACCTGATGCAAAGCTTACAAGAGGAATGCTTGCAGTAATTCTTTATAATTATGCAAAGAATCCGGAAACTGCATATGGCGGAGAATTTACAGACGTTCAGGCTGGCGATTGGTATGCAGATGCTATCGGCTGGCTTGCCGGAAAAGGAATTACAAAAGGATACGAAGATGGAAGCTTTGGCCCTAATGACAATATAACACGTGAACAGCTTGCAGTATTTTTCCATAGATTTGCAGAGGAACCGGAGAGTACGTATGAGCTTCTATTTGCAGATAATGACAGTATAAGTGCTTATGCTAAAAATGCTATTTGCTGGGCGGTTGAAAATGAGATTATGAGCGGAAAGGGCGAAAATATGCTCGACCCTAAGGGCCTTGCAACAAGAGCAGAGACAGCTACAATGCTTCAGAGGTTTATAATTTATATGGAAAAGAATAAATAATCTGCACAAAAACAGTCCGAATCGTGGTTTGGGCTGTTTTTGTAAAATATAAATGATTAAAAAGGGGACAGCGTATGAATTATGTTGAGAAATGGATATGGCTTCCAAGGGGAGAATATCCTGAGCATCAGACAACTAAATACAGTCATTTTTCGGAAAATGGTGAGAATAACTATGCCGTTGCTGAGTTTAAGAGGAGGTACACCTTTGAAAAAAAGGTTGAGAGAATGGATTTGCGCTTTAGCGGAGATACTGAGTTCCAGCTCTTTTTAAATGACGAAATCATTGCAACGGGACCGGCTGTGGTAGAAGGAGATTTTATTGGAAAT
Organism: Clostridia bacterium; assembly: GCA_045580145.1. Classification (GTDB taxonomy): domain Bacteria; phylum Bacillota; class Clostridia; order UBA1381; family UBA1381; genus UBA1738. The sequence continues at coordinate 39,158 of JAZNNI010000019.1, forward strand.
GACAGCCCGAGAAATAATTTCTATGCAACGGGGATGACAGTTTTTCCGGATTCAGAAACAGTTGATTTTTTTGCACGTGTCAAGATGATGCCTGTAAAAATGTGTGATTATTCAATGGGGCACGGCGGGTTTATGCTTACTGCACACATAACCTTTTCAGATGGAACAAAGACAGTTATATGCACAGATAAAACTTGGCAGGCAAGATATAATGGGGCATATACCAAGCCTTACGAGTATGATGCAAGAATTCTGCCTGATGAATATATAGAGGCTGAGGAAATTGACAATATATGGCATACTACCGCCTCTCCGCTTTTGGTCAGGGATGAAAAAGAAATATTCCCTGAAAATCAAAAGTCTGCCATAGTTAATCCACACGATGCGGTGGAGGAGATTTTTGAATTTGATATGATTTATGCTGGATTTATGCATCTTTTTGTAAAAGCAAAAGGTGAGCTTCAGATAGAGGTTTTTGCGAGAGAAATCGAAGAGACAGGAAGCTTTGAGAAATTTGTTTTTGATAAAGACGGAGAATACAGAGGAATTGAGATGCATAGTGCAGGCAAGTTCTTTGTGAAAATAAAGAACAATTCGGATTTTCCTGCAGAGGTGTCACCGAGCCTTATAACTACATATTACCCCGTTTTAGAAACGGCAGAAACAACTACAAGTGATGAAGATTTAAATGAAGTTTTATCTGTATGTGCACATACTTTAAAATACTGCAGACAGCTTCATCATCTTGACAGCCCAAGACATTGTGAGCCGCTTGCCTGTACGGGTGACTATTATATTGAAAGTCTTATGACGGCATTCTCGTTTGGAGATATGTCGCTTGCGGAATTTGATATTTTGCGTACTAGCGAGCTTTTGAGAAATAATGATGGACGTATGTTCCACACAACATATAGCTTGATATGGGTGCGTATGCTTTATGATGTCTATATGTTTACCGGCAATATGGAAATGCTTAAAAAATGTGAGGACGCACTTATTCTGCTTTTAAACAGATTTGAGACATATATCGGTGAGGACGGAATAATAGATAACCCACCGGACTATATGTTTGTTGACTGGATATATATTGACGAACTTTCGATGCATCATCCGCCAAAGGCGCTTGGACAGACCTGCCTTAATATGTTCTATTTTGGAGCATTGGAATATGCTGCAAGGATTTTTGCAGAGCTTTCAGAGGATGCGATGTCAGAAAAGTGTACTAACAAGAAGGAAGAGCTAAGAGCGGCAGTTAATGAAGTGCTTTTCGATAAGGAAAAACAGCTCTATTTTGAGGGTTTAAATACAAAGACATCTGAGGATAAGCTTTATCAGTTTATGCCGCAAAATACCGAAAAGAGATATTATTTGAAGCACGCGAATATTCTGGCGGTGTACTTTGGAATTTGTAACGATGCTTTGGCAAAAAAGCTTATTGAAAAGGTGATGACGAATGAATGTCCGGGCGATTATCAGCCATATTTTGCACATTATCTGTTTGAAGCAATTTATAAAAACGGACTTCGTGATAAATATACAATCGCACTTGCAGAAATTTGGAAGCCATCGATAAAGGATTGTAGAAAAGGCTTGGCAGAGGGATTTGTAAAGCCTGAACCGACTTATGTTTTTGACCATAGTCATGCGTGGGGCGGAACACCGCTTTATTCTGTTCCAAAAGCGATTTTGGGACTTGAAATTGTAAAGCCGGGAATGAGTGAAATTTCTCTTTCGCCGTCTCTTTTGGGTCTTAAAGATGCAGAGGTTGAACTTTTGACTCCATATGGCAAGGTGGTTTGCAAATTAGCGGAAAATGCCGAGCCTGTTATAACTGCACCTGATGAAATAAAAATTCACATAAGATAAAATAAAACCCCGATTTCGGGGTTTTATTTTATCTTTGTTTTCTTTGAAACTAATAAAAGTACCAACATAATAATCGGGAAAATCGCCGTAGCTCCTATTCCAATTTTAAGTCCCAGCTGTTCGGGAGTTATTCTAAGTCTAAGAGCCATATCAGTAATCTGTGAAAACTTTAATGAAAAGTCGGAAATTGTACCGCAAAGCCAAGAACCAAGCGAGCATCCTACATCACCGAAAAGTGCTAAAATACTGAACATAGCTGTGCCGCCGCCTGCTATAATTTTGGCAGAGTATGAATAAACTCCCGGCCACATTATGCTTACAGAAAAGCCTGTTATACTGCAGCCTAAGAGTGCAATATACGGATTTTGTGATATTGCGGCAGTTAAGTAGCATACTGCACAGAGAAGACTTGATAAAATCAGGGATTTTCTCAAATTCAGCTTAGTGCCGAACATACCATATATAAGCCTGCCTATTCCCATCAAAAGTGCTAAAAGGCACGGGCCTAAAAGGTCACCTGCAAATTTATCTATTCCAAGCCCCTTTTGTGCAAAGAGCGATGCCCATTGCGACATTGTAATTTCTGCAGCTCCCGAGCATAGCATCAAAAGGCACATATTTAAGAAAATAGAGGACTTTAGCAAGGCTTTAGGTGATTTATATTCATCTTCCTGATTTATCTCAGGGATTGGGACAATCGAGAAGAGAATTGAGTTTAAAAGCGGGAAAAAAGCCCAGCCAATCGGTAGTATCCACCATATATCGTTTGAAAAAGCTTTTAAAACTGCTGTTGTTATAAGTATAACCACAAGCTGACCCCAGCAATAAAAGGAATGAAGCATACTCATTTTTGCTGAGCTGTGATCGAGGTCAAGTGAGTCCACGATAGGGCTTACCATAACCTCTAAAAGTCCACCGCCGAAGGCACAGAAGACGACCGATAGCAGAAGTGATATGTAAACAGGAAGAAAATGAGGCAGTATGCCGAGGCAGAAAAGACCTGCTACTGCGGAAAGTTGTGCGACTACTCCTGCTTTTCTATACCCAAGCTTTGATATGATTTTTATTGACAGTCCGTCTGTAAAAAGCTGAATAATGAAGTTTATCAGCATAAGATTTGCTATGAGTGAATAGGATACACCGAAATCGTCCTTGAAAATGACAAATAAAATCGGCATCAGATTATTAACAAGTGCCTGCGTGGTTATGCCAAGCTCGCAAGCAAGCATAGTTGATTTGTATGTCATGGCGTTACCTCCAAACCTTGTAATTATAACAAAAATCAAAATTTATGTCAATAACGGGGAAATAGTTAATATTATAGTATGCAAAATGAAAAATAATTGCTATTGTATTTTTGTCCTATTCGGGTTGAAAAAAAAGGCATTTGCTGATATAATATAAAATGTGGATATTTTTGATAAAAAGGAGAAGTAATATGAACGAAGTTTTAAATAATATAAAAACGAGAAGAAGTATAAAAAAATATAAGCCTGAGCAGATAAAAGAGGCAGACCTTGATATGATTTTAGAGGCAGGAACTTATGCGCCGACAGGCAGAAATCTACAGTCACCTGTGATTGTAGCAGTGCAAGACAAGGAAACTGTGGAGAGGCTTTCAAAATTAAATGCGAAGATATTAGGTTCGGATAGCGACCCTTTCTATGGTGCGCCGACAGTTTTAATTGTGCTTGCAGATAAAAATATCAATACATATAAAGAGGACGGAAGTTTGGTAATGCAAAATTTAATGCTTGCCGCGCATTCTTTAGGTCTTGGCTCGTGCTGGATTCACAGGGCTAAGGAAATGTTTGAAACAGAGGAAGGGCGGGAACTTCTGACTAAGTGGGGAATCCCTGAAAATTATGAGGGAATCGGTAACTGCATTTTAGGCTATGCAGATATAGAGCCTCAAGTAAGACCGAGAAAAGACGGATATATTATAAGAGTGTGATAAAATATGATAAAAGAGATAACTTCAACGAAAAATCAGACATATAAATACGTAAAATCTTTAAAGACAAAAAAGGCAAGAACAGAAAATGGTCAGTATACTGTTGAGGGGATAAAGTCGGTGCGTGACGCAATTTCAGCAGGAGCAGACATTGATTTTATTGTGATTTCAGACAGAATATTGGAGACATTTGATGCTGAAAATATCTATGTAGTTCCCGATGAAATCTTTGCAGGACTTTGTGATACTGAAACACCACAGGGCGTACTTGCAGTAATTAATATGCCTGACCAGAAAGAAAAAAGCCTTGACGATAATTTGTATCTCTACTTAGACAGGCTTTCTGACCCCGGAAATGTTGGTACAATTATAAGAATTTGTGATGCAGTCGGATGCGGACTTTTGATTTCAGAGGGGACCTGCGACATATATAACCCGAAAACCGTCAGAGCGAGTATGGGCTCATTCTTTCACACAAACATTAAAACAGGAGTAAATATATCTGATTTAGAAAAGCTTAAAAGCGACGGATATAAAATTATAAGCGGAGCTTTAAATGGAAATACTGTTGATTACTCTCTTGCTGATTACAGTGGAAAGACAGTTATTGTAGCAGGTAATGAAGCAAACGGAGTTTCGGACGAAATTTTAGGTATGTCGGACTTGTGTGTAAAAATACCGATCTGGGGAAAAGCAGAATCCTTAAACGTTGGAGTAGCATCTGCAATTCTTCTATATGAAGCTCGAAAAACCAATTTAAAGATGCCATAAATAAAAAAACTTCCTATATAATGCAAAAAATCTTTGACATTTACAGGATTTTGTAGTATGGTAATAATTGGGGCATTTTTAAGACAGAGGTGATATTGATGGAGCAGCATATATTATACTGGCTATGGCTCGCTACTGCCCGCGGTATTTCAAATCCTGATATAACTGCACTCTTTGAGCAGTTTAATAACATAGAAGAAATATATAATCAAAAGGATTATGCAGAAGTAAGCGGTGTGAGACCTTATACAAAAAGGATACTTAAGGATAAAAACTTAAAAAGAGCAGAAGCTGTTTTAAGAGAATGTGCAAAATCTCAAACGGAGGTTTTGGTTTTTGACGATATAAGGTATCCTGACATTCTTCGTACTATTCCAAGCCCGCCTTATGTTCTTTACATAAGAGGCGAAATAATGAATTGGGACAGACTTTTGACTATAGGAATAGTAGGGACAAGAGATTGCACAGAGTACGGAATAGTTGCGACGCAGAACATTGCAGGAGTTCTTGCAGAAAATGGAATAACGGTCGTTTCAGGAATGGCAGGAGGTATAGATTCAGTTGCGGCACGCGCAGCACTTAAGGCTGGCAATAAAACTATTGCGGTGTTAGGCTGCGGAACCGATGTTGTGTATCCAAAAGAAAATGCCGAGCTTATGCGTGAGATAATTAAGAATGGTGCTGTAATATCCGAGTATCCGCCCGGTTCTCCGCCAAATAAACCACATTTTCCGTGGCGTAACAGAATTATAAGTGGACTTTCACGCGGAGTGGTAGTTACCGAAGCACCAAAGAAAAGCGGCGCTCTAATAACTGCAAATTTTGCGTTGGAACAGGGCAGAGATGTTTTTGCGGTGCCTGGCAGTATTAATAAAGTGACCTGCAAGGGAACAAATGCACTATTAAAAACTTGTGCAAAGGCAGTTTGTGATGCAAACGATATTCTTGAGGAATATATGTATGAAATAAACAGGCTTAAGATTGAGAAGCCGTCTGGAATAAAAGCAATGTTTGCAGGAAAGAAGAAAGCTCCTGTAAATAATGAGATAAAGCTCTCGGTAGACGAAAAACGGTTTGCGGGACTTTCAGATGACGAGAAGGTTATTATTTCTATGCTGCTTGAGAAAAATATGCATATTGACGATTTGACAAGAGGCAGTGGATTAGAGGCATCAAAGCTCACACCGATGCTGTCGATGCTGGAATTCGGCGGATATATTCAGAAAATTCCTGGGAATAACTATAAACTGAACATACAATAATTAACGGAGGATTTTATGGCAAAAAAGCTTTTGATTGTGGAATCACCTGCAAAGGCGGGTACAATTAAAAAATATCTTGGCAAAGACTATGAAGTTTTGGCATCAATGGGACATATAATTGACCTTCCAAAGAGTCAGCTTGGTGTTGACGTGGAGAATGGTTTTGAGCCAAAATATATAACCATACGCGGAAAAGGCGAGCTTTTAACAAAATTAAAAAAACAGGCAAAAGCGGCAGATACAGTATATCTTGCAACCGACCCGGACCGTGAAGGTGAGGCTATAAGCTGGCATTTAGCCCATGCACTTGGGATTGATGCCAAAAAGAAATGCAGAGTGACATTTAACGAAATAACCAAAACTGCCGTAAAGGCTTCGATAAAAGAGCCGCGTGCGATTGATATGGACCTTGTCAATGCCCAGCAGGCTCGAAGAGTGCTGGATAGGGTTGTGGGCTATAAAATAAGCCCAATACTTTGGGAAAAGGTGAAAAAGGGACTGAGTGCCGGACGAGTTCAATCGGTTGCAACAAGGATGATATGTGACCGTGAGGAAGAAATTGAGAACTTTACACCGGTTGAATATTGGACTGTTGAGGCTGTTTTAAAGAGCGGGAAAAAGGAATTTACTGCAAAGTATTTTGGAGAAGATGGTAAGGAAACAGAGCTTAAAACAGGAGAAGAAGCAGACAGAATTATTAAGGAGACAACAGAGCTTACGGTTTCATCAGTAAAGGAAAGCGAGCTTGCAAAAAATCCGCCGCCTCCGTTTACGACGAGTACACTTCAGCAGGATGCGTCACGAAAGATTGGTTTTTCAACATATAAGACAATGCAGACTGCACAAACACTTTATGAAGGTGTGAATATCGGCGGAAAAACAGGTACAGTCGGTCTTATCACTTATATGAGAACCGACTCCTTGCGTATTTCTCAGGATGCACAAAGAGAAGCGATTGCGTACTTAACAGATGAGTATGGCAAGGAATATGTACGTCCGCGTCAATATAAGTCGGGCAAAAACTCTCAGGATGCACACGAAGCAATCCGTCCGACAAGTATTAATATTACCCCTCTATCTATAAAAGATAAGCTTACAAGTGACCAGTTTAAGTTATATAAACTGATATGGGAACGCTTTGCGGCGAGCCAAATGTCAGCGGCTGTTTATTCGCTTGTAAATGCTACGCTCACATCGGGAACACATACATTTAAGGCAAATGGCTCTGAAGTGAAGTTCAAGGGCTTTATGAAGGTGTACGTTGAAGGAAGCGATGCTGCTCAGGAAAAGGATAAAACCTTGCCGCAATTAGAGGAAAATCAGGCTCTTGAAATCAAGGATATTGATTCTATGCAGCATTTCACAAAGCCGCCGGCAAGATATTCTGAGGCATCATTGGTTCACGCACTTGAGGAAAACGGAATAGGCAGACCGAGTACCTATGCCCCGACTATTACAACGATTGTATCAAGGGGATATATAAGGCGCGTTAAAAAACAGCTTGTTCCGACAGAGCTTGGAATGATTACCACCGATATAATGAAAAACAATTTTAAGGATATCGTGGATATTGAATTTACAGCCGGAATGGAAAAACAGCTTGACGAGGTTGAAGACGGAAAGCGTCTTTGGGTAGACGTTCTTGAAAAGTTCTATCCCAGCTTTGAAGAAAATCTTGAAAAAGCAACAAAGGCTGTTGAAAAGGTAAAAATAAAGGATGAGGAATCAGATGTCGTATGCGAAAAATGCGGCAGATTGATGGTTTATAAAATCAGTAAGTTTGGAAAATTTCTTGCTTGCCCAGGATACCCTGAATGTAAAAACACAAAGACAATACGTGATGAAACAGGTGTTAAGTGCCCGAAATGCGGTGGGGAAATACTTGCACGAAAGACAAGACGCGGCAAGACCTTTTACGGATGTGAAAACTACCCCAAATGCGAATTTGTTGCTTGGGATGCACCGGTCAAGAAGGAAAAATGTCCTGAATGCGGCGGTGTGCTTTTGAAGAAAAAGGGCAAAAATGCAAAAATTTATTGTTCAAATGAAAATTGTAAATACGAAAAGAAGGCGGAAAGGAAATCCGATAAATGACAGTAAATGTTATAGGAGCGGGACTTGCCGGCTGTGAAGCGGCATACCAGATAGCAAAACACGGGATTCCTGTCACACTTTATGAAATGAAGCCAAAGAAATTTTCGCCAGCTCATTCGAGTGAAAAGTTTTGTGAGCTTGTATGCTCTAATTCCTTAAAGGCTGACAGAATTGAAAATGCTTGTGGACTTTTAAAAGAGGAAATGCGACTGTTCGACTCTGTTATGATGAGAGCGGCAGATGTGTCCAGAGTTCCGGCAGGCGGTGCTTTGGCAGTAGACAGGGAAATATTTGCAGATTATGCTACTAATCTCATTAAAGGCAATCCTTTAATAACTGTAAAAAGTGAAGAAGTAACGGAAATTGACCCCAATAGCTATACAATAATTGCGACAGGACCTTTAACGTCCGATGGTCTTACCAAGGCAATTTGTGAGCTTACGGGAAGCGAGGGACTCTACTTTTATGATGCGGCAGCACCTGTTGTTACCAGAGAAAGCATTGATATGAGCAAAGTTTTCTACGGGGCAAGGTACGGACGCGGTACAGCCGATTATATAAACTGCCCGATGACAAAGGATGAATATTCTGCATTCTATGAAGCACTTGTAAATGCAGAAACAGCTCCTTTAAAAGAGTTTGAAAACCAAAAAGTCTTTGAAGGCTGTATGCCTGTTGAGGTGATGGCAAAAAGAGGTGAGCAAACGCTTCTTTTCGGACCATTAAAGCCTGTCGGACTTACAAATCCCAAAACGGGTAAGGATGATGCATATGCGGTTGTCCAGCTTCGTCAGGATAATAAGGAAGCTTCCCTTTATAATTTGGTTGGGTTTCAGACCAATCTTAAATGGGGCGAGCAAAAACGGGTGTTTTCGATGATTCCGGGACTTTCGGATGCGGAATTTGTGAGATATGGTGTGATGCACAGAAATACTTATATTGATTCGCCGAGAATTTTAAATAGGTATTATCAAATGAAAAAGTATCCTAAAATCTTTTTCGCAGGACAGATTACGGGAGTTGAAGGATATGTTGAATCTGCATCTTCCGGAATCTTAGCAGGATTTAATATGGCTATGATGATTAAGGAAAAACCGCTTTTTGAGCCAAATTCCCAAACAGCAATAGGTGCACTTCCGCTATATATTTCAAACGAGGCGATTGACAAGCTTCAACCGATGAATGCAAATTTCGGCATAATAGATTCTCTTGATAAGCGAATTAAAAACAAGGTGGAGAGATATAATGCCATAGCGCTTAGAGCTTTGGATTTTTTAAGAAAACAGGTTGGTGAATATGAAGGTATCTAAAAAAGTATTAGTAATTGTAATAACAGCAATTTTAGTTGTTTTAGCTACTATTGCGGCACTTGTATCAGCACCCAAGGATGATGGTGATATAAACGTAGGCGAAGCCGAATCTATGGAAAACACTGTGGTAAAGCCTACTTTTATGTACTTTGTGACGAATAGTGACCTGGAAAACGGCGACACAAAAAGCGCTTTGGAGAAATTGCAGAAGGAATATGGTGAAAAGGTAGTTTTTGAAATAAAGAATGTAGACGAAGACAAAGAACTACTTGAAAACTTCAGTATTGTAAAAGGTAATACACCTGCTCTTATAATGCTTGATACATCAAACGACATATCAAGTATTTTGTATAAGACAAATAGCTATGATACATTAAAAGATGCAGTCATAAAGGCTGTTAATTAAGTAATAAAAAGAGGTATAATATGAACTTTAGAGAATACACGATTGATAAAATAGCAGAAATATCAGGACTTGACCGCGATACGATTTCGGGAGCGGTTGAAATTCCGCCTGAGCAAAAGCTTGGTGACCTTGCATTCCCTTGTTTTGTGCTTGCAAAAACATTAAGAAAGGCTCCGCCTGTTATTGCGAAAGAGCTGGCAGAAAAATTTTCTGAGGACGAGCATATCGAAAAGGCAGAGGCTGTAGGTGGATACTTAAATTTCTTCTATAACAGAGCAGCTTTTACAAAAAAAGTTATTGACGAAGTTTTGAAAAAGGGCGAGGATTTTGGAAAGCTTGACATAGGTAAGGGTAAGACTGTTCTTGTTGAGTATTCATCTCCGAATATAGCAAAGCCTTTCCATATCGGACACCTGTTTTCAACTGCGGTAGGAAACTCGCTTGAGAGAATATATAAGCAGCTTGGCTATGACACAGTAAAGCTTAATCACTTGGGTGACTGGGGAACACAGTTCGGAAAGCTCATATGTGCATATAAGATGTGGGGTGATGATGCAGTAATTGAAAAGGACCCTATAAATGAGCTTTTGAAAATTTATGTTAAGTTCCACGAGGAGGCAGAGAAAAATCCGCTACTTGAGGAAGAAGCAAGAGAATATTTTAAGCGCTTGGAAGAAGGCGACAGTGAGGCAACAAGTCTCTGGCAGCATTTCAGAGACCTAAGTCTTGTTGAATTTAAGCGTGTTTACGATATGCTTGGTGTGAGCTTTGACTCATATGCGGGCGAAAGCTTCTATTCCGACAAGATGCCTGAGGTTGTTGAAATACTAAAGGAAAAAAATCTATTAGAGGAAAGTAACGGCGCACAGGTTGTAGACTTATCTGAACTTAATGTTCCGCCGTGCATTATATTAAAATCCGACGGTGCAACTATTTATGCAACACGTGATATTGCGGCGGCACTTTACCGCCACAGAACATATGATTTCTATAAGAACATCTATGTGGTGGGAACTCCACAGGCACTTCATTTCAAACAAATTTTTGCGGTTATGAAAAAAGCAGGCTGGGATTGGGCAGATGATTGTGTGCACGTTGGTTTTGGACTTGTTAAATTCCCAGACAAAAAGCTCTCAACACGCCACGGTGACGTTGTCTTTTTGGAGGACGTGCTTAATGAATCTGTGCAGAAAACACTTGATATAATAACTGCAAATAGTCCTGAAATGGAAGACAAAGAGACTGTTGCAAAGAAAATCGGTATTGGTGCAATACTCTATGCGTTTTTGAAAAACTCCCGAGAAAAAGACATTGTATTTTCTTGGGACAGTATGCTTGATTTTGAGGGCGAGTCTGCGCCATATGTTCAGTATAGCTATGCAAGAGGAAAGAGCATCTTAAGAAGAAGCGGCGCGACCGATAGTGATGTTGATTTTTCACTCGTGACTTCAGATGAAGAATATGCGCTTGTAAGTCAGATAAATGCGTTCAGTGATGCTTGCCAAGATGCTGCTGAAAAGAACGAGCCATTTTATGTGAACAGATATGTAACAAACCTTGCGCGTCAGTTTAATAAATTCTATAACAGTTGTCCTATTTTGAAGGATGACATTGAGCCTGAAGTTAGAAAAGCACGTCTTGCACTCGTAAGTGCGAGCTGCGAAGTAATTAAGTCTGCTCTTTGGCTTTTGGGAATTGAAACAGTTGAAAGTATGTAAGGAGATAAAAAATGAATTCAAGAGTTGCTTTGATAGGGATAGTAGTTGAGAATTTTGATTCGGTTGAAAGTCTTAACAGCCTTTTGCACGACTATTCCGACTACATCATAGGAAGAATGGGCATCCCTTATAAAAAACGAAATGTATCGGTTATAAGTGTTGCAGTTGATGCTGATAATGACATCATAAGCGCACTTTCGGGGAAAATAGGTAAACTCCCCGGAATTTCGTCAAAAACTGTTTACGCAAAGCTTCCGGAAGAGGAATAGAAAATGAAAGAAAAGATTTATACCATTCCAATAAATGAGGCATTTGAGGAAGAATGTGAATGCCCGTTTTGCTTTATCGAAAAAAGACTTGAGGCTGAGGCTGTGGAATATGCGTTGGGTCCTGCTATGATGGAGCCTGACCACAGAGAACTTTCTAATGAAAAGGGTTATTGCAACAAGCATTTTGATATGCTTTTCAAGAATCAGAATAAGCTTCCTTTAGCGCTTGTGCTTGACACACACCTTGAAGAAGTGCGTAAAAAGATTTCAAAAATGAAAAATCTTTCAGGTAAGGGAGTTTTCAGAAAGAGCGGAGAAAAGAAATCTATTAAAAGCACCATATCTTCTTGTATGGTATGTGAGAAGGTCGAAAAGACAATGGACAGATACCTTAAGGTAATGCTTGATATGTGGAAAACGGATAGTGATTTTAAAGAGAAATTTGATAAATCAAAGGGCTTTTGCCTTCCGCATTTTGAAAAGCTTTACTCATTATCAAATAATGATGCTTTTTTGAAGGC
>JAZNNI010000020.1:0-13612 GCA_045580145.1 Clostridia bacterium
AGAGTTCGCCACGGTTCAGGCTATTTTTGTGCGCCATCGCAACTGCCTGATGCTTCGGGCGGAAATGACTCCCCTTTTCGTGGACTATTATCTCAACCTCATGCAGCATAATAATCGCAATGCCGAGGCTGAGGATATTAACACCAACTCGAGTTTTTCTTTGATTACTATTCCCACGGCAAAAATGATAATTATTAAATATATGCTTTGATGTGGAAAGCTCCGAAACATATATTTTTCCGACTTGCACCTTTTCATACACCTCCAGCACAGCACAATTGCAGAATAGTTACTTTTTTTACAGTATACCATATTGAACAGATTTTTGCAAGATGATATAATAAAATAAAAAAATAGGGAGAATTAGCTATGGATTTTACAGGAAAAACAGCAATTTCAACGGGAGCAGCATCAGGAATGGGACTTTTATTTGCTCAAAACTGGGTAGAGCTTGGCGGAAATGTTGTATTATGCGATGTTAATGAAAAAGTTTTGAACGAAAAGGTTGAAGAAATCAATTCAAAAGGAAAAGGCAAGGCGCTTGGCATAGTTTGCGATGTACGTGACTATGCTCAAGTTTGTAATATTAGAGATAAAGCGGTTGAGGTATTTGGCAGTATTGATGTTATGTGCAATTTTGCAGGTGGTACGGCTGTGCGTATGCAAAAGGTTGACAGAGAAAAGTATCCTGAGTTCCCCGATGTTCCAATTGATGTCTATGATTGGGGCATAGATGTAAATTTGAAAGGACCTTTTTATTTTGCGCATGCAGTATTAAAGCAAATGCGAGAGCAAAAAAGCGGACTGATTATCAACATTGGCTCAATCACTGGACAGGAAGGTAACGGATACGGAATGGATTATCCAACATCGAAAGCAGGACTTATGTTTGGACTTACAAAATCTATTGCACAATATGGCGCACAATATGGTATACGTTGCGTATGTGTTTCACCTGGCCCTGTGTTGACGCGTGAGGCAATGGCAGAAATGAAGACATTGCTTGGGCGAGCAGCCGAGCCACAGGAAATCATAGATTTGTGTCTGTTTGTAGCGTCCGATAAGGGACAGTTTATAAACGGTGAAAATATTATGATTGACGGCGGTAGAAATGCTATGGGAAGGTGGAACTAATATGAAAAATAGCTTTTTAAATCAAAATCGCCCCTTGATTACAGGTATGATATTGAAGGATAATCCCGACAGTATAAGATTTGCAGTAAAGAATTCCATCTATGATGGGGCAGACTGTCTTGGCATACAGCTTGAATGTCTGAAAAAAGAATATAAAAGCGAAGAAAATTACGAAAAGATATTTGCTGCGTGCTCCGGGCATCCAATATATATAACCAATTACAGAGAGAATGAAAACACCGGATTTTCAGACGAAGAACTTGCAAACGGGCTTCTGACGGCACTGTCCTGCGGCGCAACACTTGGCGATGTTCCGGCAAGCTGGTTTGACTCAGATAGTGGAATGGGTATAGGTCTCGAGCTTTCTATGAAACAATCTGCAATTGATAAACAGATGCGTTTGATTGATAAAATTCATCAAATGGGAAAAGAGGCTTTAATGTCTTCCCATGTCCTTAAATTCGCTTCAGCAGAAAAGGTTTTGGAAATTGCTTATGAACAACAACGAAGAGGTGCCGATGTTGTTAAAATTGTAACAGCAGCAAATTCTGACGAAGAGCAAATGGAAAATTTAAGAATAACTACGTTGCTAAAAAAAGAGTTAAAGGTTCCGTTTTTGTTCTTATCCGGCGGTACACATTCTAAAATCCATAGAATGATTGGACCTCAGCTTGGCTGTGTTTCTTATCTTGCGGTGAGAGAGCATGATGAACGAGCTGTTACCACTCAGCCTACAATCAAGGCAGCAAAGGCTGTGCGGGATAATCTTGATTATTTGCCGGATATTACAGAGAAAGGATGTAAATTATGAAAGCAATACTTGTAAATAATGATAAGAGTTTAAGATGGGATGAGGTTCCGAATCCTGTTCTTACTGAAGATGAAGTTTTAATAAAAGTTGAATATGCAGCTCTAAATCGTGCAGACCTTATGCAAAGAGAGGGCGACTATCCCCCACCTGAAGGCTGTCCGGAATGGATGGGGCTTGAAGTTTCAGGCGAAATTGTTGAAATGACAGAAGGTGCAAAAGCAAAATCAAATTACAAAATCGGTGATAAGGTATGTGCACTTCTTGGTGGTGGCGGTTATGTAGAATATGTTTCCGTGAAGTACGATATGTGTATGCCGGTGCCAGAGAATTGTACGATGGCGGAAGCGGCGGCAATTCCTGAAGCGTTTGCAACTGCATACTTGAAGCTATTTATTGAAGGTCATGCCAAAGCAGGAGATACCTTGCTTATGCAGGCAGGAGCAAGTGGACTTGCCAGCGTTATTATCCCTATGGCAAAAGCATTTGGCTTGCGTGTTATTACAACGGTTATAAGTGATCCTAAAAACATTCAGCATCTTGGTGCCGACCTCGTAGTTGACACAAGAGTGCAAAACCTGCCTGAGATACTCAAAAAAGAAGAAGCTGAAGGCAGAGCTATTGATATTGCTATTGACTGCCTTGGCGGTCAAAATCTTGGTGACTGTCTGCCATATGTAAAATATGGATGTCGTTGGATAGTAATTGCGGCTCTTGCCGGAGCAAATACAACTATTGACCTTAAAAATATTTACAAAAAGAACATCAGGATTGTTGGCAGTACGCTTCGTTCACGCACTCCTGAAATGAAAGCTGAAATTCTTTCCAAGCTTGTCAGTGAAGTTTGGGAAAAGGTAGCAAGCGGCGAGATAAAGCCTACTGTCCATAAAGTTCTTCCGATTACAGAAACTGAAGAGGCACACGATATTCTTTACCGTGGTGAAAATATAGGCAAGGTAGTTCTGAAGGTACAATGACGATTGCAGCATTAAAATACGGAGAATCGGTATTCGGTGAAAACCATATTTTAAAAGGTGGCAGAAAAGACGTTCTTTTGCCGATTTCATTTACAATCTATTTGATACAAACTAAAGAGAAAAATATACTTGTGGATGTGGGTTGTGATGATGGTGCGGGTTTTGAAATGTCGCTATTCAAAAAGCCGGTTGACGTATTAAAAGAATACGGACTTTCTCCCAATGATATTACTGATGTTATCATTACGCATTCTCACCACGACCACATAGAAGCTATCAGATATTATGAGAATGCCGATGTACACATTCAAAAAGATGAATATACTGCGGCAAAAAAGTACATTCCAACAAGCTTTGATATTCATTTGATTGATGATGAATTCTCATTAGCGGAGAACATACTTATAAGGAAAATTGGGGGACATTCCGTTGGCTCCTGTATCGTTTTAGCAGATAACTATGTGCTGTGTGGTGATGAATGTTATTATGAAAAATACTTAACGGACAAAATATGTACAGGTTCATCCTATAACGAAAAAGCGAGTGAAAAGTTTATCGTAGAATTCAGCAAAAATAAGTACATTCCACTATTGTTTCATGATAGCAAAATTTTGCAAGGAAGGTTAGGTTATTCTATTATTAAAAACTAAATATTATAATCAAGAAGGTAATTCAATAAGGATTGTCTTCTTGTGCTTTTTATGAATATTCTTTCTGACACAGAAAAATATTCAAGGGGCGTACTGATTTGATTGCGGTACGCCCTGAATTTTAGGTTATAAAAAGAACACTATTGCCCGGAACGAACAATAGTGTGACATATTAGATGATTTATATTATGTGTCAAACTCTTTAAATGTTTTTATACGCCCTGACACCATTCCTGACACCAATTTTTTATGAGATATACGGAGTTATACGGGAATATAGAGAATTCTGCTCTTGTGATAATCCTTTGTTTATAGCCATTTAGAGAGTTTTATAAGGATATATAGAGATATAGAAAAAAGGTACATGAACGACTATACCAAGTTTCATCTAAAATACTTCCTTTGTTAAAATTTCAATGTAATCATTGTACCATAGATTTATATTTTTTTCAAGCGATATCGAAAGTTTTAGTGGGTTTTTTAAAAATGATGTTAACATATTGTTAAAAGATTTGGTAATGCTTGCACTATTTGTGGTAGTTGTGATATAATAAATATAATGGAGAATTTTATGAAGGGAGGAAGCAGGGGAATACCCCGGCATACCTACTATGAATAGTAAAATTTTAATTGTAGACGATGAAAAAAATATAGTTGAGCTTATACGCCTTTATCTTGAGAAGGAAGGCTTTAAAACCGTGTGTGCATATAGCGGAGATGATGCGATTCGTCTGTTTGGTGAGGAAAATCCTGCTCTTATAATTCTTGATATTATGCTTCCAGGACAGGATGGTTGGCAGGTATGCAGAGAAATTCGCAAAAACTCTGCCGTGCCGATAATAATGCTGACCGCAAAATCTGACACCTTTGACAAGGTTTTGGGACTTGAGCTTGGTGCGGACGATTATATGACAAAGCCGTTTGAGGCAAAAGAGCTTCTTGCCCGCGTAAAGGCGGTTTTGAGACGAAGTGAGGCGACGGAAAATACGAGTGTTAAGGAAGTTACATTTAAAAATCTGTCTGTAAACATAGAAAATTACGAAATGAAAATAAATGAAAAGCCGATAGATGCGCCGCCGAAAGAAATTGAGCTTTTGTACTTTTTGGCATCAAATCCTAACAGAGTTTATACAAGAGAACAGCTTTTGGAGGAAGTATGGGGCTTTGATTACTTTGGTGATTCGCGCACAGTCGATGTGCATATAAAGCGCCTTCGTGAAAAGCTTGAGGGAGCAGAGGCTGACTGGCAGCTTAAAACTGTATGGGGTGTAGGTTATAAATTTGAAGTTAAAAAATAGAGGAAGTTTTATGTTTAAAACGATATTCCAAAGGCTTTTCTGGACAAGCACAGCTATAATATTCTTTGTTGTGGGAGCGGTATCCATATCTATGTTCGGACTTTTAAGCAGATATGTGACTGATGAACGTTTGATGTCTGCGAAAAAAGCCTCAAGCAGTATTGAGTATCTTACCACGGCTATTGCTCTTGATGAGTTTGATGCAAGATACAGGAGAGTTTATGATTCCACGATTGCATCGTGGTCAATTATGGTGGGTGCAGACATAACAGTCGTAAATGGTGCAGGAACAGTCTTTTCTGCGACCAATAAGAACTTTAAAGTGCCGGACAAATATTATGACAAGGTTTTAGGCGGAGAAATTGCAACCGGAACAGCAGCCTTGGGAAATCATCCCAAGCGGAATTTTTTGATAGGAATTCCTATTCGCTATAATGAAAATGTAATAGGAGGGATATTCTATTTTTATCCGCCCGGCATTATGAAAAGCACTGTTCAGGAATTTTCCTTTATGATATTTATATCACTTTTATTGGCAATGCTCATTTCTATGTGCCTTGTTTTCTTCGAGTCAAGGCATATCTCAAAGCCGCTAAAGGAGATAAATAGTGCAGTTTTGGAAATTGCATCGGGGAAGTTTGATAAACGTGTAAATATTTCTTCAAGCGATGAAATTGCCCAGCTTGCGTCAAGCTTTAACTATATGGCGGATTCTTTAAAACAGCTTGAAGAGATGCGCTCGGGATTTATATCAGACATTTCGCACGAGTTGAGAACACCTATGACCTCAATTTCGGGCTTTGTGGAAGGAATAATAGACGGAACTATACCAAAAGAAAAGGAAAAAGAATATTTAGAAATTGTCCTTGAAGAATCGACACGACTTGCGAGACTCACAAATGAGATGTTTGAAATGACTAAAATGACATCTCCGGAATACAAGCTTTCGGTAAGGGAGTTTGATATAACTGAGGCAATCAGGTTATGTATAATCAGTGCTGAGCAAAAAATTGAAGATAAAAACCTTGAGCTTGATGTTTGGTTTGAAAATGACGTAATGAATGTGCTTGCAGACCTTGATGCAATAAAGAGGGTTATAATAAATCTTCTGGATAATGCAATAAAATTCAGCACTTCGGGTAGTGCGGTTTCAATAAGGGTGTATGAACGAAATAAACGTGTCAACGTTGAAATATCGAACTATGGAATGGGCATAAATGAAAGGGACCTGCCGCATATTTTTGACAGATTCTATAAGACGGATAAGTCAAGAGGCAGAGATAAGGCAGGCGCAGGACTAGGACTTTCGTTTGTGAAGAATATACTTAATTTGCATTCTCAGCAAATTACGGTGACAAGTGTGCCAGCAGGTGAAGAAAAGATGAAAACAACCTTTACATTTACTTTGGAAAGGGCATAAGGGGGAGAAAATTTATGGATTTTGATGTAATTATAATTGGTGGCGGACCTGGTGGACTTTCTGCCGGAGTATATGCTGGAAGAGCAAATTTAAAAACTCTGATTTTAGAGGGAACGGGAATTGGCGGACAGGTAAACTATACAACAGATATAGATAATTATCCGGGATTTTTTGGAACCGGTCCTGAGCTTTCAGCTAAAATGCGTGAGCAGACAGAAAAATTTGGCGTAATTTTTTCGTCGGAAAATGTTAAGGAAATTAAAAACCCTTCAGCCGATATAAAAATTGTGCGTACAAGGAAAAATGAGTATCGCACAAAGGCAATCATAATTGCGACGGGGGCAAACCCGAGAATGCTTGGAGTTGACGGAGAAGAACGCTTAAAAGGAGCGGGAGTTTCTTACTGTGCGACTTGCGACGGCGCATTTTTTAAAGATAAAACCGTGGCAGTTGTAGGCGGCGGAAATACAGCCTTTGAAGAGGCGCTCTATCTTTCAAAATTCTGCCAAAAGGTATATCTTGTTCACAGAAGTGAGAGCTTCCGTGCAAGCAAAAGCCTTGTAGACAGGGTCAGAGAAAGCTCTAAAATTTTAATCCGTACAAATGAGCAGATAGAGAAAATTCAAGGCGATATGGCGGTGAAATCTCTTGTTTTAATGCATACGATTTCCAAAAAGATAACAGTTTTAGATACCGATGCAGTATTTGTCGCGATAGGAAGAAACCCTGAAAACAGTCTTGTGAAGGATTTTATCGGACTTGATGAGGCGGGATATATTGTGACAGACGAGAATATGCGAACAAATGTAAAAGGCATCTACGCTGTCGGGGATGTAAGAAAAACTCCGCTTCGTCAAATTATAACCGCAGCAAGCGATGGCGCGATTGCTGCAAACGACATTGCGGGGATAATTGGATAAGCAGATAATAAAATAATTCGGAAAATATGTTGACATACAGGGAATTATGTGATATAATTATCAATATTAATTTGGTAGAGGTGCATTTTGTAAAGAGTAGCATACGGATACTTTAGCATTGACAAGTGTGATGCCGTGTGTGAAAGGTGCAGGTGCCGAGGGCAGTCACGTCAAAGGCTGTATCCGGCAAAGTGAAATAAGATTTGCTTTGCTGTCGTATCGAAGGATACGGAGTGCTATCGGTTTTCTTGTTATTTGTTTAGAATTACAATGATAGCCTGCCAAAAGGCTGTCATTTTTTGTGTATAGACAGCGTATTGGAAAATAATTCAAAACCCACATTTGTGGGAAAGAGAAAGGAATGTTTAAAATGCAGATTTGCAACAACATCGGAACGAATGAGCAGGGTCAGTTGACCTTTGCGGGGTATAACACACTCGAGCTTGCAAAAAAATATGGAACCCCGCTATACCTTATGGATGAAAACAAAATAAGAGAAAAAATGCGTACATACAAAAAGGCGATGACAAAGCATTTCGGCGAAAGTGCCGCGCCTATCTACGCAAGTAAGGCGGCAAGCTTTAAGAGAATTTATGAAATTGCCAAGGAAGAGGACATCGGTATTGACGTAGTTTCTGTAGGCGAGCTATATACTGCTTTGGCAGCAGGATATGACATCAGCCGTGCATTTTTCCACGGCAATAACAAAACCGAGGACGAAATTGAGTTTGCAGTAGAAAAGGGTATTGGCTACTTTGTTGTTGACTCACTTTCTGAGCTTGGAATAATCGACCTTGAGGCAAAGAAGAACAATAAAAAACAGAAAATTCTTCTTCGTATAACACCGGGTATTGATACACATACAAACAAGAAAATTGCAACAGGTAATGTTGATTCAAAGTTTGGTATGGCGATTGCAACGGGTCAGGCACACGAGTTTGTAGGTGCTGCCCTTTCATATGGCAACTTAGAGCTTGTTGGTTATCACTGCCACGTTGGTTCACAGGTATTTGACGCAGAAACATTCATTGATGCTGTTGATATTATGATGGATTTTGCGGCTGAAATCAAGAAAAGATATGGCTATGAGCTTGAAATCTTAAATCTTGGCGGCGGTTTTGGTGTGAGATATGTTGCATCACAGCCTGACCTTGATATTGAAAATAGTATTCGCGAGGTAGGCGAGGTTCTTACCCAGAAGTGCAGAGATGTGGGAATGAAGAAACCGGTAATTATGATGGAGCCGGGAAGAAGCATTGTTGCAGATGCGGGAATGACACTTTACACTGTCGGCACAGTTAAGCAGATTACAAACTTCAAAAACTATGTTGCTATAGACGGTGGTATGTCAGATAACCCAAGATTTGCACTCTATGATGCAGAATACACTGTTATAAATGCAGGCAAGGCTACACTTCCGAGATATTATCGTTGCACAGTCGTTGGAAAATGCTGTGAAAGCGGAGACATTATACAGGAAGACGTGCATATCGCAAAGCCGGAAAAGGGCGATACACTCGCTGTTTTGACAACAGGTGCATACAACTACTCAATGGCTTCAAACTACAACAGAATTACAAAGCCTCCGGTAGTAATGCTCGCAGATGACGGCGATTATGTTGCAGTTAAGAGAGAGACACTGGATGACCTTATTAGAAACGATATTTAATTGACATAGATTTTAAATAATGTTAATATAAATTAAGGATAAATAGTATGGAGGATATTACGATGAAGGATAATTATAAAGTTGGTATTATTGGTGCTACAGGAATGGTAGGACAGAGATTTGTAGAATTGTTAGATGGTCACCCATGGTATACAGTGACAGTTTTGGCGGCTTCAGGAAGAAGTGCAGGCAAGACATACAAGGAAGCTGTTGGCGAAAGATGGGCAATGGATACAAAGATGCCGGAAGCTGTCAGCAATATGATAGTTATGGATGCAGAGGCAGATGCTGAAAAAATTGCTGAAAGCGTTGACTTTGTTTTCTGTGCAGTAAATATGAAAAAAGACGAAATAAGAGCTTTGGAAGAAAAATATGCGCGCTTAGAGTGCCCTGTTGTTTCAAACAACTCAGCACATCGTCATACACCTGATGTTCCGATGATTATTCCTGAAGTAAATCCTGAGCATCTTGAAGTAATTGATGCACAAAAGAAAAGACTTGGAACTAAAAAGGGATTTATCGCAGTTAAGTCAAACTGCTCAATTCAGAGCTATGTTCCGGCACTTCATCCGCTTATGAAATATGGCGTAACGAAGGTTTTAGCAACAACATATCAGGCAATTTCAGGAGCAGGAAAGACTTTTGAGACCTGGCCGGAAATGGTTGACAACTTAATCCCATTCATCGGTGGAGAAGAGGAGAAGTCAGAGGTTGAGCCATTAAAGGTTTGGGGAAAGGTTGAAAATGGCGAAATCATTGATGCCGAGACCCCATCAATCACAACTCAGTGCCTCCGTGTACCTGTTTCAAACGGACACACAGCTGCAGTTTTTGTAAGCTTTGAGGAAACTCCGTCAATCGAGCAGATTAAAGAGGATTGGAAGAACTTTAAGGGCGAGCCACAGGATCTCGAATTGCCGCACGCACCAAAGCAGTTCCTTCACTATTTTGAAGAGGACAACAGACCTCAAGCTAAGGAAGATAGAATGTTAGAAGGCGGAATGGCTGTTTCAATCGGCAGACTCCGTCCTGATAAGCAGTATGACTATAAGTTTGTTTGCCTGTCACACAACACTCTTCGCGGTGCTGCGGGCGGAGCTATGCTTTTAGCAGAGCTTTTGACTAAAAAGGGATATATGGACTAATTTTGTGAAAGGGATGTTTTGAATATGAAAAAACTGCCATTTACAGGCTCGGGTGTTGCACTTATCACTCCTTTTAAGGCTGACGGAACACCTAACTATGAAAAATTAGATGAAATTTTGGAAATGCATATTGCAAATAAAACTGATGCAATAATCATCTGTGGAACAACAGGTGAAGCATCAACACTTCCTGATGATGAGCATCTCGAGGTCATTAAACACACAGTAGAAACTGTTGCAGGAAGAATCCCTGTAATCGGTGGAACAGGAAGTAATAACACACAGCACGCTATCGAATTTTCCGAAAAGGCTGAAGAATTTGGCTGTGACGGAGTTTTGTGCGTAACACCTTACTACAACAAGGCAACACAAAAAGGACTTGTTGAACACTATAAGGCTATTGCAAATTCAATCAGTATTCCTGTAATTCTGTATAATGTTCCGTCAAGAACAGGTGTAAATATTTCAGTTGCCGCATTAAAGGAGCTTGCGAAGGTTGAAAACATTGTTGCAATCAAGGAAGCAAGCGGAAATATGAGTTATGCAATGCAGGTAAGAAAGGAAGTTCCTGAGCTTTATATGTATTCAGGTAACGACGATATTATTGTGCCTCTTATGTCAATAGGAGCAAAAGGCGTAATTTCGGTTGTTGCCAATATTTTGCCGGAGGAAACACATAATATCTGTGAGTATTACTTAAATGGCGAGCTTGATAAGTCACTTGGGCTTCAGCTTGAAATGCTCGAGCTTATCAATAACCTGTTTATTGAGGTAAATCCGATTCCGGTTAAGACTGCAATGAATGTTTTAGGATATGATGTTGGTGGATTGAAGCTTCCGCTATGTGAAATGGAAGAGAAAAATCTTGAGATACTAAAAAAATCTTTGAAGGATTACGGTGTAAAGAAATTATAAGCGAGGAAAACCAATGACAAACATTATTTTAAGTGGCTGCAACGGAAAGATGGGAAGGGTTATTACTCGTCTTGTTGAAGCAGACAGCGATTCGAAAATTGTAGCAGGTATTGACATAAATGATTTTTGCGAAAATGATTACCCTGTGTTTACAGACCTTTCAAAGTGTGATGTGGATGCTGATGTAATAGTTGATTTTTCGCACCCGTCAGCATTTTCGGGACTTATGTCTTTTGCAAAAGAAAGAAAGATGCCTATTATCGTTGCAACAACAGGTCTTTCTGACGAGCAAAAAGAAGAGCTCCTTGCTGCCGGCAAGGAAATTCCTGTGTTTTTCTCTGCGAATATGAGTCTTGGAATAAATCTTTTAGTAGCGCTTTCAAAGAAGGCAGCTACACTATTAGAAGGAAATTTCGATATAGAAATTGTAGAAAAGCATCATAACCAGAAGATTGATGCACCAAGCGGAACAGCTTTGGCACTTGCTGACGGAATATCCGAGGTACTCAAGAATGCTCCTGAATACGTTTATGACAGACACAGTGTGAGGAAAAAACGTGCGCAGAGAGAAATTGGCATTCATAGTGTGCGCGGAGGAACGATTGTAGGTGAGCATTCAGTAATTTTTGCGGGTCAGGATGAAGTTATTGAACTTAAGCATCAGGCGACTTCAAAAGAGGTTTTTGCAGTCGGTAGCATAAAGGCTGCAAAGTTTATGAAGGGAAAACCGGTTGGCAATTATGATATGAACGATTTAATCGGTGAGATGATATGAGCCTTACTCCAAAAACGTGTTTTTTTACGGGGCATAGAATCATAGAAAAAAGTAAAATCAGTCAGGTGGAAGGTTGGCTCAGGGAAGAAATCCTTGATAAGATCAATCATAAGGTCGAAGTTTTTATAGCAGGTGGTGCTGTTGGGTTTGATACGATGGCAGCAGAGCAGGTGCTTTTTATGAAGAAGGATTATCCCGATATTAAGCTTTTCCTTTACCTGCCCTGTACGGACCAAGATGCAGATTGGAATGAAGCTGACCGAAAAAGACTTGATGATATAAAAAAATATTCAGATAAAATTTGCTACGTGACTACCTCTGAATACACAGATGGTTGTATGAAGAAACGTAATAAGGCGATGGTTGATGCGTCTGACTGCGGAATTGCCTATGTTAAAACAATGCACAGCGGAGCTGCGCAGACAGCAAAAATGGCAATGAAAAAGGGAATAGATGTAGTAAATATTGCTAATAAATTAAAAAACTAAAAACCTGTTGCTTTGCAACAGGTTTTTAGTGTCAATAAAAGTCTTAGGTCAAAGGATGATTATTTTATTTCTTGCTCTAAATTTTTAAATAAATCCGAACAGAAAAAATATTCAATGGAAATATCTAATCCATCACAAATCTTCTTTATTGTGGAAATAGTTGTACTATTATTTCTTCCGCTGACAATGTTACTGAGAGTAGATTGAGTAATGCCGCTGATTGTTGCAAGCTTATTTATTGTAATATTGTTCTCCAAGCACAACTCTATAATTCTCGATTTTACTGCTTCTCCTATATTCAAAATATCACCTCAATCTTATTATATTATTATTGTATCGTTTTTGAGTTAAAAAGATTACCTCAAATGAGTTGACTTGCAGGGTTTAGTGTGATAAAATTATAAAAAGGATTGGTGATATAATAATGGAGAAGCTAAGAAGTGAATTTGTAAAAATTCTTGAAGTAAACGGAATATCATATGAGTTTGAAGATGCAGAAGGAATATTAAGTATTCATATTTTTTTAGAAGGAAAAAATCTTAAAAATATAATTGTTAGTGTTCATTTTGCTCAGGAATGTGTGTTGTTTCGTGTATTTATAGCAAAAATCAGACCTATTTACAAATTCAGACTACTTGAAGAGCTTAATAAGATACATAGTGAAACAGCATCAATAAATATGTATATAGACAAAAAAGAAAGGTTGATAACCACGGTATTTTACAGAGCAGAAGATTTTAGCTGTTTTGCAAATAATTGTTTCTTTAAGCTTATTGAGATTAGAAATGTAGTTGACGATTATTTTATTAAATTAAAAAAGTACATATATTAAAAGCCCGATGCTTCGGGCTTTTTTTGCAATTATTTAGTTGCGTTATTTACGGCATTACCTGCATCTTTAACTGCGTTGCCAACGCCGTCTGTAACACTTTTAACAGCATTACCGGCACCATCCATCATATCCTCAGCGGCATTATTGCCATTTGTACCATTGTTGGTTGTATTACCACCATTTGTTGCGCCATTGTTATTATTGGTTGTGTTGCCGTTATTAGTTGTTCCGTCACCGACATTTGCGTTGTCGGTCTGTGCGGGTGTTGGAGATGTACCGTTGTTCATATCATCGTTTCTTCCGCAACCTGCAAGAACCATTGTAGCAATAGCTGCAACAAGCATAATTTTTGTTTTACTCATATTTAACATCCTTTCATAGTTGTTATATCAATATTATTTACAATTTTAAAATATTTATAATAAAATTAAAAATATTTTTGTAAACAAAAAAGGTTTTTGCTATTAGCAAAAACCTTTTTTTGAAAAATTTAGTTTATCAAGCAATTAAGCTTCTGTAACGTCAGAAACGACACCTGAACCTACTGTA
This sequence comes from Clostridia bacterium, assembly GCA_045580145.1. Classification (GTDB taxonomy): domain Bacteria; phylum Bacillota; class Clostridia; order UBA1381; family UBA1381; genus UBA1738. The sequence goes on from JAZNNI010000020.1 coordinate 13,581, forward strand.
CGTCCACCTTCGCGGATAGCGAAACGGAGACC
>JAZNNI010000021.1:0-1519 GCA_045580145.1 Clostridia bacterium
AATTAGCGGAATTTTTTTTCCAAGTCTACGCTGTAAGGCTTATACATGGCAAGAAAGAATAAATTTATGGAGAGGAAAAGGGCTGTCTGCACAATTTCCGGTTGTAAATGATTCTACGCATTTCAATGCTTTTAGTGAAGTACCCTCTTTACAGATTCCTATCTACTTTTTTGCAGGCAAATATGACTATACATGCTGTTTTGATTTGCAATATGAGTATTATGAACAGATTAATGCCCCTATAAAAGAATTCTATGTGTTTGATAATTCGGCGCATAGTCCTATATTTGAGGAACCGGGGGAGGCGGCTAAATTGTTTGAAGCAATATTGGAAGTAGAATAAAAGTAGGTACAAATTTCAGTTCTCAAATGACGAAATTTATATGATTTAATAACTGTTATATCCTGTTATAGAAATCTTGTCAAACCCTTGAAAACACTAAACTTTTCACCGGTGTCCTTTCCATTACATGCTTCTTCTGTTTAAGAAGGTGAGCAAACAGGCGATTGCGGAGTTTGAAAGACAGTATTTGGAAGCATGTAAGTTTGCTTCAAAGTTTATTCCTAAAGTAAGTAGAAATAAAAAGGCAGAGAACAGATTGGAGGAAGCATAAAGATGGATTTGTTAATAAAAGTTTTAGTGTGTTTTATTGCAGCAGCCGGAGCCGGTATAGGAACAGGATTCGCGGGAATGAGTGCAGCAGCAGTCATCGGTCCTATGCTTGTGACGTTTTTGGGTATTCCTGCGTATCAGGCTGTAGGAATTGGACTTATGAGTGATGTCTTAGCCAGTTTAGTAAGTGCATGGACGTATAAAAAGAATGGGAATCTGGATGTGAAAAGAAGTATTTTGTTACTAATTTCTGTGTTGACAATGACAGCAGTAGGAAGTTATGTGGCAAGTTTTCTACCGGAAAAGACTATGAGTGGAACCATGCAGATTGCAATGATTATCATTGGATTAAGATTCTTGCTGAAACCGGTACAGACAACAAAGGAACAGATGGCGGAACAGAGTAGGAATAGTAGGATTGTCAAATCTGTTGTTGGCGGAGGCATAGTCGGCTTTATATGCGGAACTGTCGGTGCAGGTGGCGGTATGATGCTTTTGTTCGTGCTTACTTCTTTCTTAGGATATGAAATGCATATGGCAGTAGGAACAAGTGTATTTATTATGGCATTTACAGCATTAACCGGTGGTGTGAGTCACTTTGCTGTAGGTGGAATGCCTGATATGGTCAGTCTTGTGCTTTGCGTTACGTTTACGTTTTTATGGGCAAGGATTGCTGCAGTAATTGCAAATAAGGCATCAGCAAAAACATTAAACAGAGTTGTCGGTATTGTTATGATTGCGACCAGCATTGCTATATTAACTGTCAATTACCTAAGTTAAGGAATAATCTGTATAATGCGCAAGGTAGATTTGCAGAGTAATGGCAATAGTTTCTTGGTAGTCTATGCGGAAACTAATTCAAAACGGAAGTATGGCAACGGAAGAAAATCAAGGTTATATACAGTG
>JAZNNI010000022.1:0-4230 GCA_045580145.1 Clostridia bacterium
TGTATTGACAAACACAGGGAAAAAGTATAAAATTAATCTATTAACAAATGGAGGAAAAACTTATGGGATTAACGTTAACAGAGAAAATTTTATCAGCGCACTTGGTCGAAGGCGAAATGATAAAGGGCAGCGAAATCGGTATAAAAATCGACCAGACCCTTACTCAGGACGCAACAGGAACTATGGCATACTTAGAGTTTGAGGCTATGGGTGTTCCGAGAGTTAAAACTGAAAAGAGCGTTGCGTATATAGACCACAACACACTTCAGTCCGGCTTTGAAAATGCCGATGACCACAGATTTATCGGCAGCGTATGTAAAAAGCACGGGATATATTTTTCAAGACCGGGAAATGGTATCTGTCATCAGGTACATCTTGAGAGATTTGGTATTCCGGGAAAAACCCTGATTGGCTCTGATAGCCACACCCCTACAGGCGGCGGAATCGGAATGATTGCAATCGGTGCAGGCGGAATGGATGTTGCAGTTGCTATGGGCGGTGGAACATACTATATAACCTGCCCTAAGGTTGTAAAAGTTAATTTAACAGGCAAATTAAGAACTTGGGTTGCGGCAAAGGACGTAATTTTAGAAGTTTTAAAAAGACTTTCCGTTAAAGGCGGTGTCGGCAAGGTTATTGAATATTGCGGCGAAGGTGTTAAAACACTTTCTGTTCCTGAACGCGCAACGATTACAAATATGGGCGCAGAGCTTGGCGCAACAACATCAATATTCCCATCTGATGAGGCTACAAGGACATTCTTAAAGGCACAGGGCAGAGAAGCAGACTACACTCCTCTATCAGCAGATGAGGATGCAGTTTATGATGAAGTAGTTGAGATTAACTTGTCAGAGCTTGTTCCGCTTGCAGCTTGCCCACATTCACCTGATAATGTAAAGAGCGTGGAAGAAATCGGAAATATGAAGATTGATCAGGTTTGCATTGGCTCCTGCACAAACTCATCCCTTCTTGATATGTTAAAGGTTGCACATATTTTAAAAGGAAAAACAGTTCATCCTGATGTTTCTCTTTCTATCGCACCGGGTTCAAAACAGGTTTTAAATATGCTGGCAGAAAACGGCGCACTTTCAATTTTGATTGATGCAGGTGCGAGAATTTTGGAAAGTGCTTGCGGACCTTGTATCGGTATGGGACAGTCCCCGAATTCTAAGGGTATTTCTCTAAGAACCTTTAATAGAAACTTTGAGGGACGCTCAGGTACAAAGGACGGACAGATTTATCTCGTTTCGCCTGAAATGGCAGCAATTTCGGCTGTCAATGGATACTTGACAGACCCGAGAGAAATCGGAGATATGCCAGAATTTAAATTACCTGAAGTATTCAAAATAAATGATAATATGGTAGTTCCTCCGATTGAAGAGGAAAAGATGGATACAGTTGAAATCTTAAGAGGACCGAACATTAAGCCATTCCCGGTATCTGAGCCACTCGCTGAGAATATTGAGGCAGGGGTAAGCCTTAAGGTTGGCGATAATATCACAACTGACCACATTATGCCGGCGGGGGCGAAAATTCTTCCGCTAAGGTCAAATATTCCAAAGATTTCAGAGTATTGCTTCGCAGTTTGCGATGAGCATTTCCACGACAGAGCTTTAGAGATGGGTAAATCTATTATAATCGGCGGTTCAAACTATGGTCAGGGCTCGTCGAGAGAACACGCAGCACTTGCACCGCTTTATCTTGGTGTTAAAGCTGTTATAACAAAGTCTTTTGCAAGAATTCATATGGCAAACTTAATCAATGCAGGAATTGTGCCGATGACGTTTGCTAACGAGACAGACTATGACAGAATTTCTGAGGGCGACGAGCTTGCAATTTCTGACATCATATCTCAGCTTAAAGCAGGTGATGTGATTAAGGTCACAAATAAAACTAAGGGCTTTGATTTTGAGGCAAATGTATCACTTTCTGAAAGACAAAAGGATATGATTTATGCCGGTGGACTTTTAAACTATACTAAAAACAATGCATAAAAAAATAACTCACTTCAATTTTGAGGTGAGTTATTTTTATCTTATTCAATGTATCCGTTAGGATTGTTTGACTGCCAGCGCCATGAGTCCTCGCACATTTCTGCAATTTCGCGAGTTGCTTCCCAGTCAAGATCTTCCTTTGCTTTTTTTGGGTCTGCGTAGCACTCGGCAATGTCGCCTGGACGTCTTTCCTCAATCTTGTATGGAAGTTCTTTGCCGCAAGCTTTTTCAAAAGCCTTGATAACATCAAGAACTGAATATCCATTTCCTGTCCCTAAATTGTATGTGTGAACACCTGACTCGCCCGATTTTTTCTCAATAGCTTTTAAGTGTCCAAGCGCCAAATCAACTACGTGAATATAATCTCTTACACCTGTTCCGTCAGGGGTCGGGTAGTCATTTCCAAATACGTGTATATATTCAAGCTTGCCGACAGCAACCTGTGCAACATATGGCAGAAGGTTGTTAGGGATTCCTTTTGGGTCTTCGCCCATTATTCCGCTTTTGTGTGCGCCGATTGGGTTAAAGTAGCGAAGAAGTGTTATTGACCATTTGTTATTTGCTGCATAAACGTCTTTTAAAATATTTTCAATCATAAGCTTTGTTGAGCCGTATGGATTGGTTGTCGATGTAGGGAAGTCCTCAGTAATCGGAACTGTCTTTGGTGTGCCATAAACAGTTGCAGAAGAAGAGAATACAAGATTGTAAACATCATACTTTTGCATAATGTCAACAAGATTTAGTGTCCCTGTAATGTTGTTATGGTAGTATCTTATGGGGATTTTTGTTGATTCACCAACTGCCTTTAAGCCTGCAAAGTGAATTACGGAATCAAATTTATTTTCCTTGAAAACCTGTTCAGTTGCCTCATAGTCTAAAAGGTCAACCTTATAGAAAGGGAAATCTTTTCCGGTGAGCTTTTTTACAGCCTCAAGTGATTTTTCACAGGAATTATCAAGATTGTCAAGTACGGCGATTTCGTATCCGGCATTTAAAAGTTCTACGCAAGTGTGTGAGCCGATATATCCGGCACCGCCTGTAACTAAAATTTTCATAGCACTATACCTCCAAATGTTCTATGCTTAAATTATACACTACATATTCTGAATATTCAAGTAAAAAACTATGAAAAATGTAAAATTCTTCTGATTTACCCTTGTAAAAATTTATCAAATGTTGTATAATTATTTGTAACGATTATTTTTTAAAAGGAGTATAGAAAAATGAGTCAATTTTTAGAAAGAATCAAAGAACGTGCAAAAGCAGATAAGAAAACAGTTATTCTTCCTGAATCAATGGACAGAAGAACTTTTGAAGCTGCTGAAACAATCTTAAAAGAGGATATTGCAAATATCATAATCATCGGTACACCTGAGGAGGTCGAGGCAAATTCAAAAGGCCTTGATATTTCCAAGGCAACAATTATAGACCCATTCACATATGAAAAGACAGAGGAATATTTGAATCTCTTTGTTGAACTGAGAAAATCAAAGGGTCTTACATATGAAGAAGCTAAAAAGACAGCTCTTGGTGACTATATGTATTACGCTTGCCTGATGGTTAAAGCAGGGGACGCTGACGGCGTTGTTTCAGGTGCTTGCCACTCAACAGCAAACACACTTCGCCCAAGCTTGCAGATTGTTAAAACAAAGCCGGGCGTTAAGCTAGTATCTGCATTCTTTGTAATGGTTGTTCCTGATTGTGAATATGGTTCAAACGGCACATTTATCTTTGCAGATTCAGGTCTTGAGCAGAATCCCGACCCTGAAAAGCTTGCTGCAATCGCTGCCTGCTCAGCAGAGTCATTTGAATTATTGGCTGAAGACAAGGCATATGTTGCTATGCTTTCACACTCAACAAAGGGCAGTGCAAAGCACGCAGATGTTGACAAGGTTGTTGAAGCAACAAGAATTGTTAAAGAAGCTTATCCCGATTTGGCAGTAGACGGCGAATTGCAGTTAGATGCTGCTATCGTTCCGTCAGTTGGTGAGTCAAAGGCTCCCGGCAGCCCCGTTGCAGGTAAGGCAAACGTTCTTGTATTCCCCGACCTTGACGCAGGTAACATTGGCTACAAGCTGGTTCAGAGACTTGCCAAAGCTGAGGCTTACGGTCCTGTAACACAGGGTATTGCAATGCCTATCAATGACCTTTCCAGAGGTTGCTCTGCAGATGATATCGTAGGTGTTGTAGCAATTACAGCGGTTCAGGCTCAGGCAAATAAATAAGTAAATTAAAT
>JAZNNI010000023.1:0-2161 GCA_045580145.1 Clostridia bacterium
TTTCTGATATTAAAGGTGTGTAGTAGTACAGTTTGCCTTGTTTATCAGCAGACAAAACACCTTTTTCTACAAGCCTTGTAAGAAAGGTTGCAATAGTTGTCTTTTTCCATCCCTTATCTTCTACTTCTTTTCCAATATCAAGAGAAGTTATAGGCTCTTTTGCTTTCCAGATAACTTTCATTATTTCCAATTCTGCACTCCCAATAGATATATTGTTCATATCAGTACCTCCTGAAAATATACATTCTACATTTGTAGTTTATTTCATTCTACCATAGTAGAATGAAATTGTCAATACTTTTACTAAAATTAGAAAATATTTTTTATTCCTTAACTTTAAGGGGTGGTACGGAAACCGTACCACCCCTCAGACTGTCGAAGAACCCGATTTTGCATCAAGTAAAAATCGGGTTCTACTTCATATTTATGAAATTTACGAAAAAAACGAGTAATTTAGAAGAAGTATTGTTCCTCTTCCATTTCCATTTTGCAAGCTTTTTAAGATTCATAGTTGCAAACTTAAACCTTACTCAGTTTGTTACCTGTGCAAGACCTGTATATGGAGTGTATCTCATTGCGTGCTTTTCTTTCGCATCTGCAAACACTCTCTCAATTTTCTCTTTTCGCAGTTTGTATAAATCAGCATATTCGGTTGTCTGACGAATATCCTCTGCAAGTTCTATGTAATCCCACCATATATGCTTAGTAACTGTCTTTATGCAATCCTTTGATTCTGTGCATAGATGTCTTGTGGGACAATTTTTACATATTTCAGGATTGCTTTTGTATTCTCTGTAACCATCACGGTTCGTTGTTTTGTAATCTAATATTTGATATTCAGGGCATATGATGCAATCATAATATTCGTCATATACATATTTCCACCATTCGTGACCACCTTTCTTTGTCATAGGTCTTTTGTATGCTGTGGATAAAACTCTGCCATCATCAAATATCTTTTTACAAATGTGAGGTGTTTTGTATGCACTATCTGCTACTATTGTTTCTATGTTTGGAAAGTTTTCTACAAGTTTATCATATACATCATCAAATGCTACGCTATCGTGAACATTTCCCGGAGTTACAACTGCTTCTAAAACAAATCCGTTCTTATCACAGGCTGTGTGTGCTTCATATGCAAATTGTCTTTGATGTTCCCCTTTTACGAAAAGTCCACTTTCGGGATCAGTTGTACTTTGGGTGATTTTCTTTGTTTTCTCTGCTTTCTTACGATTTTTTAGTTTTTTCTTAGATGTGTTGTCTTTTTTCTTTCCGCTTGACTTAGGAGTATCATCATCATCGAAAGGTTTCTTTCCGTGTTCTTCTCTGTCGTTATTAATTTCTTTCAAAAGTTCATCTGCGTATCTTTTGGCTGCGACAGGAACTTCTATTTCAATCTTCTTTTTGGTATTGGCATTTGCTTTTATGTGAGTTCCATCTATGAATACTGCTTCCGGTTTTAAATATCCTGCTTCCGCAGCTTCATTTAATATCCATGCAAATATTTTGTCTATTGTATCTGCATTAAAACGGTGACGAAAATTGTAGCTAATTGTGGAAAAATGCGGTGTTTCATCTGTTAAGCCGTATCCCAAAAACCAACGGTATGCAATATTTAGTGACACTTCATCAGCAGTTCTGCGTAATGATGGTAAACCATACAAATGCTGAATCAATACCATTTTAAAAAGCACAACCGGGTCAACACTTGGTCTGCCATTATCATCACAATACAATTCTTCTACAAATTCATATATTTTAGTAAAATCAACAGCTTCGCTTATTTGTCTTAGCAAATGCTCCTGCGGCACTAATTCTTCTATACTTATCATTGCAACTTGGTATCTGTTCTCATATCCTTTTTGCATCATATTTCATCACCCAAGGATATTATACCATAAAACGAAGAAAAAGCCCAGATTTTTCTGGACTTTTTCGACAGTCTGAAAAGACACCGAAAGGTGTCTTTTTTGTTTTATCGGGGTAGAGGGACACAGCCGCTTCGCGTCTTATTTGCTCGTCCACCCAAAGCTTCGCTTTTGGTACCGGACTTCGCCCTTTTTGCTAAAAACGATTATCAATCGTTTTATTTACGCAAAAACCCTCTCAGGGTTCGAGTCCCTTTAGCTTAGCCTGACAGTAGCTATCCGAATCAGCCTCG
>JAZNNI010000024.1:0-46848 GCA_045580145.1 Clostridia bacterium
CTGTTAAAATAATTATGTCGAAAAAAGTGGTATAACATAGAATTTTGTTGACAGTATATTCTGTGATATGTTATAATTATACTACCAAATAAGAGGGGGTATAATTATGTATTGTAAAAATTGTGGCGAGCTTATGAATGATAATCAGGCAATCTGCGTAAAGTGCGGAGTTAAAGTGGGAAATGGAAACACTTTCTGTGCTAACTGCGGTCAGACTGTTTCTGCAAATGCGGATTTTTGTATGAACTGTGGCGTTGCAGTTAAAAAGGCAGGCGCTGACTTAAATGGTCAGGATAAAATCGTAATAATTTTGGTTTGCTTATTCCTTGGTGGCTTGGGCATTCACAACTTTATGATGGGTGAAACAAAGAAAGGTGTATTTAGAATTATTATGTCTTTAATTTGTGGACTCGGCAGCATATTTGCATTAATTGACCTTATAAAAATTGCGATGGGAAGCTATGTAGTAGACCCTGAAAAGCTCGTTTAATAGATAATTTAATATACTGATGAAAAGATGTTTTGATTTTTCTCAAAACATCTTTTTTGTGTTGTTATTTTTGGATAAATGTGGTATACTTAAAAGTGGAGGGATATGTATGAAATTAGAAGAATTTAAAACTCTTGTTTATGGTAAAGATATATCGGTAATAGGACTCGGGATTTCAAACCGTCCTTTAATTAAATACTTAGTAAAGCTTGGTGCAAAGGTGACAGGCTACGACAGACGAGAAAAAGAGCAGCTTGGCGAGATTTATGATGAGCTATCGGGTCTTGGTGTAAAACTTATACTGGGCGAGGATTATCTTGATAACTTATCGGGTGAAATAATTTTCAAAACCCCCGGACTTCGTTTTGACCATCCGGCACTTTTAGCTGCAAAGGATAAAGGAAGTCTTATAACAAGTGAAATGGAGGTCTTTTTCGACATTTGCCCTGCAAATATTATTGCAGTAACAGGCAGCGACGGAAAAACCACGACGACTACACTTATCCATAGGATGATGACAGAGGCAGGATATAAGACGTGGCTTGGTGGTAATATAGGAAATCCGCTCTTAACTGAAGCTGAGCAGATGAAAAAAGATGACTGGGTGATTTTAGAGCTTTCAAGTTTTCAGCTTCATACGATGAAAAAATCTCCTAAAATTGCAGTCATAACAAACCTTAGTCCCAACCATTTGGATGTTCATAAGGATTATCAGGAATATATTGATGCTAAAAAGAACATAATGCTTTATCAAGGGGAAAATGACAAGCTTGTAATAAATAAATCAAATGTTGAGACTGCAAAAATCGGAAAAGAAGCAAAGGGAATTTGCATAGATTTTTCATCAAAGGAAAAGGCATATCTGCATCTTGAGAATGATGTGATTTTTAGGGACACAAAACCTGTATTAAGTATCGGGGACATAAAAATACCTGGTATGCATAATGTGGAAAACTATATGGCTGCGATTGCGGCGGTAGAAGGACTTGTAAGTGACGACATTGTTTTGAAGGTTGCAAAAACCTTTGGCGGAGTCGAGCATAGAATTGAGCTTGTCAGAACTTTGGATGGCGTTAGATATTATAACAGCTCGATAGATTCAAGCCCGAATAGAAGTATTAATACTTTAAAGGTTTTTGACAAAAAGGTTATAATGATTGCAGGAGGAAAGGATAAGGGAATACCTTATGACGAAATTGGCCCTGCACTTTGCGAGAAAGTAAAGGTATTAATTCTGATAGGAAAAACTGCAGATAAGATAGAAGAAGCCTTTTTAAAGGCAGGCGGTGATAAAAATATCATCATAAGATGCGAAAGCTATGATGAGGTGGCAAAGACTGCACATAGTAAGGCAACAGATGGAGATGTGGTTTTGTTGTCACCTGCATCTACAAGCTTTGATATGTTTGCAAACTTTGAGGAGAGAGGAAATCTCTTTAAAAAATTAGTTAATGAACTTTAAAGGAAGTGTGAATTTGAAAAAGCTCATAAGACAATTAAGTGATATGCGCGGTGTTTCAGGATTTGAACACCGGATTACCGACGAAATAAAAAAACTGTTTGATAAGTATTGTGATGAAGCATACACCGATAATTTAGGAAGCCTTATTGCAATTAAAAGATGTGGAAAAGCTGATGCCAAAAAGGTTATGATTGAAGCACATTGTGATGAAATAGGACTTATGGTAAAGGATATTGACGAGAGAGGATTTATAACCATAGTGGGTGTAGGCGGTGTTGACCAGAGAATTTTGCCATCGGGCGAGGTTGTCGTTCACGGAAAACGTGATTTAAAAGGTGTCATCGGTGCGAAGCCTCCACACCTTCAGGACAAGGGCGAAAGTGAAAAAAGCACAAAGCTTATCGATATGGCTGTCGATACAGGACTTTTAGCAGAGGAAGTAAAAAGCCTTGTTTCGATTGGCGATACTATAACACTAAATCAGTCATCGGGAGAGCTTTTATCGGGACAGTTTTCGGGGAAGTCCCTTGATGACAGGGCAAGCATTGCCGCAGTAATTGAGGTTATGAAAAATATTGATAAGTTAGAGCTTGACGTCGATGTTTATGCAGTAATAGCGGTTCAGGAGGAAGTTGGCGGCTTTGGTGCGATGACAGCTGCATATGAAATTGAGCCGGATATAGCGATTGCGATTGATGTTTGCCACGGCATAACACCTGACAACTCTGACTCGGCATATGAGGTGGGAAAAGGTGTCGTTGTTACCTGTGGACCTAACATTCATCCGAAGATTTATGAGCGCCTTTTGGAAACTGCAAAGGAGCATAAGATAAAAATACAGATTGATGTTGAGGGCGGAAATACAGGAACAGATGCGTGGACTATACAGGTCGTAAAAAGCGGAATCCCAACAGGGCTTTTGTCAATACCGCTAAAGTATATGCATACATCTGTCGAAACGATTTCTATTAAAGATGCAGTGGCTGTATCAGACCTCTTGACACATTTTATACAAAATATCGGCGATGATATGGAGGAATGGTTATGCTTATAGAAAAGCTTACAAACTTAAATGGCATAAGCGGTGACGAGGGAGAAGTAAGAAGCTTTATAAAAAAAGAAATTGAAAAGTATGCCGACGAAATAACTGTCGATACTATAGGAAACCTGATTGCACTAAAAAAGGGAGACAGCAGTAAGAAAGTTATGCTGTCGGCGCATATGGATGAGGTTGGACTTATAGTAAGCGGAATAAATGATAAGGGATATATTCAGTTTAAGACGGTCGGCGGAATAGACACAAGAGTTATAATTTCAAAAAAGGTAGTAATTGGCGAGAACAAAGTCAAGGGAATTATCGGTATGAAGGCAATTCACCTGCAAAAACGCTCTGAACGAGACTCTGTGCCTGAGGTAAAAAATCTTTTTATTGACATAGGCGCAAAGGATAAAAAGACTGCCGAGAAAAAGGTCAAGCTGGGAGATTATATAGCATTTGATACGCAATTTGAGATGCTTTCCGAGGATACATTTAAGGCGAAAGCTGTTGATGACAGAGCCGGATGTGCGGCGCTTATAGAACTTATAAAACTGCCTGTAAAATATGACACCTATTTCTGCTTTACAACTCAAGAGGAGGTAGGTCTTCGCGGTGCAAGGGTTGCGGCGCATAGAATTATGCCTGATATTGCTCTTGTGCTTGAGGCAACGACGTGCAGTGACGTTTATGGAGCAGAAGAACACGAGTATGTGACAAGCCTTGCAGGCGGTGTTGTTGTGACCTTTATGGACAGGACAACCATTGTAGATAAGAAATTTCATAAGTGGCTTTTTGAAGAGGCAAAAGAGGAACACATACCTGTTCAGTATAAGAGAATGACCTCGGGAGGAAATGATGCGGGAAGAATTCATATTACGGGTACAGGTGTAAAAACTGCATCTCTTTCTGTCCCGTGCAGATATCTGCATTCCCCGTGCGGAATTGCATCGAAAAAGGATATACAGGCGATGTACGATTTGGCAAAATTGTTTTTAGATAGAATAGATGAGGTGATATAAATGGAACTTTTGAAAAAACTGACCTCCTGTGATGCACCATCAGGCTGTGAGGCTAAGATAACCGAACTTATAAAAGATGAAGTTTCTGAATATGCAGACGAGATATATACAGATGCACTTGGAAATCTGATAGTGCATAAAAAAGGAGCGGGCAAAAAGGTTATGCTTGCGGCACATTGTGACGAAATCGGAGTAATTGTCACATTTATAGATGAAAACGGATTTTTGCGTTTTGCCGACGTGGGCGGACTTTTCCTTAGAAACCTTGTAAATCGTAAGGTAAGATTTGAAAATGGAATAATCGGTGTAATCGGAACAGAGGAAGAGAACGAAAAAAGGTCTATGTCAAAAATGTATATTGACATAGGTGTGAAAAATCGTGAGGAGGCGGAGAAGTTAGTTTCTGTCGGTGATTCTGCGACTTTTGTTGGTGATTTTTATGTGCAAGGTGAAAGGGTTATATCAAAGGCACTCGATAATAGGGTAGGCTGCTGGGTGCTGATTGAAACACTCAAAAACGTAAAATCGAATAATGATTTGTATTTTGTATTCACGACGCAAGAGGAAGTAGGTCTTCGCGGCGCAAGAACTGCCGCGTATGCGATAAATCCCGATTATGCTCTTGCTGTTGATATTACCGATACAGGTGATACACCAAAATGTCCTAAAATGGCGGTAAAGCTTGGAGAGGGAGCGGCAATAAAAGTTATGGACTACTCGGTAATTACAAGCCGCGAGGTTCGTGAAAAGCTTATAGAGCTTGCGAAGGAAAATGATATAAAGTATCAGCTTGAAATTATGACTGAGGGCGGAACTGATGCCGGAGTTATCCATTTTGCAGGAAACGGTGTAAAGACCGGCGGAATTTCTATTCCGACAAGGTATATTCATTCTCCGTCCGAAATGGTTGATAAGGGAGATATGGATGCTTGCGTAAAGCTTGCAGGACTTTTTGTTCAAAATATTTAAGCATTGTAAACTGGGTGGGGGTTGGAACACCTTTAGGTGAAATAGGCTGGGGAGGAGCTGCTGGAGCAAATGCACTTATAGATATAGATAACAATGTTAGCTTTTTCTATGCTCATCATATGCTTAACAATCAGGAGGGTTATGTTCAGCCCAGATTAAGAAATGTATTGTATGAGTGTATAAAGTAAATTACTGAATTTTACTATCTTGTAGAATGCTTTTTTGCAGCTTAATTAAAATGTTTAATTCATAATTTGATAAAAAATATTGGCATTTAGTTTATACAGTCTATATATAAAATAAATATACGAAGGAAGAGAACAATGACAACTTTAATTATTATCCGTTACAGACAGAGTATGGCGAATCTGGAAGGTAAATTTGCAGGGCAAAAATATTGGATAACTGCAGTGCACGATTGTAATTAACTAAAACAGGTATTTTATGAAAATTCTCTGAAGAAACGGGATTTTATCAACCAATCGTTATTGTGAAAAAATAATATTGTAATTTGATAGAAGATATAATGGTGAGGAGTATTTATGAGTGAATCAATTTTGAATGAATGCAAGAAGATTAATGAAAAGATTATTTCTATGCGAAGAGAGTTGCATAAATATCCTGAAATAGGAGATAATCTTGCGAAAACTCGTGGAATTGTGTGCAGGAGATTAGACGAACTTGGAATTACATATAAACTAAATAGGACCGATGATGGTTTGATAGTTGATATCAAGGGTAAACAACCAGGTCAAACGTTAGCCTTTCGTGCTGATATGGATGGATTGCATATTAAAGAAGATACAAACCTTGAGTATGCATCAGAAATACAGGGGCAGATGCATGGATGCGGACACGATGCACACACAGCAATACTTCTTGGGGTAGCCGAAATATTAAATGGATGCAAGAATGAATTTAAGGGAACTGTAAGACTTTTGTTTCAATCAGGTGAAGAAACGGGAACAGGTGCAAAACATATGCTTGAAGAAGGTGCACTTGATGAGGTCAATGCAATTTGTTCTTTACACGTTGGGAATTTAGCAGGTAATGATATCAAAACTGGAAGCTTAGTTGTTCTTGGTGGAGCAGTCAGTGCGGGCAAGGATAAATTCACTATAACTGTACGAGGAAAAGGGACTCATTCTGCATTCCCTGAAAAGGGTATTGATCCTATTGTGATAGCGTCAAGAATAGTAAATGCCTGTGAAGAAATATCTGCAAGAGAGTTGCCTGCGGGGACGGCGGCTGTTTTAAGTTTCGGAAGTTTTCAGTCAGGGCTGGACCACAATACAATTCCTGATACGGCAATTTTAAAGGGAAGTATCAGAGTTCAGGATGATAAAGTGCGCAATTTTATGGGAGAAAGATTGAAATGTATTTGCGAAAACATATCAAGTGCATTCAGAGCAGAATGTGATATCGAAATCAACCGTGGCTCGTCTACCATTATGAATGATGAGAATTTTAGCGCATTGGTATCGGAGGCAATAACGGATGTTTTGGGAGAAGAAAGTGTTACAACAAAAACGTCATTTGCTTTAATGGGCTCAGATGATTTTGCAAATTATGCAGAAAAAATCCCAGCTGTATATTTCTTTTTGCATACCAATAATGTCGAAAAAGGAATTATTGAATCAAATCATAATCCAAAGTTTGATGTTGATGAAGCAGTTTTGTGGAAGGGTGTAGCAGCATATTGCGCAATTGCAAAGGAATATTTAAAATGAAACATGCCCAGAATGTGTGGGTTTAACAAAAACATATAAAAAATGCCGGTATCCAGAGTATACAGGCTTTATATAAAATAAATATACGAAGGAAGAGAACAATGACAACTTTAATTATTGTCCGTCACGGACAGAGTATGGCGAACCTTGAAGGTAAATTTGCAGGGCAAAAATATGATGCACCGCTTTCGCCGTTGGGACACGAACAGGCTGAACGAACCGCTGAATATATTGCCTCAAAATATAAGATTGATGAGGTGTATGCAAGTGATTTAAAGCGTGCGTTTGAGACCGCAGAGCATATAGCGGACAAAGTGGGAGTAAAAGTTATTCCTGCCCCTGGGATGCGCGAGGTTTATGCAGGCGCTTGGGAAGGAATGAAATTTGACGATATTGACGTAGAATACGAACAGGAATATAACATATGGAAAACCAATATCGGACTATCAAGATGTGTAGATGGTGAGAAGGTCTCCGAACTTGCAGAAAGAGTGCTGTCTGCTATAACTCAGATAGCAGAGGAAAATGAAGGGAAAACAGTCGCGATTGCAACGCACGCGACACCTGTACGTGCCCTTGAAACCTTGTGGAAAGGTAAAACTCTTGAAGAAATGAAGGACATTCCTTGGGTGACAAATGCATCGGTGACTGTGGCAGAATATGAAAATGGTAAGTTCAGCCTTATTTCTGTCGGAGAGGATGCTCACCTTGACGAAATAAGAACTAAATTGCCTAAAAATGTATAAACTAAAAACACTTCCATCAGTTTGGTGAAAGTGTTTTTTTCTTGTATTCCGACGGCAGCATACTGAGATGCTTTTTAAAACAGATGGTAAAGTATGCGGCGGAATTGAATCCGCATTCGGTCGCGATTTGTGTAACTGTCATTTTTCCGCTTTCGAGCAATTTTCTTGATGTGGCAATCCGATACATATTGATATAATCAGAGAAACACTTGTCAAAATTTTTGCGGAAGTTACGGCAAAAATAACTTTGGTTATATGAAAGAGCCTCGGCGGTCTCTTTTGACGTTATATTTTCACTGTAGTGCTGTGCGATATACTCAAGTACCTTTTTACAAAAGACGGTATTTTTTGTCTTTTTAACATTCTTGTCTATCAGAGAATTTTTTAAAAGGTATGAAAACATTAACGAAATGTATGCAGTTATTTCAATGTTTGTATAAGAATTATCCTCTTCAAAGCTTTCTATAATGCTTGAAAAAAGTGTACGCAAATGCTCGCACTCCGGTGCATCTGAATTGATATGATTGGTTATATGCAGGGTTTCTCCCAAAAGATTTTCACAAACTGCAGTATCAAGTATGATTGAACAGTCAAAGCAAATACATTTGTGCGAATAACGATTGTTTTTATATGTCTTAATGGAATGTACCTCCATAGGGTTTATAAAAATCATATCGCCGCTTTTTGCGTGATAAGATGTGTCATTGATGGTGACGTCGCAAGTCCCGTAGGTTATCAGCAAAATTTCAAATTCCGAGTGATTATGCGCTTCGGTAGGACTTATACTGTCATCCTCAAAGCTTGTTGCTAAAGGGATTGACTTGTATCTTATTTTAAAAGAATCATCAAGCATATCATAATCCTCCTTTTTGACAGTATACCATACACGACGTAAAAAGTCAATGCTCTTAAAAATATCAAAAGATTTATCTTTTCATTGGGAATAAAAGTCAATATAGAGTGTTTATTTATTGGTTTGAATGAATATATGCCGACTCTTGAGTTCTTTCTCGCATAAAACTTGTTTTATTGATAAAAATATCAAAAAAGGAGTGATTTGATGCGATTGGGAAAGCAGACAATACAATTTGAAATAATGGCAAATATAAAGCAAACGGCGGCAACTGTGGGTAAAAAAGAGGGCGAAGGACCGCTTGCAGATGATTTTGATGTGATTTTAGAGGACGATTATTATGGTGAGAAGTCGTGGGAAAAGGCGGAAAGTAAATTACAGAAGGAGACGGCGCGGCTTGTTCTTGAAAAGTCGAATCTAAAAGAGCAGGATATAAATTTCGCTTTGGCGGGCGACCTTTTAAATCAGTGTGTGGGTGCGCATTATGCAATGCGCGAGCTTGATATCCCGTTTCTGGGGCTTTATGGGGCATGCTCTACTATGGCAGAGAGTATGATGATAGGAAGTATGTTAATCAGCGGAAATATGGCGGATAAGGTGCTTTGTGTAACGTCAAGCCACTACTGCTCGGCAGAAAAGCAATATAGGTATCCGCTTGAATATGGTGGACAGCGTGCACCATCTGCACAGTGGACGGTAACAGGCTCGGGAGCTGCAGTGCTTGAAAAAGGAGGAGAAGGACCATATATACATTCGGTTACGACGGGGAAAGTTATAGATATGGGCATAAGCGATGTTAATAATATGGGAGCGGCTATGGCGCCTGCGGCAGCAGATACACTTACTGCACTTTTTAATGATACAGGAACAAAGCCTGAAGATTATGATGCGATAATAACAGGTGATTTGGGTGTTGTCGGCTCGGATGTTTTCTGCGAGCTTATGGATAAAAAAGGGTTTAATATTTATCCTATGCATAAGGATTGCGGAAAAATGATTTTCAATATAAAGGAGCAGGATGTCCATGCGGGAGGAAGCGGATGCGGATGTTGCGGAAGTGTTTTTTGCGGACATATTTTTAAGGAACTTAAGCGGGGAAATATAAAACGTATAATATTGATGGCGACGGGTGCGCTTATGAATCCTATGACGATTTTTCAGGGCGAAACAATCCCTGCTATTGCGCACGCGCTTGTTATAAGCACGGATAAAGAGACGTTTTTCTGATATATAGGAGGATATATGGAATATTTAAAGGCATTTGTTGTTGGTGGACTTATTTGTGTTGTAGGACAGATTTTAATTGATAAAACTAAGCTGACTCCGGCGAGGATTTTAGTGTCTTTTGTAGTGTCAGGTGTTTTTCTGCAGCTTTTAGGATTATACGAGCCTCTTGTAGATTTTGCAAAGGCAGGAGCAACTGTTCCCTTGACAGGATTTGGATATAATCTTTGCAAGGGAATGGAAAAAGCTGTAAGTGAAAACGGGTTTATGGGCATATTCACAGGCGCGTTCACCGCAGCTGCGGCAGGACTATGTGCGGCTTGTGTGTTTGGATTTTTGGCAGCTGTGATATTTAAACCAAAGCCGAAAAGCTGATAAATTTTGTTTGGACGGTTCGGACCGTCCTTTATTTTTTAAATAACTACCGAAAATATTTGACTATTTTGCAATATTATGGTACAATAAAAGCTATATTGAAAAAAATTAAAAGTGAGGTAAAACAATATGGAAGTATTAGCATTTGTACTTTATTTCGTTGCAATGCTTGCGATTGGAGTTTACTTTTTCGTAAAATCCAAGAATGCAGGCGGTGAGAAAGAGTATTTTTTGGGTGGAAGAGCGATGGGGCCTTGGGTAACAGCAATGAGTGCTCAGGCATCAGATATGAGTGCATGGCTTCTGATGGGACTGCCGGGAAGTATTCTTGCATTTGGTCTTGGCCAGGCATGGATTGGTATTGGTCTTGCAATCGGTACTGCTCTTAACTGGATTTTAGTCGCAAAAAGACTTCGTAAGTTCTCGAAGGCAGCGGGAGATTCGATCACTATGCCGCAGTATCTTACAAACAGATTTGCGTCGAAGAGCTCGGCACTTAAGATTATCTGCGCAATAGTATTCCTGATAAGCTTTACAATATATGTAGCATCTGCTTTTTCGGCTGGTGCTCAGGTATTTACACAGCTTTTCCCAAGTCTTGACAGAGCTCTTGCTATGATTATATTTGCGGCAATTATCCTTGTATACACATTTCTTGGCGGATATAAGGCTGTTTGTTGGACAGACTTTTTTCAGGGACTTTTGATGCTTGCAGCACTTTTAGCTGTTCCGATTATGCTTGTAGCGAGCGGAAATAGAGATGCGGCACTCCTGGGCGAAGCTGTAACAGGTGCTGATGGCACAACATACAGCTTTATTACAACCTTATTTTCTGCATCACCTAAGGAGGTTATCTCTGGTCTTGCATGGGGTCTGGGATACTTTGGTATGCCACATATTATCGTAAGATTTATGTCGATTGAAAAGCCAAGTATGGTTAAAAAGTCAGCAACTATTGCTATAATATGGGTAACCATTACTCTTGGCGCAGCAATACTTATGGCTTACTATGGAAGAATGTTCTTGTGGAATGGCGGAGAGTCATTCGCAGCAAATCTTCTTTCAGCAGGACAGCAGGAACTTATCTTTGTAAAACTTACAAGATATATGTTCCCGGCATTTATTGCAGGAATTCTGCTTGCAGCAATTATTGCGGCATCTATGTCAACTGCTGACTCACAGCTTTTAGTTGCATCTTCATCATTCACAAGCGATATCTACAAGCCGTTGATAAGAAAACAGGCATCAGATAAAGAAGTATTGTGGGTAGGAAGACTTGTTGTTGTTATCGTTTCAATTATCGCTTACTTTATTGCATCAGGTGGTGAAGGGGCAGCGCAGATTATGAATCTCGTATCAAATGCGTGGGCACTTTTTGGTGCAGCATTCGGACCGGTTATAATTCTCTCATTGTTCTGGAAGAGATTTACATATAAAGGTGCCGTTGCAGGTATTGTTGCAGGTGCGATTGTTGATATTGTATGGTTTATCTACCTAACCGCAACTACCGGAATTTATGAGATTATTCCGGGGTTTGTGGCTGGTCTTTTGGTTGCTGTCATTGTGACTTTGATTGATAAGGCTCCGTCTGAAGAAATAAACGCAATTTATACACGTGCAACCGATGACACAATTGATGACTAATTTAAAATAGTCAAAATTCATAAAAATATTGAAATTTTGTAAATAATGTGATATAATAAATTTATTATTGAATTATTGGAGGACGAAAAATATGAAAAAGTTTGTTAAATTAACAGCTCTTTTTGCGGCAGCTGTTATGTCAGTAGCTTGCCTTGCATCATGCGGAGGAACAAAGAAAGCAGATTATGTTATTGCAACAGATAAGGCTTTTAACCCATTTGAATTTGAAGATGCACAGGGCAATATTGTTGGTATTGATATGGATATTTTAAAGGCGATTGCAGAGGATCAGGGATTTACATATGATCTTCAGTATATTGGATGGGATGCAGCAATTGCAGCTTGTCAGGCAGGTCAGGCTGATGGTATGATTGCAGGTGCGTCAATTACTGATGACAGAAAAGCATCGGGCTGGATTTTCTCAAATGGATACTATGATGCAACACAGGGAATGGCAGTAGCTGAAGATTCTGATATTGAGGGATTTGAAGATTTAGAAGGAAAGAAAGTTGCAGTTAAGAATGGTACAATGAGCAATACTTATGCTGAAAGCATCAAGAATGAGTACGGCTTTGAGGTTGTAACATTCTCGACATCAGATGATATGTACCAGGCAGTTATGGGTGGACAGATAGATGCTTGCTTTGATGATACACCAGTTTTAAAGTACAAAATCAAAGCAGGAGATCTTGAGATGAAGTTTGTTGAAGGCACAGAAAATAGTCCTGCACAGTACGGATTTGCTATCTTTGATGCTGAAAAGCAGGAACTTGTTGACAAGTTTAATACAGGTCTTGAAAACATCAAGGCAAACGGAAAATACGACGAAATTATCGCAAGATACCTTGGTGAATAATATAGTTAAACTACAATTAACTGTAAGGGCATTGGGTTTCCGATGCCCTTATGGAATGTATAGGAGGCTTTTTGCTCTATGAGCCAAATTATAAACACATACAGCCCGCTTCTGCTTTCTGCTATGGGACAAACCCTACTACTCGCTCTTTTAGGACTGTTCTTCGGGTGTATTTTAGGAATATTTTTCGGTCTGGCGAGTGTTGTAGACAATAAAATAAGCAAGGCGATTGCTGCCGTTTATGTAAACTTAATCAGAGGGGTACCAATGATTGTTTTGGCATTTTTTGTGTACTTTGGTGTGCCATACGGACTCAAAAGCATAGGTATGCCAATAGTATTTTCTGCGCTTCAGGCAGGAACGATCTGTCTTTCTTTAAATTGCGGTGCGTATATGTCTGAAATAATCCGCGCAGGCATACAGGCAATCGACCCGGGGCAGATGGAGGCTGCACGAAGTCTCGGACTTACATATTGGCGCTCAATGTTCCGTGTTGTTCTTCCACAGGCAATCAAAAATATGATTCCAAGTATAGTAAATCAGTTCATTATTACATTAAAAGACACCTCTATCCTGTCTGTTATCGGATTTCCGGAATTGGTTAATAAAGCACAAAATGTAATCTCTATAACATTTAAATCGTTCCAGGTTTGGACTATTGTTGCAGTGATGTACCTGGTTGTAATTCTGGCACTCCAGCAGGTTGCAAATGCTTTGGAAAGGAGACTGAACCGTGGTAGGAGATAATAAGAATGTAAAAATTCACGTTGATAACCTCAAAAAGAGCTTTGGAAACTTAAAGGTTTTAGACGGCATTTCTGTAGATATCTACGAGGGTGAAGTTGTTTGTGTTATCGGACCTTCCGGCTCGGGAAAATCGACTTTTTTAAGGTGCTTAAACAGGCTTGAAACAATTACAAGCGGTGAGGTTGTAGTTGACGGGTATCATATAGATGACAAAAAGATTAATATAAATAAGGTAAGAGAGAATATAGGAATGGTTTTCCAGCATTTTAATCTTTTTGCAAATATGAATGTTCTTTCAAACCTTATGCTTGCTCCGGTTGACTTAAAAAAGGCAACTAAGGAAGAAGCAAAGGCGGAGGCAATGCGTCTTTTAGATAAAGTAGGTCTTACAGATAAGGCAGAAAACTATCCATCCCAGCTCTCTGGAGGACAAAAGCAGAGAGTTGCGATTGCGAGAGCACTTGCTATGAAGCCGGATATTATGCTCTTTGACGAGCCTACATCAGCTCTTGACCCTGAAATGGTGGGAGAAGTTCTTACTGTTATGAAGGAGCTTGCAAGAGAAGGAATGACGATGATTTGCGTAACGCACGAAATGGGATTTGCCCGTGAAGTTGCAGACAGAGTTATCTTTATTGATGATGGAATTATTATGGAGCAGGGAACACCCGATGAGATGTTTGGAAACCCTAAAAACCCGCGAACAATAGACTTTTTAAATAAGGTTTTATAAGAAAAAGGCGGAAGCATCCGTCTTTTTTCAGTACCAGATAAGGAGAAGTATATGGCACTATTTGCGATTGCAGACCTGCATCTGCCGCTTGGAATAGACAAACCTATGGATATATTCGGTAAAAAATGGGAAAACTATGTTGAGAGGCTTTTTGAAAATTGGCAAAGCATAGTAAAGCCCGAAGATACTGTAGTTTTGCCGGGTGATTTTTCGTGGGCGACATATCTTGAAGAAAGCAAGGCTGACTTTGATTTTTTAAACAACTTAAACGGCAGAAAGATACTGCTTAAGGGAAACCACGATTATTGGTGGACAACTATGAATAAGCTTAAAGAATTCGTCAATAAAAACGGGTATGAAAATATAGAATTTTTGCAAAATAACAGCTTTGAATATAATGGGATTTCTATTTGCGGAAGTAGAGGCTGGAGCACTCCTATGGGAAAGATGAGCGAGGAAGACCAAAAAATCTACGACCGTGAAATCGGAAGGCTTGAGCTTTCAGTAAAGTCGGCAAAAAAACCCGACAACATTATCGTTTTTACACATTTTCCGCCAATCCTTAAAGATTATAGGGAAAATGCTATGGCAGATTTTTTGAAAAACCACAATATAAAAAAATGCGTTTTCGGGCATATCCATTCGTCAGGAATAAAAAATGCATTTGAGGGCGAATTTGATGGAACTGAATATATGCTGGTATCCTGTGATTATCGTGAATTTATGCCTGTTAAGATAGCTGATTGAGAGCTAAATTTAGTGTTTTTTAATAAAAAGCTAAAATGCACTTGAAATTTTGTATATTTATGATATAATATTAAAGATGTAATAATGGCGTAATGTAGCGTCGTACAATTAGATGAGGAGGATTTAATAACTATGGCTGTTAAATCAGAACAAGTAGAAAAAAATCTCGTAAAATTAACATTTGAAGTATCGGCGGAAGCATTCCGTGAGGCTATGAACAAGTCTTATGCAAAAAACGCAAAGAAGTATAGCGTACCGGGCTTCAGAAAGGGAAAAGTTCCAAGAAGTATTATTGAAAAATACTATACAGAAGCAGTATTTTATGATGATGCTATCAATGAAGTTTTACCGGAGGCTTATGAGGCAGCACTTAAGGAAGCAGAAATTGAAGCTGCAGCCCGCCCGGAAGTTGATGTTGAAGAAATCAAAAAGGGTGAACCTGTTGTATTTACAGCTTTGGTTACAACAAAGCCTGAAGTAAATCTTGGTGAATATATAGGTTTAAAGGTTAATAAAATTGAACATAATGTAACTGACGAAGACGTCGAAAATGATATAAAGACTGCTCAGGCTAAAAATGCAAGACTTGTTCCGCAGGAAGAAGGTAAAGAGGCAGAAGCCGGAAACATTCTTACAATCGACTTTGCAGGTTCAGTTGACGGTGTTCCTTTTGAGGGCGGCACAGCAGAAGGCTATGAGCTTGAGCTTGGTTCAAACACATTTATTCCTGGCTTTGAAGATCAGCTTATCGGCAAAAAGATTGGAGAGGATGTTGACGTAAACGTTACCTTCCCTGAAGAGTATCATGCTCCTGATTTAGCAGGAAAGCCGGCTTTGTTCAAGGTTAAGATTCACGAAATCAAGGTAAGAGAGTTACCTGAGCTTGATGATGATTTTGCATCAGAAGTAAGCGAATTTGAGACAATGGATGAATACAGAAACTCTGTTCGTGAAAGACTTGAAAAGGTTGCAGCTGACAAGGTTAAGACTGAAACTGAAAATGCAGTAATTGAAAAAGCGGTTGAAGTTTGTGAAGTTGAGATCCCTGAGGCTATGATTAAGGACCAGACTGACAGGATGCTTTCTGATTTTGCTCAGAGACTTCAGTATCAGGGTATGGACATCAATATGTATATGCAGTATACAGGCTCAAACATTGAAGCTATGAAGGAAAGCTTTAAGCCACAGGCAGAAAAGCAGCTCAAGGTTTCTTTGGTATTGGAAGCAATTTCAAAGGCTGAGGGTATCTGTGTTACTGACGAAGAAGTTAACGATAGAATTGCTGAGATGGCAAAGCAGTACAATATGGAAGCTGATAAGCTTAAAGAGCTTATGCAGGAATCTGATATTGCAGGACTTAAGGATGAGCTTGCGATGAACAAGGTTGTAGATATGCTTGTTAACAAGGCAAAGATTTCTAAGCCAAGAGGCAGAAAGCCAAAGGCTGAAACTGCAGATAAAGAATAAGTAAACAATATTTCTGCCTTATCCTCTCACAGATAAGGCAGAACCTTTTTAAAAAAGTATGTGAGAAGAAAGGCTATGGTGAAACTATGAGTTTAGTACCAATGGTTGTAGAACAGACTGGCCGCGGCGAACGCAGCTATGACATTTTTTCAAGACTTTTAGAGGACAGAATTATTTTTCTTGGCGAAGAGGTGACAGATGCATCTGCAAGCTTAGTTGTTGCACAGATGCTCTATCTTGAAAGCAAGGATCCGGATAAAGATATTCAGCTTTATATTAATAGTCCGGGCGGTTCAATAACAGCAGGTATGGCAATTTATGACACAATGCAATACATAAAATGCGATGTGTCAACAATTTGTGTAGGTATGGCTGCAAGTATGGGTGCATTTTTGCTGACAGCAGGAGCTAAGGGCAAGCGTTTTGCACTCCCAAACAGCGAAATTATGATTCATCAGCCGCTTCTTGGCGGGCTTCAGGGTCAGGCGACAGATATTCAAATTCACGCAGAGCGCATCATAGCTATTAAAAAGCATCTTAATGAGATTATGGCAGAGCGTTCAGGTCAGCCGCTTGATGTAATTATGGCAGATACTGAAAGAGACAATTTTATGTCTGCAGAGGCTGCTAAAAGTTATGGCTTGATTGACGAAGTTATTACAAGCCGAAAGTAAATAAAGGGGTATAAATAATGGCAAAAGCAGAAGATATGAATGAGCTTCACTGCTCCTTCTGCGGTAAAAAGGAATCTGAAGTAGAGATGCTTTTGTCAGGACCGGGAGTTTACATCTGTAACGATTGTGTTAAGCAGTGTGAACAGGTCTTGGCAGGAGACTTTGATACAAAGAACTTTGAAACTGCAGGAGATTTACCTAAGCCGAGAGAAATTAAGGAAATTCTTGACCAGTATGTTATAGGTCAGGAGGATGCAAAAAAAATACTTTCGGTAGCTGTTTATAATCATTATAAACGTATTGCACATCAGGATGCAGAGGACGTAGAGCTTCAAAAGAGCAATATCTTAATGATAGGACCGACAGGTTCAGGAAAGACATTCCTTGTGCAGAATTTGGCGCGTATTTTAAATGTGCCGTTTGCAATTTCTGATGCGACTACTCTTACCGAGGCAGGATATGTGGGCGAAGACGTTGAGAATATACTTTTAAAGCTTATTCAGGCGGCGGATTATGACATTGAAGCTGCTGAAAAGGGTATAATCTATATAGATGAAATAGATAAAATCGCAAGAAAAAGCGAAAATGTATCCATAACACGTGACGTAAGCGGAGAGGGTGTTCAACAGACTCTATTAAAGGTGCTTGAAGGAACTGTCGCATCCGTACCACCAACAGGTGGAAGAAAGCATCCGCATCAGGAGTTTATACAGATAGACACAACGAATATTTTGTTTATATGCGGTGGTGCATTTGACGGAATTGAAAAAATTATTTCAAACCGTGTTGGTAAGAGAAATCTTGGTTTTGGTGCAGAGATTGAAAGCAAAAAGGAAGCAGATGTTTCAGAGCTTTTAAGACAAATAACTCCGCAGGACCTTTTGAAGTTTGGTCTTATTCCTGAGTTTATAGGCAGACTGCCGATTGTCGCAAAGCTTTCAAAGCTTGATAAGGATGCACTTGTTAAAATACTCACAGAGCCAAAAAATGCACTTATAAAGCAGTATCAGGTGCTTTTGGGTATGGATAATGTTGAACTCTCTTTTGATGAGGATGCAGTAGAAGCTATTGCAGATATGGCACTAAAGAGAAATACCGGTGCAAGGGGACTAAGGTCTATCATTGAGGAAACTATGACGGAATTGATGTTCAATATCCCCTCAGAATCTGATGTTAAGAAATGTATAATCCATAAGGATTGTATTACTGACAATAAAGAGCCTGAGGTTATCAGGGAAAAAGTAAGCTAAGCACGATTTACTAAATCCAAAAAAACAGCAAGATTTTCTTGCTGTTTTTTTTGGTGCAATTAATTATTGTTTAGTTCACTGAATTGAGCAACTATCTCAGAAACTAGCATAGTTTGTTCCTTTGTGAGCTTTGACACGTCAATAGTTTTGCTTTTTAACACCCCGAGTAATTGTTCCATAGGTACACCGAATTCTGCTGATAATTTAATTAATACATTTAAAGATGGCAGCCTATCTTGGTTCTCGTATGCAGAAATAATTGACTTGTTGACGCCAAGAATTACTGCAAGCTGCGATTGTGTGAGCCCCCGCTCTGTGCGTAGTTTTCGGATGTTGTCTGAAAATTGCATTTTCATTCTATCACCGACTTTCTAACATATTATACAACAATAAAGTTTACAAATGGTGGAAAAATACTTATAATTTAGTTGACAAATAGTGGAACGTATGTTATAATTAATTCACTCTTTGTATAGCGAAAGGTGAATTACAATGAATAAAAAATATATAAAACCGCTTGCAAAAATAATACGTCTTAGATGCTCGAAAGAGGAAAATACCTTTATGCGTGAGCTCGACATTGAATACAGACCGCTTCAGCCCATAGGAGTAACAGTTGATAGAGTTGTATGGAGAAACATTTCTGAGGATAACATGAATCAGGATTGAATCTTTAACAAGCAGCAAGGAGGATGGTTATGCATAAAGATATTATCTACGGAAGTCATCTATATAATACAGGATGTCGTATATTTTTTGCAAGCACTATTGATGCCGGATATTATGGTGAGAAAGATAGTGATTC
The DNA here is from genome assembly GCA_045580145.1 of Clostridia bacterium. Taxonomy (GTDB): domain Bacteria; phylum Bacillota; class Clostridia; order UBA1381; family UBA1381; genus UBA1738. The sequence continues at coordinate 18,831 of JAZNNI010000024.1, forward strand.
ACGCATTGGTGCGATTTCTGTGTCTGTCCAGCTTGACTCAGCAAGCTTCAAGACATATATGGATTATATGGTGAGCTTTGGATTTTTTTTGGTGACAGCATTGGAGAAAGAACTATATACCCTTGTTTCAAGCGATGACATTCGTGCTTTTAAGAAAAGAAACGGTGCTTTTAATGTTATTATCTCTGATATACCGGAAACAGGATTTTCTGAAAAAATAGCTGTAATTCCTTTTATTTTGATAAAAGGTCTAACGGGAGAAAAGAGGATTTTTGGAGAAACTATAACGGCCAGCATCTATGACGGGAAAGTGCGAAATAATGGAAATATCCGCTGGTTAGGGGAAAAATTGTAAGTATGTTTAAAACCGCTATTTGCGATTTTAATAAATTATGCATTAAAGAAAGGAGTAAAAAAATGAAAATGAAAAAGATTTTGTCATTGTTGATTTCATTGACAATGGTAATGTCAAGTGCAGCTGTTTCTTATGCAGAGGATGTAATCGACACTGAATCAGAAAGTGGTTTGGAAGAGGTATCAAGTGTTGCAACCGTAAATGGAACAGGCTATGCAAGCTTTGATACTGCAATGACAGCGGCAAACGATTTGACAGCAGAGGAAGTAACCATAGAGCTTTATGGTAAGGTTGAATATACTGACGCTACTGAAAATCTTGTTGGTACTTACAAGAAAATCAACTTTGTGGGTAAGACAGAAGATGCTGAAATCAGCATTACACGTAATGGTTCAAACGGATATATTGCAGGAAATGCAAATGGAACTCCTGACGTAACCTTTACTGACCTCATTCTTTCAAAGCCGGCAGGTGCATTTGCGAGCGATGCAGGATTTATGAATGTTGCATTCTCTGTCTACAGAGCAGGTACAGTAGTTTATACTAACTGCTACTTTGCAAATGGTGCTTGTGCATCAGGTGCTTCTACAAGCTACACAAACTGTACCTTTAAACGTTCAAATGACAAATATGGCTTATGGGCGTATGGTGCAGAAATTTTGGTAGATGGCTGTACTTTTGATGACTACAGAGGCATCAAGATGTACGCAGAAGGTCAGGCAAAAACTACTGCTCTTACTGTAAAGAACAGTGATTTTTCAGCTGTTAGCGACAAACCTGCTATCGTGCTTACCTATGGTGAAAGTGTAGTGTTAGAAGGAAATACTTATTCTTCCACAGGTGTGTTCGAACTTGATAAAGACGGTGCACCTAACGGAACAGCTGTTACAGCTGACATAACTGACATTGCTTGTATGAACGACACTTATGCTGATTGCGGTGTTCTTGTTAATGGCAAGATTTACACAACAGTAAGCGACGCTTTGGCGGTTGCAGAAGCAGGCGATACTATTGTTCTAATGTATGACACAGAAGAGGTCACAGAGCTCCCTGAAGGCGTTGTACTTGATAAAAACGGTCACACAGCAGATAATATAAAAACTGCAGGTCCAAAAGGAAGTAACTCACCTGCTTACACAAAGGAAGTAGACGGATATGTTCGTGTATGGGGTGAAGGTCAGGCTGATGCTAAAGAAAGCTATGTATTAAAGCTTTATTCAAATGAAAAGCTGATTGCTACAACGAACCTTAACAATATAGGCGGAATTATAGATGGTGATGTTAATGTAACTTGGAACTTCATCTATCCTGCATCAAATGATGAGTATTGGACAACAACTTGGGAAAAAGATCAGCCAAACTCAAAGGATATACCGACAAAGGTTGAACTGTGGGTTGATGGCGTACTTGTTGATACAACAGATGCCAAAATGAGTGGTGCAGATAATTTAAACCCTGTAAAATGGAGAGAACTTGGCGGAGTAGCTATTGCTGACATTGAAGGGGAAGGCACTGCGGAAAATCCATACCTAATCGGAAGTCTTGAAGAACTCAAGTGGTTTAGAGACGACGTAAATGCAGGCAATAACTATTCAAAGAAAGTTGTAAAGCTTGCAGATAATATTGACCTTGTGAATGAGGAATGGACACCTATTGGTAATTCAACAAACAAATTCCAGGGGACATTCGATTGCGACGGCAAGACAATTTCAAATCTTGTAATTACAGGCAATAATAGTTATGTAGGATTGTTTGGCTACACAACAAATGGAGAAATTAAAAATCTTACGCTAAATAATGCAAAGGTTTCTGGATATCTTGGTGTTGGTGCGGTGGCAGGATGCCCATATACATCAAAATACACAAACATCAATTTAACAGGTCACGTTGAAATAAACGGTATGGCTTATGTAGGCGGTGTAGGTGGAAGAAATGCCTATGCGGATTGGACAGATATTACTGTAGATGTAGACGAAACAAGTTACGTTTATGCAAACTCTGTTGAGGATGGAACTGCTTACCGTACATATGTCGGTGGAGTTATCGGATTCATTGGAGAAGGCGGACACAAGCTTACTAATATTTCGTCAAATATCAATGTAACAGGCTCAAGTCGTGATGTTGGCGGAATTACAGGAATTGCGCATTATAGTAATATATTTAAAAATATCAACTGCTCCGGAGATGTAAAGATTGAAAATGCAACATCTCTTAAGGGAGCAAAGGAAATAGGAGGTATCGCAGGTGTGTGGCATAATCAGACCAACACAAAAGTAACCTTTGAAGATTGCCAATTTACAGGGGAAATATCAAGCAGCTATACAAACGAAAATGGTGAAAAAACTACATTAACCACAAATGATTTTGTTAATGGAGGTCTTATCGGTGCAGCATATAATTCCCCGTCCGATACAACAGGTGAAATGGTAATTGACTATGCTGCATATATAGGAAACACACTTTTTGAAACATTGACAGAGGCGACAGCCGCGGCTGAAGAAATGATACAGGCGGGCGAGGCAAATGTGACAGTAGGCCTTATGAAAAGTATAGCAGTTTCTAATCGTGATGAGAGTATTGAACCTGGTTGTGACAATATTATCTATGATTTGAATGGGAACATCCTGAGTATGGGAGGTGACCACGTTTATACAAAGAATACGACCTTTAAAAACGGCAGTATAAAAATTACTGACGAACAAGCAGGTACCGGTGTGTTCTGGCTCTGGAATCATAATAATACGGTGACATTTGAAGATGTCAATTTCTCAAATGCAGGAGAGAGCATTAATGCTTGCGGCATATTTACTGCAGCACCTGACAGTGTAGGGGTTACTCCGACAGAGGATACCGGAGATTTCGTATTCATAAACTGTAAGATAAATCTTTACAACAATACATTTAATCCGGATGAGGGCGGAAACTTATTCTACTTCCAGAACAATACTTCAAATGTAAAAATTGAAGACAGTACTATTAATGTTCAAAAGCTTGCACGTGGTCTTCAGTATGGTACATATGATATTGACAATTCGAGCATAATAATGACAGATATGTATGGAAATGGTATACGTCGCGCAGCAGGCACAATAACCGATAGTACAGTCACACTTACTAATTGCGAAAATGGAATAAAGCTGGATTCTGCTCAGGAATTGAAAGTTGATGGTGATTCTGTTGTAACAGTCTCAGGTTCAAGTGAGTATGATTTGGTGGTTAAGGAAACTTCAAAACTGATAAAAGCACCAACTGCAACTATCAATGTTACAACTGTTTATGAAGATTCTGAAATAACAGAAGAAGCACCCCAATATGGTACTTTTAATACAGATGTATACTATATATCATATGCACCTCAGACAGACGCAGAATATGGAACATATTACCAGTTAATCATGATGGGAGGTATTGATTCTCTTGATTATGAAGAGGTGGGATTTTATGTAACTCCTGAAGGAGGAAATAGCAAGTACTGCGGAAGTACAAAAGCATTTAGTGCAATAAATGTTACTAAATCTACAGGGGAAATAGAAACTCTCAAACCGGAGAGATTTGATGAGAATGCCAAATATATCTTCTATTATTCTTTAGGGGTTCCTGAAATGTATGACAACAAGAATATAACTATTACACCATATGCAATTAATTATGATGGAGAAGAATTGAGAGCAGAAAGTGTAATTTTGGAAGATATCTATATCGTAACACCAAAAACAACGGAGGGATAATATAATGAAAAAGTATTTAAAGCCGGAAATGGAAGTTTCCAAATTTGCGATTGAGGATTCAATTTTACTGGAAAGCGGAGGGATTCCGACAATCGGACCTGGCATACAGGATGGATTTCTGTCTGCAGCACCTGTAAATGAAGGTGGAACAGAAGTGGCAGATTTGATTGGCGGCTGAAATTAAAATTTGCCTTAGCAGGCAGAGCGCTTAATGATAGCTATGTGACAGAAATTGACAAAAATATAAAAAGGGACTGCATTTCATCTTATTTAAATGTGCACGGTAGGGGTGTCACATATTCATAGGGATAATGCAGTCCTTTTGTATAATATTAGTTTATACAGTCGTTTTTTTATTTGCGCGCTTTATAAGCACGTTTAAGAATACTATGCCAAGTAAATTGATATGTTTTACACAAAATTATGAAATATAGGTAAAAGCCTTAATGTCTTAATCTTGCTATTTCGTCGCCTGTCATAACACCAAACAAAAATATCGCTGCAATATAGCCAAGTGCAGAAATAATCATAGTAAGGAAAAATGCAGCTATGTAGTTTCTTAACATTGCAGAGAGAGGTGAATATAGGAGCAAAGCAATCGAAAGCATCAATAAAGTACATAAAATTATTTTCAAAAAATTTGCAAATGATAAAGGTGAAATGCCCAGATTCTTTTTTAAGAGCCTCAATATAAGAATGAGCTGCAGGGAGGCGGCTGCGTATGTGCTTATTATTACGCCCATAATATTGACAGACGGCATAGCAATTAAAAGATAAGAAAGTAATATTTTAACTGCCATACAGATAATGTTGTAAATAAAGGGTATAAAAATTTTCCCTGATGCGTATTGAACTGATGAAAGAAATTGTATTAGCGTTATGATAACTAAGAGGGGTGCCATAAAGGAAAGCATTTCCATAGATGCCGTATTTTTAAAGAGTATAGAAAGTATATCCTTTGAAAAAAAGGACATTATGGCAGCACAAGGCATAGATATTGCAAGAATTATCTTTGAAGTAGACGCCACAGTAAAATTCAGATGACGGTAGTTTTTAAGTGCAATACATCGTGTGACAACAGGCAGGATGGATACACCAAAGGATGCAAGAATTCCACAGGGAAGATTAAAAACTGTTGCCGCATAGCCGGAATATGCGCCATATAGCCATCTTGCACCGCCTAAAGAAAGCTTTTTTGTAGTTATAATATCGTCAAACAGATTAGTGTAGGAAGAATATTGTGATAAAAAGCTTTGTGCAGAGTCACTTGAGAAAATAATAGATGTAAGCCTGTTACGTATTACCGAGGTTTCTAAAAGGGAGAGACTTCCCGAAATTACCGATGCTGCGGTCATTGGTACGGCAACTGCAAGAAGGGTGCGGATAATATCGCGCCGAGGAGTTTCGGGGGAATGATTTAAGGTCTCGCGCCTGTATGGTATATAAAGCAAAAATAGAATAAAGGTTGCTAAAGCTTCGCCTGCGGTGACTCCAAATACTGCCGCTGCAGATGCATATCGGACAGAAAAGGCAGAGAACCAAAAAGCGAGGCTGTAGCCTGCTATAAGCTTAATAAAAGCCTCTATAATTTGTGATATTGCAGTAGGCATCTGGTGAGCATAGCCCTGATAACAGCTTTTATACACTGCGCCTAAAGCTACAAAAAATATTGAAGGTGCTATTGCCTTGAGTGCAAGTGTGGATTTAGGGTCTTTCATTGCGTAAGCAAAAAAATCTGCACCAAAAAACATTAAAGCACTCGAAAAAAGACCCAGAACAAACATCAGAAAAACAGAGAAACGAACTGTGAAACGGATATTCCCGAGTCTTGAAAGGGCAAGCTCTTCGGATATGTATTTCGATATAGCAAAAGGTATGCCGGAGGTTATAAGTGAAAGAATCATTATGTAAACAGAAAAGGCTGTCTGATAAATAGCCATTCCCTGCTCACCCAGAATATATGTAAGCGGGATTTTTAAAAGAGCCCCTAAAATTTTTGAAAAAGCATTTGCAACTATAAGTATTAAAGTACCCTTCATAAAGGATTCATTTTTCATAAAAAACGTCCCTTTCGTGATAAAATTTAAAATAAAATTATTGTAAAAATTAACGAAAATATTAAAAAAAACGGACTTTTATTGGTTATTGTTGTCAAATTCTACAATTTTATATGTATAAATTCAAGAAAAATGCTAAAAATTCACAGTAAACTATTGACAAGCGGCTATATTTATAATAAAATGTGTATTCGTAAGGGGAATTTTTAATTCCCGAATATAAAATTTTTTAGGAGGAAAGAATTATGAACAAGACAGAATTAGTTGCAGCTGTTGCAGAAAATGCTGCATTGTCAAAAAAAGATGCAGAAAAGGCTATTAGTGCAGTTATCGATGCTATCACAGGTGCATTAGCAGATGGTGATAAGGTTCAGCTCGTAGGTTTTGGTACATTTGAAGTTAGAGCAAGAGGAGCAAGAACAGGTAAGAACCCACGTACAGGCGAAGCTATCAAGATTGCTGCTTCAAAGGTTCCTGCATTCAAGGCTGGTAAAGCATTCAAGGATATTGTTAACAAATAATTACTTGAAATTCAGAAGTTCCTCTTATAAGAGGAACTTCTTTTCATATAATAGCAAATTACATATTTCCTATTATATGAAAATATAAATTGAATGCCTGTGCAAAATTTTCAGCTTTTAAAAATGCACAGGGGAAAACAAAGCGTTATTGTTTCGTCCGCCGCCTGTGGCAAGAGACGTATCCGCTTTGTTCTTTTTCGGAGGTAGTATGCGACTTGACAAATATTTAAAGGTGTCGCGGCTTATAAAACGCAGAACTGTTGCGAATGAAGCCTGCGATGCGCAAAGAATTCAGGTAAACGGACGTATCGTCAAAGCATCATACGATGTGAAGGTAGGCGATATTCTGGAAATAAAAATGGGCGAAAAGATGATAAAGGTTGAGGTTTTGCAAGTAGTAGAGCACGCTTTAAAAAATGATGCTGCCCTTATGTATAAAGTCCTGTAATAACAAAATTGCACTCTCATATACTATTAAAAAGGGGAGTGTTTTTTTATGGAAAAGGAATATAATGATAAAAATCAGGTTCTTTCACTTTTAGATAGGTCTAAGCTTTCGGTGGGACTTGTGGAAAATGTTGAGAGCTTTTCTGACAGTGAGATTGTTTTGAAAACCGCGCTTGGAGGACTTTATGTTTCGGGTAAAGGTTTGAAGCTTGAGGATTTATCGATTGAGAACGGAGAAATAGTTTTGACCGGCAAAATTGATAAGATGGATTATATGGATATAAAGGAAAAACGAAGTTTCTTTCGAGACCTTTTCAGGTAAGAGTATATGGTAGTATCGACTGTTTACGAGTTGGAGAGCTTTGCAGCATCAATTCTTATAGGAATTTTGGCTGGTAGCATTTATGATATTTTCCGCAGTATAAGATATGTATCTGGGAGGGATGCACCGGCAGATGTTGTTATGTGGCTATTAATTATCGTCTCCTCAGCTTTTTTGTGGTATAAATTTCAAAATGGAGAAATCCGCTGGTATATGCTTGTCGGGGCGGCTTTAAGCATACTTTTGTACTTTTTGCTGATAAGCAGGATTGTTTTTTGTGTATTTTCCTTTTGTGTAAGAAAAATTTGCTTGTTTTTGAATATATTTTTTAAATTGCTCTTGACACCACTTAGGTTTTTATGTAAAATAATAAGTGTATATATTAAGAAGGCAAAGACTAAATTTTCAAAGAAAGTTGAAGATAAAAATTATGAAGAAAAAGCCTGCATTTAAATTAGATTTGATGAAATTTTTGATTATTATAACTGCTGTCGTTTCATTGACGATGGTGGTAAAAGGAATAATGCTTCAGCCGGCGATTGCTGCAAATGAAGAAATGGCTGCCAAGATAAGAGAGAGTATCGAATATGAGAACCAGCGGATTTCTGAGATAGATGCGATGATGGAAGAAGTTGGAACTGACGAATACATAGAAAAAGTAGCAAGAGAAAAACTGGGTATGATAAAGGCTGATGAAATTGTCTTTGTGGACATATCCGGACAATAATATTACAGGGGGAAAATCTTATTTATGGCATTGGAGATAGGGAGTATAGTTGAAGGAAAAGTAGCCAGTGTAATGCCTTTCGGAGCTTTTGTTTCTCTGCCGGACTCTAAGTCGGGGCTTGTGCATATTTCAGAAATTACAAAAGAATATATAAATGATATAAACGATTACATAAAACAGGGTGATGAGGTAAAGGTTAAGATTATAGGGATTGATAAAACCGGAAAGATTAACCTTTCAATAAAAAAGGCTGTTCGTGAAGAACGCGCAAAGGCACCTGCACCTTCGGGACCTGTACGTCCTGCAGACATTGACTGGAGTGCGAGGAATGACGAAGACTTGTCTTTTGAAGATAAGCTTTCAAGATTTAAAAAAGATGCCGATGAAAAAATGCTTGCCCTTAAGCGCTCCAACGAATCGAAACGTTCGGGAGGTTATCACCGGGGCGGCGGTACATATTGATTTTCTTGGGGAGGGTGTAAAGCCTCCTCTTTGTATTTTTGCTTTATAGAAAACTGCGTTCCTATAAAGCAAAAAGAATTTAATTCCCTTGCGATTTTTTTTGTTCAAAAGGCACGAAAACGCAAATGGGAGTAAGCAAAGCGACCTGCTTCTTCTTGCTGCCCTTTAAAATTAATGGCAATTTTAAAGAGCGGCTCAAGCGAAGCCGCTTTGTTCTATGTTATAAAATAGGGATTTTATGCAAGGGAGAAAGGGATGCTAAGAAATGAAAGACAAGCTTAATTTAACTTTGCTTACGGATTTTTATGAATTTACTATGTCAAACGGATTCTTCTCTGAGGGAATGGGAGAGAAAATTGCATATTTTGATATGTTCTTCCGTTCAGTTCCGGATGATGGTGGTTTTGCTATTATGGCGGGGGTTGAGCAGCTTATTGAATACCTTAAAAACCTTGAATTTACCGATGAGGATATTGAGTATTTAAGAAGCAAAAACCTTTTTTGTGAGGAGTATCTTGAGTATTTAAAGAATTTTGAATTTAAATGTGACGTATGGGCAATACCCGAGGGAACACCAATATTCCCGCATGAGCCGATAGTTACAGTGAGAGGACCTGTGGCACAGGCACAGTTTATCGAAACGATGATTCTACTTACGATAAACCATCAGAGCTTAATTGCTACAAAGGCAAATAGGATAGTAAGAGCTGCAAATGGACGAGCTGTAATGGAATTTGGTTCAAGACGTGCACAAGGTCCAGATGCGGCTATTCTGGGTGCGAGAGCGGCATATATCGGTGGATGCACAGGAACTGCGTGTGCGATTGCAGACAGAGAATATGGTGTGCCGGCACTTGGTACTATGGCGCATAGCTGGATTCAGATGTTTGATACAGAGTATGAGGCATTTGCCGCTTATGCAAGACAATATCCTGACAGCTGTACACTTTTGGTTGACACCTATAACGTATTAAAATCAGGATTGCCGAATGCAATAAAAGTTTTTGATGAAATTTTAAAACCTATGGGAAAAAGACCAAAAGGAATCAGGATTGATTCGGGCGACATAACATATCTTTCAAAAAAATGCAGAAAGCTGCTTGACGATGCAGGTTATCCCGACTGTGGAATTTGTGCATCCAACTCTCTGGATGAATATATCATAAGAGACACACTTATGCAGGGAGCGGAAATTACAACCTTTGGAGTGGGCGAAAGACTTATCACATCAAAGGCATCTCCTATATTCGGCGGGGTATATAAGCTTGCAGCTGTGGAGGATGATGAGGGTAACATCATTCCAAGAATTAAGATTTCCGAAAATGTTGCAAAGATTACGACACCGGGGTTTAAACAGGTATATCGCCTCTATTCAAAAGAATCGGGTGCAGCGATTGCCGATGTTGTTACCTTGTTTGTCGAGATTATTGACAGCGATAAACCATATGAACTTTTCGACCCGGACCATACTTGGAAAAGAAAGACTGTCACAGATTATTATGTAAGACCGCTTCTAAAACAGATTTTCAATAAGGGAAAATGCGTTTATGAAAATCCTGATATTCACGTTTTGCAGGAATATTGCCGGTTGGAAGTGGACAAGCTCTGGGACGAGGTAAAACGGTTCGAAAACCCGCATGACTATTATGTTGACTTATCAAGAGACCTTTGGCAGATGAAATATGAGCTTTTGGAGAAATTTCAGTAATGGAAACACTTATAATACGGAAGATAGATAATGAGTCGATGCAAAAAGCCGGAGAAATTATAAGATGTGGCGGTGTTGTTGCATTTCCGACAGAGACGGTTTACGGACTTGGGGCATCGGCATATGATGACGATGCAGTAAAGAAAATTTATAAAGCTAAGGGAAGACCGTCGGACAATCCGCTCATTGTGCATATTGCAGATGTTTGTGATGTGGAAAAGGTGGCACGGGAAGTACCTGATGTCGCAAAGAAGATTTTGGAAAAGCTGGCACCTGGGCCACTTACTTTAATACTAAAAAAACGCAAGGATATAAGCGATACGGTGACGGCAGGACTTGATACTGTCGGTGTAAGAATTCCATCACATCCGGTTGCGAGAGAGTTTATAAGAGCGGCGGGAGTGCCTGTTGCAGCACCAAGTGCGAACTTGTCGGGGAAACCAAGCCCGACCCGTGAAAAGCACGTAATCCACGATATGAACGGACGTGTTGACGCGATTATTTGCGGCGGGGAGTCGAGTGTGGGAGTGGAGTCGACAATTATTGATTTAACATCCAACGTACCTACAATTTTAAGACCGGGCGGAATTACGCTTGACGATATAACTAAAATTTGCGGACAGGCGGAAGTAGATAAAAATGTATTAAAATCCGTAGAAGCAAATGAACAGCCTAAATGTCCTGGTATGAAATATACACACTATTCGCCTGATGCTGATGTTACGGTTGTCGAGGGTGAGAAAAAATCTACTGAAAAGAAAATTGCAGAATTGGTTTTGGAGGCTAAAGAAAAGGGTTTGTCAACAGGTGTTCTTGCAATGTCGGATTGCGATTTTGGTGCCGATTTGTTTCTTTCTGCTGGAGTGGATAATAAACAGTTTGCAAATCGCTTGTTTGATGCATTAAGAGAATTTGATGAAAAAAGTATTTCTACTGTCTTTGTGCAGTTTGCGATGGAAGACAGCTTTAGTCTTGCAGTCAAAAACAGACTGTATAAGGCGGCGGGGAATAATATAATCTATACGGAGAACTAAAATGAATATTTTGTTTGTATGCACGGGGAATACTTGCCGCTCACCTATGGCGGCAGCACTTTTTAATAAAATTGCGATCCAGAGGGGACTTGATGTAAGGATTGAATCTGCAGGACTTTTTGCGGCAGACGGCGAAAATGCATCAAATGAAGCTATAATAGCTATGCAAAAGTATGATATTGACCTTTTGGGACATCACGCGCAGTCTGTTACTGCTGAGCTTTTGGAAAAAAGTGACCTCATTTTAACAATGACGGCGGCACACAAAATGGTGCTTTTTGAGTCTGCACAAGGAAAGGTATTCACGCTTTGTGAGTATGCCGGCGTTGATTATGATATTGAAGACCCGTTCGGCGGAGATGTTGAAGAATATGAGGAATGTGCAGAAGCTATTTATGAGGCGTTAGAAAGGGTGGCGGACCGTCTTGAAAATAACTGAAATGACGGAAAAGCACGCGGCAGAGCTTGCAAATCTTGATAAAATATGCTTTAGCGTGCCTTGGTCGGAAAATTCCTTTCGAGAAGAGGCAGAAAATCCTCTGGCAAAGTATTTTGTGGCGGAAGAAGACGGAAAACTGATAGGCTACTTGGGAGTATGGTGTGTTCAGGATGAGGGGCAGATTACCAATATTGCAGTCCTGCCGGAATATAGAAGAAAAGGTATTGCATCAAAGCTTTTAGAGCATCTTGTTTGCGAGTGCAAGGGGGTTTCTCAGCTTGTGCTTGAGGTAAGGGAAAGTAACAGCGGAGCTTTGGCACTTTATGAAAAATATGGGTTTAAAAGAGTCGGAATGCGTAAGAATTTTTATCATTCTCCGACAGAAAATGCAATTATAATGATACGAGGAGACGAGTAATGGATACATATATTCTCGGAATTGAAAGCTCGTGCGACGAAACTGCAGCAAGTGTGGTTAAAAATGGACGGGAAGTGCTTTCAAATGTTATTAATACACAGATAGATTTTCATAAAAAGTTTGGCGGGGTTGTGCCCGAAATTGCATCAAGAAAGCACATTGAAAACATCGATAATGTGATTGATGCTGCACTTTCTGAGGCAGGTATGAAGCTTTCAGAGATTGATGCTGTTGCAGTAACCTACGGACCAGGGCTTGTTGGGGCTCTTTTAGTGGGAGTTTCGGCGGCAAAAGCAATTTCTTATGCTACAGGAAAGCCGCTTGTGCCAGTGCATCATATAAGAGGACATATTACTGCTAATTTTATTGCACACAGAAGTTTGGAGCCGCCTTTTGTATGTCTTGTTGCGTCGGGCGGACACAGTCATATTGTGCTTGTAAAGGACTATACCGAGTTTGAAGTTTTAGGAAGAACGCGTGATGATGCAGCAGGTGAGGCTTTTGATAAAATTGCGAGAGTTTTAGGACTTGGATATCCAGGCGGACCGCTTGTAGATAAGCTGGCAAAGGAAGGAAACCCTGACGCTATAGCTTTTCCCAGAGTCAAGATGGATAAGGATTCGCTTGATTTCAGCTTTTCAGGAGTTAAGACGGCAGTTATAAATTATATCCACAAGGCAGAGCAGAAAGGCGATGAAATAAATCGAGCCGATGTTGCAGCAAGCTTTCAAAACGCTGTTACAGATGCACTATGCGAGCATACAATCGAGGGTGCTTTGAAATGCAACGTAAAAACTGTTGCTATTGCAGGAGGCGTGGCAGCAAACAGTGAGCTTAGGGAAAAAATGACCAAAATGTGCGAAAAGCACGGAATAAATGTGGTGTATCCTCCGCCTGTACTCTGTACCGATAATGCTGCGATGATTGCAGCAGCAGGATATTTTGGGTATATAAAGGGCGACAGAGCAGGGCTTGATTTAAATGCAGTACCGAGCTTACCGCTTTAATTGAATTTTGTAAAAGAAACTGTTTTTGCAGTTTCTTTTTTGCAATAAATTTTTCTAAACAATTTACTTTTTAAGAAAATTATGTTATACTTATAAAAATATCTTTTACGGAGAGAAAATATGCAGGACAAAATAAGGAATTTTTGTATAATAGCACATATAGACCACGGAAAATCTACATTGGCTGACAGACTTTTGGAGCTTACCGGCGAAGTTTCCGAGCGCGATATGGAGGAACAGCTTTTAGATGATATGGACTTGGAGCGTGAACGCGGAATTACGATAAAAGCACACGCTGTAAAGCTGAAATATAAGGCATCAGATGGTGAGGAATATATCCTTAATCTTATTGATACCCCAGGACACGTTGACTTTAACTATGAGGTTTCAAGAAGCCTTGCTGCGTGCGAGGGTGCGATTTTAATTGTAGATGCATCGCAGGGTATTGAGGCACAGACATTAGCCAACACGTACCTTGCAGTCGAGCATAATCTTGAGATAGTGCCTGTCATAAATAAAATTGATTTGCCGAGTGCAAATCCTGAAAATGCAATTCACGAAATTGAAGATATAATCGGAATACCTGCAGAGGATGCACCAAGAGTTTCTGCAAAAACAGGACTTAATGTGGAGCAGGTTTTAGAGGCGATAGTCGAGAAGATTCCGGCACCGTCGGGAGATAAAGAAGCACCGCTTAAATGCTTGATTTTTGACTCATACTATGACAGTTATAAAGGTGTTATAGTTTATGTACGTGTAAAGGACGGAACTTTAAAAGCAGGTGACAGGATAAGAATGATGGCAACAGGTGCCGAGTTTGACGTAGTTGAGGTAGGCTCAATACATCCAAGCGGACTAAAATCAACGGGGATTTTGTCGGCGGGTGATGTAGGCTACATTGCGGCGAGCATCAAGTCAATTCAGGATACACGTGTCGGAGATACTGTCACAAAATGCGAAAATGCGGCAAGTGAGCCGCTTCCGGGCTATAAGAAGGTAAACCCAATGGTATACTGCGGAATTTATCCGGCGGATGGTGCACAGTATGAAGACTTGAAGGAGGCACTTGCCAAATTACAACTAAACGATGCTTCGCTGATGTTTGAGCCTGAAACATCTATTGCTCTTGGCTTCGGCTTCAGATGCGGTTTTTTGGGGCTTTTGCATATGGAGATTATTCAGGAAAGATTGGAACGTGAGTATAATCTTGACCTTGTGACAACCGCGCCGAGCGTTATTTATACTGTTCATAAAACCGACGGAACGATTGAAATGGTATCAAACCCTGCAAATCTTCCGCCGGCTGTTGAAATTGAATATATGGAAGAACCAATGGTAAAAGCAGATATAATGGTGCCTGTTGATTTTGTGGGTAATGTTATGGAGCTGTGTCAGGAAAGACGCGGAATTTTCAAAAATATGACCTATATTGAAACAACAAGAGCACAAATTCATTATGATTTGCCGCTTAACGAAATTATTTACGATTTCTTTGATGCATTAAAGTCAAGGACAAAGGGGTATGCTTCTTTCGACTACGAACTGAAGGAATATATGCGCTCTGACCTTGTAAAGCTCGATATGCTTTTAAACGGAGAACAGGTTGATGCACTTTCTTTCATTGTGCATAAGGATAGTGCATATACAAGAGGCAGAAAAATGGCTGAAAAGCTCAAAGAGGCAATTCCTCGCCAGCTTTTCGAGGTGCCTATTCAGGCGGCAATCGGCTCAAAGATTATTGCAAGAGAAACTGTTAAGGCGATGCGAAAAGACGTTCTTGCAAAGTGCTATGGCGGTGACATAACCCGTAAAAAGAAGCTTTTGGAAAAACAAAAGGAAGGAAAAAAGAGAATGCGTCAGGTGGGAAGTGTAGAAATTCCACAGGAAGCTTTTATGTCAGTGCTTAAATTGGATTAATTGAAAATGGAGCAGATACCTATTCGGGTAGTGCTCTGTTTTTTTAAGAGATAATTTACCTTCTTTTAAATTACCAAAACTTACAGCTTGAAATAAGGAATAAGATAGTGTAAGATAGGACTTGTGGTTGACAGAAAATTATCTAAAAATTAAAAAATGGCTCTAAAATGGCAATTTTGCAAAATTTTGATAATTGTTATGTAAACCATTGGTAGTATAGGAAGAATGTATTAAATACATTCGAGTTTAAAAGGAGGACAAATAATGAAAGGTTCAAAAAAAGTTTTTGCCGGATTATTGACAACAGTAATGTCATTATCATCTCTTGGCATAACAAGCTTTGCATCACCGGGAGTTCCTGTTGACGTAGAGGGTACAAGGTTTGAAGAGCCGATTCAGATTCTTCAGGCACTTGACATTATGAACGGTGATGGAAATGGTAATTTCAGACCAAACGACACAATCAAGCGTTCTGAGGTTACAAAAATGGCGGTCCTTGCAATGGGACTTGGCGATGCGGCTGAATCAGCAAAGGGACAGTCAAACTTCCCTGATGTTCCGGTTGACCACTGGGCAAACGGTTATATCAACGTAGCAACATCTCAAGGATTAGTTGTGGGCTACGACACAGGCGAATTTATGCCGGATAAGGAAATCAATTATGCAGAGGCTATGACAATCTTTGTACGTGCAATGGGATATGAAGTTTATGCACAGTCAAAGGGTGGATTCCCACAAGGATATATCGTAGCAGGTTCAAATAACGGACTTACAAAGAACGTTCAGGGTTCAAACACTTCTCCGATTTCAAGAGGTAACGTTGCATTTATGACAGTAAATGCACTCGGTGCAAATATGATGGAGCAGGTTGGCTTCGGAGATGACGCAAGCTGGGAAGTGACAGACAAAACACTTTTGAAGGATAAACTTGAAGTAACTAAAGACAAGGGACAAGTTACAGCAGTAGAAGGAACAGGCCTTGCCGGTGGGGCAGGCGTTGAAAAGGGTCAAATTAAAATCGGTGACGAAATTTTTGAAACTGCGTATAATATGAATGACCTTTTAGGCTACAACGTAACTTATTATGCAAGAGAAAATGACCGTGATGATATGGAGGTTATTCTTGCACTCCCTGAAGCAAATAAGAATAAAACATTTACCATTGAGTCAGACCTTATGTTAGGTGTGGCAGACAAGGGAAGCTACAAAACAATTAAGTATCTAAAGAATGAAGATGCAGTGACATCATCATATGTAACACTTGATAACGAGCCAACACTAATTTACAATGGCAAGTATGAAACACTCGACTATGATTTGGTTGATATTTCAGATGCGTCAGGTAAAGCTGTTCTTTTAGATGCAGACTCAAATGGCAGATATGATATTATATTTATAACAGAGTATAAGAATATGGTTGTTGAAGAGGTAACATCAACAAACAAGATTATTGATAAGTATGGTAGACCAACACTCAGACTTGATGAAGAAAATGAGGATTTATCATACAGAATTATGCACGGTGCAGACGAACTGACACTTGAAGACCTTGAAGAATATGATGTTCTTTCTGTTGCGGAAAGTAAAGACGGACTTCTATACGACATTCAGGTAAGCAGAAAAACTGTTGAAGGAAAAATCACAGGTATTGACGAGGATAGCTATGAAATCAATGGCAAATTCTATAAGGTAGAGCCTGACTTTACCGAGGATTTAAACCTTGGAACAGAGGGTATTTTCTACCTTGATATTCAGGACAAGATTTCAGGTGTTGATACAACTGTAACAGCATCTTCTAACTATGCATACCTCATAAAGGCGCACACATCAGAATCAACAGATGAATCTACCTTTAAGGTATTCACAAAGGGTGGTAAGGAAGTAACTTATGTTGCGAATGAAAAAATAAGATTTAACGGTCGGGGCGGAACACTTGCCGCATCTGTTGTTGAATCATTAAAAACAGGCGCAGAAACAAACAAGCAGCTTATCACTTACTCACTAAACTCAGACGGTAAGCTCGTTTCGTTAAACGTAGCACAGGATAACACATCGACAAATGCAGTTGATAAGACTAAGTTCACAATGAACTATGCGTATACAGACGAAGAGTTTAATGGTAAAACGAACACAATCGGTAAGGTAAGACTTGATGCATCAACAATCATCTTTGATATTAACGAAGCTAACAAGGATTACAAGATTGGCAAGCTTTCAATGTTTGAAGACGGTTCATCATATAATGTAACAGTATTCGATATGGGTGAAGATTTTGTTGCCAAGGCGGTTGTTGTAACAGATTCGAATCTCCAGACTAATGCAGAATCTTCAATCGCAGTAGTTTCAAAGATAACATCTGCAACAAACAGCGATGATGAAGTTACAGAACTTCTGTCAGCATATAAGGACGGAGAGTTGATTAAGGTATATGCAGAAGAAGCCGGAATTCTTGTTAAGGGCGAGGAAAACGTAAGCCTTGAAACAGGTGACATCATTCAGTATGTAACAAACGGTGAAGGCGAAATTACAAACATCAGAGTTCTCTTCGATATTGATACAAAGGGAACAGAGGCTGAAGCTGAGGTTGTTGAAAACCTCAAAACTGTTTACGGAAAGGTAACTAAGAAGTTCTCGAACTCTATGAACGTAACCGTAAATGGCGGAAGCGTTATGAACTTCCAGCTCGGAAACGATGTTGTGGTTTACAACGTAGACACAACTCTTACAAAAAACAATGTATCTGTAGTAACAACTGGTGACATTCAGGCTTATGATGAGGACGAAGGAAACAGAGTTTTTGTTAAGATTTACAAGGACGTTGTTCAGGAAGTAGTAATTATAAAATAATTAACACCAAATGCTCTTAATATCTTCTCTATACAATTAAAAAAGCGGCAGCTTCAAAAGCTGTCGCTTTTTTGTATCTGTTTATGAAAAAAACACAATATGTTGTGGAATAATTATCGTAATATTACAAATATTATACAAATTAAAAAGAAATATTGCTAAAATTAAAGCTTTGTGTTAATATGAAAATATAATCGAAGGTATAGGAGGAAAAAATATGAAAAAGATTATCGCGATGCTTGCAGCATCGGCTATCACAATGTCTGTGGCAATGCCGGTTTTTGCAGCAGATACATTTAAAGATGTAAGTGCAAATGATGAAAGATATGGTTGGTCATATGAATACGTAGAGGATATGGCTGAAAAAGGTCTTATAAGCGGATATGAAGATGGCACTTTTAGACCGGGAAATTCAGTTTCAAGACTTGAAGCTTTTGCACTTTTTGCAAGACTTATGGGTTCAAATAACGAAGTGAATACAGAGGTTTTAGAGGCTGCATGCGAAAAGTATAAGGATGTGCTTAAAAAATATGAACTCTCTTATGCCGAAGGTGATATTGCGTATATGCTGAGCCGTGGCGTTTTAAAAGAAGAAGAACTTGATACATACTTTGAAGGAAGCAAAAAGTCTGAGGCTATGCCAAGACACGAAGCTGCTGTCTTGATTACAAAAGCAATGCTGGCAGAGGAAAAAGCTACGTCAGAGGTATTAATTGACCTTGACTATACAGACAGCAAGGATATTCCAAAAAATGCAAAACAATATGTTTATTATGTATCTCAAAAGGGAATAATAAATGGTATGGGAGACGGAACATTCTCACCTAACACTCCGGTTCTTCGCGGACAGATTGCAGTGATGATGTCAAAGACAATAACATCTGTAAACTATGACTTTGAGTCTACAACCATTGAGAAGATTGATACAACTGCTAATAATATCAAAATAACTGATTTTGATGATGAGATTGGATATAATGAAAATACAAAGTTTATGAAGGTTTGCGAAAATGCATCTGAAAATGATGTAGAAAAAGGACAGCGAGTTGTGCTTACATATAGTGAGGATGACTCTGGTGTGCATCTTGCATTTGTAGATATTCTTGTTTCAGAGATAGATAGTTCGGTTTCGGGAATTTTCCGTAGCTATAAGAGTATGGGCGGGGAATTGATATTAACTGTTGAAGACCCTGTAAATGGAAAGACTGCGCAATATAAATGCAGAACGAGTGCAAGCATTATGGTAAATGATGAAGCGGTAAACATAAACGCTGTTGCAAGCGGAGATTTTGTTGAGCTGAACATATCGGGCGAAAGAGTTGTTGAGCTTGTTGTTATGGAGAAAAAATCAACAATTAAGGATGCAACAATAGAAATGATAGACCCGATAGGAATCATTAAAATTTCGCATGAAGATGATGAGCTTGATGGCAAAGAATATATTGTTTCAAACTCAGTGCTGGTTATGAAAAATGGAGACACGGCAGACTTCTCTAAGCTTTATAAGGGAGACTCTGTAACACTTAGCCTGGAGTATGGTGTTTTAGTAAGAATTGTTGCAAAATCAAGGGTTGATTCTATAACAGGCACTCTTACATCATATACTGTTTCAGCAACACCGTCCCTTACAATAAAGAAGGACGGAGAGGAATTTGAATATCAGATTCCGTCTAATGTTACAGTTACAAATAATGGACAAACAATAAAACTTGCAGATTTGAGAATTGGAGGAACTGTTAATCTTACAATAGAAAGTGATGTAGTAAAGAGCATTTCTGTTGTAGAGGCAGGGCCTGTAACATCAGGAGATTCTGTTACAGGTGTAGTAACAGCCGTAAATCCATCAGCAAATGTAATCGTTGTTTCAGCAAACGAGGGTGGTTCAGAAACATCAATTTACATAACGTGTGATAAGAACACCAAGTACTATGTAGTACCGACTCTCAGTGAATATTCCTTGAAGGAAATAAAGGTTGGCGACACAGTTGTTGCATATGGCGACCGCTCAACAGGAATATTTATGTGCTCCGGCGTAACAGTTTCACCGGCGAAATAATTTAGACTGTAATTCAGGTTGTTCCGATAAACCCGAGAGAATTGGTGTTTTTCGGAACAACCTTAAAATTTTTTATGAGGTATGATAATGAAAAAGCTTGAGAAGTACAGTAATTGGGGATTTGCATTGGTTTTCGTTATAGCAGTAATTGCGATTTATAAAACCTTTGATAATTTCTATAAAGTTGCAGAAATTGTAGGTGTTATTTTCAAGAGCCTGACTCCTTTTATGATTGGTTTTGTAATAGCATATATACTGAATATTCCCAGCAAAAAAATTGACTCAGTATGCAGGAAAAGCAAATATAAGATAGTTAATAACAATAGTAAGGCAATAAGCATAATCAGTGTTTATCTGTTGATGTTTTTTGTAATCTTTATTCTCATAAGAGCTATTGTTCCTGCGCTTTATCGAAACTGCGTTGATTTATATAACAATGTTCCGGATTATCTTGAAAAAGCTTTGGCTACACTTGAGGGATGGCAAAAGCAATATGGTGTAAGTATTTTTGAAATAAATGAGGCAAATATAACGAAGGCGATAAACAATTTGCTTGGCAAGATTGATGTCAGCGAGTTTTCAAAATATGCAAAGGGTGTTATCAATATAACATCAGGCGTAATAAACATTTTCATAGGAATGATAATATCAGTTTATTTGCTTATTGACAAGGAAAAAATAAAAAAATCGGCAAGACGAATTTTGAAGATATTGCTAAAGGAAGAAAGAGCAAGAAAAATCACCGATGGGATAAACAAGATAAACAATATTTTTTCAAAATATGTATTTTGTCTTCTTTTAGATGCGATTGTGATGGCTGCACTTGCTACTGCACTATTGTCAATATTAAAAGTAAAATATGCTCTTATTCTTGGCGGAATGATAGGTCTTTTTAATCTTATACCATATTTTGGGGCTATATTTGCAAATGTACTTGCGGTTATAATAACTCTTATAACAGGCGGAGTATTCCAGGCGATATGGGTAGCTGTGGGACTTATAGTATTGCAGCAGATAGACGGAAATTTCATAGGACCGAAAATTATGGGAAGTATGCTTGATGCATCACCGCTTTGGATAATTTTTGCGGTCACTGTGGGCGGAGGACTTTTCGGAATAGTCGGAATGATAATTTCGGTGCCGATGCTTGTGGTACTTAAAATGGTTGTTAGTGATTTTTTGGAAGATAAGGAAGTCGAGAAAGCACAGGAGAAGAAAGAAAGTGAAGAGTAGTGTTGCAGTTATAGGAGGCGGTGCATCGGGCCTTGTTGCAGCGATTTTTGCTGCCAGAGGCGGTGCGACTGTAACTATTTTTGAAAAAAATCCACGTGTAGGGAAGAAGATTTTATCAACGGGAAACGGACGTTGTAATCTTACTAATTTTAGCACGGCTCCTGAGATATATAATTCTGATTTTGTTAAAGATACATTAGATAGATTTTCTCCGGAAGATGCAGTTGCGTTTTTTGAGGGGATAGGACTTTTATCAAGGGTTGAGGATGAAGGAAGAGTTTACCCTGCAAGTGGACAGGCTTCTGCTGTTTTGGATGTGTTGAGGCTTGAAGTGGAACGACTTGGAGTTATGGTTTGTCCTGAATTTGATGCTGTGGAAATTGCTCGTAAGGGTAAAGGTTTTTTTGTGATTTCAAAAACGGGTGAGAGATATTTTCAGGATAAGGTTATTGTTGCAACAGGCGGAATGGCTGCACCAAAGTCGGGGTCTGATGGGAGCGGATACAAGCTTTTAAAAAAACTTGGGCATACTGTGACAGAAGTAAGACCATCTTTGGTGCAGATAAAGACTTCAAAGAGTATTCAGGGAGTGCGGGCTTTTGGAAGAGTAGCTCTTGAAAACGGAAGGTCAGAGACGGGAGAAATTCAGTTTAATAACTATGGACTTTCCGGAATACCTGTGTTTGCGCTTTCAAAATATGCAAAAGCGGGAGATTCTGTTTTTGTTGACCTCTTGCCTGATTATGAAGAGGAAAAAGTTATCGAAATTTTGAATAAAAGACCTGTTCAGACGTTAGAGACGTATATGACAGGAATTTTGAACAAGAATCTTGGACAGATGCTTTTAAAGGAATGCGGTATATATCCGCTATCACGAATGAGCGATGAGCTTTCACAAGAAGAAATTAGAAAGATTGCAAGTATGCTTAAATGCTGGCGATTTGAAATTACAGGGATAATGCCGTGGGACAATGCACAGGTAACGGCAGGAGGTATTAGCCTTGATGAAATAAATTCTAAAACAATGGAATCAAAGCTCGTGAAAAATTTATATATAACAGGCGAGCTTATGGATATAGATGCCCCTTGCGGCGGATTTAATCTTCATTGGGCGTGGGCAAGCGGCTTTGTGGCAGGAAGCGAGGCAGCTTGTGTATAGAATTGATAATATTAAGGTGCCGCTTTGTGATGAACTAAAAAAGGAGCATATAGCAAAGCGTGCAGGAGTAAATGAAAAGGATATAATTTCTTTTAAGATAATAAAAAAGGCAGTAGATGCACGCAAAAAAAATGACGTGCATTACGTATATACAGTGCTTATAAAAACTGAAAAAAAGCTTAAAGGGTTTGATAAATTTAAGCCCTGTGTGTATGAGTTTCCGAAAGGGAAAAAGCTTTTAAAAAGACCGCTTATTGTGGGCACAGGGCCGTGTGGTCTTTTTGCAGGACTTGTGCTTGCAAGAGCTGGCTATAAGCCGATACTGATAGAACGCGGAGCTGATGTTGATACGCGCCATAAGGTTGTAAGTGATTTTTGGGAAAAAGGAAAGCTGTCTGAAATTTCAAACGTGCAGTTTGGTGAGGGCGGTGCAGGCACTTTTTCCGATGGTAAGCTAAATAGCGGAATTCACGACAGCCGATGTCAGTTTGTGCTGGATACTTTTGCGGAGTTTGGAGCACCTTCAAGCATAACATATTCCGCAAAGCCGCATATAGGTACAGATGTGTTAAGGAATGTGGTAAAGAATATTCGTTTTGAAATAGAAAAGCTTGGCGGAGAAGTCAGGTTTTTAAATAAGCTGACAGGGATAATGATTGATGAAGAACAGGTTTGCGGTGCGGAAGTTGAAGATGAAAAGGGAAGCTATGCAATCGAAACTGATAATATAATCCTTGCTATCGGGCATTCGGCAAGAGACACCTATCGTATGCTTCAAAAGCTCAATATAAAAATGGAGCAGAAGAATTTTTCTGTGGGTGTGCGAATTGAACATTCTCAGGAAATGATAAACAAAAGCCAGTACGGAGATTTTGCGAAGTATTTGGGGGCGGCGGATTACAAGCTTTCAGATCACTTTGAAAATGGAAGAAGTGCATATACATTTTGTATGTGTCCCGGTGGCGAAGTGGTTGCGTCTGCATCATATGAAGGCGGTGTTGTGACTAATGGTATGAGCAACTCGTCGCGTGACGGAAAAAATGCAAACAGCGCCCTTTTGGTAAATGTATCTACCAAGGATTTTCCGTCAGATGACGTACTTTCAGGAGTTTTCTTGCAGGAGCAAATTGAGAAAAAGGCATTTGAGATAGGGGGAAAAAATTATTTTGCACCCGCTCAGTATGTCGGTGATTTTATGGGGGATGAGGTATGCAATAAAGTGATACCAACATATAGACCCGGAGTTACATTCTGTGACATTTCTGAGGTTTTTCCGGAGTTTGTTACTGAAACGATAAAGCTGGCAATACCACGGTTTGATAAAAAGCTCAAGGGCTTTGCGTCGGGCGGCGCTGTTATGACTGCACCTGAGACGAGAAGCTCTGCACCTGTCAGAATTTTGAGGGATAAAGAGACATATATGTCTTCTATAAAAGGTCTTTATCCGGCAGGCGAAGGGGCTGGATATGCTGGCGGTATAATGAGTGCTGCCGTGGATGGAATAAAAGTAAGTGAGGCATTGGTAAGGAGCTAATAAAAGAGAGGGACAAAAGTTTTGAGGCGATTTTTCACAGATGAAAAATATTCGGATTTTAAAAATCTGAAGAATAAAGGCTTTACAGGCGTTATTTTTGAATATGGCGAGAATATAGAAGAAAAGATTTTGCTTGCCGCAACAAGCGGTCTTGAAATTTGGATTTTGCTTTCCAGAAAAGAAAGCATACCTTTTTCTCACCTTTTAAATATAGGCGGAAGGATGTCGATTGAAGAAGAAAATGTTTATGCAGTTATGCCAGAATTAATAGGAGAGTATTTGTCAAAGCTTGATGAATGCGCTGAAAAGGTTACAGGGGTTATTATTCCTCTGCCTGATGTTCGTGGAATTATCTGGAGTGATTCGCTTGAGGATGAATGTGAGAGACTTGAAATCGATAAAAATGAATGTCTTGTTGACCTCTTTGTTGAGGAAAATATTGAAAGTGCATATCGTTCGTGGTATTATGAAAGAGCAGAGAAAATTATCATAAATGAATTTTTACTGCCTGTGAAAAAGTGTGCTGAGACTTATGGAAAAAGGGTATCTTTTGATATAGGTAAAATTGAGACTCAATATGACCTTGCAGAAAAGTTTGTAAATCCGTTTCGGCTTGTCGAGGAAGGACTGTCTCTTTCAATGAGATGGGGAAAAGAAAATAGCAGCGAAGCCAAAGCAATGGTTTTGAGTATGAGTGATGAAAGCTTGAATATATTAGCGGAAGAGTGCTTTGACGAGTCTTTAGAAAACAAGACATCAGAAGAAAATATTTTACTTATTAAGCCGTCAAGAGGTGTAATGGAGCGCTATGTAAGGCGGAAAAAGAAAAAATATCGCACCGAAACACCTGCTATTGTTGCAGCGATGGACGGAACATATTATACAAGTATGCTTTTTGAAAAAGGCTTTAACTTTAACCAGACGGATGAGTTTGGTGTTGAAAAATATGGGACAGTAGAAGACGGAAAAATTAAACTTGGTGACAGGGAATACAATCGCATTTTAATTTGTGATAGCTGTAGGTTTTCGGACAAAGGTATGGAAATACTTACAAATGCGGAGAAAAGCGGCGTAAAGATAAATGATAAAGATTTAATGAGTATTCTTTGGTCGGAAGCGGAGGAGTAGTATGGGAGAAATTGTAAGACTTCAAAAATATATTGCAATGTGCGGCGTGGCATCAAGACGTGCAGCTGAGCAGCTTATAGCTGACGGAAAAGTAACCGTAAATGGTGAAAAGGTTATGGAGCAGGGCATTAAGGTTGAGATTGGAGCGGACAGTGTATCTGTTGACGGAAAGGCAATAAAACCGAGCGGAAAGAATTATTATATTATGCTTAATAAACCCGTGGGATATGTTTCGACTGTAAAGGACCAGTTTGAAAGAGCGACTGTGTTAGACCTTATAGGCAGCGAAATAAAGGAGCGCATTTTCCCTGTCGGAAGACTTGACTACGATACAGAGGGGCTTCTTATTCTAACCAATGACGGCGATTTCACTTATAAGGTAACGCACCCGAGACATAATATTGACAAGACCTATATTGCCGTCTTAAAGGGCGGAATTTCGATTAAAGGCTTAGCACAATTAAGAAATGGTGTCAGACTTGATGACGGATTTGTGACATCACCTGCAAAGGTTGAAATGATAGATGCAGTAGATGGGCATACAACAATTAAAATCACAATCCACGAGGGAAAAAACAGGCAGGTAAGACGTATGTTTGAAGCTGTCGGCTCAAAGGTCAAGGAACTTCAGCGCATAAGCATAGGAAGTGTTGAGCTTGGAAATCTTCCGCTCGGCAGATGGCGTCACTTAACTTCGCACGAGGTTAACTATCTTAAAAATCTGTAATAAAAAGAAAAACTAAACAAATATTCAAAGTACACAAATATGATTGTGTACTTTTTTATTAAAAATAGTGAAAAATTTGTCAAAGTACTTGAAAAATATTGTATTTTATTGTAAAATGTATACTGAGGTAAATTTGAAAAAAATATAACAATTTTGCCTGATAGGAAGAATTGTTGAAGGGAGGATAATAGTTATGACAGAAGCAGTAAAAGCAGCTGAATTATCAAATGCTATGGTTGTGGGAATTGGTCTTGGCACAGTTTTCGTAGGACTTATTGCACTTATAGTTTTGTGCTACTTGATGAGTGCATTTTGTAAAATGCTGAAAAAGGATGCTCCGCAAAGTAGCGAACAGAAAGCACCTGCACAAGCCCCTAATGTACCTGTTGCTAACAAGCAGGAAATTTTGGCAGCTTGCTGTGCAGTAATAGCTGAAGAGCTCAGCACAGAGGCAAACAATATTAAGGTTTTATCCTTTAAAAGACTGTAAATGCTTTTATCGAAGGGAAAGAGAAAGGAAGTATAAAAAATGAAAAAGTATAGAGTAAACGTAAATGGAACAAGCTATGAAATTGAAATCGAATTAATGGGCGAATCAGAAGCAGCTGCAGCAAAAACATCTGCTCCTGTACCTGCTGCTGCCCCTGCTGCTGCACCTGTAGCTGCTGGCGAAGGTGAAAAGATTGCAAGCCCAATGCCTGGAACAATTCTTGATATCAAGGTAAATGTAGGAGATACTGTTAAAAAGGGTCAGGTTCTTATGATTTTGGAAGCTATGAAGATGGAAAACGAAATTATGGCAGGAGCTGACGGACAGATTACATCAATCGGCGTTACAAAGGGTGCATCTGTTCAGACAGGCGATATGCTTTGCACAATTAAATAATTGGGGGAATAAAAAATGGAAACAATAATGAATTTTATTCACCAGACAGGCTTTTATATGCTCACTATCGGTGATAGCTGGAAAACAGTGCTGATGGTTGCAATCGCATGTGTGCTTTTGTATCTGGCTATTGTGAAGAAGTTTGAGCCACTACTTTTATTGCCAATCGCATTTGGTATGTTACTTACTAACCTTATCGGTGCAGAGGTTTATCACGAGGCACTCTTCGCCGGCGGACACGTTCACTGGGATTTGTTCGGCGGTGCTGCCAATGAGGCGGGGCAGGTTATAACACCTGGACTTATAGACATACTGTACTTAGGTGTTAAGCTTGGAGTTTATCCGTGTCTTATCTTTATAGGTGTCGGTGCTATGACAGACTTCGGACCGCTGATTGCAAACCCGAAGAGCTTACTTTTAGGAGCTGCAGCTCAGCTTGGTATTTTTATGACATTCTTAGGTGTTAGAGAGCTTTTTCCACTTATTTTAGGCTCTGAGGCTTTAAATGAGCTTTTAGGAGGAACACTTATCGAAAAGCTTGCTGCTTCTGTTGGTATTATCGGCGGTGCAGACGGTCCGACAGCAATCTTTGTTACATCAAAGCTTGCACCTAATTTCTTAGGACCAATCGCTGTTGCAGCGTATTCATATATGGCACTCGTCCCTGTAATTCAGCCTCCTATTATGAAGGCTTTGACAACAAAGAAGGAAAGACAGATTGTTATGACAGCTCTCCGTCCTGTTTCAAAGACAGAGAAAATCCTTTTCCCGATTGTTGTTACAATTTTCGTTGCATGGCTAGTGCCATCAGCAGCTCCGCTTGTAGGTTCACTTATGCTTGGTAACTTATTAACAGAATCAGGTGTTTGTGACAGACTTGCAAAAACTGTTCAGAATGAACTTATGAATATAGTAACTGTATTCTTAGGCTTGTCAGTAGGTGCGACAGCAACTGCAGATACATTCTTATCACCGCTTACACTTTGCATACTTGCTATGGGTATAGTTGCATTTGGTATGGGTACAGCAGGCGGTGTATTACTTGCTAAGTTTATGAACTTGTTTGTAAAAGAAAAAATCAATCCGCTTATCGGCTCTGCAGGTGTATCAGCCGTTCCGATGGCCGCTCGCGTATCGCAAGCCGAGGGACAAAAAGCTAATCCTTCAAACTTCTTGCTTATGCATGCTATGGGACCGAACGTTGCCGGTGTTATCGGTTCGGCCATTGCAGCAGGCGTACTTATAGCAATATTTGGTTAATTGAGGTATTTATATGGAAAAGAAAAAACTTTATATAACTGATACC
>JAZNNI010000025.1:0-3964 GCA_045580145.1 Clostridia bacterium
GGGGGTATTCATTTACACAGAAAAAATGGTCAGAATAAAAAATAATCGGAGGTATGAAAAATATGCAGATTTTATCAATGGAAGATGTAATTGCTACGGAAACCGAATGGCTGTGGGAGCCGTACATACCATTAGGCAAAATCACAATTGTTCAGGGCGACCCGGGTGAGGGTAAAACTACCCTTATGCTGACAGTTGCTACGGTATTATCAAGGGGGATTTTTCCTGGTACAAATGAAGTGAAAGAGCCGTTCAATGTCATTTATCTCAATGCCGAGGACGGATATAATGACACTATAAAGCCGAGGCTTGTCAAGTATGGTGCTAATTGTGAGTATATTCACACTCTCACCGAGGAGGGTGATGACGAACCTCTTACCCTTGATGATGACCGTTTAGGACACGCAATTCTTGGACTTAATGCCAAACTGGTTGTAATTGACCCATTACAGGCATATCTTGGAGCAAAAGTAGATATGCACAGGGCAAATGAAATACGTCCTGTAATGAGAAAGCTTGCAAATATAGCGAATTATACAGGCTGTGCAGTTGTGTTAATCGGTCATATGAACAAGGCACAGGGTATGAAATCCACCTATCGTGGACTTGGTTCAATTGACATAACTGCCGCTGCAAGAAGTGTTCTCGTAGTTGCCAAAGATAAGTCAAATCCCGATGTCAGAGTAATGGCACAAATCAAAAACAGCCTTGCTCCTATGGGTGAAACTCTCGGCTTTAAATTTGACGAAAATGGCAGATTTTCAACCATTGGCGAATATAAATGCGATATTGATGATTTGCTTTTAGGTGTGGGTTCAGGGAACAAGTCGTTAGCTGTTGAAGAAATGCTGAAAGATGAACTGGCTGACGGTGAAAAATCATATTCCTATTTATCTCAAAAAACTGTTGAGATGGGAATTTCTAAAAGAACTTTAGTTAATGTCAAGGAGAAACTTGGTGTTAAATCCAAAAAAATAGGTAAAGAATGGCACTGGTTTATAGAGTAATTTGCTTTGTCAAACTGCACAAAAATATATGCTGTTTTTTGTGCAAAAAGAAGAGTGCAAGGATGAATGCAATTTTGTTTTTGCATCCTTGATTTTATTTTGCATTCTTGAATTTTATAAAGCCGTTAGCCATTAGCCATTAGCTATTAGCTATAGGCTCTTTAAAATAATTACGCATTGCCGAAAAGCTAACGGCTAAAAGCTAATAGCTAAAAGCTTTTTTAATTATGCATTACGCATTGCCGACTTTCTAACCTCTAACCTCTAACCTCTAAACGGCTAACGGCTAACAGCTAAAAGCTAACAGCTAACGGCTAAAAACCAACCATAGAGAAAAGAATTTTTTGTGCAAAATAGCCTATCTTTTAAAAATCGTATAGACAAAACGAAAAAAATCGGTTATAATAAAATAGTATAGGCAACGACCGTTTTTTCGGGCTTCGTCTGTGATGTATTACGGTATCCGCAGCCGTTCAATGCGGACGGCGGATATTATTTCCGCAGAAAACGGAGCGTTTATGAGAGTTATAACAGGAACTGCAAGAGGCTGTAAATTGGTTACCCCCGAGGGTACAGATGTAAGACCTACAGGCGAAAAAGTTAAAGAGGGAGTTTTTTCTTCAATTCAGTTTGAACTTGAAGGAGCGCAGGTTCTTGACCTTTTTGCAGGCAGCGGACAGCTTGGCATTGAGGCTCTCAGCAGAGGTGCGGCTCACGCTGTATTTGTGGACAACTCCACACGTTCACTCCGCTGTATAAACGAAAATCTCCGCAATACAAAGCTAACCCGACTCGGCGAGGTCATTAACCGTGACAGCTACGACTACATTCGCCTTACTGCCCAGACTTTCGACATTATTTTCCTCGACCCGCCATACAGGTACGGTCATATCCACAAGCTGCTCCCCCTTGCCGCTGCAAAGCTCCGACAGGGCGGAAGTATTATCTGTGAGTACGAAAAGGATTCCGAGGATATTTCAGCTCCCGAGGGAATGACGCTGAAAAAAGTATACACCTACGGCAAAATCAATGTGGCAGTTTTCAGAAAGCCCTCAGAGGAGGACGAGCAATGAGAAGAATTGCAGTTTGTCCCGGAAGTTTCGACCCCGTAACCCTCGGTCATCTCGATATTATCACAAGAGCGTCAAAGCTGTTTGATAAGGTTATTGTACTTATTTCCCGAAATGTCGGGAAAAGTCAGCCCAGCTTCACCGCAACTGAGCGTATGCTGATGATTGAGGCTGTAACACGTGATTTGGATAACGTGGTAATTGACATACTTGACGGACTTCTTGCGGATTATGTAAGAACCGTAGGTGCTGTGGCTATTGTAAAGGGATTGAGAGCCGTCAGCGACTTTGAGTATGAGTTCCAAATGGCACTTGCCAATAAGAAATTGTATGCAGGGGCAGAAACGGTTTTCCTCACCACAGCGGCGGAAAATATGTATTTAAGCTCCAGCGTTGTCAAGCAGATTGCCTACTTTGGCGGCGATATAAGCCATTTTGTGCCAGCGGCAATTCACGATGACATCACACGCAGACTGGTAAAATCAAATTAATATAAGATAGTGCAGAACTTCTGCCAAGGAGGAAAAATTATGAATATTGATGAAATTCTTGAGGAAATGGACGAGCTTCTTGATAAGTCAGGCTCATTTCCCCTTATACCCCATAAAAAATTCGTTGACGGTGAGCGTCTGAGAGAGCTTATCAACGACATTCGCCTCAATCTTCCCCGTGAATTGAAAGAGGCTAAGAAGATTGAATTCGACTGTCAGAGAATACTTAACGAGGCTAAAATCAACGCTGAGGGTACTATCCGCAAGGCTGAGGAACGAGCAACTCTCCTTGTTTCAAAGGAAGCTGTAATTGCTGAGGCTAACAAAAAGGCTCTTGAAATTATCAGCGACGCAAAGGACCAGGCTGCCGCTGTTCAGAAGGCTGCTGCACTTTCAGTTGCACAGATGCTCAATGACGCTGAGGCTTGTCATCAGAAGTCTTTGCTTGACATCAAGCGTACAAAGGAGAAAATTCAGCATACTCTGAAAAATTCTCCCTCTCTCAAAGAGAAGTCACAGACTCCTACTGCAAGAATGATTAGCGAAAACAAAATAAAGTGATTTTTTAAGTTGGTAGCTATTAGCCGTTAGCCGTTAGCCTTTAGCTATTGGAAACGGCAGGTTAATGCAGAATTAAGAATTAAGAATTAAGAATTAAGAATTATGGGCGGTAGTCTTTACGATTACCGTCTTTTTTTGTATAAAAGCTTTTAGCTTTTAGCTGTTAGCTGTTAGCATAAAAAGAAATTTTTAAAATCAAATGGCAGAGGACTTAAATAAAACTCATTTGAAAAGACCATTTGACACGAAGAAAAAGACTTGCCTTTTTCACATATATAATTCCTTGGAGTCAAAAGTCAGCAAAGGGAGGGAAAAAGGGGAAAGGGAAAGGAGAGCCTAGAGAGGAAAACCGTAGGGGAAAAAGGGAGGGAAATGCTGACTTTTGTGCCAGTTTTCTTTTTCCCTCCCTTTTGCCCCGTAGGTGTTCCTCTCTAGTGAAAAATTAGCCTTTAGTATTTATTGAAAATTTAAGATGTTACAGCGTAGTAGGGCGGATAATATCCGCCCCTACACAGATTGACGGTATACCGCAATATTCACCGCCCCCAATGGCTAATAGCTAACGGCTGACGGCTAACGGCTTTTAAAAAAGCTAACATCTAACCTCTAACCTCTAAACAGCTAAAGGCTAACGGCTAAAGGCTTTAAAAAAGCTAACAGCTTTTTTAATTACGCAATGCGTAATTAAAAAAAGTTGACTTTTAGGCGTTATTTTGTTATAATAAAATTGGATGTTATACCTCAAACTCGTTGACATATTGGAAAAACCGTTGCATATCTGCGGTTTTAACAGTTAAAATAAAAAAATATATATTTTTTGCGATTTTTACTGCGA
>JAZNNI010000026.1:0-5517 GCA_045580145.1 Clostridia bacterium
CAGTCCGTACCTATTCCGGTAAGATGCTGCCATTTGTACAGTGGCACGCAGTAACCCACGGGGAGATTGATACCGGTATGGACCCGCAGACGGCGTTTCTGACGCCTGTTTGCAATTTCAAGCACATATTTGAGAATACAAAATCCACCTCTCATAGCGGCACCCAGCACCCGGAGAACCTGGTTGCGTACTCTCGCTCCGATTACAACGGATACAGGTGGTACACCACCTGGTTTGACGGTCCTGCCGGGCGACCCAACAGCGAACTGGTGAAGGAAATCGACACCTTCCAGAATGCGCTCTTTGAGCTTCCGGAAATGGAAAGTCTGAACGCTATGGATAGGCTGCACTTCTTTGCCGAGCCTACGAGCGAAAAGACAGAATACAATCTGTACTCCGAAACGGAGCATTTTCATATCTGGCTCAGACTGATCTACCGGCAGAAAGACTACAATCTGCGTGTACACTACTATTTGAAGTAAGCACCCAGGAAAAGTCAAGAAAGAATTCTGGGGGAGGTTTCACAAAGAAACCTCCCCCTTCCGGTTAGATGATAAACTGATTGATAGCTTTCATAAGTACAAGGCACTGCTCTTGATACAGATCTTCATCGAACCGTCCGTTGAGGATCGATCCTTTGATCAGCATCGGTTTGTACTGCTCCAGAAGCATCAGCTTTGCGGTTTCATCTCCCAGCTTCGCTCGGATAAGAATATCCCGGAAAGTCATAACGAGTCCCCCTTCATTTTCTTTTTGATCTTCTGGATCGCTCGGTAGTAGATTGCTGCAACTCCTTTGTAGGACAATCCCAGCTCTGCGGCCAGTTCATCCAGGCTTCTTTCATCGAGCGCACGGTTAAAGAAGACATAGCGTTCTCTTTCTGTCAAATGAGATAAAGACCAAAACAGATTTTCGTTCTGGATCCGCATGTACAAAGGGATTCCCTGTAATGCTTCCAGTTCAAGTTCGAATGTACTATCCGTAGCCGTTTCTTCAATCAGGTGGGAAATTTGCTGCACCTTCACTAATGTATCTATGTAGAGTGCTTTTCGCCGCTGTACAGCGGAAAGCAAATACGCCGTAAACTTGTTTTGAAGAACTTCATCCTGCTCGCGTCCTTCGTTTCTTTGCCATGTCATAATGGCTCCTCCTATCATTTGAATTTGAGTCGTTCAAATTCATATGCCGGAGGTCCTCGAATACGGGGTGCAAATGCTGTAATAGCATTGTGCAATATGGAGAATATTTGATTTTTAGATCGTATTCCTGGGAAAACAGTTGTTTTTCCACAGAAATAACGACACCGTTTCCAAAAAATCGCTAATTTCTGATAGCGGTTCTTTGGGAACGGTGTCGAAATTTTTGGGTGCGCAGACCAATCACTTTTGAGCTGTTTTAAAACTCCCCGGTTTGGTGGTTTATTTAAATCAATTTGCCCCCATACCGGAGCCACATCAAAAGTGATTGTCCTTCATAATGTCTCCGACCTTATTCTATTTTGTAGTTTGGGAAATACTAACAGCAACAATTATTAGATCTTGCCGAATGCTTCGATTTTCTTTTTGAACAGCAATGTATGGTATTCTTTAGGAATATCCTGTTGTGCCTCAAACCCCCACACAATTGTTTACGATATCCCACGTCTTTGCATAGGAGATCGTTTATGGTATTTTATATTAGTCGTTACCCCAACTTTTATTATAGAGCCAATAAAACTCATATTTTATCTTTGCACTCTTCCTGAACCATTTCCGTTCATCAAGGTTTCAACTTCTTTTACACTCACTAAATTAAAATCGTGCTCAATTGTATGTTTAAGGCAAGATGCTGCAGCAGCAAATTCAATTGATTTTTTATCGTCAAAACCTGATGCAAGTGAGAAGATAAGCCCACCTCCAAATGAGTCGCCGCCGCCTACGCGGTCAACAATCCAGATATCATACTCATTCGAAAATTCTGATTTTTGTGTTTTAGCATCATAAAGCATACCCGCCCAAGTATTTCTGCTTGCCGAGATACTTCCTCTCAAGGTAATAGCAACCTTTTTAAATCCAAATGCATCTGTAAGCTTTTTAGCAACATCAATATACGCATTATAGTCAAGCTTTCCACCGTTAATGTCGGTATGCTCAGCTTCAATTCCGAAAACATCTGAAGCATCCTGCTCATTTGCAATACATACATCAACATATTCCATAAGCCCACTCATTATCTTTTTTGCCTGTTCTTTTGTCCACAGCTTACTGCGATAATTTAAATCGCAACTAACAGTAATGCCCATTTTTTTTGCAATTCTACACGCATCGAGACAAGCTTTAGCCATATTATCACTTAACGCAGGTGTGATTCCTGTGAAATGGAACCAAGAAGCACCATCAAAGATTTCTTCCCAATTAAACTCTTCGGGTTTAGCTTCTGCAATTGCAGAATTTTCTCTGTCATAAATTACTTTAGACGCTCTTTGAGATGCTCCTTTTTCCAGATAAAATGTTCCAAGTCTTTTTCCTCCTCTTAAAATTTTGCTTATGTCAACGCCGTTTCTGCGCATTTCTCTTATTACAAGTTCACCAATTTCGTGTGATGGTACCTTTGTGACATAAGAAACATCCATGCCATAATTTGCAAGAGATACGGCAACATTTGCTTCTCCACCTGCTAAATTAACTTCAAACTTCTCTGCCTGAATCAATCTTCCAAATCCTTCAGGATTAAATCTTAACATTACCTCGCCAAACGTTACTATCTTATTCATTATGATTTTCTCCTATCTTAGTGCATTAACATATCTTGTTGCCAATTCTGTTATTGCATCATAATTATTTTCTTCAATCATTTTTTTATTAACAATATTTGTACCTATACCAAAGCCTGAAACTCCAACTTTTATGTAATCTACCATATTGTTTTCATCAATTCCGCCAACGGCAGTAAATTTAATGTTGCTAAGAGGGGCTTTTACTGCTTTTACATAATCAGGACCAAAGTTACTTACAGGGAAAAGTTTCACAAAATCAGCACCGAAATCAACTGCTCTTTTAACTTCGGATGGGGTAAGAGCTCCAGGCATTGAAACCATACCAAGCTTTTTTGTTGCTTTAATGACTTTTTTATCCGTGTTTGGAGAGATTATAAAGCTTCCGCCTGCTTTTTTTACAAGCTCAACCTGTTTTTTGGTAAGAACCGTTCCGGCTCCGATGGACATTTTTCCTTTAAACTCGTCACATAGTAACCGGATGTTTTCCGCAGTTTCGCTGTCAGAACATTTTCCGGTTGCATCAAACGTTACTTCTAAAAGCCTGATTCCACCTTTATACATAGCTTCTGCCAACGGAACCAGTTTTTGCCTTTCAACACCTCTTACAATAACAATCAGTTTTTCTTCTTCTATTTTTTTTATGACATCTTTACACATACTCTTAAACCCACTTTTCTATTTATGCAATTTACTTTTTCTTAAATGTTCCAACATAGCATCGGGATCATCGGCATTTACAATTCTGCTGCCATACGAAAATGCTAAATCATATAGAGGATATTCCTTCAAACTCGGTGCCATAAGCGGCATGATTCCTCTTTCTAAAAGATAATCAAACCACTCCTTTGGACACATATTATTGGCACATTTCTTTACAGTTCCGTCTTCATGCTGCACTCTGTGTTGCATACACGCAACATCAATAAAGCTTTCAGGGTCAATCTTCATTTCCCCCAGGATAAACCAAGGATAAAATCCGTGGTAGTAAAATGTATTACCATACTTAGCATATACATGTTCCAAAAGCTTACCACTAAACGAATTAATCCACGTGCGCCCCTGAACACCATACTCTATCAGCATTTCACAAATCTTGTCTGCACTCTCAAATGCAAAATCCTCACCGTCTTCCGGATAATCCTTTAATTCGACATTAAGTAAAACTTTTGGATAATCTTTTACCAAATATAAAAGTTCGGAAAGTAATGGTGGAGCTTCCGGCAAAACCGCAATTTTAGCATTTACGGTTGCATCAAGAGTTTTTATTTCATTAAGCGTACGTTCTTTTATCTTTCCTTTTCCATTAGTGGTGCGTTCAACGCTTTCGTCATGCATCAAAATCAAATGTCCGTCTTTTGTCATATGAACATCTGTTTCAATCATATCCACTCCAATAGATAGTGCATGCTTGAATGAATACATCGTATTTTCGAGTCCAAAACAACTTTCGCCACGATGCCCTGAAACTAAAATTTTATTATCTGGGAAATTATATCTTTTCATATGAAATTCCTTTTTGTTCATTTTTATCAAAATAGTATGGCTGTGAATATGCTGTTTTACCATCTGTTGTTCTTAGTTCCAAACGAAAGAAGGGTTCTTTTCCTTTTATAGAAGTCATTGGAATTCGTGCGTGTGTATAGTCATTCTCATAACCATCCAAACGCACTGCAGGCACAGTGTGAACCCCTTTTACAATTATTTGCCTTACCGGCGAACAGGAAACAACTAACTCATCGGTATCCTCGTCAATATATAATTCTTTGATTTCAACACCGGTAGAAGCATAAAAACGACCATTTTTAAATGCATCAATAAAGTTGCTGTATGTAAGCTTTGGCATACTGATACAAATATATCCGCCAAGAGTATTATCACCGGGACCTACTATGCCTTCTGCATCATACCCACGGTGATTATCATCTGCAGCAACGGCATAAGCATGGCTTCCATTATTGAGATACCGCGCCCAATAGCCCTGGCTTTCGCCATTATTGTCATTTACCTGACTTCCGTGATTATATACTTCAAAACCGTCTAATCCTGTAAGTGCATTTATTTCTTCACTCGTCTGAAGCGACCATCCCGGGTGATTTAGAGTACATACCCAACCAAGTTTTTTCATATCGCGGATATAACGATTTATGACTCCAACATCATAAGCCTGGCTTTCGGGAAGCACAACCGCATTGTCAGGATCGCTTGCAAGAAAATTAATATGGCACAGTTTGAATTTTAATGGTGTAACATCAGGATCAAGACATGTCCATGCCGCCTCAAAGCCTGCAATCGGGAGAAAATCATCCGAAAGGAGGTCTTTGTGCCATGCGAATTTTGAATGGTCAGTAAAGGCGACAATGTTATATCCGTTTTTAAGGTAGTGTTCCTTTACCTCCTCCGGTGTCATTTTTCCGTCTGAAAGTATAGTATGGCAATGCAAATTCGCCTTATAAAACGAACCTTCTTTTGGTAATAAATATTTTTTCATGAAAAAACCCCTGATCTATAATCAAAATGATTTTACAATAGCAGAACAAATTCTATATTTCGCCCAATTCAAGTAATTCCGAAAAATCATATATATAATGATCTGCAACCGCTTTTATTTCTTGAACATAATCTGCCGACGAATCATCAAACACACCGCAAACCTTCATCCCTGCAAGTTTTGCCGTTTTGTCAGCATTATAGTTATCATCTAAAAAGAGTACATTTTCAACAGGTTTACCTAATTTTTCCGCAGCTCTTACATATATTGAAGG
>JAZNNI010000027.1:0-3802 GCA_045580145.1 Clostridia bacterium
AGAAGGAGGAACCTTAATGAGATTCTATAAGAACCAACATCAATTTTACATAGGAATTGATTTACATGCAAGAAATATGTATGTATGTGTAATCAATAATCTAGGAGAAAAAGTTTTCCATAAAAACATGAGTTGCAGTGTTGATAATTTGGAAATCATAACAAATACATTTGGAAATGATATTGTAATTGGTGTAGAATGTATTTTTACATGGTATTGGATTGCTGATTTTTGTGCAGAAAGGAATATAAACTTTGCATTAGGACATGCACTTTACATGGCAGCAATTTATAAAGGAAAAACAAAATCAGATAAAATTGATTCAGAAAAAATAGCAAATATGCTTCGAGGAGGATTTTTTCCTGTGGCTTATGCATATCCAAAACAAAATCGAGCAGTTCGAGACTTGCTAAGAAGACGATTATATTACGTACGACAGAAAGCAGAATTATCTGTCCATCTTCAAAATACTAATCATCAGTACAATATCAATGAACCATTAATAGCTTCCAAAATAGCTACAAAAAAATATCGAGATACAATTAGTGAAAAGTTTTCAAATCCAGCAGTTGTTGATATGGTTGATTCAGATTTATATCTTTATGATCAATATCATCTGATAATTTCAAAAATCGAAAAACAGATAAAAGAGCTTGTAAATTTGCAACTTCCTCAAGAATTTAAAATTCTTCAGACAATTCCTGGATTTGGGTTCGTTATTCCACTAACAGTTCTTTATGAAATCGGAGATATTTCACGCTTTAAGAGTGTGGGACATTTTCTATCATATGCAAGACTTGTGAAATGTACGCATAACTCAGCTGATAAAAAAGCAAGTGGAGGTCACAACAAAATTGGTAATGTACACTTAAAATGGGCATTCAGTGAAGCAGCTGTCATGATTCTTTCGGGAAATCCAGAAGCACAAAAATGGCATGAAAGACTTGTTTCAAGATATGGAAAAGCAAAAGCTATGAGTATAATTGCACAGAAACTTGGAAGAACTGTTTTTTATATGTTAAAACGGAAAGAGCAATTTGATGCAATTAAGTTTTATACAGGACAGTAAAGTAAGCTTAAATTGCCACTGAAACATTTTCTAAAAACAGAAAATAATTCACAAATCCGTGAATGGATACTTTGCTGGTCCTTTTTTATAGATTTTGATTTTACTAAATAAACAGACTGTCCTGTTTTTGACCTACAAAACCACTGCAGTTTTTGTTGAAAAAACTAGCCATATCCTTGCATTAGGCTTTTTCAGGTACCGATGAAATTCTTCGGCACATTTTTCTGTGACCGACTATATGTGTATGATTCAGTCTTGTATACTGAATTTTGCTTTGAATACGATTCAGTTATGTTTATTTTGAAAAATTGTAAATCATATTTTTTCTCAAAAAAAAGTTTTCTTCAAAAGAAAGCTTATAGTGTCATGTTTTTAGAAAAATCTATTGACTTATTTGGCCTTATATGTGTGGCAATTGTACAGGCTGGGGTTTGACTTTGGAGTGGGGATGTGGTAGAGTAAAGAGAAGGAAGGCCCGGTTCCGGGTCGTCTCCACTATATAGTTGATAACCGCCAATAGTTTGAGGGACTCTGGCGGTTACTTTTTACTCTCTGTCTTTAAAATACGAAAGAGCAGCGATAACAGTTCCTGCCACGGTGGCGATGCAAGTCACCAATCCGACGACAAATTCAGCTGTCATACGCAAGTCTCCTTCAATCTAGTATTCCGACTGAAAGCCGGTAGAGTTGATTGGGAGACAGCCGCCTGGAACCGAGCGCTTCCATTGGGTACAGTATACCACGATATGTTTGTATGGTAAAGTGCGTGTGAAGAAAGCGGCACAGGGTGGGGCTTTTCCAGTGTCTCGTTACATCTTACCTGTTGTACGAGCCAAATCTCACACTTGGTACGCAAACCATCCGCACCTAGGCAAACCATAGGTTTTTCGATGTCATACGCAAGTCTCCTTCAATTGATTCCACCTGCAGGTTGGTTCCGTGTTGGTTTTTGCCGGAAGCATGATATACTACAGAAGGTGGTTTAGCCTTTTTTGACAGCATAAAGAGTAGTGTTGACAAGGAAATTAATGCGGAGGAAGAATTAGCCTCAGCTCTAGATGAAAAGTATGCGTATTCTCATTGACACAAACAGGCCTTGTTCAAACCAGGGAGCCTTAGCTTTTCCGAATCCCTGTGACATTTTTCAGGATTCCATACAGAACTGGGCGAGGACTGGATTTGCAGGTACAAAAGCTGGGTTTTTCCTTGACGAATGGAATCTTTCCGTTTATACTATACCAAAGACCATGAGGTCACTAATTTCATACCGCCAAATATGGCAAAAGGAGTAAAGTTATGAAATTGAACAACTTAGTTATGAGGGGGGGGGTATTAGTAATACTGCTCTCATTGTTGGTCGTTGGATGTAAGCAGAATGAAGAACTGAGTGTTGAGGAGCATCGCAAAGGTGAGAATGCCTATCAGCATGTTTGGGAAGCTGAATATAACGGTGACAATTATTATCGTTCAGCTCTCCAGTTCGGTTCTGGAAAAATGGATGTTGAGTATGCAAAAGTCCGTGTCAAGATGAATTATCCGGGAAATGGAAAAGCTGGACTTCTTTTTGCAACTAACGAGCGTGAGATTGAAACTACCGTTGGTGGTGGTGAAAAAGAAAAGAAAAAAGTTTATGATTTCTATGCTTTCGCTTTTGGAAGGGATCCTGCAGAGAGTAATACACTGGAAGCCTATGTTGATTATTATATCGGACTGGAGAAGTTTAACGACAGTTCTTCAACTTCAGAAAAATTTGGTACAGGTAAACAGACTGAAGTAGTAAAAGCAAGCAATTTGACTGGAATTACTTGGAATGGTGCATCTCCTGTGACTGTTGATATGATTGTGGAAAAGAAAACAACCACTGGCGGAAGTGGAAGTGAAACTGTTACTTATAATCTAAAGATTCAGGATACCAGTGGAAAGGTACTGTGGTCTCAAGATGATGTTGCTGCAACAGAGGATGGTGTTGTTAATGAGGGATACCTTTGCTCATACGGTATGGTTTCTAAGCTTGCTGCTAATCCAAAGAATGTTGACACAACTTGGACTCTCGACAAAGATTCGTTCGAGAAAACTGGTACAGGAGCTATCCTTGCCGCAGAGGACGCCGAGTAATCGGCATCTAACCTAGAGCGAACGGGTTACATCCCTACGCTATAGAACCAAGTGGATAGTCGTGGATTCTCCCCACGGCTATCCACTTGGAACAGACAGGCTGGCAGCCGGGCTCCAAGCTCCGCTGCGCCCAACATATTTTCAATTCTCCTCAAAAAAATCCCGTCACTTCCTTGACGATACCCCCATTGTAGCCTTATAATATCCCTATGCCCGTATGGGTACAACAACTTATAACAAGGAGAATTTGTTATGAAAAAGACTAGGATTGTATTGGTGGGAGCTTTGGTTCTGGCTCTGGCCTTTGTGATGGGATGTAAGCAGAATGAAGAGTTGAGTGTAGAAGAGCATCGTCAGGGGGCTGACAAGTATGAACATGTTTGGGAGGCTACCTACGAAAACGATGACTATATTCGTTCTGCACTGCAGTTTGGTTCAAACAAGAACGCAAAAGTGAACACTGCCGAAATTAAGGTAAAGATGATTTATCCTGGTCAGGGAAAGGCTGGTGTTCTTTTTGGTGTGAATCCTCGTGAGGTTGCTTCAGGAGATACCAAAGAGACTGTATATGATTTCTATGCTTTTGCATTTGGCAAAAACAGATCTACTGGTCAACTC
>JAZNNI010000028.1:0-6559 GCA_045580145.1 Clostridia bacterium
TTGTATCCAAGATGATTAGTCCGCATATCTAATATAGCACGTATTTTGAATTCTGCACTATACCGACGGTTTGTTCTGTGTTCTTTCTTCATAAAAAATGCACCTCAAAGGTTGTGTCCAACTTTTGGGGTGCACTTCAAAATTAACCTGCCGGGTGTTTTTTATTCTTCGGAATAGTTCTCTCAAGCTCAAAATGGTTCAGGCGGCACGTTCTGGGGTGGCAAATATTGTGGAAGGCTCCCAAGCAAGTGCTACTAGTAAAAAAACTGAACTCAAATTGACAAATGTTGCAAAAGCATCGCAGGAAGAATTGCTCGAAGATTATCGCTCCTTTTTGCGCCAGCGCAACTTGCCTGTGTGGGATGCTCAATCAGCACAAGCACAAACAGTAAGACAAGTCCGCTCGGAAAACTTGACACAGCTCCGGCGGCTTATGGCGTGCTTGGTGTCCGACTTGTCGGACAAGTCTGACCTGTCCGATAAAAATGCCATTAAGAAAGAGGTCGCCGACAATACAATGATTTGTCTGATTAATCAGGAAACATTTTTGCTGGCAAGACAAATATCCCGCCTTGCCGCCGATTTTGAAAAAGATGGCGGTTTTACCGAAAGACTTTACCGGATACGTTTCGAAAAAAGAAAACAACACGGAGAAAAATAAAAATCCCTGGAGTGTGTTTTAATTCTTCGGAATAGCTATCTCAAGCTCAAAACGGTTGCTGACAATGCAAGTTTGCGGAACTATGCCGTTTCCTCGGAAAACATCTCTGAAAACATAAAAGTCAAAACAGAGAACGGCTTTCACCTCAAACGAAATGTCTGTAAATTCCGATAGAATAAAAGCCGCCCCGGAAAACAGTCGCACCGCAGACATTTATACTTATATCACAATAATAAAATAATAAATAAACTTATCGCTCCAAGAATTATTGAACATCCCATGCATCCTTCATCTTTTCCAAATGCACCGGTCGTACCACCAATGCATAAAACAAAAATAAAAACAAGTATGAATTTTATCATTTTATGAAATTATACCTTTATTAAAAAATCCAAAAACACAGTGCGTTAAACAGCATCATAAAACATCCTTTTAAGATGTCCCAAATACTTGCAATTAAATTAACATGTTTTATATAAGTCCAATATTGTTCCATGCCATATTCTGAAAAATATAGACATCCGACACTTAAATTTGCTAAAGATTCAATAGGATGACAAACAAAACCTATTACAGGTCCAACAAACAACATTACTAATGCCAGACAGGCATCTATAAAAATGGTTATTATGTTACCTATCCAATTAAAAAAAGAGTAAGATACGCGAGGAGAAATAATTATTTTTCTTGGTATATGGCACAATGAAAGCAAATTATATTGAAAATTAGATACAGCATCCCATCGCATCGCAAGCAAAAAATTACTGGATAAACCATCTCCGCTGTAATTCAATAATTTGTAATCATAGAGATAGGTTGCTATTTCAAATGAACTTTTTCTTTTGCAAAAAGCACTGTCTTTATCACGGTATAAACTGAAATTATCAATACCTCTGGCTGTTGGTCTTGCAAAAAGTTTTCTATCAGAAGTAATATTTAATAATATTCTATCAGTGGATGATGTATTGACACACAAATCAGTAACGTAGGAAAGCCCATAACGTGCTGCACCACGGCTCTCGTTTTCATTGCCACAGCCTGCAACGAAAATTGTCAGCAAAATTACAGGTGAAATTTTTAACAAATTGTGAGTTAGTGAAATCAACTTTGCCATGACACAATTCCTCTTTCTGTTGCATTTTGAACAAAAAAAGAGGCACATTCCGAAGAATATGCCCATCTCTACGCCTGGTACAGCGTTGCAATATACATATGACCGGAATGTGCCATACCACAAGGTATGCCACACCGATTATAAAAGTATATTGCAATACGTCTATATTTTGAAGTACCAGTTCAGAGATGGACGTTTACAATCAGTTTGCCAAATTTTTTATTCAGTAATTGTTTTTGTTTTTTTACCTCTATTTGTCTTCGGAAATGCAACACGCACTCCGTTTGACTATAATTTATCATACGGAATAATGAAATGCAAGAATAAAAATTCAAAAAGACGTGTTTTTGTCAAAAATGCCGTTTGGCGAAGGCTCTGCCGCAATGGGTTTTCAAGTAGGCTTCAAAAGCGTAGGCTTTTTCTTCAGAATCAAACGCAATGTATGTTTCGATTTTCCACGGACGGAATTTTGCGGTATGCTGAACATCGCCTTTGTTGTGTTTGCTCAGACGTTCCCGCAAATCAGCAGTATGGCCAATATAGCGTTGTTCCGGATGATCAATGCTTCGTAAAATATAGGTGTAAAACATTGTTATTACCTCCGATTGAATGCTTATTGCAATTCGCAGCCATTTGCCCTCCGCCGCTGAAGCTTTGGAGGGCATCCTTCGCACGCTCCGTTACACTCCGCTTCATTTTTGCTTGCGCAAA
This sequence comes from Clostridia bacterium, assembly GCA_045580145.1. GTDB lineage: Bacteria > Bacillota > Clostridia > UBA1381 > UBA1381 > UBA1738. Next base: position 2,487 of record JAZNNI010000028.1, read on the forward strand.
AAAAATCTACGCATGGCATTCCTCACGGCCTGCCATCCGTAGCTTCAGCGAAGGATGACTGCTGATTACATATTTTCGATAAATTTCGGCAAAGGTCGGGGATCGTGGAATTTACCAACGGAAATTGTCCCCAATACCCTCACAATACCAGTTTTTATAGTCATTGCGGCATCTGACGAAGTTTCTTCAAGTATTCCTGTGCAATCGTATTATCAGGGAAAAACACAAGTAATTGCCTGCATAGTTCCCGGGTTTTTTCCCGTTGGGTACTGATATTGCAATCTTTGATCCTCTGCTGCATCCCGGCAATCCACAAGGTTTCCATCTCTTTCCGGTATGGACTTGTTGCAAAATTCTTGATAATGTCCGGAATGTCTCCCAATCGCCCTTTCTTATATAATTTGTCCGCATAACATAATTGGGTTTCCGGTATTTGCGGCGACAGCGTATATGCCCGGTTTGATAGAATCAATGCCTGGTCAAGATCCCCTGTTTCAGTAAGAAGTTCCGCCATATTCAACAGAACAACAATTCGATAACGGGAATTTTCCGGAAATGTTGAATATTTTTTCAGCGCTGCTTGAGCTTTTCCATTTTCCCCAAGTGTCTTTGCAGCAAAAAACAGTAAATCCTGATTCCCCTGAGCATCGGCAACTTCCAGCAAACGGCATGCTGAATCATTGTCATTCTTTTTCAAAAGGAGCAGTGCTTGACAGAACGGTGCATACAGAGGATCTTTTCTTAAAAACTGCAAATCTTTTTCACGCAAAGTGGTGCTTGCAAATTGCCAATACTCAGATCTGATGTCCTGTGTAAAGTTTTCCATAAAAAGCCGGGAGGCTCCGTCAAAATCTTTTTCTTTCAATGCCAGGGAAATTTCATAACGCAGTATATCTCCTTTTCGGGCAGGGAAAAGATTCCGATACCCTGTTATCAATTCTTTTACCTTTGATAAATCGTGATCGAAATAGTGTTCAATGGCTATCTTGATGATCCCCGGATCTTTGCCGAATCGTTTCAATGCATCATTCAGGAGTACCGCATCAACAGATTTGCTCCGTTTCTGAAAAAGAAGAATAAATTTCGCTGTAAATACATCCGGTCTACGTTTGTAAAGCGTTTCTGCCAAAGCAAAAAACTGCCCGGTTTTTTCCGCCGGAGCTGTCAGAGATCGCTGCAGAAAATCGGAAACCATATTGTCAGCACGGTTCTGCAGATCAAGATAATTCCGATGAGAATGAAGGGCTTGATAACTTGCCAGGACCGCTGCTGGATCATCTCCGGAAATATCTGCACAGAAAAACATAAATGCTGCAACAGGTGTGTTGATATTTTTCCGCAAAGGAACCGTGAGTTCTTTCAGTGCCGCCATATCCCCGTTCGCCAATGCCGTCAATGCATCAAAATAATAACAGCACAACATGCCGCCGGAGCCGGAGTCAGATTGATAATCTTTGCGAAGTTCTGCTATCTTTTCCGTTTTTTTGAGCAGACAATATATTTCAGCCGTCTGTATAGCAATCGCCTGATCGTGATATTTTTTCAGATATTTTTCAAAAATTTCCAAAGATTGTCCGAACGTCCGGAAGTTTGCGTAAAATCTGCCTAATGCCGGAGCAAAAGCAAATTCATTGAGAGCATACGCTTTCAATAAAGCCTTTTCTGAATCACCAAGATTTCCGGATTTTAAATAAAGTTCTGACTGAGCAGCAAACAGTTCCTGCTGCAAAAATGGATCTCCAGTCTGAAACTCATTTTCAATCACTGAAAGTTTTTTCTGAATACTCAAATCGTCCTGTGCAAACAACAGGAACGCCAATGCCCCGATATTCTTATCTGTTTCGCTGTGTTTTAACTGTGTTTTGTATTTTTGGATGTTCCCGTTGCGGCCTGCAGCATAAAGCTGGACTTGTTTCAGATCATCAGAGAGATTACTTTGATAGGAAAGAAAATTTTCCAGCCGTTTAAATTCCCGGGCAAAAAGCAGACTATTGATATATTTTGCTTTGTTTTCGGCACTCAAAGGATTTAATTTGTGTGCCATGTAACTGTAATAAACCTGCTCAGGATAAACTTTTCGTTGCCCAGCAATGGATGCCAGCATGAGGTAGGCCGTTTCGTTATCATCGTCATGGCGGATCAACTGCAGAAGTTGAGCTTCGGCAGCATTCAGAGAGGTGTCATCCCCACGCTGAAAGTCGCTTTGTGCTTGCCTGAAAAGTACAACATTACGGTAATTGGAAAAAAGCAAAAACACTGTCATGCCGATACATGCAATAAGGATCAGCAGGGCAGCTGAAATAAGAGTGATACGCTTTTTTCCAAAATTTTTCATGTTGCTTTACCATCGGAAGATTCAATTTTGATTACTTTGAATCATAAAGTTTTTTTGCGTTTCTTCAGATAAAACACTGCGCCGCTGCCCACGAGCAGTGTTGCAATGATCCCCGGCAAAGGCTGACCGGAAGGAGGGGCATTGGTGGAAATCGCAAACTGGAACCCTTCCGGATTGATGGCATTCTGGGATTTTTTTCCGTAATCGACCCCGAAATCTCCCCAGTTGAAAATAATACTGTCACCGGATTCTGACAGCATCCAGATATCACTGTCCTGAGTTGTCGGACTATACATGGTAAAGGTTTCCTTTTTGCCGTCGGCGGAGGTGGTTTCCACCCACAATACGATTTTATCTCCGGCAGAAAATTCCCCCAATACCCCGGTTTCCATATCTCCATAATGCAGTTCCGGCATGGCTGCAGAAGTTGTATTGCCGCCAGGGCTGCCCGGACGCAAGTTATTATGATTTCCTCCCGGACGTCCTCCCTGATTGCCGCGGTAACTCGCAACATCATTATAGTTATACCATCCGATATTGCTGATAACGGAGTCGCCGATCGCTACATTGGAGCCATCATTTTTCTTTACATCCACATAGACCGTCTGCTTGGAATCTACCGAAAACCACGCCTCGCCGGTACCGGTCTGCAAACTATATTGAAGTGCCGCCGAAGCGGGAAGAGCCACCACACTCAATGCGGCGGCACAAAGCATAGAAAACTTTTTCATTTCGCAATCCTATTTTTTTTGCTACGATATAACTTACTTGCTCCGAAAGCGATGCCGCCTGCTGCCAAAACTGCAGTATATTTCGTTGACCGACAAAATAATCTGTTGCTTTGTAAATACAGAATCCTATCCAGTCTTCGAAGCGCAACCTGCAATAATATATCATGCAAAAAGGAATTTACAACTGGAAAAAATAAAATAATCAAAATTTACAAATGAAAGGATAGCCTAAAAGCTCAAATCAACGATGTCTGATAATCGTATTTTGCAACCATCTGCCATAACGATGGTTCCGTCCGTGGCAGATATTTTTTTGACCTTGCCGGAAAACTCAATAATTGCCCCGCCGCTTTTGTGTTCATCCGGGACAAAATATTTAATGCGGACTTCCGGCTGTTCGGGGATATGATCAGCGATGTACGCCAAGCGTTCATTGATAGCTCCGATACTTGTTCCGGCTCTGCCGATTTGATTGCAGATAATCGTTTCTCTCTGTTCTTTCAGATATTTTACAAGATTCAATATTTCAACTGCAAAGGCAACCGAAAGATCAACGAGTTTATTTGAAGTTTTTTCCATGAGATTTTTCCTTTCCACTGAATAATGCAGCATTGGTAAGGAATATTTGCAAACACAACTTTCATTTTTCATTTTTTCATCATCCGTCGCACAAAGTGCTATGGATGACAGGTCATACGGAGCGTAAGCGAAGTGCTTCATATCGGAATGAAATGAAGATGCTTCATATTGTGGAGTGAAACGAAACAATGCTTCATCTGAAAAGGCGTTTTTATGAAGCACATTTTGTGCTTGCGAGCTTTGCTCGTCAAGCATCAAAATATATGAAGCGGCACTGCGTGCCATGAAGATATTATGAGAGACACAAGAGGTTTTTCACGTTTCTGTCTGAAAGTAAAAAAAGCGGTTTGCCTCTTGATAAAAATGGATTTATGTTAAATCCGAGAACAAACCGAAGTCGCATAGTGCGCTTCAAAAATCAGGAGGAC
>JAZNNI010000029.1:0-6422 GCA_045580145.1 Clostridia bacterium
ATACATATGATACGTGCAAATATTCAGGCAGAGGTAAGTCCGATTGTAGGAACGGAGAAACAATCGGAGGAGCTTGTTCATTATCTTTTAGATGAGTTCAAAAATGACCCGGCAAAAATCTGGGAATCTAACATTTTCGGAAAATCACTTTATGAGCTTGTAAATGAAGGTGTGAACAATAAGCTTGCCAAGATGCCTGATGAGGCAAGGCGCAAGCTTGCAACAACTCTGGAGCGAATTATAAACGAAGGCAGCGGTGGTTTGATTTGTATAATTTTATGAGAAAAATAAAAATTGTCCCGATATTGCTTTTACTCTGCGCGCTTGCTTCATGCGGAAAAGGGGTCACAATACAAACCATTGATAAGTCCTATTCAACAGATACGATAGACTGCACTGCCCAAATTCCGCAGGTTTCCGGACTTTCAAGCGAGAATTTACAGGAAGTTGTAAATGAGGAGTATGAAAAAACGATTGTCGAGCTTATGAACAACTTTTCTGAGGCGGCAAAGAAGACGGGAGACAAGTCGACCTTTGAAACCGAGACGGGTGTTTACTGTAACCAAGGTGACTTTTTCTCGGTGGTTACTCAAATTAATTGGAGTGCAGGGAGTGCGCATAAAAACAGTTATCGAATCGCGAAGAATATTAATACCAAAGATTGCATAGAGGTAAAGCTTTCCGATATGTTTGAGGATGATGCGTATATAGATATGCTAAACAGTCGTATCGGGGAAGTGCTGGAAAAGGAAAGAGACAGATATTCTGATCTTTGGAAAAAGCCGACTATTTCCCAAAATCAGAGATATTATATTGACGGGAAAAATCTTGTGCTTTTTTATCCGCCCTATGAGCTTTCATACTATGAGCGGGGCTTTGTGGAAATACCGTTATCCCTTGCCGATATGAGCGGATATTTAAAGCCTGAGTATCGAAAACTTGCAGAATGATAAAAAGCTCGCCTGGCATCAGGTGGGCTTTTCGCTTTGTTTTCAGAAATTTTGTGTATAGTAATGGCTTCATTAAAGGCAAGGGTATAGACGAAAGGTATAATTATTGACAAACAAAATGCAGAGTGATATAATGTAACTATCTATATTTTAATATTTTATAATATTTGGACATTTCTAGGATTTTTATGAAAGAATTTAATATATTAAGAGGTTTAAGGGTGGCAGATATTGTAGTGCATTAAATGATACAAAAAACTATGGTATTAAAATATAATATAGAAAGTAATGCAAAAAAAATCATAGGAGATTATTAGAAATGTATAAGCGTTCTATAAAGAGACTTATTGATGTTATATTGTCATGTGTTGCAATTATTGTGCTGGCACTCCCAATGCTGGTTATTGCAATCATTATAAAGATTGATTCCCCAGGTCCTGTTTTATTTAAGCAAAAACGAGTAGGAATTAATAAAAAAACTTTTATGATTTTTAAATTTCGCAGTATGCCGACCAGTGTGCCTAAGGATATGCCAACACATTTGTTTGATGCAAAAGAACAGTTGAGCAAATGGCAAAGCTTTATGCGTAAGGCATCTATAGATGAACTGCCACAGATATATAATATTTTTTTAAATGATATGAGCATATGCGGTCCGCGTCCGGCATTGTGGAATCAAGAAAATTTGATCAAGGAAAGAGATAAGTATGGTGCAAATGATGTTAAGCCTGGATTGACCGGATGGGCACAGATTAATGGCAGAGATGAATTGGAAATTTCGGTAAAAGCAAGACTGGATGGGGAATATGCTGCCGCTTTAAATGCGGGAAAGTTTAAAGGGGTAGCTATGGATATAAAATGCTTCTTCGGAACAATAGTGAGAGTGCTTAAATCTGATGGTGTTGTTGAAGGTGGAACGGGAGAGATAAAAAAACAGAAAGAACGGGTTGCAGAAAAAGACACACAAGAGGTGGTAGAATGAAAAAAGTACTTATTACCGGTGCTAATAGTTACATAGGTATGTCTTTTGAAAAATATATTAATGAAAATTATCCCGGTGAGTATCAAATTGATACTATAGATATGACTGATGATTCTTGGCGCGCGCAGAGTTTTTCGGGATATGACAGTGTGTTTCATGTTGCAGGAATTGCACATTCGGATAATGGTAAGATTAGTGCTGAAAAAGAGAAAATTTATTATGCCGTAAATACAGATTTGACGGCTGAAACCGCCGAAAAAGCAAAAAGAGATGGCGTGAAACAGTTTATTTTTATGAGTTCAGCCATTGTTTATGGCGAAAGTGCACCCATTGGTAAAACTAAGATTATTACCATTGATACTCCTGTCAATCCTGCAAATTGCTATGGAGACAGTAAAGTGCAAGCCGAGAATAAGATTCGTCCGCTCGATGATGATGTATTTAGGGTTGTTATCTTGCGTCCGCCAATGATTTATGGTAAAGGAAGCAGAGGGAACTATCCTTTGTTAGTAAAAATAGCACTGAAAACACCGATTTTTCCATATGTAAAAAACGAACGCTCTATGCTCTATATCGAGAATCTTTGTGAGTTCGTGCACTTAATAATTAAAAACGATGAAAAAGGCACTTTTTGGCCTCAGAATGAGGAGTATAGCAATACCAGTGAGCTTGTAAAGATGATTGCGGAGGCACATAACAGAAAGATGTATTTAATGAAGGGATTTGCCTTGTCGCTAAAGGGTATGAGTCATTTAACAGGGATGATTACTAAGGCATTTGGCAGTATGTGTTATGAAAAGAAAATGAGTAATTATAGGGAAGAATACAGAAAATTTTCATTAGAAGAGAGCATCAGAAAAACTGAGAAAGAAACGTAATATGGCTATTAAAATAAAATAATTTAATGGTGAATGTGTATGAGAAAAATATGTTACATAACTACAATAGCTCCTACTTTGAGTTTTTTCAAAAGCCAGATGGAGTTTATGCAAGAAAACGGATACGAAGTATATGCAATTAGCTCGTATAACGAAGATTATAAAGAGAAAATAGGAAAGAATACGAAGTTCATTCCTGTTGAGATTGCAAGAGGAATATATCCTTTGACGCTAAAGAAATCTATTTTAGAACTTAAAAAAATATTTATAGAAAATAAGTTTGATATAGTTCAGTATTCAACACCGAATGCAGCCTTTGTTGCATCAATCGCTGCAAAGCTTGCGGGAGTTAAAATAAGAAATTATCACTTGATGGGATTTCGGTATTTAGGCACTAAAGGTGTTTTAAGATGCATTCTTAAACTTATAGAAAAAATTACATGCAGAAATTCTACTCATATAGAATGTGTAAGTAAGTCAAATCTTGAATTAGGAATAGATGAAAAAATTTTCGGGGCTGAAAAAGTATGTATGGTGTGGAACGGAAGTAGTGGTGGAGTTGATTTAAATCGTTTTGACATTCATAAAAGGGAAGAATGGAGAAAAGAAATCCGCCAAAGGTTAGGTTATAAAGATGATGATTTTGTGTTTGGTTTTGTAGGCAGAATCACGAGGGATAAAGGTGTCAACGAATTGTTTGCGGCATTTTTGCCGCTTTCTGACAGAGCAAAGCTTTTAGTGGTAGGTCAGGCAGAGGGTATTGATACACTTGACAAGGAGCTTTTTGAAAAAGCAAAAGAAAACGACAACATACTGTTTCACGATGCAGTAAGCGATATTGAGAAATACTATACAGCGATTGATGTCTTATTACTTCCAAGTTATCGTGAAGGGTTTGGGATGGTTATTGTGGAAGCTGCCGCGATGGGCACTCCGGCAATCGTAAGCGATGTTCCAGGCCCGATCGATGCTATTTTAGAAAATCAGACGGCTCTTACTGTTAAAGTGAAGGATGCACAGGATTTGAGGGAAAAAATGGAGACATTCCTTGATACCCCTGAGCTGTGCGCTCAAATGGGTAAGTCGTGTGCCAGCTTTGTAACACGAACATTTGACAGCCGTATTCTTTGTGAAAAGATTTTGGAGAGAAAGGACAGCTTGATAGGTCAGTTATGAAGATTTTAGTAGTTACTAATGTATTGTGGCGAAACGATAATGGTGTCGGAAACTCTTACTCCAACATATTTGCAGGTATGGATAATATTGAGATTGCCAATGTGTGTTGTCAGGAGGGTGATTCACAGAACGCTGTTTCAAAAAAATGCTTCCAGATTTCCGAATCAAGCCTTATTGCTAATTTAAGAAATAAAACAGTTCCGTCAGGTCGTACCGAAAGGGAGATTTCTGCTGATAATATAGTCGGGGTGCAGGAAAATCGTCTTTTCACAATTATAAAAAGATCAAGACTTCAGGTTTTTTTCTGGATAAGAAACTTAATATGGAAAGTTGGAAAGTGGAAGAGCAGTGAGCTGAATGAATTTATAGATGAGTTTTGTCCTGATTTGATTTTTGCGCAAGTTCAGGATTGTATGTACCTTAATGATTTAATTGTATATATTCAAGAATACACAAAAAAACCGCTTATTTTGTATGCCTGGGATGATGTGTATTCAATGAAACAGTTTAGTCTGTCTCCGCTGTTTTGGATTGACAGGGTTATGCAGCGAAAGTCTCTTAGAAGGCTTACTGCACATTCAAAATTCTTGTATACAATATCGAAAGAGCAAAGAGAAGAATATGCAAGGCTTTTGAAAAAGAATACAGATATTCTTTACAAGGGGTATGATTTTTGCGACAAGCCGCAAGTTAAAGAGCTTAGCACCCCGATTCGTATGCTTTATACCGGTAATTTGTACAGCGGTAGGTGTAAAACCTTGGAAAAGTTGTGTGGGGAGCTTTCCGAAATAAATAAAAGCGGGGTTAAAATACAGCTTGATATATATTCAGGAACCCCGCTTTCGAAAAAGCAGAAAAAAGCCATAAATATAGAGGGAACGTCTCGCTTTTTAGGCGGCATTCCTGAACGCGAGGTTCAGGAAAAACAAAAAGAAGCAGACATACTGCTGCATATAGAGCCCTTCTCTATGAAAGGGAAGCTTTTATGCAGACTATCCTTTTCAACAAAGCTTGTTGATTACTTTCATAACCACAAATGTATTTTTGCTGTCGGTGACAAAATATGTTCATCTATGAAATATTTAAAGCGCTATGATGCAGCAATAGTTTCTGAAAGTATAACGGAAATGCGGGAAAATATAAAAAGAATTGTTGAAAACGAAGAGATTATTTGTGAATATGCTGACAAGGCGTGGGAATGCGGAAGCAAAAATCACAGAATCTCGGAAATACAAAAAAGAATATATAATGATATGATAAGCGTATGCAGAGACGAAACGTAAAAAACCATAAAGAAATTTATAAAAACTGACAAAAAAAGGATGCTCAGAAACCAATGAATATATTATTTATCAACTACTTATTGATGCTTGTTGAGGCTTGGGGTCTTCTTTACACTCCCCGAAAAAAGCGCGATGTCTCAGAAAGCGAAATACAAACCGGAAAAAAATGGTTTGTTATACTCCAATGCATTCAATGGATTTTATTAAGTGGTCTTCGCGCAGATTACGTAGGATCTGATACATCAAACTATTTAAGAATTTTTGAAATTCACGCAGATTTTTCGTGGAAAGAATGTTTTGAATATTTCAAAAATTATTACTTTGGAGATAATTTAATAGATAGTTTTGAGCCGGGATATCTTCTTTTTGAAAAATTAATTTCGTCAATATGGCATCATCACGGCTTTTATAAATTTGCCGTTGCAGTGGTTTTTATGAGCGCCCTTGGACGGTTTGTTTATAAGAATTCTGATGACCCGTTTATCGCTTTTTTGTTGTATTCCGGTTTGTTTTATAATATGTTTTCGCTTACGGGATACAGACAGGTTATATCGGTTGCTATAGGTATTTTGTGGGCATATGAGTATATTAAGCAGAGGAAGTTCTTTAAATTTCTGACATTAGTGCTTCTGGCCTCAACATTTCATAAGACAACCTTGGTGTTTATTGTTTTCTATTTCATATCCAGAAAAAAAATTACGATTTCATATGCATTTCTCTCTGTCGTAACAATAGTTGCAATGATTATTTTCAGAAATCAGCTGTTTGGGCTTGTTAAGGGAATAGTAGGTTACGATGAATATACTGGAATGACAGGCTTTACCCAGAGGAACTTCCTGTTCTTGTTTGCAGTTCTTTCAATATTAGCAATTTGGCGATATTCGTATGTTGCAAAAAGCTGTACGGATGCAAAGGTGTATTACAACGGACTGATTATGTCTGCCGCGATGATTCCGTTTGCAATGGTAAGTCCAACGTCAATGCGGCTTGTATATGACTTTGCATTTATGCTTATGATTTTAGTACCGAAGGTGTATCAAAGCTTTCCGGACAAGCAAGATAGGATGATTGCATACACGTGCAGCATATTGGTGTTTGGATACTTTATTGCAACGAAGGCTGTGCCTTATGAATTTTTCTGGCAGGCGATGTA
>JAZNNI010000030.1:0-6445 GCA_045580145.1 Clostridia bacterium
TGAAAGGAAGTTTAACAATACAATTACAAGGAATATGCTATGAAAGATAAAGATACTGTCCGTAAAAATGTTGTACAGATGGTTCGTGCCGGAATACTTCAGTTTGAAAAGGATAACAAGGTAACTCTTGATGATGAGGGCATTCTCGATGTTATTGCTAAACAGCTTAAACAGAGAAGAGATTCCCTGCCGGATTATGAAAAGAGTGGTCGTGAAGATTTAATTGCCGATTTAAAGGCAGAAATGGATGTTTTGATGGAATATCTGCCAAAGCAGCTGACCAGAGAAGAGCTTGAGGCTATAGTTAAGGAAATTATAGAGAGGCTCGGCGCTTCATCCATAAAGGATATGGGTAAGGTAATGGCGGAGGCTAAGGCAAAAACTGTCGGCAGAGCCGATGGTCGTATGATAAATGAAATTGCAAAAGGTCTATTATCATAAAGTATGAAAAAAAGAGAGCCTTTTGGCTCTCTTTTTGAATATGCTGGTGTGGCTCAACGGCAGAGCAGCGGTATCGTAAACCGCAGGTTGCAGGTTCAAATCCCGTCACCAGCTCCAAAAAGAAACGACAATTTTCGATGCGAAAGTTGTCGTTTCTTTTTGTACTCTTATTTTTTATTCTGCTTTTTGGGAGAATAATTACCAAAACTATCAAAGGGCTTAATTTTAAGACGTTGATTTTACTTTCGATATTTTTCCACAAATCGTTCAATTCTGACAAGAGCTTCCTTGATATTATCAATGGAATACGCATACGAGCAACGTATAAAGCCTTCGCCGCTCTCGCCGAACGCATTTCCCGGAACTACTGCAACTTTTTCTTCAAGGAGCAGCTTTTCTGCAAATTCCTCACTCGTCATTCCAAGAGACTTAATGCAAGGGAAAACATAAAAAGCACCAAGAGGCTCAAAGCAGGAAAGACCCATATTTCTGAAGCCGTCCACGATGTAGCGGCGACGGTAGTTATATTCCTGACGCATATTTTCAACGTCCTTGTCGCAGGAACGGAGTGCTTCGATAGCTGCAAACTGACTCGTTGTCGGACTTGACATTATTCCGTACTGATGAAGCTTTGTCATTGCCTTGATAATCGGTGCTGGACCCAAAGCATAGCCGAGACGCCAGCCTGTCATTGCAAAGGTTTTTGAAAAACCATTTACGATAACAGTTCTCTCTCTCATTCCGTCGATTGCGGAGAATGGTGTGTGTTTTTCGTCACCATAGCGAAGCTCACCATAGATTTCGTCCGAAAGTACCATAATGTCTGTACCTTTTAAAACCTCTGCGATTGCTTCTAAGTCTTTGCGGGACATTACGCCGCCTGTCGGATTGTTCGGGAAAGGCAAAATCAAAAGCTTCGTTTTGTCTGTGATGTGAGCCTTTAATTGCTCAGGCAGAAGGCGGAAGTTGTCCTCTTCCTTGGTTTCAATCGGAACGGGCACACCGCCTGAAATTGTAGTACACTGCTTGTAGCATACAAAACTTGGCTCAGGGACTAAAACCTCCTCGCCGGGTTCTACGATACAGCGAATCATAAGGTCAATAGCCTCGCTGCCGCCGACAGTTACTAAAACCTCGGATGCGGGGTCATACTCAATACCGAATTTTCTTTTATTATATGTACAAATCTCCTGACGAAGCTCCATAAGACCCGCATTTGCGGTGTAGTATGTTCTGCCCTTTTCAAGTGAGTAAATACCCGCCTCACGTATAGACCAAGGTGTAACAAAGTCCGGCTCGCCGACGCCAAGTGAAATTGCGTCCTTCATTGTGGCAGCGATGTCAAAAAACTTACGTATTCCTGATGGTGGAATACTTTTTATTTTCTCGTTTAAAATGTTATCATAATTCATCATAGTGTTATCACCTGCCTGGAATCTTCTTCGTCGTTATAGAAAATCATACCATCGTCCTTGTATTTTTTAAGGACAAAGCTTGTCGCTGTGCTTAAAACGTTATCCATAGGCGCAAGCTTTGATGCGACGAAAAGTGCAACATCCTTCATTGACTGACCTTCAATTATTACGCAAAGGTCGTATGAGCCGGACATCAAAAAGAGTGATTTTACTTGTGAATACTTGTAAATCTTTTCTGCCACCTTGTCAAAGCCTTCGCCACGCTGAGGTGAAATTTTAAGCTCGATTATAGATGTGACAAGCTCCTTGTCTGTCTTTTCCCAGTTAATCATTGTTTTGTAGCCAACGATAATATTGTCCTTTTCAAGACCTTTGATAATTGCGTCAACTTCTTCCTCGGTTGAACCAAGCATTTGTGCAATCTGGTCACTTGAAAGCTTTTTATCGGTATTCTCCAAAATATCAAGAATATTGTTAATCATAGCTATGCCCTCCTGTTTCAAGGTATATTAATTCCAATTCTACATTATTTACTCATCATTATACAACATTGTAAAATAAATTTCCATATATTTTTAAAAAAATTTTAAAAAAAGACAGCTATTTATTGACAAAAGGGTAAAAATAGAAGATAATATTAAGGAAGACAGGCAAATTCTGAAGGGGAAATTGAATGGATATTAAAGATAATGAAGAAAAAGTAGAGCGAGTGCTTTTGGCTGGTGTTCATACAGGAAGCCGTGACGTTCTTTCCGACACAACAGATGAGTCTATGGCGGAGCTTTTAGAGCTTGCGAAAACTGCCGGTGCAGAGGTTGTGTGTGAGGTTGTGCAGAATAAGCCAGATATAGAGGCTGCGACATATATGGGTGAAGGCAAGCTGGAGGAAATAAAGCTTGCGGTAGAGTCGATGGAGATTGACACGGTCATATTTGATGACGAGCTGTCACCTGTTCAGCTTCGCAATATCGCAGATATGCTTGGGGTCAAAGTAATTGACAGAACAATACTGATACTTGATATATTTGCAATGCGGGCAAGAAGCGGAGAGGGAAAGCTGCAGGTCGAACTTGCACAGCTCAAATACCGACTGCCGAGACTTCGTGGACTTGGTGTTTCAATGAGTCGTACCGGCGGAGGAATAGGAACGCGAGGCCCGGGTGAAACAAAGCTTGAGTCGGACAGGAGGCACATTAACCGCAGAATTTCAGCACTTGAAGTTGAAATAAAGGAGCTTTCAAAACACAGAGACCTCTTGCGGTCACGAAGAAAAAAGGACGGAACGATTACGGCGTGCTTGGTAGGCTATACAAACGCGGGAAAGTCCTCACTTTTAAACAGGCTGACCGACAGCGATGTTCTGGCGGAAAACAAGCTGTTTGCGACTCTTGATACGACCTCGCGAGGTCTTGTTTTAGAGGACAACAGAAAAATACTGCTTATCGACACGGTAGGATTTATAAGAAAGCTTCCGCATCATCTGGTTGAGGCATTCAAATCCACTTTAGAAGAAACTGTGGTGGCAGACTTTTTAATTCACGTAATTGATGCGTCAAATCCGCAGCAGCAAAATCATATAAAGGTTGTCGAATCGGTGCTGTCTGATTTAGGAGCGGCAGGAAAGCCGATAATTGAAGTATATAATAAGGTAGACTTGCTTTCGGGCACAGGTGATTTTTCGGGGCTCGGGATTTCTGTAAAGGAAAATATCGGGCTTGACAAATTGATGAAACTGATTGACGAAACCGCGCCGGGCAAGAAAAAGGAAATTTGCGTCCTTATTCCATATACTGAAGGAGCGCTCGTCAACGAGCTTCATAAAAACCAGAAAATTTTGTCTCAGGAATATACTGAAAGCGGAACGAAAATTATTTTGCTGGCAGACAGTATAACCTATAATGTGTTAAAAGAATATCTGACAGAAGAGAGTTGATTGATATTTCTACAAAGGAAATGTATAAGACAGTTGCAAGGGAAGGCGAGGCGCTGCTTGTAGAGAAAAAGTCCAAATTCATAACACACGTAAAGCCGGTTACAAATGAAACGGATGCACTTGAATTTTTGCAGGAAATGCGTTCCCGATATAGCGATGCGACACATAATGTTTATGCGTATGTAATAGATGAAAATAATATTTTCCGCTATTCTGATGATGGCGAGCCGAGCGGGACGGCAGGGATGCCAGTGCTTGACACAATCCGCAAGGAGGGGCTTGTCGATGTTGCAGTTGTTGTAACAAGATATTTTGGCGGAACACTTCTTGGAACGGGAGGTTTGGTGCACGCCTATGGCGGCGCGTGCAGGATGGGGCTTGAAAATGCCGGAATCATAACCAGAATTATGTGCGAGCTTTATTCTGTACGAGTGGATTATACTCTTGTCGGAAAGATGCAGTATAAAATCGCATCAGAGGGGTATATCCTTGAAGATACAGTGTATGAAAATGAAGTATGCTTCAATGTCTGCCTGAAAAAAGAAGAGGTACAAAAATTTATTGATGATATTACAGAACTGACCTGCGGAAAGGCAATAATTAAAAGATGCGGCGGGAAATATATTGATATTTGAAAGGGAGATGCATTGTGAAAAGAAATATTTGTTTGATACTAATGCTTGCGCTGGTGATGGTAACGGGATGTACGCGTAATTCGGACCTGCTTGGACCGGATATGACACCTGTACCGGATTATTTGGCAACACCGGAGCCGGAGAATTTGATTGATGAGCCAAAAACGACGATTCCGCTTTCTCAGACACTTGAAATGACAAATGACTGGACATTGGTAGGTGACTATAGCTATCAGCTAACGAAAAAAGGCCAGAAGGATCGTATAGTTTTGGCAACCTCGGCAAAAACTAAAAATGGCGAAATTATGTGGGATGACTCGCAGTACTGGACACTTGCAGTGATTAACGAGGACGGCGCATACAACCTTTTTAACGAGAGAATGCGGGGATATGTATATGCTGAGGTTAATGAAGCATTTATAAAAGGCTTGTCAACGAAAATTATTACGGCATATATCTTTAGCGTTAACGACAGAGAAATAAGAAACTATATATTTGAAGATGGTGTTTTTGTAGAGTATCTGGAGTATTCTACAAGGCAGTTCTCGACAGGCGGGATAAACAACAGGTACTCAACTTTGCCTGAGCCGACGAAAAAATAATAACGATACAGGAGGAAATGAATATGGTAACAGAATTAACAAAAGCAAATTTTAACGAAATAATAAAATCAGAAAAACCAGTATTGGTTGATTTCTGGGCAAGCTGGTGCGGTCCGTGCAGGATGGTGTCGCCGATAATAGACAAGCTTGCAGAGGAGTATGAGGGACAAATAACTGTTGGCAAGGTGAATGTTGATGACGAGGGTGCGTTAGCGGCGGAGTTTGCGATTGTCTCAATTCCTACAATAATTATATTTAAGGATGGAAAAGAAGTAAAAAAGCTTGTGGGCGTAAAATCTGCCGATGATTATGCAGATGAGATTGATGCGGTTTTATGAGGAACCGAATAATTAATCTTGCAAAACGGGTTAAGATTTCCGAAATAGGCTTCTGTAGCAGTAAAAGATACCTTGAAAAGGCAAAAAAATCTGCGGCGGAAGCCTCTTTTTGCAAGCATATCGATGCGGAAGCCAAACTTTTGAACACCAACACTATTGTTGTGTGTGCCTTTTCATATTACAATGGAGCGGAAAAAGGAAACATCTCAAGATATGCACAGGGGCGGGATTATCATTTGGTTGCGAAGGAAAAAATGCGATATATAGCAGATTTTCTGGAAGAAAAAGGCTTTTGGGCAGAGGTTTATGCTGATACAGGCTGCCTTAATGAACGTCTTTTGGCAAAGCTTTCAGGGATTGCTTTTGTAGGAAAAAATAAAATGGCGATAAATGAGCGGCTTGGAAGTTACTTTTTTATAGGATATATCATTACCGATTGCGAGATTGAGGAGGATGCGGAAACCATAGGAGCTTGTGCGGGGTGTGGAAAGTGCATAAAGGCTTGCCCTTTGGGTGCGCTTGATGGTGACTTTGATGAAAGCAAGTGCTTGTCGTACATAACACAGAAAAAAGGTGAGCTTTCGGAAAAGGAAAAAGAAGCAATGATAAAGGCTGGTACACTATGGGGTTGCGATATATGTCAGGAGGTATGCCCGCATAATTCGGAGTTAGCATATACTGAAATAGATGAATTTTGTACCGACTTGATAACTAATCTTGTGCTTGACGAGGAAATCTCGAACAAAGAGTTTAAGGAGAGATATTCGCAGAGAGCCTTTTCGTGGAGAGGAAAAGGAGTCATTTTGAGAAATCAGAAGGTGCTATATAATAGGAAAGAAAATTAATTTTAAAAATTTTAAAAAATTGCTTGACAAAAGGGTGAAAGCGAGATATAATAATTAAGTTGTCGCTTTGAGAGTGGGTTTAAAATTAAACTTTTAAAAAAAATTAAAAAAGTTTAAAAAAACCTCTTGACAAGTGAGGCAGAATATGATAATATAAACAAGCTGTCCTTGAGGGCAGCGCTGAACATTGAAAAATAAACAGTGCAGAGTTCTTGTCAGTCAACTAAGGTTGACTA
>JAZNNI010000031.1:0-12663 GCA_045580145.1 Clostridia bacterium
GAATGGCTTGAAGATGATGGTGAAGCGGTATATGAAATAATAGAATATAGTAAAAGTAGGATTTTGAAGGATATTAGAGACGAAAATAAATACAAATATAAAGGTCCATATGGGCTTTATTATGAATTGCGTATTGCAATGTTGAGTGCGAAATGTTGGAAATGGCAGGAGAAGGAAAATGGAAACTAACTATAACGGAAACAAGGGCTTTCGATTGATTAGTATTTACGAAAGACTTAATAAGGGCGAGGTTTTGTCAAAGGCAAGGCTTGCGAAGGATTACAATGTTACGGAAAAGACAGTACAGCGTGATATTGATGATTTACGTGCATATCTTGCTGATACACACTTTGCTGAAAAGGACACAGCTATTGAGTATAGCAAAATCAAAAAGGGTTATCAGCTTGTCAGGTTTGAACGAGAGTGGCTTACAAATGAAGAGGTTGTTGTGATGTGCAAGATACTGCTTGAAAGCCGAGCTCTTAAAAAGGACGAGCTTTCACAGCTTATCTCAAAACTGATGTCGCAGGTAACACCGAATGACAGGGAACTTGTGGAGGCAATAATCAAAAACGAACTACATAACTATGTTCCGCTTAAACATAATAAAGCACTTCTGTCACCGATTTGGGAATTGTCACAGCTCATTTCTAAAAATGAGATAACAACATTCTCATATACCAGAAAGGACGGAATTGATAAAGAGCATACAGTAAAGCCTGTTGCGATTATGTTCTCAGAATATTATTTCTACATGATTGCTTTTATGGCTGATGACAGCAAGAAGTTCCCGACAGTATTCAGAATTGACAGAATGAAGAATATCAAGGGTACGAAAGAAAAGTTTGTTGTTCCTTATAGAGACAAGTTTAATGATGGTGATTTCAGGAAAAGAGTGCAGTTTATGTTCTCGGGAGAACTCAGGAGAGTGACATTTGAGTATAATGGTCCATCTGTTGAATCAGTTCTCGATAGACTTCCAACTGCTGAGATTTTGTCAGAAAAGGATGGTGTTTATACTATCCGAGTTGAGGTCTATGGTGATGGAATTGATATGTGGCTGAGGAGTCAAGGGGGGCGGGTTAAAGTGATCGAATGATGTAGTAATATGGTGGTAAGAGGGACAAATAAGTTTATTTGATTAAAGTTATTTGGTACTTGACCAAAATCTAAGCATTTTTTTGTAAAACATTAAGAAGGGGAATAAAAAATAATGGGAAAAATTAACTGGAACAAGGTAGCTTTGGGAACAGAGATTTTTGCAACGATAGGTAGTATGTGGGGTGCAAGAAAAAACAGAAAAGAAATTGAAAGGCTAATTGTTGAAGCAAATAGGATTTTGGAGAAAGCAGAAAAAGATTTATCTAATCAGCAACAAATAACTAACAATTCGCTTGAACGTTTAGGTAAGTTGAAAATGGATATATACAATACAACGATTGCAACATTTAGTGATGTGGTGTGCCTGTTTAAGAATGGAGAGTTTTGTGTAAATAAGATAAAAAACTTCTACTTAAAATTAGTCAATAGATATAGCATAAAAAAAATCAAAAGTAATGTGAAATATTCAAAATGGGTATCAAATAATATAAAAAACGGAGTTAATATGGGTGTTGCTTCGGCAAGTATGGTATATGGTATGACAGCTGCTTTTGGTAAGACACCTGACGGTAAAAAAATAAAAGAATTGTCTGGTGATGCGAAAAGGCAGGCTACACTAGAGCGGATAGGAAATGGAGATGCAAAACGTGGACAAATTAAACTTGCAGAAACCGCGATTCGTACTTCCATTGTATCGACTGCAGGTATGGCATATAATAATTCCCAAAACGATCTTAATACTGCAAAAGCAAATTATGAACAGGCAAAGTTAGATGCTGAAATGATGAATAACCTGCGAGTAAAGTTATCGCATATTGAGAAAAAAAGTGCAGAAATGTTAAACACTCTTGATAAATGTAGAAAGAGTTTGGAAGAATTCTCGTGTAAAATTCAAAAGATATATTATAAATATTATGATGAAGAATCTAAATCAATTGTTAATATAATACGAAAAAAACTGGGACTGGAGCTTAAGGTGGATTGTAAAAAGAGATTATCAAAGGCAGAAAGAGAAGTAATGCATTGGTACATTAATGAAGGCGATGCATTGTACCAAATGCTAAAAAAGCCTATGTTAGATAAGAAAAACAATATTAATAAAGATTTTAATAAAAGTTTAGAGGAACTAAAGAAAGTGTTTGATATAAAGGAAGTGGCATTGTGAGGAAGTATAAAAAAAGAAAAAAAGTTATGGAATCAAGTGCAAGGGAATGGTTTGTATATCTTAAGCAGGGGTTAGGGTTTCAGCGCACAAAAGAAGATTTGGAAAATTTAAGAAAAATGATGCAACGGACAAAAAAACACGATTTCGACCAACGAAAAGGTTGGATTTTTGAATATGTAGAAACATTAAAATTCAATAAAGATGCATCTCGTAAAATGAAATATGAATACAAAGCACATGTTGCTGATGCTGAAGGGAAACCACATTCGCCGTATGACATATATATAAAGAAAAACGAAGATGTTATTAAAAAAGTCCAAGCAAAGGTGAATAAAAAAGCTTCAGATACAGCATGGCAGTTAGCGAATGGTAAATATGAGGGAATGCAGAGGATTACGACAAAGGATAATGTAGAAAGGGTTAAAGAGATAACTAAAAAACGCAAAGAAAAAGGTGGCGTTTATGCAGGTGATTATGAGGATTCACTTAAGAATATAAGCGAGGTTGGATTGGGTTGTGACGGAATTGCAAGCGGTGGCACAACTGAAAAAGAACTTGAATTCATACACAAACATCCCGATTTGTACGAGTTGTCTGAAGTTATCAAATGTAAAGCTTTAATGGAATTTTGGGATTTTACATGGGATTTGGGGGAGGATATAATAAGAGTATTAGCAGGACAGAAAGATAAAAAAGAAGCTATTGGCGATGCAAAAAACAATATTACAGAAAGAGGTACAACTTTTGCTGTCAAAGTAGGGGTGATGGGAGTTCTTAAGAAGATTGGAATTAAAAAGGCAGAAGGATATAACTCGATATCAGATGTGATTGTTGAATCTTCTAATTCGTTTATAAAGTTTGCAAAAGGAGAAATTGATTCGAAGGAAATGGCACAGGATATTGTTTACATAGGTGTACGTGTTGGAGGAAATGTACTTTCAGATAAGACGGGTATACCATTCCCAATATATTATATGTATATTTGTAGCGTTGCGGCATGTTTAAAAACAATACAAGAAAATGATATGGCGATAAAAGAGTCTCAAAGGCTTATTTGTGCGTGCCAGCAACTCCTGACTAATGCAATTAAACAAAGGAAAGAACTGGAACAAAGCATAGAAAAGGAAATGGGAGAATTGAAAGAAGATTGTAAATTACTCGTAGAAGCATTTGAAATTTCCGCTTGTGATATGTTTGATATTAATATAATTAATAAAAAATTAGACGAGATAAATACATTTGCAGAATTGTATGGATTAGAACTGAATTATATGGATAGAAAAAAATTCAAAAAAGAGTTTTTTTCTAAAAAGAAAATGGTAATAAAATAGGAGTGAATTGTCACTCCTATTTTAAGGTGATGCATATTTAAACTTTCATCATAACCAACTGTAAAACTTCAAGTAAACTTCAAGTAGATTTGCAATTTTTACAATAATCAATAAAAATTTGCGTTTTAAAATCCAACAAAATGAAAAGGTCTGAAAAGTGCGCAGATACTGCGGTTTCAAGCTGTTTGGGTTTGCATACAATCTCTTATGGTGGAGGATACCCTGAACATTTCGAGTCCTTGTACCCCTGCCATAAGCGAATTGTCCTTGGACTCAGCATAAATGCTGGGCTCGAGGGCTTTTTATTTTGAGGACTCGAACCTTCGGTTCTTGTTTTGCTATATGTGCTTATTTTAAAATACGGACGTATTTACAAGCACTAAGAACAGCCTCTTTGCATATAATGCAAAGAGGTGATTTTATGTCCGAACTCATAATGCAGATTTTTAAAAATGTTATGTTTCTTTTAGGGTTTGTCGGCGGCGGAAATGCCTTCCCTAAGCCACTTTCAAAGGAAGAGGAAAAACATTACCTGAAGCTTTGGCAGGAGGGCGATGAAAATGCCAAGAATGTTTTGATTGAACATAACTTACGGCTTGTTGCACATATTGCGAAAAAATATGCTACAGAGAACAGCTTTGATGACTTGATTTCAACTGGTACAATAGGTCTTATAAAGGGAATAAATACTTTTGACCCATCAAAAACATCAAAACTTACCACGTATATTTCAAGATGCATCGACAACGAAATTCTGATGGTTTTAAGGCAAGCTAAAAAGAC
Organism: Clostridia bacterium; assembly: GCA_045580145.1. Classification (GTDB taxonomy): domain Bacteria; phylum Bacillota; class Clostridia; order UBA1381; family UBA1381; genus UBA1738. The sequence continues at coordinate 4,381 of JAZNNI010000031.1, forward strand.
TGCGGGGGAAATATCGCTTGAAGAATGTATAGGGACGGACAAGGAAGGAAACAATATGACCTTTTCCGACATATTGCCTGCAGAGGGTGATGATATTTCTGATATGATTGCACTGAATGTTAATATAAAAAAGCTGTATGCGGCGATGGAGGAGGTTTTAACTCCTGATGAGAAAAACATACTGTGCTGGCGATATGGACTCAATAACAAGAAAAGAAAAACACAAAAGGAAATATCTGAATTGCTTGGGATTTCCCGTTCATATGTGTCAAGGATTGAAAAAAGAGCGATAAAGAAATTGTCCGAAAAAATAGAGGAATAGTTTTTTGCATCTTTACTGAAAATATACATATGAAAGGAGCGGGAAAATGGAAAATATAAGAACAGACCTTGCACTTGAAGCACACGAAATGGTCAAAGAAGCAGAGGAAAATCATCTTGACGGAATTGATGTTAAAGAATATGAAAAAGACGGAGTATATGTAACGGTTATAGAGGTCACAAACAAAAACGGAGAGACTGTTTTAGGAAAGCCTATGGGGAAATATATAACGATTGAAGCTCCGAAGCTCAAGTTTTCAAACGAAGTTTACGAAAAAACCTGTATGGCAATATCGGAGCAAATACAAAGCATTTGTGATATAAATGAAAATACAAAAACACTCGTTGTCGGGCTTGGGAATAAATTAATAACTCCTGATGCGCTTGGACCGGAGGTTGTATCAAAGCTGATGGTCACAAATCACATAAAGACACACATTAGGGATTTTCTGGATGATTCTTACAGCTCAGTTTGTGCGATAGTTCCGGGTGTGCTTGGTACTACGGGGATTGAAACGACTGATATTATAAAGGGTGTTGTTGACAAAATAAAGCCTGAGCTGGTGATAGCGGTTGATGCGCTTGCGTCAAGAAGCATTGACCGCATTTCGACTACCGTTCAAATTTCGGACACAGGGATAAATCCCGGCTCGGGAGTGGAGAACAAACGAGAGGGAATCAATGAGGAAAGTATTGGAACAAAGGTGATAGCAATAGGGGTGCCGACTGTTGTGGATGCCGCAACAATAGCATCCGACAGCATTGATTTGGCACTTTCTGAAGGAGATGAGCTTGTGTCTGTTTCGGGGGTTGACAAGCGTGAAATAATCCACAAGGCTCTTTCAAAAAATGCCGGAAATATGATGGTTACACCAAAGGATATTGATTTGGTAATAGAGCGCGCGGCGAAAACTGTGGCAAATGGAATTAATCTTGCACTTCACAAAGACCTGTCCTTTGATGACATAGAAAGTTATGTAGGATAATATTGACATTACCATCATTTCGGGGTAAAATAATATATTATATAAAAAGGAGAAAAAGGTATGTTGAAGGTTATCCCTATAAATGAAAATATAACGCTTAACTATATTCCTATGACTAAACTTAAAACGACGTCGGTGGGACTATATATCCATAGAAATCTTAAAAAAGAAGAAGCATCAAAAAATGCAATACTTCCTCATATTTTAAAAAGAGGATGTAAGATGTGTAAAAATACTGCAGAAATAGCTCATTATCTTGAAAACCACTACGGAGCAAAATTTTCGGCGGGAATTTCAAAGCGTGGTGACGACCATCTTTTATGCTTTGATTTTGAAAGTATTTCGGATAGGTACGCGCCAAACGGAGAAAAACTGACGGCTGGAATAGTAAAGCTTTTGCTGTCGATTGTATTTGATACAAAAGATAAGTTTGATGAGGATGTTTTTGAGCAGGAACGCAAAAACTCAATCACCAAGATAGAGAATATAATTAACGACAAGCGAATTTATGCGAACTATCGTTGTCAGGAGGAAATGACAAAGGGCGACCGGTTCAGTATTCCGCGTCTTGGATACGTGGAGGATATGAAGACTATGACTCCTGGCGCACTTTATGAGTATTATAAGGAGTTGGTTTTAAGCTCGCCGATTGACATTTTTGTTTGCGGAGATACAAATATAGGAGATATTGAAGAAGATATAAGAAAATTTGTAAGTGGTTTTAGCTTTAAAAAAGCTGAAATGCCACGCTCCGGCATACTTAAAAAGAATTCACAGGTTAACAATGTTACCGAAAGACTCAGCGTTACTCAAGGGAAGCTTGCGATGGGATTTTTGACAGATGTTAAGGCAACAGACAGCGACTATTTTGCACTCGTGGTTGCAAATGCAATTTTTGGTGGCGGCGCACAGAGTAAGCTTTTCAATAATGTTCGCGAAAAATTAAGTCTTGCATACTATGCGGGCTCATTTATTGATAAGCATAAAGGCATTATGATGGTAAATGCAGGGATTGAGTTTGATAATTTTGAAAAGGCATATTCCGAGACTATGGCACAGTTTGAAGAAATGAAAAAAGGAAATATAACTGATCTGGAGATTGAGTCAAGCAAGGGATTTTTAATTAACAGCCTAAATTCGTATTATGATGACCAAGGCTCACTCATTTCCTTTTATCTGGGCGAAAAAATAGGACAGACCTTTGCCGATATTGACCAGTGCATAGAGCGTATAAAGCTTGTTACAAAAGAAGATGCGGCAAGAGTGATGTCGAAGGTGAAGCTTGACACAGTATACTTTCTTACAGGGAAGGAGGCATAATTATGGAAAGACTATATGATAAATTAACAGGCGAAAGTGTTTATTTCAAAAAGCACGAAAGCGGTCTTATGATATACATTATGCCGAGAAAAGGCTACAGCTCAAGCTATGCTATTTTTGGGACAAAATACGGGTCTGTGGACTCGGAATTTGTTGTGCCGGGCGAAACGGTAGCTACAAAGGTGCCGGACGGAATTGCGCACTACCTTGAGCATAAGATGTTTGACCAACCGGATGGAAGTAATGTTTTTGACAGATTTTCAAAATACGGCGGCGAGGCGAATGCCTTTACAAGCTTTAATATGACGGCATATCTTTTTTCAGCCACTGACCATTTTTATGAAAATCTTGAAACTTTGATGGACTATGTCCAGTCTCCATATTTTACGAAAGAAAGTGTAGAAAAGGAACGTGGAATTATAGGTCAGGAAATAAGAATGTATGATGATAATGCTCCGTGGCGGCTTTTCTTTAACTTCTTGGGACTTTTGTATAACAATAACCCTGTAAAGCTTGATATTGCAGGAACTGTTGAAAGTATTGCAAATATTGACGATGACCTGCTTTATAAGTGTTATAATACATTTTATAACCTGTCTAATATGACTCTTTTTGTTACGGGTGATTTAAATGTTGAAAAGACCTTGAAGGTAATTGAGAGAAATATTAAGAACAATGAACCATTCAACGAAGAAATAAAGCGAATTTATCCTGAAGAGCCTAAGGCTGTCGCAGGAAAATTCAAGGAGCAGACGATAAGTGTTGCAACACCTATGTTTATGCTTGGATGGAAGGATAATAACGTAGGCTATGGCGGAAAAAAGCTTCTTAAAAAGTCTATTGAAATGGAAATTATTATGGAGATGCTTTTTGGAAAAGGCTCTCCCTTATATAATGACCTTTATGCCGAGGGCCTTATAAACCAGAATTTTTCCTATGAATATTCACCTCAGATAAGCTATGGATATACTGCGATTGACGGTGAAAGTAAAAGCCCTGAGGCTGTTCGTGAAAAGATAACGGATTATGTTGAAAAGCTGAGAAAAGATGGACTTTCAAAAGACGATTTTGAAAGAATAAAGAAAGTGATTTGGGGAGATTTCATTCGCTCATATAATGATATTGAGGGCTATGCACACAGCTTTTTGACAATGTCCTTTTTAGACATCAGTTATTTTGACTATTTCGACGAGTATCAGAAAATAACATTTGAAGATGTTGAGAAGAGATTTTTAGAACAGTTTGATAATGAATATTGCGTTATGTCGGTTATAAAGCCTGAATAAATAATGCCGCAGCTTTTGCTGAAATGCATCTGCTGCGGCACTTTTATGCCTGCTCCATATTTTTTGGGGTTACATAAACTGTGTTATAGTTATCATAAATAACCATTCCCGGCTTTGCACCGTTTGGTTTTCTTACATTTTTAATTTGAGTGTAATCAACAGGAACCTGTGAAGATTCGCGGGCTTTTGAATAGTATGCGGCAAGTTGTGCCGCCTCCATAATAGTGGTGTCAGGTATATCCTTGTTAATGCCCAATTTTATCACAGTATGTGAGCCGTGAATTTTCTTGGTGTGGAACCATATATCGCTGGAATTTGAAAGCTTTAGTGTAAGAAAATCATTCTGAGTGTTGTTTTTACCTACAAATATGTCAAATCCGTCGCTTGATATAAAGTGCATCGGCTTAGACTCGATTTTTGCGCTCTTTTTACTGTTTTTCTGCTTGTGTAGATACCCTTCCTCCAAAAGCTCGGCACGTATGGCATTAAGGTCACTTTCAGATGTGGAGTTTTCAACAGCGGAAAGCGTGCTTTCGAGATAATCAATGTCGGAAAGTGTGGCCGACATCTGTTTTTTTACTTCAATTTCTGCGTTTTTCAGTTTGTTATAGAGCTTGTAATAGCGCTGAGCATTTTTTGGCGCAGAAAGGGAGGGAAGAAGCTCGATTTCAATTTCGGGACTTCCTTCTTCGTAATAGTTTTCTAAGGTTACAGATGTCTCTCCGTCTGAAATTCTGTAAAGATTGGCGGTTAACAGGTCTCCGTAAATTTTATATTTTTCCTTGTTTTCGGCATCTTCAAGGGTTTTCTTCTGGATAACAAGCTTTTTTGAGCATCTTTCTATGTTGTTTCCTAAAAGCTTTGTAAGGTCAGCAGATTTTTGTTTCATCCGCTCTTTCTGGTCCCGCTCCCAGTAAAATTTATTTACAACCTCGCTCATAGACTCAAGGTATTCGACCTTAAAGCTATTTCCGTATTGGCATATTTTTGTTGCGGAAAAATCTATCGGGCGTCCAAAGTCATCAAAGATGATGCACGGAGAAAAAGCTATATTTTCTGCAAAACTCAAAAGCTTTGATGTAATTGCCTGCTTTTCGCTTTCAGAAAGCTCACCGCATACAAGTCCTGATTTTCCTGTCGCAGAAAAAACTATCTCGCGCGCCGTTATCGGACTTATTCCGGAAATCTCGAACATTATAACCTTTTCGCAAGGGAGACCCTCCTGAGAAAAATCAAGACATACATTTTTGATATTGTCAGACAGGATTGGAATTTTATTCTGTGCTGGCGGAAACTCGTAGGTGCAGCCGGGGAGTATTTGACGGACAGAGCTTAAAGTGAAATCTACGTGTTTAGCAGAGTCGATTATACGGTAGTCGCTCCCGCACAGGATTATATTTGAGTTCCTGCCCATAATTTCGACTATTAAATGCTTTGTGGTGAGGTCGCCAAGCTCATTATACGATTCTATGTCTATTTCTATAATTCTCTCAAGATTGGGTTGGGAAATCTTTATAATTTTTCCGCCTGATAAGTGTTTTCTTAAAAGCATACAAAACATTGGCGGAGTTTTGGGATTTTCTTTTGAAATTCCTGTGAAATGGACACGGGCATTGTTGGCACTTGCACTAAGCACCAGCTTGAAGTTACCGGAAAAAGTACGAACCATAATTAAAAGCTCGTCTTTTTCGGGCTGATGTATTTTATCAATCCTGCCTCCAAGCAGGCAGGAAGAGAGTTCTTCCACTGTTTTTTTTACACAAATTGTATCAAAAGCCATAATTTTTTCCTCCGATTTATGTATTATACCATAAAAATGGAAGAAAATCAAAAAAAATTAAAGAATTTTCAAAAAAACTATGTTAATTTTGAAAATTTTATGGTATAATGATAAGAATAATGATAAAGTGGGTGAAGTTTGTGTTAAAAAGTATGACAGGCTATGGCAGAAATGAAGCCATTGTGGGCGGAAAAAAGATTTTATGTGAGATAAAATCGGTAAATCACCGCTATTCTGATTATTCAATAAAGGTTCCAAAATACTACGGCTTTTTGGAGGATAAGGTGCGTGAATTTGTTTCAAAGCACGTATCAAGAGGAAAGGTCGATGTATACATAGGAATTGAAAGCTACGGCGAGGCGGATAAGGAAATTGTGGTAAATAAGGAGCTTGCTAAAAGCTATCTTGAAGCTCTTTACAGTCTTCGTGATGAATTTGATCTCCGAGACGACATCTCGGTAAACAGCGTATCGAGGTATCCTGACATCTTTGTTCAGGAGCGCAAAGAGGAAGATGAGGAGGAAATCTGGGAGAGTGTTAAAACTGTTTTAGAGCCGGCACTTGAGTCCTTTACTGCTATGCGTATGCGTGAGGGAGAGAGAATTCAGAAAGACCTCGAGATGCGCGTTGAATTTATGAGAACTCTTGCAGGAAAGATAGATGAGCGCTCGCCTGAGACTGTCAAGGAGTATCGCGAGAGGCTTTATGAAAAAATCAAGGAAGTTCTTGAAGAAAAGGATATAGATGACCAGAGGGTACTTACCGAGGTTGCAATTTTTGCAGATAAGGTTGCAGTGAACGAAGAGATGGTTCGCCTTTCAAGTCATTTTGAGGAATTTCATACAATTTGCGCATCGGGTGAGCCTGCAGGAAGAAAGCTCGACTTTTTGATTCAGGAAATCAACAGAGAAATCAATACAACAGGCTCAAAGGCAAGTGATATAGAAATTGCAAAAATTGTTGTTGACCTAAAAGCAGAAACAGAGAAGCTGCGTGAACAGGTACAGAACATAGAGTAGGAGGCGGATTATGAGCTTAATTAATATCGGATTTGGAAACATCGTTTTATCTGAAAAGGTTGTTGCGGTTATAAGCCCCGAATCTGCGCCTATAAAAAGAGTAATCCGCGAAGCAGAGGAAAAGGGAAAGCTAATAAATGCAACATATGGCAGACGAACACGAGCAGTTATAGTTACAGATTCTGACCACATAATACTGTCGGCACTTCAGCCGGAAACAATATCTAACAGATTGGTTCAGGAGGAAGCGCAGGATGAGTAAGGGTTCACTTTTTGTAATATCAGGTCCGTCGGGAACGGGAAAAGGAACATTGTGTGCAGAGCTTTTAAAAGAAGATAACATCTTTCTTTCAGTTTCGGCTACAACTCGTGACAAACGAGTAGGAGAAACCGAAGGTGTTACATATTATTATATCTCTGTGGAAAAATTTAAGAGTATGATTGAAAACGGTGAGGTGCTTGAGTATGCAGTATATAGCGGAAATTATTATGGCACACCGAAAAAAGCTGTGACTGAAATGCTGGAAAGCGGGAAAAATGTTATTTTGGAAATTGAGGCTCAAGGTGCATTAAAGGTAAAAGCCCTGATGCCCGAGGCGGTACTTATTTTCGTTGTTCCGCCTTCAATAAAGGAACTAAGAAAGCGCCTTTTAGAGCGCGGAAGAGAGGATAGCGACGAGATTGAACGTCGCATCGAGGCGGCAAAGTGGGAATTTTCACAATCGCCGCAATATAATTATGTTATAGTTAACGATGACCTGGACAAATGTATCAGCGAAACGTTAGGTATTATAAAGGCAACAAACGACAGACAGCAGATGATAGAAAAGTTGTTAAAAGAAATTTAAGGAGAGATGCTATTATGATGATTAAACCAGGAATTAGTGCACTTGAAAAATGTGTAGAGGACGGATGCAGATATGTCCTCGTTACAATGGCTGCAAAAAGAGCAAGAATGCTCGGCAAAAATGATGATTGTATGGTTTCCTGTGATTCAGAAAATCCTGTTTCAAAGGCTGTTATGGAGATTTCCTGCGGAAAAATCGGACATAAACCGATAAACTTTGAAGAGAAATAATTTGGAGGTAAAATTTCCTTGATTGCAGAGGTAATTGTTAATTACAGGTCAAAAAGTGTTGATAAGGTGTTTGATTATGCTGTCCCGGAGGAACTTGCGGGAAATATTTGTGTGGGTTCTTGTGTGATAGTACCTTTTGGCACACGGAATAGGCTGCAAGAGGCTTATGTTATGGCTGTCAAGGAAAAATCTTCTGCAAAAAACTTGAAATCAGTTTTGCGTATAGCAAAGGATATTCGCCTGTTTGATGAAAAACAGCTTGAGCTTATTAACTGGATGCGTGAGGAGTATCTTGTTACGTATCTTGATATAATTCATACACTTGCACCGAGCGGGACGAGTGTTAAACAGGAGGAATGGGTTGTCCTTTTAGATGCTTCTAAGGCGAAAAAGGATGACAAAATTGTAAATGTTATTCTGGAAAACGGTGGTGCGGTTGAGATAAACCGACTGATGGGATTTTTTGAGGGAAATATAAAAAATCTTATTTCAA
>JAZNNI010000032.1:0-1642 GCA_045580145.1 Clostridia bacterium
GTTTTACCTGTTCTGTAGCGGATTCCGTTTTCTGTGAGAATTCGGCAGGCTGTATCGCAATCGGAAAGCTTGTCAAATTCAATTGTAAATGAGGGCTTTTTCTTTTCCTCAATGTAGTTGTGTTCGGGCATAGTTCCCTTGATTTCAAGGTATTTTTCCTCAAATTCACGCTTTACGTAAATAACAGGCTTTTTGAGGAATTCGTCAATTGTTTTCCATACAACTGGGCGTACATCCTTACGCTTTTTGAGTTCCTCAATCCAGTTTTTCATAAGTTCCTCATAGTCACGGAGCTTGAAATACCAGTTTGTAACTGGCTTCATTGAGGGAGTTTTGCCTGTGAGTGTGCTGACGGGGTTGAGCAGATTTTCGGGCATATACTGGTGACCGAGGTCGCACTCGTCAGCGTATCCCTTTTCAGATGTACATCCCTCAACAGGACATTTACCGATAACCTGTCTGCCGTTGAGGAAACAGCCTGCCTCCTCGTCATAGAACTGCATTGTTGTAATCTGGTTGAGCTGACCTTTTTTGTGGAGGGAGCTGATAAACCAGTCTGTCACTTCTGCGTGGATTTCCTTAGAGCGACCAAGTCCCGAAGCTGCATAGAGATTGGGAGAAATGCCGTATTTGCCGAGAGTAGCTTTCTGCTTGTCGTGGTTGGACTGAACGAAATCAACGAGAGAACCCTCAAATTCGCCCTTTTCAACCTTGACACGCCAGCCCTCAGCGATAGGGGAGCCGTAGCAGTCTGTACCTGTTACGAAAATAACGTTATCCTTGCCGATTCTGTCATGGAGAAAACGTGTATAAGTATCAGCAAAAACAAGCATTCCGCCAACGTGACCGAAGTGAAGTTCCTTGTTGCCGTAGGGCATACCGCCTGTTACAACAGCTCTTTTCGGGAACTGCGGACGGGGGATTTCAAAATTCTTTTTATTTTTATCGGACATAATAATGTTCCTTTCAATTATGGATTTTTAGATTTTAACACAACTTATATTATAGCATAATTATAGCTGTTTTGCAAGGGTTTTGGAGAAAAATGTTATGGGAACCCCTTATGGGATAAATTTTTTAGCTTTTTCTATTGAAAATATCGGGGGAGTGTGGTATAATTTTGGTGATAGGTTTATTTGATAAGAAATATACGTAATTAATCGATTAGGAGGTAAAAATTGAAACTATATGATTCAAATGTAGAAACACTTTCGTTGCATCAAGATGAGAAAGTGACAGATGATGAGTTAAAAATGATACAAAAGAAAAGTGGAACAAAAGCTATGATAATATGTTTTCCGATATTTTCGGTAATAATATTAATAGCTATTATATATACATTTGTAGAAGAAAAGGAATTTCCTATTTTTTATATTTTAGTTTTTATTTTTTTATGTCTGCCTATGACGATTAATTCGCTTAGAAATAAAGAAATGTATGCTTGTTATGGAACAGTTACTGATAAAGCTGTTCGCTGCGCAAAACTGCACAAAGAACGTGTATATCTCCCATTTGAAGAAACTAAAGAAATAGGAACATACAAACATAAATATACATTATCAAAAACTGTATGCGAGTTCTATTACTGCACCGTTGAGATAAATGGGAATATATATGATAATGTATGTTGCTATAAAAAAGA
>JAZNNI010000033.1:0-13117 GCA_045580145.1 Clostridia bacterium
TTTTTGTCATTCATTTAATTAAACACCTTATTTTCGTATATAATTCATCCAAACAACATCATCGCATTGCTTGATTTCTTTTAATTTAAATTCGGATAATGTGCTATCCATAAATAACGGTTTGTCCTCAGCATCTGCAATAATCGGTGCAACAACAAGACTAAGCTCGTCAATTACATCTGCACGCTGAAAATAACCGTTTACAATACTTCCACCCTCTAAAAGAATAGAGTTTATACCCATAAGGGTTTTAAGCTTTTCAAGAGCGATTTTGACATCAATCTCGGTTTTGCCTGCAAAGATATACGGAATATACATACTCTGCAGATAGGCAAGATAACGCCCGTCTGCTTGCTCGGTTAAAACTTCTATTATCTGTGCATCGCCATAACCTGGGTCTTCGTCGATAATCTTACTGTTTTTCCAACCAAGCTTGCCCTTGGGGTCAAAGCTTACTGCATAGAATCCCGATAAATTATCAGGAATAAAATCATCTTTGTTCTCGACAGGCTCGTACCTCGTTAAATCAGGATACCAACCACCTGTGAAACTGCTTTCCATCGTCACACGACCGCAAATAAATCCATTTGCGCCGTTTTTATTGTACTCACTATTTAGCTCATAATAAATATCCGTAGCCTTTTCACATTCCTGTCGGGACAAAAATTCTCCCGTAACCTTTCCGTCTATTGATGTCACCATATGACAGATTATGTGCGGTCTGTTCATAACATCACCTCTGCATCAATTATACTATATATTCATAGGAATTTCAATAACGCCAAAACAACCCATATATTTTATCTAACATTTTTCTAGCACTTTTCTAGCGAAAACCCAAAAAAAGCATCAAAAAGTGGCAATACGAAAGATGCGAGAGCAGCAAAGGCTTTGAAGGATTTTAACCCCTCAAAGCCTTGATTTTATGCGGTTTTTATCGCTTTTTAAATTCTTTTAACTTCCGCTTATTTACTCTATCTAAAAAGACTATCTAACAGCCCTAAATGCAGTAGGTTGGCAATCCCGGCGCCAGAGTTCAAATCTCTGCATCTCCGCCAAAATCAAATCTCTGCATCTCCGCCAAAAAGCGTGATGATTTTAATGTCATCACGCTTTTCTCTACTACAAAAAAATTTCTTTTAACTATTATATTTATCGTAATTTGTGTCTGTTTTAGGCGAAACATCCTATCTAAAATCATCCTATATATCCCGACATTGGGGTCGAACAGCGTCAAGGTAGGGTTCTTTGCATAGCAAAGCTTGCGCCATTACTGCCGAGCATTTTAACACAGATAATACTGACAGTTTTCCGTTCTTAATGGGAAGATTGGAATTATTATCCGGTGACAATTTCATTTAAGATGTCTCGCCTAAAGCAGACACAAATGTAATTTTTCATCAAAAAAATCCAATAATTTTCTTAAAACCGCCATATGCCTTTCATTTTCAAACAGCAGATATAATAATTATATCATCATTTCAAGAAATAATCAATATAAAATTTATTTTTATCTCTCTTTTCTTAGTTAATCTTCAATTTTTAAAAGCGCCTCGTTTAACATTTCTACAATTTCAGACAATGAAGAAAGCGTAAATATCTTCGTTTTTAGCTCATTTGAATAAGGAATTCCTTTAATATACCACGCAATATGCTTACGCGCTTCAAGAACTCCCCTTTTCTCCCCTTTTTCATCACAAAGCAACTTTGTATGCAAAATCGCCTCATTGATCCTATCATAATATGACGGCTCATAAATAACCTTGCCTGTATCAAGGTATTCCTTAATCTGTCTAAAAATAAACGGATTCCCCTGTGCACCTCTGCCAACCATAACTCCATCGCACCCTGTATATTCAAGCATATTTTTAGCATCCTCACCACAAAAAATATCTCCATTGCCTATGACAGGAATTTTTACCGCATCTTTTACCGATTTTATGGTATCCCAATCAGCCTTTCCTTGATAAAACTGTTCTCTGGTTCTACCGTGAATGGTAATCCCTGCCGCTCCGTTTGCCTCCAACACTTTTGCAAATTCAGCGGCAGTATCGCTATCCCAACCTTTGCGTATTTTTACTGTAACAGGAATCTTGACTGCATCCGAAACAGCCCTTACAATTTTTCCTGCCAGTATCGGATTTTTCATAAGTGCACTTCCATCACCGTTATTAACAATCTTAGGCATAGGGCAGCCCATATTTATATCAACAGCCGATGCTCCAAAGCTTTCAACAACCGGAGCCATTTCCGCCATTATAGCCGGCTCAGAACCGAAAATCTGTATAGATGCCGGTTTTTCTCGTTCATCAAGGTGCATCAAGGAGGCAGTTTTTTTATCTTTATAATAAAGTCCCTTAGCACTTACCATTTCTGTCGTAAGTCCTTCCGCACCATATTTTTTACAAATCAGACGAAAAGGCAAATCTGTTACGCCTGCCATAGGGGCCAAGTGTATTTTCCTAATCAAAAAATCATCCTTCCAACCTGATAAAATAAAGTCGATATCCCCCACGCAAGCCCGAGCTGCATCGCCATCGCAAGCATTGTTGTTTTCCACGAATTTGTTTCTTTTTTTATCGTTACAATGCTTGCTATACAAGGAATATATAAAAGGCAGAAAAGCATCATAGAATATGCGTTAAGAGCAGTAAATCCGCTTTCTGAAAGTATACCTGCCAAGGTGTTCATTCCTATAGCAGATGATATATTTCCTATACCATAAAGCACTGCCATACTCGAAACAACTACTTCCTTGGCCGCAATTCCGGAAATTAATGCAAGCACAAGCTGCCATTGTCCAAGTCCGGCAAAGCTCATAACAGGCACAAGCCACTTACCCATATATGCACCAAAGCTTTGCGACATATCAGTTACCATACCGGTTACACCAAAATTCAACACGAACCAAAGTACAACTGATGCAAGGAATATTGTAGTTCCTGCCTTTGTTAAATAGTCCTTCACCTTTTCCCATACATAGATTGCAATAGTTCTTGGATTAGGAGTTTTATATTCAGGTAATTCTATGAGCAAATTATTCTCATTTTTTGTCTTACCCATTCGAGACATAACAAATGCAACCAACAGCGCAACAATAAAACCGATTACATACATCGAATATGCCGCAAATATCGCATATTTTCCGAAAAATATTCCCGAAAGCATAACGTACACAGGGAGTTTTGCACTACACGACATAAATGGAGTAATCATAATTATACGTGTTCTGTCCTTCTCATCCTCTAATGCGCGCGATGCCATTACCGCAGGAACAGTACATCCAAACCCTAAAAGCATAGGTATAAATGCACGTCCTGAAAGACCGAGCTTTCCCATTATTCCATCCATAACATATGCGACGCGTGCCATATACCCGCTGTCTTCCAAAAATGCAAGGGCAAGAAAAAGGATAAATATATTAGGGAGAAATGTGAGTATGCCTCCCACACCTGCAATTATTCCATCAACTGTAAGTGATTTTATAACCTCACTTGCACCTATCGACAGAAGTAACTCCGATACCCCGTTTGAGAAACTTTCAAGCCAGTTCTCAAAAAATCCTTTTAGCCAATCTCCGATTGTAAATGTAAGGAAAAACACAAGTGCCATTACAAGTAAAAACACAGGAACTCCCCATATGCTGTGTGTCAAAATCGCATCCGCCTTATCGGTAACTGCACTCTTTTCATCCTTATTGACAAGAACTTCCCTTATTATTTCCTCAATAAAGTCATATTTTTCATTGATAATCCTTGATTCATAGCTTTCGTCGGCAATGCCGGAAAGATTAAGTGGATATGATTTCTTTACTTCCTCATCAAACTCCAAGTGCTTAATTGCATACCATCTATAATTTTTCATATCAGGATATTTCTGGCTTAGCATTGCCACGATTATATCAATTTTTTCTTCAATCTCATCAGAATAAACCATCGCATAGCGATGATGTCTGGAAGTTAACGTAACACTTGAGCTGAAGTTTCTTTCCACAGCATCGGCATCATCAAAATGCTCTCTTTCAGGCATATTGTGGTGATGATGCTCTGGAATATCGTGCGGTCTTCCGGCATGATGCTCTACTGCATGCATAAGTATATCAAGGCCTGTTCTCTTTCTTGCCGAAACCGGAACAACAGGGATGCCAAGCATTTCCGGTAACCTGTGCATATCAATTTCCATACCTCGTTCCTCGACAATATCCATCATATTAAGCGCAAGAACAACAGGTTTTCCAAGTTCAATAAGCTGAAGCGTAAGATACAGATTTCTCTCAAGACTCGACGCATCAGCGACGTCAACTATAACATCGACTTCATCGCCCAATATGTATTCACGTGACAGTTTTTCCTCCATAGTATATGAAGACAAGGAATAAATCCCCGGAAGGTCAACCAATTTATATGAACTATCCCTGTATTTCATTTTTCCTTCAATTTTTTCAACAGTAACCCCGGGCCAGTTTGCTACCTTTAAGTTAGCACCCGTGTAGGCATTAAAAAGAGTAGTCTTACCGCAATTAGGGTTTCCGATAAACGCAACGTTTAAGTCACTCATAAGACTACCTCCTCAACATATATTTTCTCACAAAAGCCTCTGCCTATCGCAAAACGCGTACCTCTTATATTTATAATCATAGGTCCGTTTTTTTTCAAATTAATTACCTTAACCAATGACCCGCTTGTCATACCAAGGGTATTAAGACGCCGCATAATAGCATTATCAAGACAGATTTCTATTATTTTATAACTCGTTCCTTTTTTTCCTTCAACTAATTTCATATATATCATTCCTTTACTTACTATACTTTAACATTTCAAATGGTAGTTGTCAATGTAAATTGTGATAAAAAATGCCCTTTTAACCGTTTAATTTTTGTTAAAAAGCGAAACCATAAATATTAGTCATCAGTTTGACAAATCAACTGATTTAGTGTATTATATTATGTATAGAAAGGTGGAATTAATATGAATCTTTTATACGCAGCGTCTGAGGCCGCTCCTTTTGTTAAAACAGGCGGGCTTGGCGACGTAGCAGGCTCTCTTCCTGTTACACTTAAACAAAAGGGTGTAGACTCAAGAGTAATTTTACCACTATACAGGTGTATAGACCAAAAATACAAAGATATGATGAAATATATAGACCACATCTATATCGATATGGGTTGGAGAAAACAATATTGCGGTGTTTTTGAAATGGACTGGTTGGGCACCAAATACTATTTTGTCGACAACGAATATTACTTTAACGGCGAAAAGCCTTATGACCACATTCATCTTGATTGCGAAAAGTTTATTTTCTTTTCAAAGGCTGTCCTGTCACTTCTTCCTACAATCGGATTTCGTCCTGACGTTATAAACTGCAATGACTGGCAGACAGCACCTATCCCCGTCTTTTTAGACACATTCTATGACAATCCTTTTTATCGCGGCATCAAAACCGTTATGACCATTCATAACCTGCGTTTTCAGGGCAGATGGGATCTCGAAAAAATCAAGGATGCTATGGCGATTGATGATTATTACTTTACAGGTGATAAGCTGGAATATTATAAAGATGCAAACCTTTTAAAAGGCGGACTTGTTTATGCAAATAAAATTACAACAGTTTCCGAAACCTATGCAAACGAGATTACAACTTCAGAGTACGGAGAAGGTCTTGACGGACTTTTATTTGCCCGCCGCGGTGACCTTTTGGGAATTGTAAACGGTATTTCGGATGACTGGAACCCAAAGACCGATAATTTTATTTACAAAAATTATACTCAAAGAAGTTTAAAGAACAAAAAAATCAACAAGGTCGAACTTCAAAAAGAGCTTAACCTTCCTGTTGATGAAAACAAGTTTATGATTGGAATTGTATCAAGACTTACTGACCAGAAGGGCTTTGACCTTATAGCATATGCTATGGAGCAGCTCTGCGAAGGTGGATATCAAATTGTCGTACTTGGTACAGGCGATGAACATTACGAAAATATGTTCCGTCATTTTGCTTGGAAATACCCTGACAGAGTTTCGGCAAATATTTATTTCTCAAACGAAATGTCTCACAAAATATATGCAGCCTGTGATGCATTTTTAATGCCTTCACTTTTCGAGCCGTGTGGTCTATCTCAGCTTATATCTATGAGATATGGTACACTCCCTATTGTGCGCGAAACAGGTGGTCTTGCAGATACTGTAAAGCCTTATAACGAATATACTGGTGAAGGAACAGGTTTTTCATTTACAAGCTACAATGCAGACGATATGATGCACGTAATTAACTATGCTATGCGCACATATTATGATAATCGTGCTGCTTGGGATAAACTTGTTAAAAATGCAATGGCAGAGGATTTCTCTTGGGAAGTATCTGCCGACAAATATATCTCTCTTTATGAAAGCATAACGGGCATACCTCTAAAAGAGCAGCCAAAGGCAGAAAAAAAGCCTGTCACAAAAACCACCAAGAAAACATCTTCTTTTGAAACGAGCATAAAGGCTGATACTGATGCTGCTGAAGCATTATGGGCAGCTGAATCTTCTAAAAAGGATAAAGATGTTTTAAAAGATATGACAGAGAAGGATATGGCAAAAAATGTTGCAGAAATAAAAGCTGACATTGAAAAAAATATACCTCAAAAGAAGAAAACTACCACACCGAAGAAAACTTCTGCGGCAAAATCCGGCTCTAACAAAACTTCAAAAAAGGTTGAAACAACGAAAAAAACTCCTGCTAAATCAACAACCAAGAAAACTACTAAAAAGACTCCTTCAAAAAAGGCTTAGTCTTAAAATAAATTCCGCAATTTGACGGAAAACCCAAAATTGAAAGGAAATCTATCTTAAATGGAAAAATTTAAACTTAATGCAAAAGAAACTGAACTAAAAAACGAAATTGAAGGCAAGCTTTCAAGGCATTTTGGTAAAACCTTAGAAGATGCCACTCCAAAAATGATTTATACCGCCTGTGCGCTGACTGCACGTGACCAGATTATGGCTCGCTGGGCTATTTCGCACAAAGAGGTAAAAAAAGAAAATTCCAAAAAGCTCTACTACCTATCATTTGAGTTCTTGATGGGAAGACTTTTAGCTTCAAACATTTTAAACCTTATGCAGACCGAAACCTACGTTAACGCTTTAAAAGCTCTTGGTTATGAACTTTCAGATATTGTTGAACTTGAAAATGATGCAGGTCTTGGAAACGGTGGATTAGGACGTCTTGCGGCCTGCTTTATGGATTCACTTACAACTCTTGACCTTCCTTCATACGGATGTACAATTCGTTATGAATATGGTCTTTTCCGCCAGAAAATCGTTGACGGATACCAGACAGAGCTTCCGGATACCTGGCTTGAAAATGGTAACGCATGGGAAATTGCACGTCCTGAAGAGGCTGTGACAGTAAAATTCGGCGGTCAGGTTCATACTGACTGGACTGACGGACATTTCTCGTTCCGCTACGAAAATGAGCATACCATCATTGCTATGCCTTATGACGTTCCGCTTGTGGGATATGATTCAAAAATTGTAAACAAACTTCGTTTATGGTCCGCAAAAGCCCCTGATGTTATGAATATGCAGGACTTTAACAGCGGTAACTACATTCGCGCAACTGAAGAAAGACAGCTTGCTGAGCTTATTTCCAAGGTTTTATATCCTGAAGATAATCACACTGAAGGTAAAGAACTTCGTTTAAAACAACAATACTTCTTAGTATCTGCAACTCTTCAGTGGATTCTAAAGGAATACGAGGATCGTTACGGATACGACTGGCATAATCTTCCAGAAAAGGCGGTCATTCATATTAATGACACCCACCCTACCCTTGCAATTCCTGAGCTTATGCGCCTTTTGATTGACGACAAAGGTCTTGGTTGGGACGAAGCCTGGGACATTACAAGACGTACTTTTGCTTATACCAACCACACAGTTATGAGCGAAGCACTTGAAAAGTGGCCCCTTGATATGTTTAAGCGAATTTTACCGAGAATTTCTATGATTGTCGAAGAAATCAACCGCAGACTTATGGTAAATCTTCAGGAGGTATATCCTGATGACTGGGGTAAACAAAAATGGATGTCTATAATTTCCGATAATCAGGTATTTATGGCTAATCTCTGCCTTGCTACCTGTTTTGCAGTAAATGGTGTTTCAGGACTTCACACAAAAATCCTGACAAGTGATATTTTTGCGGATTACTACCGTCTCGATACAAAGCGCTTCCACGCTATCACTAACGGTATTACCTTCCGCCGCTGGATTGCAAATGCTAACCCTGCTTTAACAGAGCTTATTACATCAAAAATCGGCAAAGACTGGGTTAAGGACTACAAACAGCTTGAAAAACTTAAAAAATATGCTGATGACAAGGACTTCCAGGAAGCTTTTGCTAAAATTAAATATGATAACAAGGTTAAGCTTGCAGAATATATTAAAACACACAATGGAATTGAAATTAACCCTGATTCAATTTTTGACGTTCAGGCAAAAAGACTTCACGAATATAAACGTCAGCTTCTCAATATCCTTCATATTTTAGCCGACTATAATATGCTTATTGAAAATCCAAATACTGACTATACATCAAAGACATACATCTTCGGTGCAAAGGCAGCTCCGGGATATACGCGTGCAAAGCTTATAATTAAGCTTATTAACTCTGTGGGTGAAAAGATTAACAATGACCCAAGAATTAATGGTAAAATTAAAGTTGTATTCCTTGAAAACTATGGCGTTTCAATCGCAGAAAAGCTTGTAGTTGCAGCGGATGTTTCTGAGCAGATTTCAACCGCCGGAAAAGAAGCATCAGGCACAGGTAATATGAAGTTTATGCTAAATGGTGCTGTCACAATCGGTACACTTGATGGTGCAAACGTTGAAATGCTTGAACAGGTGGGCGAAGATAATATCTACATCTTTGGTCTAAAGGCTGATGAGGTTGCAGCACGTCTTAAATTCAATAATTCTGATGAGGTCAAGACGATTTACTCAACTAACAGTGTTTTAAGAAAAGCTCTCGATCAGCTCATTTCAGGAGAGATTGAACCGGAAAATACACAAATCTTCCGTGACCTTTATCAGACACTTCTCTTTGGTGATTATGGTTATCCTGACACATATATGGTTCTTCGTGATTTCGAAGCATACTGCCAGACACACGACAGAATTTCTAAGGATTACAACGACAAGAAAACCTGGTGGCATAAAGCAATTATGAACACAGCATCCGCAGGTTTCTTCTCATCTGACCGTACTATTGAGGATTATAATAAGGCAATCTGGCATTTAACACCTATTAAATAAACCAAAAGGGACTGCAAAGGCAGTCCCTTAAAAATGACTATTTGGCGGAGGGTTCATTTAAATGAAAATCGAACACAACTCACAATCCGAGCTTTATCGCTCGCCATTTGGTGCTGTTACAAAAAATACACCTGTTACTTTAAGGCTTGCTCTTTCTGAATTTGGTATTCCATCTCATATCAGAGTAGTTTGTAGTTTTGGTGATAATATCATATCAAAAAATATGTACTATGTTTTTGAAGTATCCGGCACATATGTTTATGAAGCCGTTATAAATGCTCCTGACAATACCGGTCTTTTGCACTACTATTTTGACATTTCATCAGGCGAAAATTCCTTCTACTACGGAAATAACGAAGAAAACCTCGGTGGGACAGGCAGAATATACGATAACATTCCTGAAAAAAAGTTCCAGATTACAGTTTACGACGAAAGCTTTAAAACTCCCGATTGGTGGAAGGAAAGTGTCTGCTATCAAATATTCCCCGACAGATTTTTTAATGGGAACGATGACGGAAGCTTTTTAGATGAACGAAGTGATATTATTAAAAGAAACTGGGGCGATGCTCCTTTCTATAAAGCGGAACAGTTTGGCGGAAAATTCCTTTGCAATGACTTTTTTGGTGGAAATCTTTTAGGAATCGAAAAGAAGCTTCCCTATTTAAAGGAGTTAGGAATTTCTTGCATATACTTAAACCCTATTTTTAAAGCATATTCAAATCACAGATACGATACAGGTGACTATAAAAAAATTGACCCTATGCTTGGTACGGAAGAAGATTTTGTACGTCTTTGCACGCACGCCGAAGAAATGGGGATAAAAATCATTTTAGACGGTGTTTTCAATCACACAGGAAGTGACAGCAAGTATTTTAACAAAAACGGGACATATAATTCCGTAGGTGCATATCAGTCGAAGGACTCTCCATATTATGATTGGTTCAGATTTTACGATTTCCCTCAAAAATATGAGTCTTGGTGGGGTATCGACACACTTCCTCAGACTGAGGAAAATTCTGAAAACTACCAAAATTATATTTTAAGGGACAAGGATTCTGTTGTGAAAAGATGGCTCAAAAAGGGTGCTTCAGGTTGGCGTCTTGACGTAGTTGATGAGCTTCCCGACTTTTTCGTAAAAATTTTGCGCGAAGAAGTAAAAAGACAAAACCCTGATGCTGTCATAATTGGAGAAGTCTGGGAAGATGCATCAAATAAGGTTGCATATGATGAGCAGAGGCAATATTTTATGGGATATGAGCTTGATTCAGTAATGAACTATCCCCTCAGGAATGCCCTTATTGATTTTATAAATCAAAACATTGATGCAAAAATGTTGGACAGACAGATTATGAGTCTTAAAGAAAATTACCCCCGCCCTGCATTTTATGCAAGTCTTAATTTCCTTTCAAGTCACGATACCGAGAGAATCTTAACAGTCTTGGGTAAAAAATCCGAAACAAACAAGGACTTACAGGCACAAGAAATGCTTTCAGGATACGAAAAAGAGCTCGCTATTGCTAAGCTCAAATGCATCATTTCAATGCAAACTCTACTCCCTGGTGTCCCTACAATATTCTACGGAGACGAGGCAGGAATTGAAGGATATTCTGACCCCTTCTGCAGAAAATGTTACCCTTGGGGATATGAAAATAAAGAAATTTTAGAATGTTACAAGCAAAACATTTGTCTTAGAAACAGTGAAAACGCCTTTATAAGCGGTGAGTTTGAAAGTGTATACAAATATGAAGGCGGATATGGTTTTATCCGCTATGACAATACTGACAGCTTCGTTATTTTAATAAATTCGGGCGAAGATACTACCTTCCGACTCGACGTTGCAAGATATAGCATAAACAAGATGCAGGGGGTTATGCATCTGGAAGAATATTCATCAGAAGATGGAATTTATTTTATAAATATGCCTGCAAGGTCAGTTAAAATTTTCAAGAAAATATGAGTATATAAAAATGACCACTTAACAGTGGTCATTTTTATTGCAGCTGTTATGCTAGGTGCACTTTTCATAAGGTTTTTAGCAAACGAGTTTCGCTAAAAATCATATTCTTTATTAAACTTAAGTACTACACCACCATCAATGTTTTTGGAAAATAAATATGGATTTTCGCTGTTTGTTTCAAACATATCGAAATGATTTGGAATATTTATTTTTGCACCTATTCTTTCAGCAACAACAAGTGCTTCATTTACATTCATATTCCCAAGTTTTCCGTTTATACAAATAAAAGTAATATCAGGTTTATATTTTGCAATATCAAACAGTCTTTCGTTATACAATGTATCGCCGCTAAAATATAATGTCTTATCTTCTGCTTTAATAATAAGTCCAAAAGCTTCCACCGTATGATCCCCAAAAACAGCAGTTATTTCAAAATCCCTTACATCTATGCTTTCTCCAACATCGAGTGATACAACATTAGATTTTCCCATTTTCAAAAGTTCTGTCTTGCCTTCATTTGTAGTAATAAACAACTGATTATCAATAATTTCTGCTACAGTATCCGGGTCTAAATGATCGAGATGATTATGCGTGCAAATAACAGCATCGCATTTTATATTTTTGGGTTGAATAGGTATTGGTAAAATTCTCGGTCTATTGGCCACTCTATTAACACTATCTGAAAGATATGGATCAATTATAATTTCACTATTTTCGGTTTTAAGTACATAACCACTCTGCCCTAAAAATCTGATTTTCATTGCACGCTCTTACCACCATCAACAAAAATATTTTGACCTGTGATATAACGCCCTTCGTCAGAACAAAGCAGTGATACTATTCCTGTACAATCTTCAGGCTCACCATAAAAGCCTACTGGAATACTATCTGTTACTTTTTTGGCATATTCAGGATCAGAAAGTGCATCAACATTACGGTCAGTATAAATAACTCCTGGAGCCACATTATTAACTGTAATTCCATCTTTTGCTAACTGCAGAGATAATGATTTCATCATATTAGTCTGTGCTGCTTTACTAGCTGAATAAACAAGCATATCAGGGTGTGGTTTTTCCTCTTGTACAGATCCGATTGTAATAATTCTGCCCTTTCCCCTACTCTGCATATACGGTACTACCGCCTGTATAAGCATCAAGCTCGAAACAAAATTACAGTTAAGTTGTTCACAGCAAGCCTTTGTTGTAATTTCCTTCCAAGGTGTACGGTACTGTAAAGAAGCATTAAGAATTAGAACATCAACCTCTTTCACCTTTTCACAAAGTTCATATGTTTTATCTAAATCAGTCAAATCGCCCATAATAATCTCTGCTATTCCGCCATTATTTTTGATTATTTCAGCGGTTTCCTCCGCTTTAGACCGATTTCCGGCACCATGAATAATAATCTTATATCCGTCACGCGACAATTTTATTGCAATAGCTCTACCAATACCTCTTGAAGAGCCAGTGATAAATGCTGTTTTCATATTTTCACCCCATTAAAGAGCCGTCTGTGTATCGTTTGGATCACCATTTCGTGCAAGGTCATATTCTTTTGACCAGTCAAGATCACGGTATTCCTCACCACAAGGGTCAGTTTTTATCCAATCAAGAAGCATATCCAGCATTTCTTCGGTCCAAGTGTTACGGTCTATTTGCGCAGTTGTAAATTTACCTTGACATATCATTTCAAAACCGAAATCATCCTTAACATGAGTTTTGGCTGCTCCCTCAACAACATCAGCAACTAAGTGTGATGGAATAAACAAAACTCCACCACCTGCACCGAAAACAATATCACCCGGAAGACATACGGCACCGCCAAAATTGGTGATATCGTTCCAGTCTTTCATTACAAATTCACGGATTGGTGT
>JAZNNI010000034.1:0-1960 GCA_045580145.1 Clostridia bacterium
TATTTTAGGTGATGAAGAAAAAAGAATTATGGAACTTATGTATGAAGATAAATTACAAGGTTGGTGTTGGCAAACATCTCAAACTAGTGCACTCTTTTTCAATGATACAGATTATATAGCAAGGGGATATTTAGTTATTGACGAAGGCGATAAATACGAACATGCTTGGATATGTTTTACATTTAAAGGGAAACAGTATGTATTTGATCCTTGTTTACAATGTGTATGTAAGAAATCTCTGTATGATAAAATTTTGCAAGCTTGTATTGAGGGAAAATGTCTTGTCAAAGATGTAAAAAAGTATTTTATTGAGCAATATAGAAATTATTATAAAGAGAAATCTATAGTTGCATCATTTCTTTTGGACTATATGTCTGAAAAACAAAAGAGAGAAAAAACAATAAAAACTCAAAATGATATAAGTGCACCTTTTTATAGGGGAAATGATGGCTATATTGCAGAAATCGTAGATGATGAAATAAAAAGCATATATTCTCATTTCTATTATTCTGGTATGTTTTAAATGAAAGATTTACTAATTTTTGCGTTAAATTTGAGTAAAAAGATAATGGGTTGTTAATATACAATCCATTATTTTTTTATGGCTAAATATACAACCGGCGCGGGAGTATCGCGAGAAAATGAAAAAAAGTTGCAAAAAAGTAAAAAATTTTTAAAAAACTGTTGACAAAGAAAAGATGTATATGGTAATATATGTACGCTGACTTGGAAAACCATGTCAGAGAACAATGACAATTGAATAGTAAATAATGTACAAGAATTGAAAAAGAAAGTCAATTTACTTAAAGTTATTGAGCCAAAGCATGCAAGTGTATAAGCATGTGGAAAAATTAAACCTAATAAATAACATCGTAAGATGTTTAAATATTTAATTAGAGTTTGATCCTGGCTCAGGACGAACGCTGGCGGCGTGCTTCAAACATGCAAGTCGAACGGAGTAGATTTGGAAGCTTGCTTTCGAATTTACTTAGTGGCGGACTGGTGAGTAACGCGTGAGTAATCTGCCTATCACAGGGGGATAACAGTTGGAAACGACTGCTAATACCGCATAAGACCAAGGTTGGCATCAACCAATGGTCAAAGGAAGTTTTTCTGGTGATAGATGAGCTTGCGTATCATTAGCTAGTTGGTGAGGGTAATGGCCCACCAAGGCGACGATGATTAGCCGATCTGAGAGGATGACCGGCCACACTGGAACTGAGATACGGTCCAGACTCCTACGGGAGGCAGCAGTTAGGAATATTGGGCAATGGAGGAAACTCTGACCCAGCAACGCCGCGTGAAGGAAGAAGGTTTTCGGACTGTAAACTTCTGATCTGAGGGAAAAAGAAAGTGATGGTACCTCAGGAGAAAGCCACGGCTAACTACGTGCCAGCAGCCGCGGTAATACGTAGGTGGCGAGCGTTGTCCGGAATGACTGGGCGTAAAGGGAGCGTAGGTTGCAATTTAAGTTAAATGTGAAAGCCCGTGGCTCAACCACGGAACTGCATTTAATACTGGATAGCTAGAGTACAGGAGGGGTGAGCGGAATTCCTAGTGTAGCGGTGAAATGCGTAGATATTAGGAAGAACACCGGAGGCGAAGGCGGCTCACTGGACTGCAACTGACACTGAGGCCCGAAAGCGTGGGGATCAAACAGGATTAGATACCCTGGTAGTCCACGCCCTAAACGATGAATACTAAATGTGGGTGGTATCGACTCCATCCGTATTGAAGCAAACGCGATAAGTATTCCGCCTGGGGAGTACGGCCGCAAGGTTGAAACTCAAAGGAATTGTCGGGGACCCGCACAAGCAGCGGAGCATGTTGTTTAATTCGAAGCAACGCGAAAAACCTTACCAAGACTTGACATTGTGTGCATATCTAAGAGATTAGAGAAATAATAGCAATATTACACATAAACAGATGGTGCATGGTTGTCGTCAGCTCGTGTCGTGAG
>JAZNNI010000035.1:0-1882 GCA_045580145.1 Clostridia bacterium
TAAGGCCTTTTTCACCAGTAGCTGGGTCACGAGTAAATGCAACACCAGTACCACAGTCATCACCCATGTTACCGAAAGCCATAGCCTGAACGTTAACAGCTGTACCCCATGAGTAAGGGATGTCGTTGTCACGACGGTAAACGTTTGCACGTGGGTTGTCCCATGAACGGAAAACTGCTTCAACAGCACCCATAAGCTGTTCTCTTGGGTCTGATGGGAAGTCTTTACCAATCTTTGCCTTATATTCAGCTTTGAACTGACCTGCAAGTTCTTTAAGGTCTTCAGCTGTAAGCTCAACGTCCTGAGTTACGCCTCTGTCTTCTTTCATTTCGTCGATAAGCTCTTCAAAGTATTTCTTACCAACTTCCATAACAACGTCAGAATACATCTGAATGAATCTTCTGTAGCAGTCATATGCCCAACGAGCGTTGCCTGACTTTGCAGCCATAACTTCAACAACTTCTTCGTTAAGACCAAGGTTGAGGATTGTGTCCATCATACCAGGCATTGATGCACGAGCACCTGAACGAACTGAAACGAGGAGTGGGTTCTGAGTATCACCGAACTTTTTGCCAGTGATTTCTTCCATCTTGTCAATGTACTCCATAATTTCTGCCTGGATGTCATCATTGATTTTTCTGCCATCCTCATAGTACTGTGTGCAAGCTTCTGTTGTAACAGTAAAGCCCTGAGGAACTGGGAGACCGAGACTTGTCATCTCTGCAAGGTTAGCACCTTTACCACCGAGGAGTTCACGCATTGTTGCGTTACCCTCTTTGAAAAGGTAAACAAACTTTTTGCTCATTTTTATACCTCCAAAAAAATATTAACAAATTAATTTAAGTGTGCATATACATACTGCTACACTTAACCTTATAAATTGTAACAAATTATTCATATCTTTTCAATAGTTTTTCCCTATTTTTTTCCACCATTCTAAAATTGTTTGTTTATCAACAAAAATAGTTCTTTTTCTTCATAGACTTTTGGTGTTTTTTGTGATATATTTTAGTAGATATTAGATTTAAGGTGATTATTTTGGAACTTCTCAATTATGAAATTCTTAACGCCAGCGGTGAGGCAAGCAAATCCGCTGTACCTATGTTTATTTTTGACACTTATCCCTGCTTTATAGACCTTGCTTTTCCGAAAAGCATGAGTGTTCACGATGTTGTGATTGTTTTTCCCGAAAATATCAAGGTTAAATATACAGTTTTTTCAAGTCTTGACGGAGTGAACTTTTACAAAAAAGGCAAAAGTCCTAAAATCGCAAGATATTTACGTATTTTTATTAAATATTATGGTGGTAAGCAAGTTACTATCAACAATATTGAAGTTTTGGGAGAAGACTGTCATTTCCCTGCAAAAAAGGCTGTTTTTCGTGAACCTGTAGTTTTTTCAGAAACTGAATTTGCAAAACCTGTTACAGATGAGGAAACCATTGAAGATGTTAAGGGAATTATTGGCAGAACTATTGGTGAAAACTATGTTGAGCAGTTTGAATTGCGACTTGACAAAAGACTTAAAGAAGATTATTTTTCCATAGCAAGTCTGCGCGGCAAAATTTTACTTACATCCAATACAGGTGTAGGTCTTGCCTCGGCTTTTAATTGCTATTTAAAAGAAATCTGCAAATGCCATATATCCCGTTTCGGCAAACAAGTAAAACTCCCTAAAATATTACCCGCTGTCAACGGTAAAATTGACCGTACAACAACTTTTAAATACAGATATGCCTACAATTACTGCACGCACTCATATTCCATGGCATTCTGGAATGAGGAACAATGGCAGAAAGAAATAGATTTTCTTGCAATGAGTGGTATAAACCTTGTTCTTGATATTTTAGGAATGGAAGAAGTTTACAGAAGATTTCTTACAA
>JAZNNI010000036.1:0-36625 GCA_045580145.1 Clostridia bacterium
CCTATGTATACATCCATCTGAAAAACTTTCTTTTTTAAGTGCATCGTCTAAATGTTCTTGTGCTTTAGTAAAAGAAGTATTAGATGAAAAATGTACTTTTACTATAGACAAAAAAGGTAAGCTGGTATCCCAAAAATCGTCATCATTTTCTTTTGATATCATACATATAGGAAAATAATATGCATCATTTTTATCTATGTCAGTAACAATTTTGTTGTTCTGCTTTATTGCTGAAAGCAAATCCTCTTCTTCTAAACTATATGTATGCATTACATCAAACTGACCTAATACCATCCATTTTTCCGCATTTTCAACAACTTCGTCTTCGAAGCATCCGTTAAAGACGGATTCTTTTTTTTCTAATAATGCAACTCTTAATTTCATATACTACCTCCATGACAGGGCTCATCCAACATCTTGTTTACTTGATTTTTTGCTGCACGTGTTATGTAATTCTTAAATTTAATAGGCAAACTATCAGTAAAATTTTCACAAGTTTTTGTGAATAGTTTTTTTGTTGTTTCACGTACCTCACTTGAAAAATTAAATTTTTCTGTGACAAACAATTGAGATAATGTTGTTTTACCATCCAAAAAGTTAAGCCAAAGCAGATACCAGAAGAAAACGAGCAAACTGATACTGACAGAAAAATTTTCTTCTTCTTTTTTGTAAAGATATTCAAATGTATTTCTAATTTCAATACCTAACAATTCTATGTTAGGCTGCACCTCGATAGATTCAGATTTATCTATATAACATATACTTTTATAAAGCCAAAGAATATACGCTCCAACAACAGCAAAGCTAATTTCATTGTTTTTGTTTTCAAATTTTTCAGGTAAATTTTTTAAGATAATTCTAGAAATTGTAAAACGTTCGTTTTCACTTTTATTGCTTAATAAATGATCCCAAATATTATTTAAACTTACTATTGGATTTCGATTCTCATCGAGAGCTTTTTGGTATGTATATTTCATAGAATCCGTTATCAATTTACTTGTAACTATAAAATGTTCATCGAGTGGATCAATTACTGATATTAATTTATTTACTTTTTGTAATAAAGAATTTGTATTTAATTCATCAGTATATGCATCATCCAATTCTTTTTTCCACATATTTATCGCCATTGAATTTCTAACACTAGAATAAATTATTATATTCTTTATTGCTCTCCAGTGTATAATACTTCCCCAGACAACAATAACTAGACACAAAATGCTAAGTTCTAATGCTCCTGAATAAGAACTCCATATACATAATAATACCGAAATGATATGAGAAAATGTACATTTTATGAAATGAGGGTATTTGTTTCTTAAAATATCAATATATCGAATTCCTAATTCAGATTTATCAAGCGAAGCATATAGCCATGCTAACAGTATACTGCTGATACCTATTGTTTCAACTACATTTTTAATTGATTCAACATTAAAAATATATGATACTGTTAAATTTTGCGAAAACAAACATTCAAAAAAATGAGTAATACTTTTTTTGTAAATAATATTTACTAGTAATGAAATCGCTAGGATAATCCATAAAACTAACCCAATATGATAGTAGCGTGTATCAAACCACTGTTTGAACGAATTATAAAAACTTTTCACATGATTATAAAAATGTTTTTTCAATTGCATACTGATACGCTCCCTTTTTTCAAAACACGACAAATTTCGCAGTAGTTACAAAAAAGAAATGCAGAATCAATAGATTCTGCATCACCACTTACTGTTATAAAAACAGAATTATACTATATTCATCCCTTGTACACCTTGCCAACAGGGGTTGGCATTCCCTTTAAAGGAATTCTAGCATAAGCCTCTTTATTTGCCATATATGATTTGGAACTAACAACAACTTTTTCATAAATCTCAGCACGATCAGCGTGTGTATACCTTGAATCATGAACACTATTAGCTCCTTTTGATTTAACCATTAAAATTCCTCCAATAACTTAACTAATACTCGCGAGAGTATACGAAAACAGAGTATGCTTGATTTTGATACACAAAATCAAGCTTATTCATTATAACACATTTATTCAAAAAAGTCAATACCTTTTTTGAAAAAGAATACCATTATGAATTTTAGCATATAATATAAGTTATTCCATTTTCCCTCTCAACTATAGAATAGCATAAAATACGACAAAAATCAACATATTTTTGAAAATTGTGCATATAATATCTAATACATTCTATGCTGAACTAATTATATTTTGCTCTAAAATTAGAAAAATATATTAGAAAAAAATTAGAAATTTAAAAATCTTTTAGCGGATTAACCGTATGCTAATCCGCTAAATAAAGTTGCATTTACTTACTTCAAATTATCATACATTCTCACGAATGTTGCGATGGCTTGTTCACTTGCCTTGTGGCTTAAAGACGTTACCCGCGCCACTCGTTATTCCATTATCCATTTACTGCTTGGGATTTCTTCTGCTTCACATAATGGTTTAAGATTTGATAAGCTGTTCCAAACCATTACTTTGATTTCATCTATATCTCCTTCAAGAGTATATAGGGAGTTTTGCTCATCGTGCGGCACTCTTTTCATTGTAACAAATCTATTGTCCTTATAACCCACAATCAAGATGTCGTAAGGTGCGGTAATGTTATACACTTTTGTATCTATGACAAGTTTTGCACTGGATTTGGTAACGGTTGATTCAGTATGCGGAATTT
The DNA here is from genome assembly GCA_045580145.1 of Clostridia bacterium. Taxonomy (GTDB): domain Bacteria; phylum Bacillota; class Clostridia; order UBA1381; family UBA1381; genus UBA1738. The sequence goes on from JAZNNI010000036.1 coordinate 2,694, forward strand.
CTGTTTCCCAATAAGCATATAAAACCATATCTGATGTAACGATTGTTTCGTCAGTTACTTCCTCGCCGTCGATTTCTTTTGTATGCCATCCTTTGAAAATAAAGCCATCTTTTTTAGGTATAGGTAACTCTCCGCAAACAGAGCCGTAAGCAATAATCATTGGTTTAATTTCTTCCGTTCCGCCCATGGAATTAAATGTCACAGCATATTTGTTTACTGTTGATGTAAATTTCGCAGTAATTACAGTATTTGCCGTAATATTGGTAAGTGCCTTATCCCAACCTGAGAATGTGTATGTATATTGTGCATCTGCTTTCTTTGTTGGTGTTGTTCCGCTATATGTTACAGTACTTCCGTAATCTACTGACTTTGTTTCAAGGGTAGTTCCGTCATGATTTTTAAATGTTACTGTATACTTGTTTACTGTCGATGTAAATTTTGCAGTAATTACTGTATTGGCTGTAATGTTAGTAAGAGCTTTATCCCAACCGGAAAATGTGTATGTATACTGTGCATCAGCTTTCTTCGTAGGTGTTGCACCACTGTATGTTACAGCACTACCATAATTTACGGATTTTGTTTCAAGGGTGGTTCCATCATAATTTTTAAATGTTACAGTATATGTATTTGTCGTCCATTGGGCATAGAGAGTGTGAGCAGAAGTGATTGAAACTTTTGTACTGCTTGTTATCTGCGTTCCTCCACTTGCAGAAGTGTACCAACCTTTGAATGTATGTCCATCTTTTGTTGGTGTTGGCAATGTTCCGTAAGTTGAATCATAGGTAACATTTTTGCTTGCAGTTGGAGTTGTTCCGCCATTTGCATTAAAGGTTACTTTATATGTGTTTGCAGTCCATTTAGCGTACAAAGTTGCAGCAGAAGTTTTATTCCAAGTTCTTGCACTTGTTCCGTCTGCTTTATAGTATTGTGTACCACTTCCATTGGTTCCGTCATAATAACCACCAAACGTATATCCTGTCTTTTGGGGAACAGTTATGCTCGGCATAGCCGAACCATAAGTTGCACTAACAGAAGTTGTTCCGGCTGTGGTTGCACTTTGATTATTCAATGTGACGGTGTATTTATTTGCCGTCCATTTTGCGTATAGCGTTGATGCAGATGCTTTGTTCCAAGTTCTTGCACTCGTTCCATCTGCTTTATAGTATTGCGTACCACTTCCGTTTGTTCCGTCATAATAGCCACCAAATGTATATCCTGTCTTTTTAGGAACTGTTATACTTGGCATAGCTGAACCATACGTTGCACTAACAGAAGCTGTTCCGGCTGTGGTTGCACTTTGATTATTCAATGTAACGGTATATTTATTAGCTGTCCACTGTGCGTATAAGGTTTGAGCGGAAGTGATTGAAACTTTTGTGCTACTTGTTATCTGTGTTCCTCCGCTTGTGGCTGTATACCAACCTTTAAATGTATATCCACTTCTTGTTGGAGTTGGCAAAGTGCCATAAGTCGAATTATATGTAACATTTTTACTTGCAGTTGGTGTTGTTCCACCATTTGCATTAAATGTTACTTTATATGTGTTAGCTGTCCATTGAGCATATAATGTTGCAGCCGAATTTGCTGTATATGAGCCGCCGGAACTAAAAGAAGTTCCGCTTCCTGATGAATTTGTATTCCAGTTTTTAAATGTATATCCGGTGCGTGTTGGCTTGGTTTTACTTAACGTTAATGTCTTTCCATGTATTTTTGTTTGTGATGATGGTATACCACTACCACTATTTGCATTGTATGATACTGTATATTTACCTACATAAAAATATACAGATTCTGCATGTGCGGTACTTGCAGGCGTATATGCAGACATTAATGCTTTATATACAGCATTTTTTGGCGGTTTAAATGTATATGTAAGAGGCTTCCACCCCTCATCAACAATCGTTTTTGTGTCTTCATTATAAATCGTCATATATGTATGTGCATAGTATGCGTTATGCTTGTTAGTAAAAGTTATCGACTCGCCTAAACTCAATTCAGACTTGCTTAGTGTTATACTTGCTGATGTTGGTCCTCCATCATACACATAAAAATCAACCCAGTTAGAATCAACTCCACCACCATTATTATATGCCGTCATATAACCATGATAATGTCCTGCTCTAAAAAAAGCGTTAGTATATGTGGAAGATGCATTATCGCCTACAATCTTTTCGCCTGTGTCATAATCCCATATGGACAAATAATATTGACATGTTGTATCGGATGATAAACTTAATGTAAAATACTCTCCCGACTTAAACCATTCTTTATTCACTGATATATTTGCTCTTGTTGGTTTTTTTGCAGAAGTATATTGCGGAGATGCATATCCCCATATACCACTATCATATAAACTATAATTATTGTATGCTACTACATCACTACTTGTATTTCCCTCTATTATGTAGACGCGAGAATTAGCCACATAATCTACTATTCCCACGTGTTCAGCATCATTAGTATTGTTTCTATCAAAAAATATTATGTCCCCGTGTTGTGGATTACTGGTTTTCCACAACCCCTTATTTCTAAACCAACGTTCCATATTATCTGCCATAAATTCATGTGGGATAATACTGGAGCTTATTCCACTTTTTTCAGCACACCATATTACAAAAGAGGTGCACCATGCATAACCATTCTTGCCATATGCTGCTCCATATACCGTATCATCTCCTGCACCGTTATACCCCACTTGAGAATTGGCCACAAGTACTATATCGTGTGCTTGTTCTCCTGTTAAAGATGGCAAAGGTCTTGCGGCGTTATATGCATAGACAACATTGAAATTCAGTAACGTCAATGCCATCGATAATATAATAACCATTGATAATATCCTTTTCTTCATAAGTTGTAATACCTCCATATATAAAAAGTGTGCAGAGCAATCGCTGTCTGCACACCGAAAAATGCAAACCCCGATTGTTGTCACACAAAACTTTACTAAATGGGAATTTCTTCGTACATTCAAGCAAGCTGGAATTTACATTTTTACCAATTCAAAGCTTGAATATACAAATGGGCATAATAACCCCTGTAAAATAATAAAAAATCCCCTTATATTTCATTGTAAAGTTTTATGTGACCTTAATATAATACCACATTTTTCTTAAATTATCAATAGATTTTCTGCAAAATCAGCACTTTGCCAATAAATATTTTATGTCACGCATTAAAAGCCCTTTTTTGAGGATAGTAATATAATTTCTTTATCTAGTTGGATTTCTCCTCTTAAAACGCAAAATAAAGTTGTTTTCGCATCTTTATTTTACTGTGTTACAGCCTTGTATATAAGGCTGTAAATATGAACACAAACATAGGCGTGTTTTTCGTACCTGTGTTTTGTTCACACATAAAAAGCAAGCTTTCGAATCGGAGTATTTACCGATACGGCAGCTTGTTTTTTGTATTTATCCGAAAATGGATTTGAGGATAAATATTCAAAGCGGAAGCCTTGAATGAGCATAGTAAAATTTGTGCAGTGGCAACAAAATTTGCTATGCGTTAAGGGAGTTCAGAGGGAAAGTCTGGCACACTTCTTTGCTCGCAAAGTATAGTGTGTTACACCTTTACCGACGGGGCGGGTGTGAAAATATGTTGCTCGCCGTTTTGAGCAATATATTTTTGCAGACGGCAAAATTACAAAAGGGTGCTCGTCTGCCGTGTTGTTGGCAGACGGTCAGCCTTGCAGTAATTTGTGAAGTCGGTAAATGGTGTAAGCACCTACGGAGGATTACTTATATTTACCCAAGCCGTGTTTTTCCATAAGGTCATCAATCTCGCAACGCATATCGAGATACCACCTATCAAATGCGGTAAAGCTCAACAAACCTTCTTTGACTTGTTTCTTTTTTATGCTCGCAACACGCTTAAATTCGTCGTAGGCTTCATGAAGTTCTGCAAGAGCTTTTTCGTCAAGATTTCTCTTTATCGCCTTTTGTATTCTGTTGTACCAATACATATTTTCATTGCGGTATGTTATCTCATAATCTACCTCACGGGTAGCATCATCAAACTTCTGCTTATTTTTCTTCCGTTGTGCTTTTCGACACTTATCGGAGCAGATAACATTTTTATTCAAATCCGTTGAAAGAAACAGCTTACCGCAGACCTTACAATAGCTGAAATATTTTTTTGCTTCATATATCGTCTGCATATAACTCACAATTATCGAAAGCAGCATATTATCAGAAACTACATACTCGGTTGTTTTTCTGCTATCCGGCACTAAAATTTTCTGCACGGGATATTTGTAATATTCGTATGGCATATCAGAAAGCGGATTTATAGCATCAATCTCCTGATGCTCAATAATTTCATCCATAAAGTTATATCGAAATGGCAATGTCATTTCTTCTATTCTATTATACATTTCATAGGATTGTTCTTCTTCCTTTTCTTTGTCTTTGTTTTTGTTTTTCTTTTCCAAAAGGCTATTTAATGCCTTTATGTACTCGCTCCATATTTTCAATATAAGAAACTTCATAGGAGGGGTGCTCTCATTATAAAATTTTTCAATATACTCCGTATTTATATAAGGGTTTTTGCAAATGTTTTGATATAAATGGTTAATTAAATCTCTGATTTCTATTGCCTTTGGGGTAATATCAAGTAAAAATGAGCCGATTGGTCTGAATTGTTCAAAAATTATTGTTCCTTTTTTCCAACCTCTTATATATCGATTTACATCATCAAATTCACCGATAACAATATGCTCCCTTTTCTTTTTCAGGTCAATATTTACCGCAATTAAAGGCTTTTCAAGGATAGGTATGTTTGGCCGTGGTATTTGAATCTTCATTTCCTGTTACCTCATTTTATGAGAATTATATTTTTAACATTTTATGATTACTTAAAGTATATACCAAAAGCCTTTACAAGTCAAGTTTTTTGTGATTTAATCGAACTGCACAGAGGTGCACATCTGTTGCAAATACAATATTGACTTGGAGGTAAAAAGCAATGTCAGAAAACAAGAAATATTACTATCTCAAACTGAAAGAGAACTTTTTTAACAGCGATGAGATAGTGTTGATTGAAAATATGCAAGACGGCATATTGTACTCTAATATTCTTTTGAAGCTGTATCTTCTGTCTTTGAAATATAACGGATTTCTTCGCCTCAATGAAAATATAACCTACTCTGCACAAATGATTGCAACCATAACAAGACACGAGGTAGGCACAGTTGAAAGAGCCTTAAATATATTCTTACAATTTGGATTGATAGTGTCGGCAGCAGACGGTTCTATATATATGACGAACATAGAGGATATGGTCGGTAAATCATCAACCGAAGCAGACAGAAAACGGCTTGCAAGAGCAGAGGTTAAAAAGCTCGGCGAACAAACTGCGGACAAATGTCCGCCAAATGTCCTCAATCTGTCCGACATTCGTCCACCAGAGATAGAGATAGAAAAAGAGACAGATATAAAGAAAGAGTTAGAGCGAGAGTTATACGGGCGATACAAAAATGTATCGCTTACACTCCCCGAATACGAACAGCTTAAAAAGGATTATCTCGTATATGCTGATAAATATATTGAAAAGTTATCGGAATATATGGAAAGCACAGGCAAGTCCTATAATAACCACTCGGCAACAATCCGCAGTTGGTTAAAAAAGGATATTAAAACAAAAGACTATTCCTGTGAGGAGGGAGAGAGCTTATGACACATAAAGAATTTGAGCGTATGCAACGGCTTAATATGCTGAAATCAATGTGTTTTCAGGATTCTGCATTATACTGTTGGACTTTTGAAAACGACAACGGCAGAAATCCTCTTATCAGTAAGGCGAAAACCTACGCTGAAAAATGGTCGGATATGCTGTCAAAGAATATAGGTCTGCTCCTTTGGGGAGAGGTCGGAACGGGCAAAACCTACTTTGCGGCTTGTATCGCAAATGCGTTGGTAGAAAATTATGTATCTGTAAAGATGACAAACTTCTCAACCATACTCAATGATTTATTTTACGAAAACGATAAAAATCAGTATATCGACAGACTAAATAATCACAGTCTGCTGATTATAGATGATTTAGGAATTGAACGTGATACAGAATACGCATTGGAACAGGTTTATAACATCATAGACGCACGATACAAGAGCAATAAGCCACTTATTGTAACAACAAATTTAACCATTACAGAGATTAAAAATCCCGTTGACACCGCACACAAAAGAATTTATGACAGAGTTTTGGAAATGTGTGTACCAGTTAAGTTTGACGGAGAGAACTTCCGTCAGCAAAAAGCAACGGAGAAAATGGAAGTCATAAAGACAATTTTTGATTCGGAGGTGAAATGATTATGGCAAAAGCGATATTAAGATTTGCAAAACATAAAGGCAGTCCGGCGGCAAAGTTAGAGGGACATCACGAACGCAAGAAAGAGAAATACAAAAGCAATCCCGATATTGACACATCAAGAAGCAAGTACAATGTACATCTTATCACACCGCAGATGAGCTACAAAAAGGAAATAGACACCCGTATCTCAGAAGCAAAATGCAGAACACGCAAGGACAGCGTAAGATTTATTGATACGCTCATCACGGCAAGCCCTGAATTTTTCAAAGGCAAAACTTATGATGAAATGAAAAAATTCTTTATTCACGGATTGGATTTTATCAAAGCTAATATTGTTTCCGAAAACATATTATCAGCGGTTATTCATCTTGATGAAAAGACACCGCACATGCACCTGTGCTTTGTACCTCTTACAGAGGATAAAAGGCTATGTGCAAAAGAAATACTCGGCAACAGTACAAAAATGGTTGAGTGGCAGGATAAATTTTACGAACACATGGTAAAATTTTATCCAAAGTTGGAGCGTGGAGAATCTGCCCGTGATACACACAGAAAGCATATCCCCACAAGTGTTTTCAAAGCAGCATACAGATTACAGAAAATGCAGCTTGAAATTGAGAGCATTTTGGAAAACACCAATATTCTCAACGCAAGCAAGAACACAACAAAAGCTATGGCATTAATTAAGAAATTTGTACCAAATGTTGAGAGTTTTGAAACACAGGTAAATATGCTTTCAAGGTCATTCAAAAAAGCTGAGGAAGAAAATGCAGAACTGTCAAAAGCATTAAACACCTACAAAGACAGGAACTTTAAGCAAAGCCGAGAGCTTGCCGATTTGCAGATTGAGGTTGAAGAATTATATAAATTCCTCAATAAGATACCTGCTGAAATCATAGAACAGGTTAAGAAGGCAGAAGAAAAGGCAGAAAGACAAGCACAAAGAGAACGCAGACGAAAGCGAGAAATGGAGGCGGAGAGATAATGAAGAAAATCACATTGAAGCCTCAAATTACATCTTCCGCCAAGCAGTTAAAACACCCTGAAAACATAAATATCAAGAAGAAAATCGGCACTACTACATATATGGTAAATGCCTATTTCAACCAAGAAGCTAATGGCGATATGGTTTCAAGGGTAAAAAATCTTATTACAAGATAGGCTTGTTCAAAAGGGAGAAAATATAAATAATTAAACCAAAGCGTTGAATTTGACAGTCGGGTATGATATAATGTCTACACTACAATATTTATCATATCCGGCTGTCGGAAAGGAGAATTTATTAAATGATAAGACAGTCAAATGATGATAAAATAACTGCCCTTTACTGCCGATTGTCGCAAGATGACGGGCGTGAGGGCGAAAGTAACAGTATAACAAATCAAAAAGCAATTCTTGAAAAATATGCAAAAGACCACAACCTGACACCATATAAAATTTATGTAGATGATGGTGTAAGCGGAACTACCTTTGAGCGTGACGGATTTAAGGAAATGCTATCCGATATTGAGCAAGGTCTTATATCAACAGTCATTGTAAAGGATTTATCCCGTTTCGGCAGAGACCATATTATGGTTGGATATTACACAGAAATGTTTCTGCCATCAATGAATGTAAGATTTATCGCAATCAATGACAATGTTGATACAGACGATAACGAAAGCAACGAGTTTGCACCTTTTACCAATATTTTCAATGAATGGTATGCTAAAAATGCAAGTAAGAAAATCAATGCTGTATTTAAGGCAAAGGGCGAATCAGGACAGCGTTTAGGCTCTGCTATCCCTTATGGTTACAAGGCAAATCCCAACAATCCGAAAGAAATTATCATTGACGAAGAAGCTGCCAAGGTTGTCAGATACATCTTTGAGCTTTGTATGTGTGGAAAAGGACCGGGCAAAATTGCAAAACAGCTTACCGCAGAGGGAATTTCAACACCTATGGTATATTTCAGAGAACACGGAATGCCTTGCAGAACAAAAGCCAATATGAGCAATGTTTGGTGCAACAGAAGTGTTTCGGGAATACTTGAAAATATGACCTACATAGGACATACAGTTAATTTTCGGACTGCTACCGTAAACTACAAAACCCATAAGAAAGTACGGCAACCAAAAGAAAATTGGCTGATATTTGAGAATACTCACCCACCCATTGTTGAATTTTCCGTATGGGAAAAGGTGCAGGAGTTAAGAAAAAATAAACGCCGTTATACAAAATCGGGCAAGAAAAGTATTTTTGCCGGACTTTTGGAATGTGCAGACTGTGGTGCAAAGCTGTATTACTGCACTTGCAAATCTCATAAAGAGGAACACGATTATTTTGTTTGTTCTAATTACAAAGGCAATACAGGCAAATGTACTGTGCATTATCTCCGTGAAAGCGTGCTCTATGACATCGTTCTTGAACAGGTGCAGACAATGCTTGCATATCTGCAATCCTTTGAAAGTGATTTTGTAAAAAGTCTTATAGATAAATCTGCAAAAGACAAGAAAAAGGAAATTGCAATGCGGAGAAAAAAGCTCGAAGCAAATAAAATGCGTATTTCAGAGCTTGACGGGATTTTCAAAAGGATTTACGAGGACAATATATCGGGCAAGTTAAGTGATGAACGCTTTGCAAAACTATCTGCCGATTATGAAAGAGAGCAAAAACAGCTTATATCAGATACGGCAGCACTTGAAGATGAGCTAAATCAAGAAGCGGAGCAAGTCGATAATGTAGAGTATTTTCTAAATATTGTCCGTCAGTACACGGAAATCAAAGAGCTTTCTGCAAGAGTGGTAAATGATTTGATAGATAAAATCAAAGTACACGCAGTAGAAAAGATTGACGGTCAGAGAATACAAAGGATTGACATTTATTATACCGCAGTCGGTCTGATAGATGTATCACAGCATATACAAGAATTAGCTATCTAAATATTTTTATTCAATAAACAATGAGGCGATACAACGAGCAAAAAGCCCATTGTATCGCCATTTCTTAAAACTTCCTTATACTCATTTAACCGAATTCGTCACAGTCTTTTTTTTGGATTTAGAGAAAATAGCGCAGAATGAACAAACTGAGCAAAAGCAAGGCGATGCCTTGCTTTTGGTTACCCGATATCGTACACGGATACGTCGAAAGGCGAAGTTTATTTATAACATAAGGCAAGTTTTACTTAGAAAACTTGCCTTATTCGGTCTTTACATTTTATCTGAGTCCAAAATTAAAACCCAAAGTATTCTTTTGCATTATTATAACAAATTCCCTTTGCAATTTCAGAAAGCATTTCCATATCCTTTGGATATTCTCCGTCCTCTACCCATTTTCCTAAAAGATTACAAAGAATTCTTCTGAAATACTCGTGCCTCGTATAAGAAACAAAGCTTCTTGAATCGGTCAGCATTCCCACAAATCTTGATAGCATTCCAAGATTTGCAAGTGCCCGCATCTGACTTTCCATTCCGTCCCTCTGGTCATTAAACCACCAGCCTGAACCGAACTGAATTTTTCCCGGCACGCCTCCTGTCTGGAAGTTTCCGAGCATTGTCCCCAAAACGTAATTGTCCTTAGGGTTTAATGTATAAAGAATTGTTTTCGGCAAAGCGTCCTTCTTTTCAAGGCTATCCAAAATCTTTGAAAGTCCCTCAGCAATCTGGAAATCATTTACTGAGTCAAAGCCCGTGTCAGGACCAAGCTTTTCAAACATCTTTGTATTATTGTTTCTGAGCGCACCGATGTGTAACTGCCATACCCAGCCGCGCTTTGCGTATTCCTCGCCCAAAAATACCAGCTTTTCAATAATATCATCATCCATCTTATCAACCGCGTGGTCAGAAAGACGGCATCCGTTTTCGTGGAAAAAGTCCATTCTTTCTCCGATGTCGCTCTTTATATTGTCAAGGTCGGGACGGAATGCCGGAACAACCTTTGTTCCAAAATCCTTGAGCTGTCTGTGATACTCTAAGGTGTCATAAGGCGCATCTGTCGTACAAATTGTTTCGACATTTGACATCTTTATAAGCCCCTGCACACTAAATTCGTCCTTTTTAAGACACTCATTCACTCTGTCCCATATATCCTTTGCCGTCTTCTTTGACAAGGTCTCACTAATATCGAAATATCTTTTTAGCTCAAGGTGAGTCCAGTGATAAAGTGGATTTCCGATTAAAAGTGGCATAGTTTCGGCAAACTTTTCCCACTTCTCGTAATCATCTGCGTCGCCTGTTATATACCTTTCATCAATACCATTTGTACGCATCTGTCTCCATTTATAATGGTCGCCGCCCAAGAAAAGCTCATAAGCATTTTTGAACTTATAGTTTTCCGCAATCATTTTCGGAGATATGTGGCAGTGGTAATCAATAATCGGCAAATTTTTAACCTCTGCAAAAAGCTTTTTTGCAGTCTTGTTTTTAAGCATAAAATTGTCGTTTATAAAACTCATAACGTAACACCATCCTTAAATATTGAAATTTCTTCATAGCCGTTTTCTTCGTTTTTGGTTTTTTCGCCGTTTGCAACCCTGATAACATAATTAATAAGGTCATCCGTCGGGTCAGTCCCTTCCAGCATTGGGCTTGCATCAAAGTCAATCCAATTTGGCTTTTTCTCATACAGGCTATGATTTGTACTAACCTTAACTGTCGGCACAGCTGTTACAAGCGGTGTGCCTCTGCCGGTTGTAAACAAAATCAAGTTGACGCCTGCCGCCATAAGATTTGTAACAGCAACAATATCATTTCCCGGTCCGTTTAAAAGTGAAAGTCCGTTTTTGGTAAGGGTGTCGCCATAGTCAAGAACATCTACAACCGTTGAAAGTCCGCCTTTTTGCACACAGCCGAGCGATTTTTCCTCTAAGGTTGTAATTCCGCCTTTTTTATTCCCCGGCGACGGGTTTTCATAAATAACCTGATTATGACGGGTATAGTAGTCCTTGAAGTCATTGATTAGCTTTACCGTCTTATCAAAAATTTCACGGTTTTCACATCTTTGCATCAAAAGATGCTCTGCTCCAAACATTTCCGGCACTTCGGTCAACACACAGCTTCCACCCATTGCTGTGAGCGCATCACAAAATCTACCCACAAGCGGATTGGCGGTAATTCCCGAAAATCCGTCACTTCCTCCGCACTTTAAGCCAACCTTCAATTTTGAAATATGGACAGGCTCTCTTTTTGCTTTATCCGCATTCATCTTCAGCTCATTAATAAGCTTTATGCCCTCTTCTATTTCATCGGTAACATCCTGTGCATTCAAAAATTTAACGCGTGCATCGTCCCAGCTTCCCAAAACCTCTTTAAAAACCTCGATATTGGTATTCTCACAGCCGAGACCCAACACAAGCGCGCCACCACAGTTCGGGTGATTTACCATTCCCTTTAAAATCTTTCGGGTTATCTCTTGGTCCCCGCCAAGCTGCGAACATCCAAACGGATGCGGAAAATATTTCGCACCTGTCTTTTCTGCGAGAATTTGCGCCGTTTTATTTACACATCCAACAGTATTCACAATCCAGATATCGTTACGTATTCCGATGTTTCCGTCTGCTCTTACATATCCCATAAATGTGAGGTCTGTATCGATTTTTTCAAGCGGATATTTTATAGGCTCATATGTATAATCAAGCTTTCCTGAAAGGTTTGTTTTAAGATTATGTGAATGTACGTGTTCGCCAGCCTTTATATCACATTCAGCGTGACCGATAGGCTGTCCGTACTTTATGACATTTTCGCCCTTTCGTATGTCGCAAATGGCATACTTATGCCCTGTTTCGATATTTACCTCTACATTGTCAAGCTTATTTATTAACATACTTTAAAACCTCATTTTCAAGGAATGACAAGTCCTCGCCCCAAAGCTTTTCATTTGCAAGAATTTCACCGACAGTTGCATTTTTCATAAATGCAACAACATCTTCATCATCGTTCGTCATATCGGTCCTGTAAAAATCAATCAACTTTGCAAACGAGAAGATCAGAGTTTCCGGCATCTTATCAAATCTCTTTATATATTCAAGGATTGACGGAAGCACGCGTACCTTGAATTTACTTACTGAATTTAGTGCAATAGATGAAAGATAGTGCTTGATATACGGGTTTGCAAATCTTGTCAAGACATTATCTGCATATTCTACAAGCTCGTCCTTCGGCAAATCAAGTGTAGGTATAATTTCATCATAAACACACTTTTTGATATGGTTATTCATTTTTTCATCGTCAATACAAGACTTAACTGTATCAAGTCCTTCCAAAAGTGCATAAGGCACTAAGGAGGTGTGCGCGCCGTTTAATATGCGCACCTTTCTTGTCCTATACATTTCGAGCTTGTCTGTCACAATGACGTTGAGTCCGCACTTGTCAAAAGGAATTTCGTCAAATAGCTTATCATATCCCTCAACAACCCATAAATGGAAGTATTCCGAGGTGTTTATCATATTGTCCTCGTAGTCAAGCTCAATTTTTTCATCCTTTGGATAGCCTGTGTTTATGCGGTCAACCAAGGTGTTGCAGAAAATATTATCCTTTTCAACCCAAGCCTTGAAGCCATCGCCCAGCTCCCACAAGTCTGCATATTCTAAAATGCATTTTTTAAGGTTTTCTCCGTTTTTGTCAATCAGCTCGCAAGGCAGAAAAACAAACCCTGAAAGACCAAGTTCAAATCTCTTTTTAAGAAGCTGAGTCAGCTTTGCCGGGAATGTTTTTGCGGGACAATCTGTAATTTTGTCATTTTCGTCAAAACAAATTCCGGCTTCTGTTGTGTTTGAAATTATAAAGCGCAAATCAGGGTTTTCAGCAAGAGCAAGATATGCGTCAAACTCCTCATACGGCTTCACGCATCTTGAAATAACGTCAATTTTTTTTACATCAACACCCTCTACACCGCGGCAAAGGTGTGTGTAGACGCAATTCTGTGCCGACAGCATATCGCACATACCTTTATCAATAGGCTGAACTACTACAACCTTTCCCTCGAAATCAGTTTTTTCATTTACAATCTGCAGCATCCAGTCTGCAAAACCGCGAAGAAATCCGCCTTCGCCGAATTGTATAATCTTTTCTTTCATATTATTTCTCCATTTCTCCGCCTGCATAGCCTACGTATTCGTTTAAGAAGTCCTCCGCTGTCTTTTCCATATAAACACCGATTTTATTGTCTCTGAAGCTCACACTCATATGAAGTACACCAAAATATGTATCAATAATCTGTATCTTCAAAAAGAACTGGCTATCATTTTTCCACGCAGCAGAAACAGCACACTTATACATTTTATCACTTGCCTGTGAGCCGACTTCATCTGAATATCCCTCTTGTGGGAAAATTGAAAATTCATTTTCACCAATTCCAAATGGAAGCTCCTTGTCGCCCTGTGCATTTGTGTAGTAAAGCACACCCTTGTCACCACTTATGCTAAACTTCATCTTTGTAATACCCATCGGGTTATCTGTCATTTTATATGTGACATTATTGATTTTGTCTGCCATTTTTGAAGTAGCCTTCCCCGGTACAACGTGTAGCTTCAAAGTCTTTACATATTCCATAAGCTCGTCATAGCCGGTATCCTCTACCACTTCCCTATCAACTTTGCGAACAATCATACTGTAGAAGTTATCAAATATCATCTTCTGCGCCGAATCAATACCCTGATTGTCGCCGTTATATACCATAATTATATCCTTATCAGGTACACAAACCATAAACTGACAGCCCATTCCATAAAATGCGAAGGAATTGTCAAATGTTCTCCAGATTTGGTAGCCGTAGCCCTGTGTTCTCCAGTCGTCTACTCCCGAAACGTTATTGTCAATCAGCTTACTCGTAGCATCTGTAACAAATTTTTCATTGAGTAGCTGTTCGCCGTTCCAGTTTCCTTTTTTCATCAAGAATTGCCCTGTTTTCAAAAGGTCGGTCGCCTTACAAATCAGCGAAGAATCGCCCCAAGAATGTCCGCCCGGACATTTTAGCATATATGCTTCTTTTGAGAAACCGATTTTGTCCAAAATCTTTTCTCTTAAGTATTCCATCAGGGTTTTCCCCGTCACTCTTTCCACTAAAGCACCCATTACAAAGGAGCCTGAACTGTCATACTGCCAGAATGTTCCTGAAGGTTTTGAATGGTTGTCATTATCAAAATATCTTTGAACTCTGTCTGCGCATCTTGGCATAAACCAACCCTTGTCCTGCTTTGCAGTTGCCATCATAAGCATATGGCGGATAGTCTGATTTCGCATATTCTCGTCCGGCTGATTTTCCATTTCCTTAGGGAAATATTTGATAATCGGGTCATCTAAAGAAATTTTGCCCTCCTCCTCAAGACAGCCGATTGCAAGCGCAACATAGCTTTTGGTAACAGAGTACATTCTGTGCAGGTAATCCTTGTGAAAAGGCGCCCAGTAATTTTCAAAAACAATCTGGTCGTGGCGCATAATTATAAAGTCATGTGTGCAAAGACCAGTCTTTTCCATATATTCAATAAATTCTTTTATCCACTCGGATTTGATTCCCAATTTTTCAGGTGTCGAATATTTCATAAAAAAGCATCCTTTCGGTAATAATTTTTACTAAAATCACATATCGCACTTGCCCAATAAGAACAAGTGCGTATGCTTAAATTCTATTCATTAAAAATCAAGGTTGTAGTCCTTTAAGTATTCTTTGGTGTTTTCACACATTTCTTTAAATAGCTTCTTTGCATCGCCGATAGGACAAGTTACAAGCGGGTCATTTGCAAATGCCATAAAGATTTTGTTCATATCTCTTTCTGCGATAGCTTCAGATACTACTTCCTGTTCTGTGCAGATTCTTGAAACAAGCGGATAGATTTCCTTAGGGATAGGACCTGCAAACATAGGTGTAACACTGTCTGCTCTGAATACTGCATTTGTTTCAACAACAGCGCCTATCGGGAGATTTGGAATTTGTCCGTAGTTTGGAATATTAACGTTTGTAACAAGCTCTGAAAGTCCCAAAAGCGCTCTCATCTGCTTAACACCTTCCTCACCTGTCAGTGAAATCTCAACCGGTAATTCGCCTGATGCAAGCTTTTTGCCCTTTTCTTCCTTTCTTGCCTGCTCCTTCTTTCTCCAGTCAACAGTTGTTAAGCCGAAGTGCATTTCCTTAACTCTTTCAGGGCTTTCAAGATACCACTTACCTTCGCAGAACTCAGCCAAGTGTCTGTCACCTGCAGCGGCAATATATCCATACTTATTGAAAAGGTCCATCTTAACCTTTTCTGAACTTAAGAATGAGTGATTCATCCAGTTAAGGTCGCCACCTGCAACCTCTCCGTCCGGATGCTCTTTGCAATATTTAGCATAAATAGGGAATAAGTCCATATTCTTATACTGCGCAGAAGTAAGCCATGTAAAGTGATTTACTGAGACAGGGTTAACCTTAATTTCTTCTCTTGGAGCTTCAATGCCAAACTCGCTCTTTAAAATTCTTGCTAAGAACTTCTGTGTTCCGAAAACTTCGTGACAGCAACCGAAAGCCTTGATTTCAGGGAATACTCTGTAGAGTGTCTTTACACAGAGTGTCATAGGGTTTGTGTAGTTTATAACCCATGCATCCGGTGAGTATTCCTTGATTGCTTCTGCAATTACTTCATACATTGGAATTGTTCTCATAGCACGAACGATTCCGCCAGGGCCTGATGTATCACCAACTGACTGATAAATACCATATTTTTCAGGTGTATGTACGTCTGATTCCATTTCATCAAAGGTACCCGGCAAAATTGAAATAACAACAAAATCTGCACCTGTCAATGCCTCTCCGATTGTCTCAACAGCCTTGTACTCCCACTTTGATACTGTTTCCTCTAAGTCGTTGTACTTATTACCGATTATCTCGTTGTTCTTTGCAGACGGCATATCAATATCATAAAGATATACGCTTCCGCTCATATCCCCAGCTGTTGCAAGGTCACTCATTAATCCCCATGCCCAGCCGCGTGAGCCGCCGCCGATATACGCAATTTTTACGTCTTCTGCTTTATTTCCGTTGTACTTCATAAAAACACTCCTTTTAGATTTTTTTATTTGTTACTGCAATTATACGTTAAATTTACACATATTTCCTTAATTTTTTTAACAACTCACATCAATTTTCTTGATTTTTTAACCTGTTATGGTATCATTTTCGTAAGGGGGAGGAAATTATGAAGTATAATAAGTTCAAGGACAGTCAAAAATTCTACTTTCATAGGGACGCCGTCACAAATTCACGCGCTCCCGTTGCGGACAAGCATTATCACAATTTGTTTGAAATTTATTTCATAACAAGCGGCAACTGTGTATACTTTATCGATAACAAGGCATACGACCTTATCCCTGGTGATATAGTTCTTATTCCTGAGCGGGTTATACACAATACCGAGTATCGCTCTTTAGAACACTCAAGACTCCTGATTAACTGCTCGCAAAGATTTATCCCCGCATCGGTACGCCCACTTCTTCCGCAGATGCTCTACCTTTATCGAAATCCAAGCATCTCAAAGGAAGTCGAAAATATTTTTTTGAAAATAGAAGAGGAATACCAAAAATCCGATATTTTGCACGAGGAGATACTTTCCTGCTATACGCATATGCTTTTCTTCCTGCTTGCGCGAAATTTGCAAACAAGGACAGAAATTTATTCCGCACACGCTTATATTGAGCGCGCGATTGACTATCTGCAAAAAAACTTTGCAAACGATATTTCACTCTCGGAGATTGCGGAAATGTACTCGGTTACACCTGTTCACTTTTCCCGAATGTTCAAAAAGGCAACAGGCTTCGGCTTTTGTGAATACTTAAACATTCTAAGACTGCAACGTGCAGAAACCCTTATGTCGCAGTCGCCAAAAACCTCGATAACGCAAATCGCAGCAGACTGTGGTTTTGCAGACAGCAACTACTTTTCAGTCAAATTTAAAAAGATGTATGGTATTTCCCCAAAGGCTTTTATGAAAAGAAAAGCTGAGAAAAAGCTTTAAATATTCACTATATTTTAGGGAGCAGTAGTTTTACTGCTCCCTAAAATCAAATAAATCCTTTTCCGCTATGCACAAAACCTCACATATCTTAAATATGACATCCATCGATGCCCCGACATTCGCAAGCTCTATTGCACTCATATGGCTTCTGTCTATATCCAGCATCTCTGCAAGCTGCATTTGTGTATAGCCCCTCATTTTTCTATAAAATGCTATGTTTAGTCCAAGATTTCTATATTTCTTTAAAAATTTTTTATTCACTCCCGTCACCTCTATATTAATTTTACCAAGCAATCATTATAGTATAAACCTTGTGCGACAAGTGTTTTGACTATTGACACAAGTCATAAGATGTGTTATACTTACCATATAATTTTCACAAAAGGAGAAGATATTATGAAAAAAGAAACAAAATGCAGAAATTGTGGCGAAGAAATAAGCACAAAAGCTGCTGTATGTCCTAAGTGCGGAGTGAAAAACAAGAAACCAATTTATAAGAGAGGATGGTTTATTGCTATCGCTGCCATCGTTGTTATTGGAGTAATTTCTTCCTCGCAAGGCGGAGACGAAAGCGCAACACAGACAACACCTACCTCATCCGAAGTAGCTCAGCAGGAAATTGTTTATACTGAATATACAGTTTCACAGCTTGTTAACGACCTCGAGGACAATGCTTTAAATGCAAAAAACAAATATGACAACCAGTATGTAAAAATCACAGGCGATTTGTCCGTTATAGACAGTAGCGGAAAATATATTTCTTTAGACCCATCAGGTGATAGCTTTAATTTAACCAGCGTACAATGCTATTTGCAAAACGATGAACAAAAAGCAAGAGTTGCAAGTATGAAAAAAGGCGACTCTGTTACCTTAAAGGGAAAGGTTACAGATGTAGGCGAGGTTTTTGGTTACTCTATTGATATAGACAGTATTGAATAATTAAAGGTCCGGACAAATTAATGTCCGGATTTTTAAATCTTGTTGATTTTTTTTTATAATTGTGCTATTCTACTCATATAAAAAGGAGATTACTTATGAGAAATATAGTTATAACGGGTGGTTCACGTGGAATTGGTGCGGCAATTTGTGAGGCATTTTGCCAAAACGGTGACAGAGTGTATATTATATATGAAAAGAATGATGCTTGTGCAAAGGAAATTGCAGAAAAAACAGGTGCAACGCCAATTAAAGCCGACATTTCAAACGAGCAGGACGTAAATGCTGTCGCCGACAAAATACACTCGCAAGGCATTAAAATCGACGTTTTAGTAAACAATGCCGCCATCTCAGAAATTAAGGTTTTTAATGACATTACAGCCTCGGATTGGGACAGAATGTTTGACGTGAATGTGCGCGGTGCATTCCTTTTGACAAAGGCATTTTTGCCCGATATGATTAACAAAAAAAGCGGGAAAATAATAAATATTTCTTCCATCTGGGGCGAAACAGGTGCATCCTGTGAGGTTCATTACTCCGCATCAAAAGCCGCATTAATCGGCTTTACAAAAGCACTTGCCAAGGAGCTTGCACCATCAGGAATTTGCGTAAATGCTATAACTCCCGGCGTAATTGACACCGAAATGAACTCCTGCATCTGCGAAACGGACAAGAATGCACTATTAGAAGAAATACCTCTTATTCGCTTTGGTACGCCTGAAGAAATCGCAAAAGCCGTGCTTTTCTTGGCATCCTCCTCGGCAGATTATATCACAGGTCAGGTGCTTGGGATAAACGGCGGAATGTATATTTGAAAATAATTTCAAAAAATGCTTGACAACTACAAAAAAGCATAGTATAATAGTACAGGTAAAACAAGCAGAATATATCCGTTCTCACCGTACGACGAGGGTTTTGCGGTAAATAATGTACTTAAACACTTATTTTGTGTTGTTCATTTTTGCGGATATATTTATATCCGCTTTTTTGTTGAAACTTTGCGGATTGCTTATGTAAAAGGGTGCCTTCGGGCGTAAAATTTATGGGAGGGATTCACATAGCTAAACAAGAATTGCAAGCAAACGAGGAAATTCGCGAAAAAGAAGTCCGTGTAGTTAATCAGGACGGAGAGCAGCTTGGCGTAATGTCATTAGATGAGGCGCTGAAGCTTGCACAGTCAAAAGGTCTTGACCTGGTAAATATTGCACCGGCGGCAGTACCGCCTGTATGCAAGATTATGAATTTCGGCAAGTACAGATTTGAACTTCAGAAGCGCGAAAAGGAAAACAGAAAGAACCAAAAAGTTATCAACATTAAGGAGGTTCAGCTGTCACCGTCTATCGACACAAACGACTTTAATACAAAGTGCAGAAATGCAAGCAAGTTTTTGTCAAAGGGAGATAAGGTAAAGGTAACAGTTCGTTTCCGTGGTCGTGAAGTGAGCCATTCTGAGATAGGTGAAGTCCTGCTCGAAAGATTTGCCGAAAATGTCAAGGAAGTTGGCAGCGTTGAAAGACCTGCTAAGCTTGAAGGCAGAAACATGACAATGTTTCTTGCACCCATCACGCAGTAATAGTTAAAATCGGAAGGAGAGAAACACTATGCCTAAAATTAAGACACATAGAGGTGCTGCTAAGAGATTTAATCTTACTAAAAAGGGTAAGGTAAAAATGAACAGAGCTTTCAGAAGACACATTCTGAACAAGAAAACAACTAAGAGAAAGAGACATCTTCGTAAGCAGGCTTACTGCGCTAAGGCAAACGCAGCAGTAATCAAGAAATTGATTCCTTACAAGTAAGATTGAAAGAGAGGTAGTATAAGATGGCTAGAGTAAAAGGTGCTTTAAATACAAGAAAACATCACAAGAAAGTGCTGAAGCTTGCTAAGGGCTTCAGAGGCGGCGAGTCAAAGCTTTACAGAGTTGCTAATCAGGCTGTTATGCGCTCAATGCAGAACGCTTACATCGGAAGAAAGCGCAGAAAGAGAGATTTCAGACGTCTTTGGATTTCAAGAATTTCTGCTGCAGCTAAAATGAATGGTATGAACTATTCAACATTTATGAATGGTCTTAAGAAGGCTGGTATCGAAATAAACAGAAAGATGCTTTCTGAAATCGCTATCGCTGACCCTAAGGCATTCGCAACACTCGTTGAAACTGCAAAGAATGCACGTGGCTAATTAAATCACGCAGTCGTTTCTAAAAGAAGCGGCTGTGTTTTTTATTCCCATTCTGTCAATTTCTTGAAAAACGCAATTTTCTATTCCCAAAACCCACTTATGCATAGTATAATAATTATAGAATGGAAGTGGTATAAATGAAAATTGTTAAGCTTGAAAAAGATAAAATAAAGGTCATTCTCTCAGAAAGCGACCTTGAAAATATGAATATCAATATGCATAGTCTTTCCCCCGAATCCCCTGAGCTTTCTCCATTTTTATGCGAGGTTATGGACGCAGTAAAAGCCAAGACAGGCTTTTCGCCCAATGATGGTCAGGTAATTGTGGAAGCAACACTTTCAGACGACGGCATCATTTTAATGCTTTCAAAGCCCAATGACGAAAAAACAGAAATCAAGCCTTCTTCCTTTCCAAGAAGAAGCGAGTGCGCCGTCTTTGAATTTTTGACACCCGACCATCTTTTAGAGATGATAAGGAACGTGCCGCCTGTATACCTTTTGGCTATGCGCCTTTATTCCTACAACGACAAATTCTACTTAAGCATACCTAAGCGAAGAATTCCGATTTTGATTTATGAATATTCCTTTAAAAGTCGCATCTCTCCGATAGCAGAAAGCATCCTTGCCGAGTATGGAAAGCTCTTAGCCGGCGGGTATCGGCTTTTGTGTATAAATACAAGTATTAAAAAAATCAATTAGCTCTTGCAAAATCTTTACGGTTGTGTTAGAATAGTACTATTATATGGAAAAAAGGAGAGTACCTTATGTTTGAATTATTTAACACAGTAGCTTTTGCAGAAGCTGCTCAAACAGCGGCTGACCCTGCTGCAGTACCGGCAGGCAGCGGACTTATGGCATTTATGCCATTTATTTTAATGATTGTTCTTTTCTATTTCTTGCTCATAAGACCTCAGAAGAAGCAGGAAAAGAAAACAAGAGAAATGCTTGCAGCCCTTCAGGTTGGCGACAAGGTCGTAACAATCGGTGGCATTCGCGGCAAAATAACTAAGCTTAAAGATGATGTTGTTTATGTTGAAACAGGCTTTGTAGGAAATCCTC
Source organism: Clostridia bacterium (assembly GCA_045580145.1). Classification (GTDB taxonomy): domain Bacteria; phylum Bacillota; class Clostridia; order UBA1381; family UBA1381; genus UBA1738. Next base: position 24,139 of record JAZNNI010000036.1, read on the forward strand.
AAGAGCGCTCAACAATTAAATTTGACAGAAACGCAATTAAGACTGTCGAGACAATTCACGACGATCAGGCATAAAAGCATAAAAAATAAACCTTTCGAATATACATTTATTAAATGTGTATTTGGGAGGTTTTTTATTTGGGAATTGATTTTAAAAAAACTTTGAAGGGTGTTTTGCTATCTCTTGCAATCAGCATACTTTTGACAGTACTTCTTGCTGTGGTTGTTTTTTTCGCTGACCTTTCGGACAGGACTGTCTCGACTCTTATCCTTTTAGCATCTGCACTATCGGTCTTTTTAGGGGCAATTATTCTTTCAAAAAACATTGAGAGCCGCGGTCTTTTAAACGGGCTTCTGCTTGCAATTTTATACTTTTTGGTGCTTTTCGCGGTTTCTTCCCTGTCGGGTGCCGTCGCTATAGACAGAAGCAATCTCTTAAGATTTATATCGGTGCTTGCAGCCGGAATGCTCGGCGGAATTTTAGGGATTAACTCAAAAAAAGCATAAATATTCTTTCATCAAAAATCCACGTACCTATGATACGTGGATTTTTTAATTTACATCACTTCAGAATTGATAATATCCATAGCGACATCTGCGACATTTCCGCAAGGTGAAAGCCAATGTATATTCTTGTTCCTGCGAAACCAGGTAAGCTGTCTTTTTGCATATCGTCGCGAATTCATTTTTATTTGTTCAAGAGTTTCAAAAAGAGTTTGCTCTCCATCAAGGTAGGCATAAAATTCCTTGTATCCAATCCCCTGCATAGCAGTTGAGTTTCTGTCATAACCTCTGTTTAAAAGGTCACAGACCTCCTCAATAAGCCCATCCTCTACCATAATATCAACACGTTTGTTTATCCTGTCATAAAGAATTTCTCTGTCCCAATCAATAGCGAAATAAATGCTTTTGTATGGTGAAAGCTTTTCTTCCTTTGCGTGTGCGGAAATAGTTTTTCCTGTAGTCTTAAAAAACTCAATCGCACGGATAACACGTCTTAAATTGTTCGGATGATATTTCTCCGCAGTCTCGGGGTCGATTTCCAAAAGCAATTCATAAACCGCCCCGTTTCCCTTTTCCTCTGCAAGCTTTTCAAGCTCTTTCCTGACAGGACTTACTTCATCCGTTTCACCAAAATCGATATTATTTACAAGTGAATCAATGTAAAGTCCTGTTCCGCCTACAAGTATTGGCATTTTCCCGCGAGAGTGAATGTCGGCAATAGCCTTATGGGCAAGCTCGCAGTAATCCGCCACAGAAAAATTAACTGACGGCTCTAAAAAATCCATTAAATGGTGAGGAATTCCGTCTTTTTCCGCCTCGGTCGGCTTTGCTGTGCCGATATTCATATATTTATAAATCTGCATACTGTCGCCCGAGACAATCTCGCCGCCCAGCCGTTTTGCAAGCTCTATGGAAAGTCCGGTTTTTCCGGATGCCGTTGCGCCCACAACAACAATCAAGGGTATTTTACTCATACTATTCTCTTAAATTCCTTTTCCAGTTCTTTTTTTGTCATCGTTATTATAATCGGCCGCCCGTGTGGACAAGTGTTTATTCTCTCAAGGTCTAAAACCGCTTTTAATAGCACCTCAAGCTGCTTTAAGTCAAAGCTGTGATTTGCCTTTACCGCCGCCTTGCAGGCAATCGTGTAAAGAGCATATTCCATCTTTTCCGAAATTATTTCATTGCGATTTTCACCAAATCGGTCAATCAGTTCGACAATAAGCGATTTCAGCTCGCTCTCATCAAGTGCCTCAGGCGTCGCGCGGACTAAAATCGTCGCATCCCCAAAGTCATCTATTTCAAATCCCATTTCAAAGAACTTTTCTTTGTTTTCCTGATAGATGGCATATTCCGCAGCGGATAAATCCACAGCGAGCGGAATCAAAAGCATTTGTGAAATAACTTCCTTTGAGGCAAGCTCCTTTTTAAGTTCCTCGTATTTTAATCTTTCGTGTGCTGCGTGCTGGTCAGCTATTATCATAGTATCCCCCGCTTCGGCAAGGATATATGTGCTGAAAATCTGCCCTATAACCCGCACACTTTCCTTATCAAAGCCCCATATCTCCTTAAATGCTGCTGCCTTTGAAGCATCCGATTGATTTTCAACATCTGTTATGGGGTCGCTCTGAATTGTATCACTTTGAGAAAGAGTTTCTGTCGTCTCCTTGCTTACCTCTTTCTCCGTCATAAAGTTCTCGCCACCCGATGTTTTTATACGTTCTAAAATGTCAATTTTCATTTCTATGGCAGGTGTTTCAGCGGCAGCCTGTTTAAGCTCTCCGTCTGCGCCTAAAAGCTCATTTTGTTTCTTGACAAAGTATTCATTGCTTGCATCTAAGGCATAGCTTGTAACCCCTTCGACAGTTTTAGCCTGCTTTGTATCTTCAGCTTTTTGGTTACTCACAGCACTTTGCCAGCTGTGGCTTTTTTGTGGCGCGAGGTCAAAGGACACCTGACTTGCTGTTGTAGCCCCGTCACGCAAAAACTCTGTTTTTACAGTCTTTTTATGTTCAATTTGCGGAACATTCGGAATGGCAAAAAGTGCATTTTCCACCGCGTGAAAAACTGCGCGAAAAATATCGCTTTCTCCCGAAAATTTGACCTCAAGCTTAGTTGGATGGACATTTATATCAATAAACTTCGGGTTGATTTCAATATTCAAAACAGCCATCGGGTGCTTGCCTGTCATAAGCTGATTTTTGTAAGCATCCTCAAACGCCTTTGTAATAAGCAGGCTTTTTATATATCTCTTATTAACGAAAAAGCTCTGGAATGACCTATTCACCCTTGCAGTATCGCTCTTTCCTATCATTCCCGTAATCTTCACAACTTCAGTTTCGTAATCAACAGGAATCACCGAGTTTGCATAGTTTTTGCCATAGACAGCATAAATACAATTTACAAGGCTATTATCCCCCGAGGTAAAATACTTTTCCTTTCCGTCAACAATATAGCGGAAAGAAATTTCAGGATGCGAAAGGATAAACCGCTCCATAATATCTGTAACTGCGGCTGCTTCTGTTGCATCACGCTTTAAAAAGTTCATTCTTGCAGGCGTATTGTAAAACAGATTATTAACCAAAACCACAGTTCCGTTCGGAATTCCTGCATCCTCTGATTCCGTTATTTCGCCGCCTGTGCAGGCAATATGCGTTCCCGCTTCATCCTCCTCGCGCTTGGTATAAATCTCCGCCTGCGATACTGCGCCGATACTCGACAGCGCCTCACCGCGAAAACCCAGAGTATAAATTGCATCAAGGTCGGACTCTTCCTTTATTTTGCTTGTTGCGTGGCGGATAAATGCAAGGCTTGCATCTTCCTTCGACATACCTTTTCCGTTGTCTGCAACACGCATAAAGGTAATCCCGCCTTTCCTGATTTCGACGGTGATAACTGTTGCGCCTGCATCAATGGAGTTTTCAACAAGCTCTTTTATAGCAGATGCAGGTCTTTCTACGACCTCGCCTGCTGCGATTTTATTTGAAATCTCTGTCGGGAGTACATTAATAATTCCCATATCAATCCTTCGCTTTCTTGGTAAGTTCAAAAAGTTTGTTAAGCGCCTCAATAGGTGTATAGGTTGTTACGTCCATATCCTTAAGCTCTGCAAAAATCTCATTTGCAATATTATCCTCAAAGCCTATCTGCATTGTTTCGTTCGGTGCTTTTTTCTCCTTATATGCACTCTGGATGTCATCATTCTCAATTTTTTTCAGTATTTCCTTTGCGCGCTTTATTACCGACTTTGTGACACCTGCAAGTGCCGCAACCTCGATACCGTAGCTGTCATCAGTACCTCCGCGGATGATTTTTCTAAGGAACGTAATATCATCGCCGTGCTTTTTAACGGCAACCGAGTAGTTTTTAACACCATCAAGGCTTTCCTCAAGCTGCGTGAGTTCGTGATAATGCGTCGCAAAAAGAGTTTTTGCACCTATTTTTGATTGCATATGCTCCGCAACCGCCCACGCTATTGACAGTCCGTCAAATGTAGATGTTCCTCTGCCTATTTCATCTAATATTACAAGCGACTTGGAGGTTGCATTCTCTATAATGTTTGCCACCTCTACCATCTCAAGCATAAAGGTACTTTGTCCCTGTGCAATATCGTCAGATGCGCCGACTCTGGTGAAAATCCTGTCTACAACACCGATTTTCGCATAGCTTGCAGGCACAAAGCTTCCCACCTGCGCCATAAGTGTAATCAGTGCAACCTGTCTCATATATGTGGATTTTCCCGCCATATTCGGACCTGTTATTATAAGCTCACGATTTTCCTTGGTGTCAAGAGTTGTATCATTCGGCACGAATATACTTGTCTTTAAAGTCTTTTCAACTACGGGATGCCTTCCGTCTTTTATTATAAGCTCGCCGCCCTCCGTAACCTCAGGCATAACGTACCCATATCTTCCTGCAACCTGTGCAAAAGAGCATAAGACGTCGGTTGTAGCAATAATTTCACAAACTTTTTTAAGTCTGTCAATTTCGCCTGCAACCTTTTTACTGATTTCGGCAAAAAGCTGTGCTTCAAGCGCCAGAAAGCGCTCTGATGCACTCAGTACTCGATTTTCCATCTCTTTAAGCTGCGGGGTTATATATCTTTCGGCATTTACCAAGGTCTGCTTGCGTATGTAGTGGTCGGGGACCATATCAATGTTTGATTTTGTGATTTCAATATAGTAACCAAATACCTTGTTATAGCTGATTTTGAGGTTTTTTATTCCTGTCCTTTCCTTCTCCTCTGCCTCTGCTGACAAAATCCACGCCCTGCCGTCTGTTGCAAGCTTGCGAAGTTCATCAAGCTCTTCGTTAAATCCGCCTTTTATAACGCCGCCGTCCTTTAATGAAATCGGTGCATCATCATTTATGCTCGTCTCTAAAAGCTCACAAATATCCTGCATAAGGTCGAAATTTTTGTTCATATCCGAAAGGATAGGTGAAGTTGTTTTTGACAGAAGATAATTAAACTCCGGCAGTTTCAAAATAGAATTTTTAAGCGCAACCATATCCCGCGGTGATGCACTGCCGAGTGATATTCTGCTTACAATTCGGGAAATATCGTAAATCCCCGACAAAAGCGCTGTAAAATCATCGCACAGCATAATATTTTTCGTAAGCTCACCGACCGAATAAAGTCTCTTGTTTATTTCTATTGAGTTAATAAGCGGTTTTTCAAGCCATTGCTTTAATTTTCTTGCCCCCATAGATGTCTTAGTGCGGTCAAGTACCCACAAAAGAGAGCCACGTTTCGCCTTATCACGCATAGTTTCTGTTATTTCGAGATTTCTGCGCGTGGAAATATCAATCTCCATAAATTCCGACACGCTATACATCGACAGGGTATCAATATAGCTAACCTGACTTTTTTGTGTATGCTCAAGATAGTTAAGCATCGCGTGAATTGCATTTTTTATATCCTGCTTTGTCTCCTTAAGCTGTTCTCTTGAAACATTCTTAAAGCAGGCGAAAAGTCTTTCATCGCACGCCTTAAAATAATCCTCGTCAAATTCAGTAATATCAACATTGATTCTGCTCTTAATATCCTTTTCAAAGACTTGCCTTGCACTTTTGTTCATTATAATCTCGCTCGGCGAATACCTTGCAATTTCATTTATCACATTTCTATCATCAGCAACCGAAGTAACAAAAACTTCACCTGTTGACACATCACAAAAAGCCAGACCGCAATCTGTGCCCTTATAAAGAATTGACAGGTAATTGTTCTTTTTTTCATCGAGCATATTCTCGTCAGTTATTGTTCCAGGGGTTACAACACGGATTACACCGCGGTCAACAAGGCCTTTTGCATCCTTTGCATCCTCAAGCTGTTCGCAAATTGCAACCTTATAGCCTTTCGCTACAAGTCTTTGAATATACACGCTCGCGCTATGAAAAGGAACGCCGCACATAGGCGCACGCTCAGAAAGCCCACAGTTTTTGCCCGTAAGAGTCAGCTCAAGCTCACGGGATGCTGTCAGCGCATCATCAAAAAACATTTCATAAAAGTCTCCCAGTCGATAAAAGAGTATGCAGTCAGGATATTCTTCCTTAGTCTCTAAATACTTGCTCATCATCGGGGACAGCTTTTCTTCTGCCATATAAAAACTCCTGTTCTCTAATTTATAGCCTTAAAATGCGCAAACCGCCTGAGTATAAATCATCAAGCGGTCCGCAAACTTTATGCCTTAACTTTTTTAGTATCAATCAGTGGCAACCGCCGCAAGAAGAACAGTCATGTGTGCAACCGCCCTGCTCACCCATGATGTAAAGGTTGATAACGCTGTTCACACCATTTACCATCTTGTCGAATGCCTTTTTTGCCTCAACATAGTTTTTGATAACCTCTGATTTTTCAACCATCTCAGAAAATGCATCGTTATTTTTCTTAATTGCATCCTCCTGAGAAAGTTTCCCTTCCTGCATATCACGTGCAAGGTTCATTCTCTTTAAATTAAATTCTTCAACCAGCTTCTGTGCAGCTTCGTCGTTTGCCTGAGTTTCTTCTGCTTCCTTTAGTGCCTTCATCTGTTCGCTGTCCTTAATAAGCTGGCCCAGCTCGTGTGCTTTTTCAAGTAATGTCATTTTTTATACTTCCTTTCATTTATATAAGTTCACCGTTTAAGCTCCACGTATGAGCTTCGGTAATTTTTACTTTTACATATTTGCCTTTAAGAGTCTTATCTCCCTTAAAATTTACAATTTTAGCGGTGTCGGTTCTGCCTGAGAGCATTTCGTCGTTATTTTTGCTTACCCCGTCAACCAAAACCTCGCAAATTCTTCCCACATACGCATCATTTTTACGTTTAGAAATCTCGTTTTGGACTTCTAAAAGGGTATTAAAGTTTTTGTGGATTTCGTCATCCGTAAGGGCAAAGTCAAGCTTTGCAGCAGGTGTTCCCTCTCTTTTTGAGTATATAAAGGAGAACACGCTGTCAAATTCAACCTTGCGAAGAACGTCCAGAGTATCAAGAAAATCCTCGTTTGTTTCGGTTGGGAATCCGACAATAATATCCGTAGACAAAGAAATTTCGGGTATTCTTTTTTTAACTTTTTCTATCTTTTCGATATATTCTTCCTTTGTGTATTTTCGGTTCATATCCGAAAGTACGCGGTTATTCCCCGCCTGAAACGGCAGATGCAACTGCGGACAAACCTTTTCACATCCCACCATAGCATCAATAAGCTTATTCGAAAAATCCTTTGGATGAGATGTCATAAAACGTATTCTCTTTACCCCGTCAATCTCATTTACCAGCCTTAAAAGATCGGAAAAATCAATTTCCTCCTCCAAGTCCTTGCCATAGGAGTTCACGTTTTGCCCCAAAAGGCAAACCTCTGTAACACCGCCTTTAACAAGGCATTTTATCTCGTCAAGGATATTCTCTGGCCAGCGGCTTCGCTCCCTGCCTCTTACATATGGCACGATGCAGTAGGAACAGAAGTTGTTGCAGCCATACATTATGCTTACCCACGCCTTGTCCGAGGACTCCCTCAAAATCGGCATATCCTCAAAGATTCTGCCGTCTGAGTTTTCGATGTCAACAACTGACTTATTCTTAGTTAGTGTTTCATACAAAAGCTCGGGAAATCTGTAAAGAGCGTGAGTTCCAAAAATCAAATCTACGTGATTGTGAATTTTTTTGATTTTCTTTACAATATGCTCCTGCTGGACCATACATCCGCAAAGCCCGATTACAAGCTCAGGACGGCTTTCCTTTATATGCTTTAATATGCCAAGCCTTCCATAAACTCTGTCTTCCGCATTTTCACGAACAGCACAGGTGTTGTATATGACAATATCCGCATCCTCTGCCCTTTCGCAAAAATCGTAGCCTGCCTCTAAAAGCATACCGCGAATACGCTCGGTGTCATTTTCATTTTGCTGGCAACCGTAGGTTTCAGTATTCGCAAGCGGTTTTCTGCCTGTTTTAATATAAAAATTGTTATTTATCTCTTTCAACTTATAAAGAAAGTCTTTTTGCCTTGAAATCTCGGCACTTTCTACATAATTTGCCATATTGCCTCCACAAAATTTAATATCTATTATTTTAACATATTTCGCGAAAAAAAACAATATATATTTGCCTTTTGCCAAAAAAAATGATAGAATAATAAAAAATAGTAATATAAGGAGGAATACTCTTTGAAAAGACCGAGCTTCCCTGCAGGATGCGCAGAAAAGAGCGAGTATAAAATAGCCTCCGCCAAAATTCCAAAAGCCTTTGACGGATTTAAAATTGCACATATATCAGACCTTCACTCAAAGCCGGCAAGAGGTGTCCCTGAGATAATATCGGCAGAAACCCCCGATATAACCGTTATAACAGGCGACCTTTTTAACGACGACAAAAAAAGTGCAGATGAGGTGAAGTATCTTATCCGTGAGCTTTTAAAAATTTCGCCCGTATTTTTTATTTCAGGAAACCACGATGAGTGGCGGGAAAATAAGGATGAGGAATTTCGTGAACTTGAAAAATTGGGTGCAAAGCATCTTGAAAACGAAATGCTGACCTTAAATCGCGAAAGCGAACAGATTGCACTTTTCGGCATAGACGACCCGATGTCCAAAAAGCCGACAGAAATTTCGGAAAACTTAAACAAAAACCTTCTTCAGCTTCCCGATTTTTCCGGATATAAAATTCTTTTATTCCACAGGGCAAACTTGTTTGATGAAATAAAGAATTTGGGATATGATCTCATTTTGTCGGGACATATGCACGGCGGACAGATAATAATTCCGCATCTTGGCGGACTTTTAGCACCGTCCTCGGCCCTTTTTTCAAAAAGGCGGATGATTTTCCCGAAGTATTGCTTTGGCAAGGAAAAATGGCAAGACACAACTATGCTTATAAACCGCGGACTTTCCAACACCTTGCCGGTTCCAAGGTGGGGCAACAAACCAGAAGTGGGCATCATAAAACTTATATGTAAATAAATACTTGATAATTTTAATTTAGTATGATACTATAATAGTATAAAAAATAGTGGAGGTATTTTATGGAAAGAGAAAAATTTGGGTCACGACTGGGATTTATCTTAATATCTGCCGGTTGTGCGATAGGACTTGGAAACGTTTATCGTTTTCCGATTATAACAGGTAGCTATGGCGGTGCTATGTTCGTGCTTATCTACATTGCATTCCTTCTTTTGCTTGGACTTCCTGCAATGGTGGCAGAGCTTGCAGTAGGCAGAGCAAGCCAGAGAAGTATTGCATCATCCTTTGATGAACTCGAAAAGCCGGGACAGAAGTGGCATCTTATGAAATACGTCGGTATCGCAGGAAACTATCTTTTGATGATGTTCTACACTGTCATTTCAAGCTGGATGATAATTTATTTCTTCAAATATTTAAGCGGTTCTATTATGTCGCTTCAGGGCGCAGAGCTTGGCGATTTATTTGGTGCAACTGTAACAGATTTCTGGAAAATCTTTATTTCAACAGCTGCAGTTATCCTGATTTGCTTCGGCATATGCTCACTCGGACTTCAAAAGGGTGTCGAAAAGATAACCAAGGTAATGATGCTTTTGCTTTTTGCACTTATGATAGTTCTTGCAGGCTATTCCTGCACACTTTCAAATGCGGCAGAAGGACTTAAATTCTATCTCATTCCGTCGATTGAAAACCTTAAAAATGCAGGAATCTGGACTGTTATATCGGCAGCTATGGGACAGGCATTCTTCACACTTTCTATTGGTATGGGCTCTATTGCTATTTTCGGAAGTTATATTGACAAGCAAAGAAGATTGACAGGCGAAGCTATTACCATTGTAGGCCTTGATACCTTCATCGCACTTATGTCAGGTCTGATTATATTCCCTGCGTGCTTTACTTACAATAATGGTGTTACTGCAGACGCAGGAACAGTCGGTGCAAGCTTCCTCTTTACAACACTTTCAAGCATCTTTAACGCAATGCCTGCCGGAAGAATTATCGGTACACTCTTCTTCCTGTTTATGATTTTTGCGGCATTCTCAACTGTAATTGCAGTGTTTGAAAACATTATGTCCTTCTGGCTTGAGCTTACAAAGATGAGCCGCAAGAAGATTGCTATTATCAATATTTTACTTATGATAGTTCTCGCACTTCCTGCAATTCTTGGCTTTAATGTGCTTTCGTGGATTGAGCTTGGCGGAAAAGGAATTATGGATATTGAAGACTTTATCATAAGTAACAACATTCTTCCTCTTGGCGCTCTTGCATACGTTATGTTCTGTACCTACAACAAAATCGGCTGGGGCTGGAGCAACTTTATGAACGAGGCAAACACAGGAAAGGGCCTTAAATTCCCGAACTGGATGAGAGTTTATGTAAAATACATTCTGCCTGTTATCATATTGGTTGTATGGGCGCAGAGCTATATAACAATGATATTTTAAATATTTATAAGGATATTCCCCGCATAACACGGGGAATATTTTTGTGGAAGAACAAAGCGGCTTCGCGCAACCGCCCCTTAAAATTACCATTAATTTTAACTTTATATAGGGCGGTAAGAAGAAGCAGGTCGCTTTGCTTGCTCCCATTTGCTTTAGTGCCTTTTGCACGAAAACGCAAGGGAATTAAATTCTTTTTGCTTTATAGGAACACAGTTTCTTATAAAGCAAAAAAGACAACCGACAGTTGTCTTTTTTTATCTTGAAATCTTTGGATTATCCGTTCTTTCCAGAAGGTAGTCAACCGACACATTAAAATAATCAGCTATTTTAATAAGTGTTGCATAATCCGCCTCGTGTCTTCCCGTTTCATATCTACTCACATTATTTTGGCTCATATTCAAATCCATAGCTAATTTTAACTGTGATATTCTCTTTTTCTGTCTTAGTTCTTTCAATCTTCTCATAAATATTCCCTCTTGATTTTATTATACCGATTTGGTATAATATAAATATCCCGAAAACGTATATTTTATGAGATGTATAAAGGAGTAAAAAATGAAAAATATATGTGACTTTCTAAAGGTGGAAGAAGGCCTATTTATTTGCAAAATGAGCGGGCGCAAAATAGATGACAACATCCATTCCTGCTTTTGCACCAAAGACAGCTTGACAACCTGCCCTACATACATATATTATCTGCAGGAATATATAAAAATAACATCAAATAAAGATTTACACAATTTCTTTCGCTACTGAATTTTTTTCGTACACTGAAGAAAATCAGCAAATCTGATTTTTCTCCATTCTTAAAATATTCTATTACTACGAAAAAAATTCTCGTCAAACATCCCCGCAGCACTACATTCGAGGCGAGTTGTCGAAGTTTTGCACGGCGCGAAAAGCACCGAAGAAACTTGCGACTTGTTTGAAGCCGCAACACCACGGGTTTCCAAGGGTGTCCCTTGGCGACTTTTTGTACTTTTGGTCGGTCAAAAGTACAAATCGTTTATTCTCCCGCTTTCAGCTATCCAACCGCACTACTACATAGTTTTCATCACACAAAAAACTGTCCCACTTATGTAGGACAGTTTTTAATTTTTATAAAGGTCTATTGATTAAATATCGTCTTCTTCAATCTCATATCCGTCAATGGTAATTGCGGCATCCTTATATGCCTGCATACCTGTACCTGCCGGAATGAGCTTACCGATGATAACATTCTCCTTAAGACCAAGAAGCGGGTCAACCTTACCCTTGATAGCTGCCTCTGTGAGAACCTTTGTGGTCTCTTGGAAGGATGCAGCTGACAAGAATGAATCAGTCGCCAGCGATGCCTTCGTGATACCCAAAAGCACCGGAGAACATTCTACAAGGTTTTCACTTCCCTGCTCTTTTAGCATTTCATTTGCTTCCTCAACTTCGAAACGGTCAACCATTGAGCCTATCAGGAGATTTGAATCACCTGCATCCTCAATCTTAACCTTTCTTAGCATCTGCTTTGTGATGATTTCAACGTGCTTATCATTGATGTCAACACCCTGCATACGATAAGTTCTCTGAACTTCTCTTGTGATATATGCCTGAACGGCACGTGTACCATTGATGCGCAAGATGTCGTTCGGGTAAGCAGAACCAACTGTCAGTTCTTCACCCTTTTCAATAACATCGCCATCAGCATCCTTGATGGTAGAGCCGTAAGGAATAATATATGTCTTAGCCTCACCAGCCTCATCGTTTGTAACTGTAACTTCGCGACGTCTTTTTGACTCAACGATGCTTACTTTGCCGCCGATTTCCGAAAGTATTGCCAGACCCTTTGGCTTTCTTGCCTCAAAAAGTTCCTCAACACGAGGGAGACCCTGAGTAACGTCGGCACCGCCCGCAACACCGCCGGCGTGGAACGTTCTCATTGTAAGCTGTGTACCAGGCTCACCGATTGACTGAGCTGCGATGATACCAACTGCCTCACCGACATTTACAAGCTTACCTGTTGCAAGGTTCATACCATAACACTTAGAACATACACCATTTTTAGTCTTCCAGGTAAGAGCACTTTTTATCTTGACAGCCCCAATGCCTGCTGCAATAACCTTCTGTGCCTGATC
>JAZNNI010000037.1:0-4248 GCA_045580145.1 Clostridia bacterium
TGCAATTGGAGGTAATAATATGTTTAAACATGAAAAAATGCTTTTTCATCCGGTAGAAGTTGAAAGACCAAATCCACAGTATGCCATACTGCTTCAGGAACAGCTCGGCGGTGGAAACGGTGAACTGAAAGCAGCTATGCAATATATGTCGCAGAGTTTTCGTATCAAGGATCCCGAAATTAAGGATTTATTTTTGGATATAGCTGCAGAAGAGCTTGGACATATGGAAATGGTTGCACAAACCATCAATTTACTCAACGGTCATGATGTAGATGCAACTAAGGTACAAGCAGGCGAAATACAATCCCATGTTCTTTTGGGACTAAATCCCGGTCTTATAAACGCATCAGGCTATTCATGGACAGGAGATTATGTTACTGTAACAGGAGATTTGTGTGCTGACCTTTTAAGTAACATTGCGTCCGAACAGCGTGCAAAGGTTGTATATGAATATCTGTATCGCCAGATTGATGATAAAAAAGTAAGAGAAACCATAGATTTTCTCTTAAACCGTGAAGAAGCACACAATCAGATGTTCCGTGATGCTTTTAACAAAGTACAAAATAGCGGCTCTAACAGAGATTTCGGAACAACAAAAGCTGCCCGAATGTATTTTTCAATGTCTGATCCGGGGCCTAATGCTTTTGCAAATAACGAAACGACAGCACCTTCTTTTAATAAATAGCATCTTAATAAAGTAGCGGAATCGAGAATTTGGACTAAATCTTGATTTTTATTGGTGATGGCAATAAAGGTATGTTTGGATTCAAGAAAGTGATGTAATAAAAAATCGATGACAAAGGAGACGGAACACAAAGCGGTTCTGCCTCCTTGTTTTATAGAAAGATTTGATTTTATATTTTAGAGGAGAAGTTTAATCTTTTCGTTTGCAACTCTTTCATTACAGTAAACATAGTTGAATTCTCCGGGTATTTGCAAGTCACTGACATAGAAAATAGCCAAATCATCACGGCAACGTGATATCGGTTCGTATGCAAAGGTTATTGCTCCGTTGTTGGCAATAAGATCGCATATAACAGAGAAATTATTAACCGAAGTACATTTTTTAAAATTAGCAAAAGAAAAGCCTCTATCCCGGAGAGCATTTTGCATAAGCGTCCTTGTCCCTGAAAACTGTTCTCTGACAACAATATCCTGATTGAAAACATCTTCAAGCAGTACAGTTTTTCCTGAAAACGGATGCGATTTTGCACATATACCTATAAATTGTTCTTTTTTATACAAATGATAACCGTATTTCGATTTATCAAATACACCTTCGATAATAGCAAAGTCGATTTCGGATTGTTCAAGCTTTTGTAATAATATTTCTGTGTTGTCAATAACAAGCTCGAGGTTGTGGTTTGGATTTTTGAGAAAAGAACGGATTTGGGGAACAATAACAAATTCTCCGATAGTCTTGGTAGCACCGATGCGGATGTTAATCATATCACTATTAACAAAGCTCTCTGCCAATGCTTTTTCTTCTGCTTTTATACTGTCAAAATGCCGTTTAAGGTATTCAGCATTTTTAGTCCTCGAAAGGATGCGCCCATCATATTCAAACAACTTAACACCATAATGCTTTTCAAGGTAGTGGATGTGCTGTGTTACTCCCGGTTGTGTCATATTAAGCTTCTCTGCAGTCCTTCGGTAATTCATTTCTTCATATAAAGTCAAAAAGGTGTTTATTCTATAATCTAACATACTGTACCTCATAATCAAAAATTATCAGCATATAACAAATGATAATTTGATTTTATCATAAATCTATGGTAAAATCAAGAAAAAATACAAAACAAAAGAAATTTAAGGAGTTTCATCATGGAATCAAATTTAAAAAAACACGGTTTGTTTATGTTGGGAGTTACAATATGCTTTGCAGTAACAGGATTATCAATTTTTGTTGAGAAAATTATTCCCGGAGAGTTACTGGGAGCTTCCATTGTTGCCTTGTTTATGGGTACAATTATTAACACTTTTTTTCACCCGTCATGGATAAAGCCGGCACTTAAATTTACATCCAAAAGAATATTGAAAATTGCAATTATCCTTTTAGGAGCATCATTATCCGTTAATACAATTATGTCTGTAGGTAAGATGACATTTTTTGTGATGATATTTACTTTTGCTATGTGTTTTGGCGGAGGATATTTTATTCGTAAGTTGTTTGGATTGAATTGGAAATTAAGTAATTTGATTTCCGCAGGAACAGGTATTTGCGGTGGTTCTGCCGTAGCTGCTATTGCTCCTGTCATAGATGCTGATGATAAGGATATTGCATTTGCCATGTCATCTACATTTCTTTTTGATATGGTGATGATTGCACTCTATCCGCTTATGGGAAAGTGGCTGGGTATGTCTGATATTGCTTATGGTATATGGGCAGGAACATCGGTAAACGATACTGCAAGCGTTGTAGCATCCGGCTATGCTTTTTCTGAAATTGCAGGTGATTTTGCAACAATGGTAAAACTCACAAGAACAATTGCAATCATTCCTACCGTTTTGGTTTTTGCATACATAGGCACACGCATAAAACAGAAAGAATTAAAAGCAGTAAGCAATGGACAAAAAGTAAATCTTATGAAAATTATTCCATGGTTTATTGGCGGATTTTTATTATTGGCTATCTTAAATAGTGTAGGTTTTATTCCAGCAACTGCATCCGGAATTATAAAGGGGACAAGCAAATTTTTGATGGTTACCGCACTTGCCGCAATAGGCTTGGGAACGAGCATTATTGACTTTAAGAAAGCAGGTCTTAAACCTATGTTCTACGGAATTACGATTGACACCTTGGTAACGTTGACAGCGCTTGTTGTTATCTGGTGTATGGGATTAATGTAGTAATAGAATAAAACTAATCAAAGAAAAAGCGGAATCGAGAAATCGTAGGAATCTTGGTTCCGCTTGTTTTAATTGCTGATTATATTTGTTCCCAATTTGCAGGGAAGCCCATTGCGCTAAGAATATCATTTTTGCTCAGGGCGGTGGTGTTTTTAATGTAGTGGTCAATTGTGTTTGTAAGGTTTGTTTTGAATTTATTAAAATCGTCAGCACCAAGGAAATACAAAAATGCAATAACAATAGCAAATAAATCACGGATGCCTTTATCATAGGTATCCTATTTGCTTGAGAGCGCCTGTCGCATACTCTTTATCAGCAATTATTAAGTTTTATCATTTACGAGCTTGTCGATTTGCTGCTTGTATGTAAGGAATGACTGCGCCATAATAACCTCCGTATATAAGTAAAGGAGTCCCCTCAGGAACTCCTTTGGTTGCAGTCCTCGCACGATCCTGCAACTCGATCACTAAAACCATTATACATCAAAACTCAACAAAATTCAAGTATAATAAAGTAAAACAGATTAATACATCTTACATAAGCTACAGTTTGTAGAAAATATTTTTTGATAATTGGGAGTATACAGTTGACAGTATATACGAATAAAATGAGCCTCCAAGAAAATACTCCTCGGAGGTTCAAAATATTGTATCGTAGATGAATTTGTGGTATAATTAGATATCAGCTTTCCATAAGCCGTGGAGATTGCAGTAAGCATAAGCTGCAACAGGTTTTTCATCAGAAAGAGCAAAGGTTACAACAGGATCCTTTCCGATTTCAAGGCATTTACGCTGACCTCCTCTGTCGGTCTGGAGATATACCCAAACGATGTGATGTTCTTCTGTCATAGGATGCTCAACGGAACCGATTGTAACGGTTACAGTATTGTTGTCAACACTTACTACCGGAATATGTTTTTCGTGGCTTGCTTCAACTGTACCCGGCTCAAGCTTTGTCATTTTCTGACCGCAGCACATCATAGGCACTCCTGCATCGTGAATCATACCGATTAAATTTCCGCAATGCTCACAGATATAAAATTTGTTGTTATCACACATGATAAACACCTCCGTATAATTATTTATCTATATTTTACCATAGATATGCAAAAAATACAATTATAATTATGTGATAACATCACAGAAAATAAAAAAACTATAATATATAATACAACTAACATAGGAAAGGAGCTGATGTGAATATGACAGCTTTGAATAAAGATATAGTTTACGATATGATAATAGTTGGCGGAGGCCCGGGTGGATACACATCAGCACTTTATGCTGCAAGAGCCGGATTTAATGTCTTGGTTCTTGAAAAATTTTCAGCAGGCGGACAAATGGCGTTGACGCATCAAATTGACAATTATCCCGGATTTGAGGATGGAATTGACGGATT
>JAZNNI010000038.1:0-2201 GCA_045580145.1 Clostridia bacterium
AAAACTCCAGCGGATTTGCTGCAATGGTATATTCTGACATCTTGACATTCCGGTGTGAAAACAATCATCTTTTTTTCTTGATGACTCCATCACTTTCGAGTTTATTCAATAATTTCTGCATTGTGTCATATGCTGCAAGAAATGCCTGGATGGGAAGAATTATCCGGTTGTTTACATTTTGCACCGGAGGCTGATTATCTTTCTGGGGTTCCAAGGTCATAAAATCCATTCTTACAGTACCTCCGACAATATGAATCTGGCAAAGTCCATCTGAATATATTTCATTTTTGTCTGCCATAAAACGCTGCTCCTGTTTCTGATTTTATACTTAATTCAGTTGATACTATTGTTGTAAAGCTCACAACTTCTGCTAAATATATACGATGTCTGACAAAAATACAAGTGCCTGAATGTTTTTTTTTTGTTTTTTAGCAGAGGTGTCAATTGAAAAAGTAAATGCACAGGCAAAAAAGTTTTTAGTGCGTTAAGTCTTACAAAAAGAAAAAGTGCATTAAGTCTTACAAATAAATCTTTGTGCATTAAGTGTTGCAAAGGGTAGAAAAAAATAGAAAGAAGATAGATAATCTTAACAGGTTCCCCTCCCGGGAGGGGATTTGTGCGTTTAGTGTTACAAAAAAAACAGAGGAGATCAATTATGGCGCATCTCACAAAGGAAGACCGGTTAAGAATCGAAAACATGCTGAATGCCGGAGTATCAGCAACAGAAATGTCAAGAAATCTTGGGAAAAGTCACACCACGATCAGTCGGGAGATCAAGAAACATCGACAAGAAGAAACGACAGATCGGAGAAGGAGTCACAATTATTGTATTTTTAAGAATGAATGCAATCGTTCGACAATTTGTAAGATTCCGCCATCAGATTGCCCTGGTCGCTGCAGTCAATGCAAGATTATTTCCTGCAATAAATACTGTCTGGATTTTATAGAAAACAAATGTCTCCGTTTAGATCATTTTCCCCATGTTTGCAATGGTTGCCGGGAAATGCAATCCTGCCGGAAACGTAAATTTTTTTATATAGCTTCAACAGCGATGGAAGAATACCGGATCTTATTGACGAGTTGTCGGGAAGGGATTGATACTTCACCGGAAGAATTTTCATCTTATGTCTGTTTGATTCGTAATGGTTTGAATCTGGGGCAGTCGTTGCATCACATTATGGCAGCGCATAAGGATGTTTTTCAAAAATGTGAGAAAACGATTTACAATTATTTTCACAACGATTCATTTTCGCTGCCGCGTGGAGATATGCCCAAAATGTGTCAGAGGAAGCCAAAGAAAAAAGAAAAGATTCGCCATAAAATTGATCCGAAGTACAGAACTGGAAGAACCTATAACGATTTCAAGCAATATATAGAAGCTCATCCGGATATTGCAGTCGTTCAAATGGATTCGGTCGTAGGTTCCGATGGTGGAAAAGTTTTGCTTACAATAAACTTTGATTGTGGTTTGATGCTTGCTTGTATCAGGAATACAAATAATTCACAATCGGTTATTGATTACTTTGATAACATCGAGAAGCAATTTGGTTTGAAGATGTTTAAAAAACTATTTCCTGTGATTCTGACTGATAACGGAAGTGAATTTTCAAATCCGACTGCTATTGAAACGAGTATAACAGGCGCTCAAAGAACGAAAATCTTTTTTTGTGATCCAAATTCAGCATGGCAAAAAGGATTTGTCGAAAACAACCACCTGAATTTGAGGCGGATTCTTCCAAAAAGAACTTCTTTTAATGCTTTGAATCAGGAAGACATCAATCTTTTACTGTCTCACTTGAATAGTTATATCAGAAAACAGTATGATGATATACCTGCAATCCGCAGGTTTGAATCTATTTATGGGAAAAAATTTCTGGCGGCAATGGGGATTTCCCCCATTGACCCAAAACTTGTTACTATGGATCCAATACTCTTGAAAGGAAAAATCTGATCTGAAAAAATAACCGTGCAGTCAGTCTTACAAATCGGGGTATCTGATTTGTCTTTTTAGAGGGTGTGCTTTCTCTGTTACAATAAAATTTCAGAGATATTCATGCCATGCGTGAGCTCATTTTGTTTTCCAAACTTTGTAATACTAAACGCACTTTTTGCAATAGTTAACGCTCAAATTGCAGCACTAAATGCACAAATTCACCTCTGAAAGAGATCAAAAAAATCCCCTGTAATACTAAACGCACAAT
>JAZNNI010000039.1:0-10500 GCA_045580145.1 Clostridia bacterium
CCCAAATCATCTATTCTTCTTACAATTCCTGTCGCTTTCATATATAAAATCTCCTTTTTAAAACAATTTACAACATTATTCTGTGTAAGTTGGGAATTTTTATGTAAGGAAAAATTTAAATATTTTGGATAAAATGACAAAGTTAAAATTGCCTTAAAAGTCAATAATTGCACTTACGATATCTCGTCATTTTTCTTTCTCTTTTTCCTCTGTGTTACCGAGCTGTGATTTTGATTTAAGGACAACGTAATTTCACCAAAAAATGCTATAATCATTATTCCTTGTTGACAAAAAAATATGTGTTTTATAGAATGTAGATGTAGATTTATATTACTGGGAGGTATGTTATGCACGTATATGATAATTTTGAAGAAACATATTCTTTGTTTAAAAGCTTAGCAACAGAGAATCACTTTAATTCTCTTGCTAAAAGCATAAATTCAGCATATTGCACTCAGGAAACACTAAAAACAACCAA
The DNA here is from genome assembly GCA_045580145.1 of Clostridia bacterium. Lineage (GTDB taxonomy): Bacteria > Bacillota > Clostridia > UBA1381 > UBA1381 > UBA1738. The sequence continues at coordinate 479 of JAZNNI010000039.1, forward strand.
GAGAATTACCAAGAAAAATATTAAATATGCGCATATGGGTCAGCTTGTGATTAACGATGGAATATGCTACGCAAGTTTCATACAAAATCCCGGAGATGACGGGGAAGAACATTCAAGTGACACAAGCGGTGTTGTTTTAGCAGTATTCTCTCTCGAGGCGGTTATGTCAGACTCTTTTGACGCTGAAAAGGATGTAGAGTATTACCCTATCGGAGAAAAAGGCGGCTCTTGTGCAGGATATACTGCCCAATCTATATTTAAGGATAATTCTATGTGTTTGGTTGGTGATAAGCTTTATGTCTGCTTCTGCTTTATTTCACCTGACAATCATTCAAGAGTGTTCAGAAAAATCTTTTTAATAAAGGAAAAGGTATGGGCAGACGAAACACTGGTTACTTTGAATTTTGATGGCAAGGATTATGATTTTTGTGATGATACCTTAAATCTTATTCTCTCAGCCAAAGGGTGCAAGGAGACAAGATGCGGAATTATAGAGCTTGTATCTGCGTGGAATGAATATAATGGCGAATACTATGGCTCAGGTATTATGTGCGGTGATGAGCCAAACAACGGATTTATCGTCAAAACAAAAGATTTCAAGACAATGGAGCTTGTAGATGTTGTGCCATTTAATGATGATGGAATGGCGGAGATAAGCTCATACATTTTTAAGGATAAGCTTTTTGTTGCGTGCCGTCAGCACTATGGAATACCTTATTTGTATTTCGGGTTTATGGACCTTAAAACAAAGAAGTGGGGAACATACTATAAGATTCCCGACGGAAATGTAAGACCGTGGTTCTTTAAATATAAAAATGAACTTTATCTGTTACATACAATAGAGGAAATAGGCAGAAGGTATACAAATGTTTCAAAGGTAAGAATTACCGATACTAACTGGGACAGACACGATGACATCAATCCTATTGAAACTATGGCTACCTTAAAAAGCTGCGGTTTTTATTATGCTACCGCTGAATACGGCGAAGATATATATTATGTTGCTACAAAGGATACACAAAGCTTTGGAAAGCTTACATTGGATTTCTGCGATGAAGAGGAAGTCAATGAAAAACTGTTAAAGCTCTTTAAGTAACTGTTTAAAACAAATATGCGAGGTGAATATTCACCTCGCTTTTGCTTCTTCTTAAGCACGAAAAGTGTGCCTTTTCCTTGACTTTTGTTTATTTAATGGATATAATTAAAAAATAGATGTAAAATGTTTCAGGGGGATATATTTATGGAAAAAACCTATGGATATACTCAGAAAGAGTATAAGATCAACTGTTGTAGGAATTCTTGACTGGGCAGTTTATATGGGAGCTGCAATTCAGGCAACCATATTCGGCTTTATGAAAGACAGCTTTGGCTGGCCGGCAATTTTTATTACTATAGGATGCCTGTATATCTTAATGCTTGTGCTGACCTTAGTGGCAAGAAAAATGAAAATGAAGAATATATAAAATAACTTTAAATAATAAAAAATAGCAGATATAGTCTGCTATTTTTTTGTGTGAAGGGTATTTTTAAAGTGTTTTGGTGGCACACCGGTTATCCTTTTAAAGACGGTGCTAAAATAGTTTTGGTCGGAAAAACCAAGTCTTTCTGAAACTTCTTTAACACTCATACCACTTTTTAAAAGATTTTGCGCCTTGCTAATTTTAAGTGTGTTAAAATAATGGATTATACCCATACCTGAATACTTTTTAAAAATCTTTTTTACGTTTGGCTCGCTCATATTAAGAGCTTTTGCTATATCGTAAACACACAAATTCTTATCTATGTTCGCTTCTAAAAAGGAAACAATATTCATATAGCTTTTTGCCCTGCCTTCTGTTACAGTAAAAGGCTCTGCAGTATCTCCCGATAATAGGGACATAAGGAAAAGTTCGCATTTTTTCAAAATTTTTTCGGCAAAAAATTCTTTACCATCCCTTATGCCAGTTATGAACATATTATGTTCCTGCTCATACTCAAACGTGCTTGAAGCTGATTTGTAAAGTGAAGAAATATATTTAACTGTATCATTGTCCATAGTAAATATGCGCTTATTAGGAACGGGCATTTTGCCGCTAAAGCTTAAAATAATAATTTTAGGGGAGGCGCTTTCCGACCATATGTTGTGAAATTCCATAGGCTTATGAAGTATTGCCTGACCTGCTGAAAGGATGTAAACGTCTTTATCGGCAGTAACACCGAGACTGCCGTCCATAACGCACACAATCTCCCAGAAATTGTGTATTTCACCTTCGTATTTATAGTCTTTATCGTAGGTCTTTTCAAAAAAAGAGTAAAAGCCTGTAATTTGATATTTTGATGGTATAACAAATTTTTTGAACATAGTATCACCTGTATACAAATTTAAAGAAAATATATCCTAAAATGCATATACATTTTAAATAATATATATTAAAATAGTAACATCAAATAAGTATTTTGTCAAGAAAGGACGGAAATGTTATGAAAAAGTTAAAGGCTATTATAGTAGGATGCGGAAACAGAGGACTTTTAGCGTATTCGATGGCTATGGAGAATTTGAGGGATAAATTCGATATTGTGGCAGCGGCAGACCCGATTGATGCAAGACTTAACAATATAAAGGAAAGATTTGATATAAAGGATGAGCTTTGCGTTAAGGACTGGAAAGAGATTGCCAAGATGCCTAAGTTTGCGGATGTTGTAGTTATTGCAACACAGGATAATATGCACTATGAACCTGCACTTGCATTTATAGATAAAAAGTATGACATTCTTTTGGAAAAGCCTATTGCACCTACACCGAAGGAATGTATGGATATAGTTTTGGCGGCAGAGAAGAACAATGTAAATATCATAGTGTGCCACGTTTTAAGATATACACCGTTTTATTCTACCTTAAAGAAAATTTTAAATGATGGAGTAATAGGAAAGGTTCTGACAATAAATCACGCTGAAAATGTGGGTAATGCTCACTATAGCCACAGCTATGTTCGTGGTAACTGGCGAAATACTAAAGAAAGCACACCGATGATTTTAGCAAAGTCTTGTCATGACACTGACCTTATAAGCTGGCTTTTGGGAGATAAATGCACAAAAATTCAGTCCTTTGGCGGTCTTGACCATTTTACCGAAGAAAATGCTCCTGAGGGTGCTCCTATGCGTTGTACGGATGGCTGTAAGCATTCGGACACTTGCTTCTATTATTCAAAGAGATTATACTGTGGTGGCATAAAGAATCATGATTGGTTCAGACCTGTTGTTGCAAATAAGCCGAATCCGACTGATGAGGAAGTGCTTGAGGCAATAAAAACAGGCCCTTACGGAAGATGTGTTTATCATTGTGATAATGATGTGGTTGACCACCAGACCTTAAATATGGAATTTGAAAGCGGAGCAAATGTTGTATTTACAATGAATGCTTTTAATGAGGGTGGAAGATTTACCAAAATTATGGGAACAAAAGGCGAAATTGTTGCCAATATGGAAGATGAAAATATTGATGTTTACACCTTCTCTGACAGAGAGCATCATAGCTATAAAGTGAATAACTTTGTTGCTGACAGCTCAATCGCAAGCGGTCACGGCGGCGGAGACCAGGGAATAGTTGAAACACTTTATGACTTCTTAACAGGTACATATGAAGGCTTTACTCTTTGCGACATAAGAACATCTGTTCTTAGCCACCTTATGTGCTTTGCTGCAGAAGAATCAAGGCTCTCAGGCGGCAAAACTATTGATATGGAAGAGTATATGAATAAGTTTATGAATTAATATAACTTACTAATGTAAAAAGAAAGGCAATTTTTGCCTTTCTTTTGAAATATTCTGTTATTTAAAAGTAGACAAGTTATTTTTTCTTGATACTTCTCCTGTTATCAAAGAATCTATTGACTCATTTAAATACTTAGATATTTCCTCCAACAAATCAAGCAAAGTCTCTAGCGCACCATTTGATGCACTGGAAATATTTAAATTCAAAGCCATTTTTTTTAATGTATATTCTTTAATCCCTTATGAATTTGTTTGTTGACATTATTATAACGATATGTTACAATGAAAATACAACAATATGTCACATTTTGAGGGAATAATAGTTATCTGTTTTCAAAAAAAGAAAAGTGATGTGCCCCAATTGTTAGATTTTACTCTGACTATGGGGCAGCTCAAAGAATTTGGGTTTTGATAATTATTTTGAAGCCAATTTAATCTATAACTATCCTTATTAAATGTTGAAAAATATTTATTTAAACATTAAGGAGGCAAAATGAAAAAAAATAGAAATTTCCTGCTAATTTTACTTTCCATTCTTATTTTTTATGTGTTGAGTATAGGTTGTTTAACCTTATTTGATAGTTGGATAACTCACAAATTCCCAATAATAGAAATTGGTTTAATGTTATTGATTTTTTTGTTAATATGCATAGTTTATTTTTTTATAAAAAAAGAAAAAGAAATAAATATTTTATCGAAAGTTTTAGTGATTTCTAATGCACTGTCTCTGAGTTTCATTGTTGCTGTTGCAATAGCATCTATTTTGTCTCATATATACATATGTGAAAGTGAATTTTCAATATCTACAACATTATTCGATGAAAAAAATGTGATGGTTTTTGTTCCGCATCAAGACGATGATATAAATCTTGTTGGAGGATTGATAGAACAGTATACAGAGAATGATAGCCAAGTAACTGTGGTTTTCACAACAAATGGTGACTCTTTTAAAATAGGTGAACTGCGAGCGACGGAGGTAACCAAAGTTCTAACTTCGTTAGGAGTAAAAAAAGAAAATATTTATTACTTGGGCTTTGGAGAACGATGGACATCACAAATGATAGATGGAAAAAAGATTGGGCATATCTATGACAGCACAGATCCGAATTTCGTATGGACTTCCTTATATGGAGCAAAGGCAACTTATGATATGAAAAGTATCAAATCTTATTTAAAACTTCCATATACCAGAAATAATTATGTGCATAGTATAGAATCTATAATAGAAGAAAAGATGCCAGATACTGTATTTGCTGTTGATTTCGATAGTCATATGGATCATAGAGCTTCGGGGCTGTTATTTGAAGAAGCAATGTGCGAAGTACTAAGGAAGTATCCAAATTATAAGCCTACAGTTTACAAAGGTTTTTGCTATGGGACTGCGTGGAGTGCTGTCGAAGATTTATATGATAATATTAATCTGCAGTCCACGAAAAAGCCTAAAGATTCGGTGTGGAATAATACTGCATTTTGCTACGATTGGGAAAACAGAGTTCGTTTTCCTGTAAGTAGAGCAGCTTTGAAACCGTTGTTTCTTGGTAACTCTATTTATGAATCGCTTGATGGATATAGTTCCCAACATGCTTCGGTCAGGGTTCCCAATGTTTTAAATGGAGATAAAGTTTTTTGGGAAAGAAGAACAGACAGTTTGTTATACAATGCGGAAGTATTTGTTGGAAATAAAAAAACTTTTCTGTTGAATGATTTTAAGCTTAAGGATTTTGATAGTATAACAGATGATCCGCTTACTAATACAGGTGTTGAATATCTTAACAATGAAAGAATATATATACGGATTAATGGTAGGGTAAAAGCAAACAGTATTTATTTATATGATAATTGTGACAAAAACCAAAATATTCTCGAAGGCTATATTTCTTTTAGCGATGGTTCAAGAATAAACTTCAACGAACTTGCTAAAGATGGTAGCCCTACCAAACTACTTTTTAAGGAAAGAGATGTAAGTTGGTTGGAAATTGTTGTAACAAAGGTAGAAGGAAATCTCTATGGTCTAAGCGAAATAGAATTATATTACGACGAAGATAATTCTGACGAAGAGAAGGATAAATTTATTATGGCAGTTGACAGTACTGATAATTTTGTGTATGATTACATTGTTTGTGGTGACAAACCATTAGAACTAAAGTTATATAGTTTTCCTAATAGAAATCCACTGAGCGAAAAAGATGTAAAAATAACTTATGACTCAACAGAAAAGGAATTGTCATATAATTGGGAAAATGACACGTTAGTTATAAACTGTAAAAAAGGAAATAAGTGCAAAATTACAGTTTCAAAGGATAATTTAAATACAACATTTACTGTTTATAATGTTTCGAAAATAAGATATTTGTGCACAAAATTGTTAAGAAATTTAGAAAATATAACTTTAAAGGTAGAAACATATCTACAAACATTATAAAGTTTGTAGATAATAGTAATTTATTAAATAATATAAAATGACAAACTAAAAGAAAGGCAATTTTTGCCTTTCTTTTAGTTTGTCATTTTTTCCTGCTTTATTTTATGGTCGATAACGTGGCGTGATGCAAGCTCTTTGTGTATGTCCTCAAGTGAAATACCCATTTCAATCATAAGTACCATTACGTGATATGCAAGGTCTGCGATTTCGTAGATAGTTTCTTTTTTGTCGTCTGACTTTGCACCGATGATAACTTCAGTACATTCTTCACCGACTTTTTTTAGGATTTTATCTATTCCTTTTTCAAAGAGATACGTTGTGTAAGAGCCTTCTTTTTTGTCAGTTTTTCTGCCACGGATAAGCTCCATAAGTGATTCGTATGAAAACTCTGACAGCGAATCACTTTCAAAAACAGGATTTTCAAAGCAGGAGTCTGTGCCTAAGTGGCAGGCTGGTCCGTCTTTTTCCACTACGACTACAAGCGCGTCCTTGTCGCAGTCAGCTGTGATTGAAACGATGTGCTGATAGTTTCCGCTTGTTTCACCTTTTAGCCACAATTCGTTTCTTGAGCGACTGTAAAAACAGGTAAGACCTTTTTCCATTGAAATTTTCAGGCTTTCCTTATTCATATAAGCAAGGGTCAATACTTTTTTCGTTATTGAATCAACAACGATAGCAGGAATCAAACCCTTTTCATCAAATTTAAGTTCGTCAATGTTTATCATTTTAATTCTCCTTTATATTCTGACAGGTATATTTTCTTTTGCAAGTGCATTTTTAAGGTCGGGGATTGATACTTCACCGAAATGGAATATTGATGCGGCAAGCCCTGCATCAACCTTGGGAAGTGCCTTAAAAAGCTTTATAAAGTCATCTATACAGCCCGCACCACCGGATGCGATGACAGGAACGTTCACAGCATTTGATACAGCTTCCAACATTTCAAGGTCAAATCCACCTTTTACTCCGTCGGTATCGATTGAATTTAAAACAACCTCACCTGCGCCCATCCCGACACACCTTTTAATCCATTCAATAGCTTCCATTCCTGTGTTTTCTCTGCCACCTTTTGCAAAGACCCGGAAAACTCCATCAACTCTTTTTACATCAGCTGAGATAACAACACACTGGTCGCCGTATAGCTTTGCTGCCTCATAAATCAAATCAGGATTTTTAATTGCCCCTGAGTTGACACTTACCTTATCCGCGCCGCATTTTAAAACTCTGTCAAAATCGGCTACTGTGTTTATGCCACCGCCAACTGTGAGCGGTATAAAAATCTTTTTTGCGACCTCGGTGAGAATGCCTGTAAATAATGCACGGCCCTCGCTTGATGCTGTGATGTCGTAAAATACAAGCTCATCAGCACCTGACTCTGAATAATATTTTGCAAGCTCCACAGGTGATGAAACATCGGAAAGCCCAGAAAAATTAACTCCTTTTACAACCCTTCCATCCTTGACGTCAAGACAGGGAATAATACGTTTTGTAATCATTTTGCCACCTCGATTGCGTCCTTTAATGAAATTGCGCCTGTGTAGTAAGCCTTGCCAATAATAGCTCCATAGATACCAAGCCCTGAAAGCTTTTCTACATCTTCAATCGAAGAAACCCCGCCTGATGCAATAATATCTATATCGAAATTTTCGGAAAGCTCGCGGTAAAGCTTATGATTTGTGCCTTGCATTGCACCGTCTTTGGATATGTCTGTGCAGATTATGGTTTTGACGCCTAAATCCTGCATTTTCTTGAGGAAGTCAAAACAGGTATATTCGGACTTTTCTGTCCAACCTTTGATTGCGACAAAACCATCTTTTATATCAACACCGACAGCGATTTTGTCGCCGTATTCTGAAAGTGCCTTCTTTAAAAATTCCTCATCATTTACTGCAGCAGTTCCTAATATAACCCTTTGAATGCCTGCATCAATATATTTTTTTATGACTTCCATACTACGAATACCGCCGCCTACTTCGACGAAAAGGCTTGATGCAGAAACTATTTGCTTGATTGTCTCAAGGTTTGGAGTAGTTCCGCTTTTTGCACCCTCTAAATCGACTATATGCAAAAATTTTGCGCCCTGCTTTTCAAAGTCCTGAGCAAATTCTACGGGATTGTCGCTGTATATAGTCATTTTTTCGTAATCGCCCTTTAAAAGACGTACAGCTTTTCCTTCAAATAAATCTATTGCCGGAAATATGTTCATATTTTCTCCTCCATTTCGCAGAATGCCCGCAGTATATTAAGTCCTACGTCGCCACTTTTTTCGGGATGAAACTGGCAACCAAATACATTTTTTGATGCAACAGCCGCAGTAAGCTCTGCGCCATATTCTGATGTTGCAATCACACTTTCATCGCAATTTGCACCATAGTATGAGTGAACAAAATAGACGAAATCGCCGTCCTTTATATATTTAAAAAGAGGAGATTTTTGCCCCTTTATTGAAAGCGCATTCCAACCGATGTGTGGAATTTTAAGACCTTTTGGAATTACATCCTTTATTGGTCTTATTTCACCTTTTATAAGTCCCAAGCCTTTATGCTCGCCATACTCAAAGCTTTTTTCGAAGAGTAGCTGCATACCAAGGCAAATTCCAAGTATAGGCTTTCCTTTTTCCGCTTCGTCTATTAAGACATCCGAAAGTCCGCTTTTGGCAAGCTTTTCTGCGGCATCACCGAATGCGCCGACCCCTGGTAGTATGATTTTATCTGCTGCCTTGATAACCTCTTTGTCACCTGTAACAACAATTTCAGCACCAACCTCTATAAAGGAGCTTTTCAGCGAAAAAAGATTTCCAACGCCGTAGTCTATAATTGCAATCATTTAAAGCACTCCTTTTGTTGACGGGATTTCATCTTTAAAATCGCTGTCAATTTTTACTGCATCCTTAAGACTTCTTGCGCAAGACTTGAATGCACCTTCTATGATATGATGTGCATTTAAACCTGCAAGCTGTTTTATGTGAAGCGTACATTTTGAATTTCTCACAAATCCGAGCCAGAATTCAAGTACAAGCTCGGTATCAAATGTACCCACCTTAAAAGCAGGGATTTGAAGTGAATATTCAAGATGACTGCGGCCAGATAAGTCAACAGCCGACAGAATCAAAGCTTCGTCCATAGGGAGTATGGTACTTCCGTAACGGATAATTCCGCGCTTCTCGCCAAGGGCGTTGGAAAATGCTTCTCCGAGAGCAATTCCTATATCCTCAACTGTGTGATGGTCGTCAACTTGGGTGTCGCCAACACATTTTAAAACTATATCGAATCTGCCGTGTTTTGCAAAAAGTGTAAGCATATGGTCTAAAAATCCGCAGCCTGTGTCGATATCGCTTTTGCCTGTTCCATCGATGTTAAGGGAAAGACAAATGTCTGTTTCAGCGGTTTTTCTTTTAATTTCAGCCGTTCTCATATTTTTTCCTCCAATATGGATTTTATTGTTTTTATAAGTTTTTGCATTTGCGTGATTGTACCAATCGTAATGCGATTGTATGCAGAAATTTCAGGTTTATCAAAATGGCGAACTAAAATTCCTCTTTCTTTAAGCTTTAGATAAAGTTCTTCTCCGCTTATATCAGGGTGCTTTGCAAAAACAAAGTTACTGCCCGAGTTTGTAAGGACAAAACCAAGTTTTGTAAGCTCAGCCGCAGTAAATTCACGATTTTTGATAATTGTTTCACAGTTTGCCTTGGTGTACTCATCATCCTTTAACGTGCCAATCCCTGCCGCCATAGTAAGTCTGTTTATATTATAAGGATTGGTGGAGTATTTGATTGTATTAAGGTCGCATATAAGTTCCTTGCTTGCAACACCAAATCCGAGTCTTGCACCTGCCATAGAACGTGATT
>JAZNNI010000040.1:0-12912 GCA_045580145.1 Clostridia bacterium
AAATTTGTTATTAGTAGCATTAGTGCGGCTGCCGCAGGATGCGGAACGAATGCTGCTTATAATATAAAAATTGTGAGATTTATGCTAGTGGAGGTGTAATAATGGCTAGAATAGCAGGTGTTGACTTACCAAGAGAAAAAAGAGTTGAAATCGGTTTGACTTATATCTACGGTATCGGTCTAAAGACATCACAGAAACTACTCAGGGAAAACGGAATTAACCCTGACACAAGAGTTAAGGATTTAACTGAAGACGAAGTTAATAAGCTAAGAGAAGCAATTGGTGCTAACTACACTGTTGAAGGTGAATTAAAGACACAGGTTTCTCTTGACATTAAGAGACTTATGGAAATTGGTTCTTACAGAGGTGTTCGTCATAGAAAGGGTCTTCCTGTACGTGGACAGAACACAAAGAACAACGCAAGAACAAGAAAAGGTCCAGCCAGAACAATGGCTAACAAAAAGAAGTAAAGGAGGTACTAAGCAATGGCTAAAGTGGCAAAGAGAACTACACGTGCTAAGCGTGTTAAGAAGAACATTGAAAACGGAGCTGCACATATTCGCTCAACTTTCAACAACACAATCGTTACTATTACTGATGTAAATGGTAATGCACTTTCTTGGGCTTCAGCCGGTGGCTTAGGCTTCCGCGGTTCTAAGAAGAGCACTCCGTTTGCTGCACAGACAGCAGCAGAGACAGCAGCAAAGGCTGCTATGGAACACGGCCTTAAAACCGTTGAGGTTTATGTTAAGGGACCGGGTGCCGGACGTGAAGCGGCAATTCGTGCGCTTCAGGCTGCAGGTCTTGAAGTTACAATGATTAAGGACGTAACTCCAATCCCTCACAACGGCTGCAGACCGCCAAAGAGAAGAAGAGTTTGATTTATCATTGTAATTAAAAGTAAAAGGAGGAATTTAAGATGGCTAGAAATATGCAACCGGTTCTGAAAAGATGCAGAACTTTAGGAATTGAGCCTGCTGTTATGGGTATTCACAAATCTTCAAACAAGAACCCTAACAAGAGCAGAAAGAAACAATCTGAATATGGTTTGCAGTTAAATGAAAAGCAGAAGGTTAAGTTTATATACGGCGTTTTGGAAAAGCAGTTTAGAAAATATTATGTAATGGCTACCAAAAAGCACGGTATTACAGGTGAAGAACTGTTATCAATCCTTGAAACAAGACTTGATAATGTAGTCTTCAGATTAGGTCTTGCTAACACAAGAAGAGAAGCAAGACAAATCGTAAATCACGGACACATTCTTGTTAATGGTAAGAAGGTAGACATCCCTTCATATATCGTTAAGACAGGCGACACCATTGCACTTCGTGAGAAGAGCAAGGCTTCACAGAGAATGAAAGATATAGCTGAAGCAAATGCTTCAAGAGCTGTACCAAAGTGGTTAGACATGGACAAGAATACATCTCAGGGTAAGGTTGTTACACTTCCTACACGTGAAGATATTGATTACGAAGTAGAAGAACACCTAATCGTCGAATTGTATTCTAAGTAATAAATGTTTTTACCCTCGGTAAGTGGATAAGTTACATGAATATGTGAAGGAGGGTTCGATACGATGATAGAAATGGAAAAGCCCAATATAGAATGTAAAGCATTAACAGGAAACTTCGGTGTTTTTGAAGTGACACCACTTGAGCGTGGCTACGCTACGACAATAGGAAATTCGCTTCGCAGAATACTGCTGTCATCACTTCCGGGTGCTGCAGCAACATCTGTTAAGATTGATGGTGTTCAGCACGAATTTTCGACAGTTCCGGGTGTGAAGGAAGATGTTACAGAGCTTATTTTGAACATCAAGAAGCTTGCACTCAAGTTACATTCTGACTCACCAAAGACAGTATATATTGAAGCAAAGGGTGCTTGCGAGATTACTGCAGCTGACATCACAGCTGATGCTGATGTGGAAATCTTCAATCCTGATTTGCACATTGCGACTTTGAACGAAGACGCAAGACTATATATGGAAATCACCGTTAGTAAGGGACGCGGATATATTTCTGCAGAGAAGAATAAGCAGATGCTTCAGCCACCGGTTGGAGTAATCCCTGTTGATTCTATCTTTACCCCTGTTAAAAAGGTGAACTATACTGTTGAAAATACAAGAGTTGGCAGCAACACTGACAGAGAAAAATTAACTGTTGAGGTTACTACCAACGGAACAACGAAGCCTGATGAGGCTGTTAGCTTAGCTGCTAAGATAATGAACGACTTATTGATGCTTTTTGTTGACCTTTCAGAGGACGCAAAGAATACTGAAATTGTCAAGGAAAAGGAAGAAAGCAAGAAGGAAAAGGTACTCGAGATGTCAATCGAAGACTTAGACCTTTCAGTTCGTTCATACAACTGTTTAAAGCGTGCCGGTATCAATACCGTAGAAGATCTTGCGAACAAGTCAGAAGAGGAAATGATGAAGGTCAGAAACCTCGGAAGAAAGTCGCTTGATGAAGTTAAGTATAAGCTGCATGCTTTAGGCTTGGCACTAAAAGAAGAAGAAGACTAATTTTCTCGGATAAAAAAGGAGGGATTGTTAATGGGTACAAGAAAGTTAAATCTTCCTACCGACCAGAGAATGGCACTTTTAAGAAACTTGGTAACAAGCTTCTTAGAAACAGGAAGAGTTGAAACAACATTAACAAGAGCTAAAGAAGCTCAGAGTTTGGCTGAAAAGATGATTACTCTCGGTAAGACAAACACATTACACTCTCGCCGTCAAGCATTGGAGTTCATTACAAAGGAAGACGTTGTAACAAAGCTTTTCAACGAAATCGCTCCAAAGTATGCTGAAAGAAACGGTGGTTACACAAGAATTTTAAAGACAGGTCCACGTCGTGGTGACGCTGCTCCTATGGCAATTCTTGAGTTAGTGTGATTATAACTTAAATATAAAAAGCTCCGAACTTTCGGAGCTTTTTTACTTTATAGAAACTGCGTTCTTATAAAGTAAAACTTTGATTATGTTGATTTTAAAACGCAAAATCAATTTTGTTGGAAGTTATAATTTTTTTATATATTCAATAATTTCCTTTTGTATATCTTCTATTGACCTGATTTCCTTGTCTTTTACACATAAAATATGCTGCCAACCAAATTTCTCGGAAACGTATTTGGCATTTTCATAGCTTTTTTCAAGATATGAATAATCGCTTTCGTGAATATCAAGCTGTTTCTCGCCTGAAAACTTATTGTCACGGTTTTGCATCAATATCCGTCCGTATTCAGGCGGCATATCAAGGAAAATGGTTGCATCCGGTTTTGGCAGTTTGTATAAATTAAATTCAAAATCAAAGAGCCAATCTAAAAATTTATCCTTTTCTTCTATGTTATCTATCTTGCTTGCCTGATGAATCATATTTGACGAAACATATCGGTCAGCAACTATGATTGTGTCAGGGTCATCATAGTCCTTTTTCCAGTCACTCCTAAATGTTGCAAAGCGGTCTGCGGCAAAGAGGGTAGATGCACAATATGCATCCACGTCTCCGGCATTTTTGCCAAAATCACCCGATAAATACATTTTAACTAAGGTTGACGAAGGGTTGTCGTACATAGGAAAGGAAAGTCTGCGTACTTTTTTACCGATGCTTTTTAAATAATCCGCTAAAAGCTCGGTGTGAGTTTGCTTTCCGCTGGCATCAACACCATCTATCGCTATTAAAATTCCCATAATCAGTTCCCTTTCTTGTATCGCTTGCCTTTAAAAAGGACGGTTAACCCGAATTTTGGAAGTGCCATCATACGTCCAATTCTGCGAGGTTCTTTTATCAGCCTGTATAGCCACTCAAGACCCAAGTCACACCAGATTTCAGGCGCACGCTCCGCAACTCCTGCAAAAACATCAAGGCTTCCGCCAATTCCCATCATAACGTGGCAGTTAAGCTTGTGCTTGTTGTTAAAAATCCATTTTTCCTGTGTTGGCGCACCAAGGCATACAAAAACCAAATCTGCACGGCTTTTGTTTATATCATCAATGATTGAGTCGACTTCTTCGGGTGCAAAATATCCGTTGTGTGTGCCGACTATGTTTATGAGCGGGTATTTTTCCTTGAGATTCTTTTCTGCCTGTTCAGCAACTCCAGGTTTACCGCCGAAAAGATATAATCTGTGTCCAGTTTCTGCGATAATATCAACGAGGTTGGATGCCATATCAAAACCTGCCACTCTTTCCGGAAGTGGATTATTAAGAATTTTTGATGCATATACAACACCAATTCCGTCGGCAGTCAATAGGTCTGCTGAGTTTAGTATATCGCAAAACTCAGGGTCTTTGTATGCAAGCAAAAGTATTTCGGAATTTGGAGTAAAAACCGCGTGGTTTCCGCTTTCGTATAGCATATCCATAATTTTCTGCACTGCTTCCTCGTGTGTAACATTATCAACCTCGGTACCGAGTATGTTTATTTTTTCCATCGTAAACCTCCATTAGAACATTGACATTTGTGTATCTTCAGTTCGCAGAAAAGAGCCTGCGGCAGGTATATTTTTAGCCTTGTAATGCTTGGTGTTGTCAAGTCCGCTGTCCTTTGCCAAGGCTGCACGGGTCAGGGTTGCACCTTTTTTGGTAAGCTTCATAACCTGAACACCTTGTGTTGACTTGGTTGATTTTAGTGGAATGAGTGACGTGTCAACAGCGATAACCTTGTTGTTGTCAGCAAAGGCAACAATTTCGCAGTCACTTTCTATCCAGAGTATACTGCGTATCTCAGCTTTGTCAGAGTATGCGTTAATAAGGCGCTTGCGGTTTGACTTTGTCTGGTAGTTATTAAGCTCAACCTTTGCCATTTTACCATTTGCAAAGGCGAAAACCATATAACCCGAGTAGTCATTTGCAATTACTGTGTATTTGAGTTTTTCTCCGTCCTCAAAGCCTAATAGGCTAGGGATATATTCTCCTAAGGCACTCACCTTTGAGTCAGGAATGTCGTATGCATAGGTTTTGTAAGCATTACATTTGTCAGTAAAGAATATAAGCTCAGCTTTGTTGGTTGTTTCAAACTCCTGAATAACCTCGTCACCGTCTTTTAATTTATGCTCTGAAGTAGTTGAGCGGAGTGATACGGCTGAAACCTTTTTGAGATAGCCCTCACGCGTCACAAAGATTGTGAGAGGGTAGTCGTCAATAAAGTTGTCCTCATTGTATTCCTCAATTTCGCCGCTTTCCACAAGCTTTGTCTTTCTGTCCTGCCCATATTTTTTGGAAATCGCAGAAAGCTGCTTTGCAATCAGCTTTTTAACTTCTTTGTCGCTTGATAAAATATGATTTAGCTCATCGATTTCTTCAATCAGGCGCTCAATTTCCGCAGTACGATTTAGTATATATTCCTTGTTGAGATTGCGAAGCTTGATTTCAGCGATATATTCCGCCTGAACCTTATCAATCTCAAAGCCGGACATCAAGTTCGGAATAACATCCTCTTCTTTTTCGGTATGACGAATAATCGAAATAGCTTTGTCAATATCCATCAAAATCTTTTTAAGACCTGTTAAAAGATGGAGTTTTTCTGACTTTTTGTCAATATCAAATTTTAATGAATTCTTTATACAACCTGAGCGGAATTTAACCCATTCATCAAGAATCTGCTTTACACCCAAAACCATCGGAACATTGTTTATTAGAAGGTTAAAGTTACAAGCAAAACTGTCCTCGAGTGGAGTAAGCTTAAATAGCTTGAGCATTAGGCTATCTGGGTCTGTGCCACGTTTTAAATCAAGTGTCAGCTTAAATCCGTCAAGACCTGTCTCATCGCGTGCATCGGAGATTTCTTTCAGTTTATTGGCTTTAACAAGGTCCATTATTTTAGAAAGGATTGCTTCAACCGTTGTTGTATAAGGAATTTCCTTAATTTCAATGCAGTTATTAGCCTTGTCAAACTCATAAACTGCACGCATTTTAAAGCTGCCTCTGCCGGTTTCGTAAATTTCGCGCATTTGCTCCTTGTTATATAAAAGCTCTGCACCGAGTGGAAAGTCGGGAGCAGGCATAAGTTCTAATATGTCGCAGTTAGGATGCTTCATAAATTCAATGGTTGCATCGCAAACCTCACGAAGATTAAAGGAACAGATGTTGCTTGCCATACCAACGGCAATTCCCTGATTGGGATTTACTAAAATATTCGGAAAGGCGACAGGAAGAAGCGTCGGCTCCTGAAGTTCGCCGTCATAGTTGTCAACGAATTTAACTGTGTTTTTATTTATGTCCCCGAAAAGCTCCTGACAAATTGGGTCAAGACGAACCTCTGTATAACGTGATGCGGCATATGCCATATCACGTGAATACTGCTTACCAAAGTTGCCCTGAGATTCTACAAGCGGATGTAACAGTGCTTCGTTACCACGAGTGAGGCGCACCATTGTTTCATAAATTGCACTGTCGCCGTGAGGATTCAGTTTCATCGTCTGTCCGACTACGTTTGCAGACTTTGTCAGCTTTCCGCCCAAAAGACCCATTTTATACATCGTATAAAGGAGCTTTCTGTGTGCAGGCTTTAGTCCGTCAATTTCAGGAATTGCACGTGATACGATTACGCTCATCGCGTAGGGCATATAGTTTTTTTCGAGTGTGTCTGTAATAAGCTCTTCTGCAATAGGAGCAGGAATATAGCTTTCTTCAATTACTTTTTTCTTTTTAGCCATTTTCCTCTCCTCCTTAGCTTATATCAAGCATTTCCATATATAAATGCCCATTTTGTGCAATGTGTTCTTTTCGCTCTGACAAATTATCCCCCAAAAGAATATCAAATACCTGAGCAGTTCGTTCAACATTTTCAGGTGTAATTTTGATGAGTCTGCGGGTTGCGGGATGCATAGTAGTCAGGCTCATCATCTCAGGTTGGTTTTCGCCAAGTCCCTTGCTTCGCTTGATGTCATAGTCGCCCTTTGAAAGTCCGTCATCAGCGAGCTTTTTAAGGATTTCTTCCTTTTCTCCGTCTGTGTAGGCAAATAGCTTTTCGCCCTTTCGCTTGGTCTTTTCGATTGAAATTTCATAAAGCGGAGACTCCGCAATATAAACCTTGCCCATATCTATAAGGCTTGGGATGAGTCTATAAATCATTGTAAGAACGAGAGTTCTTATCTGGAATCCGTCAACGTCGGCATCGGTACAGATTATAACCTTATCCCACCTTAAATTGTCGATGTTAAATTCCTCAATACCCTTAATGTGCTTTGACTTTGTCTCAATTCCGCAGCCCAAAACTTTTAAAAGGTCTAAAATGACATCGCTTTTAAAAATCTTTGAATAATCTGCCTTTAAGCAGTTCAGGATTTTACCGCGTATTGGCATAATTGCCTGAAAATTCGGGTCTCTTGCAAGCTTACACGAGCCAAGAGCTGAGTCACCTTCCACAATGTAAACCTCGCGCTTTGAAATGTCTTTGCTGCGGCAGTCCACAAACTTTTCGACACGATTGGTTATATCCATTGTACCGGTCAGCTTTTTCTTGGTATCAATTCGTACCTTTTCCGCGTTTTCGCGGCTTCTTTTGTTAACCAAAACCTGATTTGCGATTTTTTCTGCATCGGTTTTGTTTTCAATGAAATAAACCTCAAGCTGATGACGTAAGAAGTCTGTCATAGCATCCTGAATAAACTTGTTGTTAATTGCCTTTTTTGTCTGATTTTCATAGCTTGTCTGAGTTGAGAATGAATTTATGACAAGTGAGAGGCAATCGGCTATGTCAGTAAAGGTTATTTTTGCTTCAGTTTTATTGTATTTTCCGCTTTGCTTTAAATACTGGTCAATGGCATAAACAAATGCATTTTTAACAGCCTTATCGGGTGAGCCGCCGTGCTCGAGCCAGCTGGAGTTGTGGTAGTATTCAAGCATATTGACGCTTGTTGAAAAACAAAATGCAATCTGCATTTTAACCTTGTATTCAGGCTTGTCCTCGCGGTCACGACCGACTCTTTCTGCGTCCCATACTTCTAAAGTAGTAAATCCTTGCTCGCCAACTGCATCATTTAAGTAATCAACGATACCATTTTCGTAGTAGTATTCAAAAAGCTGCGTTCCTTCGTCGGTTTCGCAGTATAGCACAAAACGTATGCCGGCATTTGTCATAGCCTGCTTTTTTAAAACGTCCTGATAGAATTCAATCGGTATGTTTATGTCGGTAAAAACATCATGGTCCGGCTTCCACTTAATAGTAGTTCCTGTCTTATTTGTGGAAACTGGAGTTTTTGTAAGTCCGCCAATGTTTTCGCCCTTTTCAAAATGTAGTGTGTATTTGGTTTTGTCGCGAATAACCTCAACGTCCATATATTCTGATGAATACTGCGTAGCACACGCACCAAGGCCATTAAGCCCCAAGCTGTATTCATACATACCGCCCGAATTGTTGTTATATTTTCCGCCGGCATAAAGCTCACAAAACACAAGCTCCCAGTTATATCGTTCTTCTTTATCGTTGTAATCTACAGGTATGCCACGTCCTGCATCCCTGACCTCAATGCTGCCATCTAGAAAGCGTGTTATTTCGATAATGTTTCCGTAGCCTTCACGAGCTTCATCAATGGAATTTGAGAGAATTTCAAAGAAAGAGTGCTGACAACCTTCAAGTCCGTCTGAGCCAAATATAACTGCAGGACGCTTACGGACACGGTCGGCACCTTTTAAACTCGTTATGCTCTGATTACCGTATTCTTCCTTTTTCTTGGGCATAATTTTTTCCTTTCTATATCAACATATTGATTTAAAATACATATTTTCTACCTTATTATACTATGTTTAGTGTATTTTGTCAATTTATATCATCACTATTGTAATTAAATTGAAATTGTGTTAAAATAGTAGAGTAATGATGGTATTATTTTGCCGATTAACGAGAGGATTATGACTATGAATATTGCATATCTTTACTTGCAGGTTTATCGCCTTTTTGATAGTAGTACGCCAATTAAAGCAGACTGTGGAAAGCTGTGCGGAAAAGCCTGCTGCTCCGGAGAGGATTCAGGAATGTATCTTTTCCCAGGCGAGGAAAGAGTTTTTAAATTACTAAGTCCTGACTGGGCGGAAATTGAAAAATCGGATTTTACTTACATCTATAATGGCAAGGAAAAAAATGTACCGCTTTTGGTATGCAGCGGAAACTGTGACCGCTATCAAAGACCGCTTGCGTGCAGAATTTTTCCACTAACGCCTTATCTTGATAAGTCGGGTAGGCTCCAAATAATTGTTGACCCAAGAGCAAGGTCTTTGTGCCCGCTCTCACGTGAGCTGCAGGCAGATGAGTTTGATTATAGATTTATAAAAAACGTAAAGAAAGCATTTGTACTTTTGATGAAAAATGCCGAAATAAAGGAATATTTGGTCAAGTATTCGGAATATATTGATGAATACAGAAGGTTTTTTGAGGAATAATTTTATGGAGTGTTATTAAGGTATGGAGAAAAGTAGAAGCACGCTTTTAAAAAAGATTGCTATATATGTTTTGTCTGCAGTTTTGATTTTGTGTGTGCTGGCTTTCTCCGTGCTTTTTGTTTTGCAGAATAATGATGACAAGATTATACAGGGCATAAGTGTTTGCGGGACTGATATATCGGGAATGACTCGCAAGGAGGCAGAAGCCGTACTTTTTTGCGATGAAAGTCTTGAAAAGCAAGAGCTTTCAATTTATACAAGAGGCGGGGAAAGGACTGTTTTTAAGGGCGGGGATATAAACCTTTTAAAAGATGCCCAAAAGACAGTCCTGGCGGCATATTCCGTTGGAAGAGGTGAAAGCTTCATTGAGAATATTTATGCCACTTTAGAATGTTACTTTTCACCTCGTGATATAGGCTATGTGTATACATATGATGAAGAGAAGCTTGCACAAATTCTATATGATTTAGGAATCAGCGCAAATGGAGAAAGAAAAGACTATATTTTGGAGTACAAGGATGATAGTGTCTTTGTGAAAAAGGGAACAGGCGGACAAAGTCAGAATATTGATGGTGCGATTAGTGATTTTGATTTTGCAGTATCCAAAGGGATATACAATATATGTGTAAGCTTTCTGACCGAAATACCGCGCGTACCTGATGTTTTGAGCCTTTATAATGAGACATACATAAAGCCGCAGGATGCAAGCTATGAAATAAAAGGTGGGAAAGTAGTGTTAACTGCTGAAGTTATCGGCAGGCAGATAGATATTAAAGAGGCAGAAGCTCAATTTGAAAAGCTCTCAAAAGGGGAGACTTTGGTGCTTTCGGTTATACCTGTTTTGCCTGAAGTGACGCTTGAAGCTTTAAGTCAAAAGCTGTTTAACCACACTCTTGGCACTTATTCAACATCCTATGCATCAAGTAGCAACGGAAGAAAGGCAAATGTCGAGCTTGCGGCAAGGAAAATAAACGGGGTAATTTTAGCGCCAGATGAAGTGTTTTCGTATAACAGAGTTGTTGGCCCACGGACCCGTGCGGCAGGATTTCGTGATGCTCCTGTTTATTCAAACGGTGAAACGGTTGAAGGAGTCGGAGGCGGAATTTGTCAGGTGAGCAGTACACTTTATTCAGCAGTTTTATATGCTGATTTAAAGATTGTAAAGCGCCAGAATCATTCTATGACAGTTGCATACGTCCCCAAAGGTCAGGATGCAACTGTTGCATATAATACCATCGATTTTCAGTTTAAAAATAATACAAAGTATCCTATCAAGATTTCAGCGGCATACGGCGGAGGAAAACTGACAGTTTCGCTTTTGGGAACAAAGCCCGAAAAGGAAAGGAAGGTCAAAATCATAAATAATGTTGTTGAGACTGTGCCGATGACTGTTGAGGAAATCTATGATGAAACGATGCCTTTGGGTATAAAAAAGACAGTTTCGCAAGGAAAGACAGGATATATTATTGATTCAGTTAAAATTGTTACAGAAAACGGGGTGGAAACAAGGCGTGAAAGTCTTGGAAGAAGCAGATATAAAATGGTACCGACCAAAGTGAAAGTAGGGACAAAGCAGGAAATTAAAAAAGAACCTGAAATACTCCAGCCTTCACAAGAAGCTACTGCTCCTGAAGAAGAAACAGTAGAGGTAATGGCAGAAGCTACACCTGAACCTACAGAAGAACAACAAACGGAGAGTGATTGAAATTATACTGATAATAGCTGAAAAACCGAGCCTTGCAAGAAATATTGCGTCAAGCATCGGTAGTATGAAAAAGGCGGAGGGTTGCCTTTATAACGATAATTATATAGTCACGTGGGCATTCGGGCATTTATTTTCACTTGCAGATATTGAGGATTATACACCAAATCCCGACGGCAGATGGTCGATGAAAAATATCCCTTGCTTTCCTGATGAATTTAAGTTTGAGCTGAAAAAGGGCAAGGATAAGACTGTGGATGCAGGAGTAAGAAAGCAGTTCGAGATAATAAAAAGCCTTTGTAACCGAAGTGATGTTGATACCATCGTAAATGCGGGCGACTCGGACCGCGAGGGTGAAATTATAATCAGAATTTGTGTGGAGAAATCGGGAGCGGCAGGTAAAAGCTTTAAAAGGCTTTGGCTTCCTGACCAGACCCCGCAGACTATAAATAAGGCACTTTCCGAAATGAAGGACGAATCTGAATATCAAAATCTTGCGAATGAGGGTTTTGCGAGAACTTATATCGACTGGCTTTATGGTGTTAATCTTACGCGGTATGCGACCTTGAAAACAGGAACACTTCTAAGGGTAGGTAGGGTAATAGTCCCGATTGTAAAGGCGATTTATGACCGCGATATGCAGATTCGCAACTTTAAGCCTGAAATCTACTACGGAATTTCGAGCAAGACAGAAACTAAGGGCGAGGAGATTGAGCTTACAAGCAAGGAGAAGTTTAATAAAAATGAGCTTCAAAAGGCGCAAGCATTGTGCGATAAATATAACAGCGAAAAGGCGGTTGTGACCGATAAGAAAAAGAAGAAGGACACCTTAAATCCGCCTAAGCTTTATTCACTTACAAAGCTTCAGAACGTGCTTGGTAAAAAGTTTAAAATGCCGATGGAGGATAGCCTTAAAATACT
The DNA here is from genome assembly GCA_045580145.1 of Clostridia bacterium. Classification (GTDB taxonomy): domain Bacteria; phylum Bacillota; class Clostridia; order UBA1381; family UBA1381; genus UBA1738. Next base: position 12,000 of record JAZNNI010000040.1, read on the forward strand.
TCAAGGACTTTATGAAAAAGGGTATGTTACATACCCGAGAACGAACTCGGAATATCTTGCTAAAGCCGAGCAGGACAAGGTTAAGGCAATTATCGAGGGTGTCAAAAGTCTTGGCTATCAGGTAGAGTTTAAGTTCAAAAAGACTATTTTTGATGACTCCAAAATTGAATCACATTCGGCTCTTACTCCGACATATAAAATTCCGTCAAAGGATGCACTTTCGGAGGACGAATATAAGGTTTACAGCACCATAATGCGTCGCTTCGCGGCAGTATTTTGTAGTGAGGAATGTATTGCTGAGAAGAATGAAATCAAAATCAAGGTCGGCGATTTTGAGGAATTCAGTTTAAAGGGGACGGCGATTTTACAAAAGGGCTGGACAAAGTATGACGACTACACGAAAAAGGATAAGTTCTTGCCGCCACTTGAGGTGGGAGACTTTGTAAATATAGAGTTTAAGCCGGTAGAAAAGGAAACAACTCCGCCCAAGCACTACACGATTGAAACGCTTAACAACTACCTTAAAAACCCGTTTAAGGATGAAAAAGCGCCAGAAAGCGAAAGTGACGACGAAGATTATAAAGCGATTTTTAAGGGTTTGGAACTTGGAACGGAAGCAACCCGCACGGGAATTATTGACAACGCCAAGAAAAGCAACTATATTTCTTTGAAAAAAGACGTTTACCGCATAGAAAAGGGCGGTGAATTCTTAATTGAACAACTTATCGATATGAATATCTCAATGGATAAATACAAAACGAGCCAATTAGGTCAAGCGCTTAAAAAGGTTTACCGTGGCGAAATGACTATTAACGAAAGCGTTAAAATGGCGCAAGACGAAATTGCCGAAGTGTTTAAAAACGACCCAAACGAAGGCTCAGGCTTTTTCGGTGATAAAATTGGTGAATGTCCA
>JAZNNI010000041.1:0-34941 GCA_045580145.1 Clostridia bacterium
CTGTTCTTGCTGTCCTCCAAACTTAAATCGTTTACTTTCTTCAATGGAGCAGTACATATATAGTAAAAAAGATGAGATTTATTATATTCATCAGTTTATGGAAAGTACCCTCACAGATGGGGATATTTCAATAACTCAAAAGACAAGCTATCCTGAAAACGGGAAGATTTACATTGAAACAAGCGGTATTAAAACACTTGCTGTGAGAATTCCGGGCTGGTGTGAAAATTATAAGATAAATGCTGAATTTACAGTCGAAAACGGGTATGCATATATTGATGCATCAGGCACTATTGAAATAGAATTTGAAATGAAGCCTGTTATCTATTGTGCTAATGCAGAAGTTGATGCCTGCACAGGAAAAGGCGCTGTAATGTATGGTCCTATCTTATACTGCGCAGAAGGAATTGATAATGATAATATAAATCTTCACAAGCTTTATATTAATGAAAACTTAAATGCAGAATTTTCATATTGTCAGGAGCTTGACACAAACTTCCTAACAATCGATGGCTTTAAGCTCGAAACCACTGACAAACTCTATTCACCATACAAAAAAGCCTTTGAGCCTACACGTATAAAGCTCATTCCATACAGACTTTTTGCTAACCGCGGAGAAAGCGATATGCTGGTATGGTTTAATGTAAAATAACTAAAACGCAAAATGATGCAGTACAAATTACTGCATCATTTTTAATATATTGTCTTTAACAATGTTATTGCCGCCACTTCTTCCACTCCTGCGTCCTTCAGTGCTTCTGCACACGCCATCGCAGTTTCGCCTGCCGTATAAATATCATCTACCAGTATAATCCGTTTCCCTTTAAGTTCTTCACCATATGCAAAGAATGCTCCCTGAACATTTTTCTTTCTTGCTAAACCGGTCAGATTACTTTGTTTCTTAGTTTCTCTCGTCCTGAAAAGTGCATCCCTGCATATCGGTATGCCAAATTTTGAAGACATAGCCTCTGCTATTATCTTTGACTGGTTATAGCCTCTTTCCAAAAGTCTGCTTTCGTGCAGCGGAACAGGTATTATTAAGTCATACTCATATAGCCAGTCATAGCACTTTAATTCTTCATATATCATTTCACCAAATAGACTACCGAAAAGCCTCTGTCCGGAAAATTTAAATTCCTTAACAGCATCTTTAATTTTTCCTTGATTTATATATGGTGACAAGAGGATTGAAAGCTGACCCGACGCTTTGAAAGTCTTATCCTTAGTTGTTTTTATCTGTTCATATCCCGCTTTGCACACTCCAATATTTTTGTGCATAAATTTCATATTACTTTCACGTTCATATCGTCTGCAAAGAACGCAAAAATAACGCTTTTCAAAAAACATTACTTTATCAATCCCGATATTCTCTTATATATAAGTATTGAAATAACTGACAGGATACTTCCTCTTATAAAGTTAAACGGTGCGATAGTAAAAAGAACAAGTCTTAGCTTATCAGCAAAGGCAGCATCAGACATATAAAGCGGAATCATAATATATAAATTTGCAAAAATCCCTGCAATAACAAGTATGATAGTTGCAAGAATCAAAGAAAGGACTGCGTTTTGCCTTGTTTTTTCTCTTTTATAGACATAGCCGCACACAAACACAAAACAGCCATTCATTATAAAATTTGCAAGTTCGCCCACAAAGCCTGTTGTAGAGATAAAAAGGTGTAGCAAATTTTTTATAAGCTCTACCAAAACCCCTGCCCACGGGCCTAACGCAAATGCCATAATAATCGCAGGCAAATCAGAAATTTCGATTTCCAAAAAGCCTGAAACCTTAGGAAGCATTCCCCCTGCCACTTGCAATAGGAATGCAATCGCTGAAAATATTGCAACCTTTACCATAAAACCAATTCTGCTTCTACTCATAAAAAAAGCCCCCAAAAGATAATTTCTTCGGCAGCGCAATAAAAACATACCTTCTCTCGTCCGGACTATACCGTCGGTTTCGGAATTTCACCGAATCTGCAAAATGCTCGTGGACTTTTACCACCGGTAGGGACTCTCACCCTGCCCCGAAGATACTTTTATTATATAATAAATTCAGGAAAAGTTCAATACTTTATTAATAATTTCTTTGTAAAACCTGTACCTTTTTCAAAACTATAATTTATAAAACAAAAAAGCTTATGATAACAGCTCCGCCTGCTGGCGCGGGATTTTGGTTTTGCTATTTCACTACTATCTGGGTATACTTTCCTGCATAATAAAAATCACCGATACATACGCACCGGTGTTTCTATTTTATTCTTCTTCAAGTATTGCTTCATTGTATTTGGAAATGATAGCTGCCTCAAGCATCTCCCTCATCTCTGAATTTATAGGATGCGCAATATCCTTAAATTCATTTTCGGGAGTTCTTCTTGACGGCATAGCCGTAAACAACTTCTCCTGTCCCTCGATGACCTTAATGTCATGAACGACGAATGCATTGTCGAAAGTAACAGAAACAACTGCCTTCATCTTTCCTTCGCTCGCAACCTTTTTAACTCTGATGTCTGTAATTTCCACAGAACTCACCACCTTCCATAGCTTATTTTAAGCCGTATTGGGTGTAATATCTAAGATGCTAAACCTTTTTCACTTATTATATCTTATTTATATTACATATGTCAATATATTAATTTAATTTTACTTATTTTTTGTTACTTTTATACAATTATATTGTGCATTTTTGATATTTCGACAAATAGTATATTTCGTTTTATTTACAAATAATGTAAATTGGTTTTAATTTTAAATAAAAAGGTGTATAATTATTTCTAACAAATTATTAGGAGAAGGTTTAAATGGCAATATTTGATTTAAGTCAGATAAATAAATCTGCACATATTCATTTTATTGGAATCGGCGGCATAAGTATGAGCGGACTTGCACAGATTATGCTGAAAAACGGTTTTAAAGTTACCGGCTCAGACAGAGCTTCATCCAAGATAACTAAAAAACTTGAAGAACTTGGTGCTACTATTTACGAAGGACACTCCAGCGAAAATGTGACCGGTGCTTCTTTAGTCGTACACACTGCTGCAGTGCACGACGACAACCCTGAAATACAAGCTGCAAAAGTGCTTAATATTCGTCTTGTAACAAGAGCAGAATTTTTAGGGGCAATTATGAGGATGTATCGACATGCAGCTGGAATCGCAGGTACGCATGGAAAAACCACCACTACTTCTATGCTTTCATATGCCCTTCTCTCTGCTGATTTAGACCCTACAATCAGTGTCGGAGGTGAGCTTGACATATTAGGCGGGAATATTAAAACCGGTGACTCTGATTATTTTGTCACCGAGGCCTGCGAATATACAAATAGTTTTTTAAGCTTTTTCCCAACCGTGGCAGTTATAACTAATATCGATGAAGACCATCTCGACTTTTTCTCAGGTATTGATGAAATAATAGAGAGCTTCAAAAAATATGCGGAGCTTACAAGAGGAAAGGGTGCTGTGATTGCATCAGGGGCAGATAGTAACGTCATAAAGGCTCTTGATGGTACCGAACTCAATATTAAATACTACGGAATCGGTAAAGGATATGAATATCACGCTGAAAATCTTTCATTTACTGCAGGTTTCCCAAGCTTTGAAGTGTGGCACGAAGGCAAGATGCTTTGTGACCTGAGTCTTAAAGTTCCGGGCGAGCATAATGTTTTAAACGCACTTGCGGTAATTGCAGTATGCGATTATTGGAATGTAGATATTTCCCTTGCAAAAAAAGGTATTGAAAGCTTTACGGGAGCCAAACGACGATTTGAAAAAAAAGGCGAGCTTAATGGTGCATTAATAATTGATGATTACGCACACCATCCTACTGAAATCAAAGCAACGCTAAACTCCGCAAAAGAGTTTGAACATAACAGGCTGTGGTGCGTTTTCCAGCCTCACACATATTCAAGAACAAGGGCTTTATGGAGTGAATTCTGTGAAAGCTTTGATGCCGTTGACGAGCTTATCATTACTCATATATATGCAGCACGTGAGCTTTCGGACGGAGTTACAAAGTCTGAAAATTTAGCCGCTGATATTAAAAAACGCGGTGTGAAGGTACGATACATTGAAAGCCTTGCAGATATAGAACAAATACTTAAAAATGAGCTTTCAAAAGGCGACATTGCATTTACTATGGGCGCAGGAAATGTTGTTGAAATCGCAGACAATCTCTGTAAATAAGCTATGGCAAAAAGTAGGATTGAACAAATGTTCAATCCTGTTTTTTAATCTATCTTTTCTATACTTTTTACTTTTCCTGTTGTATTTACATATTTAGTAGTCATTGACATTGTCGTTCCTACCGAAAGTTCAATATTCTCCCCTACAAAATATCCTGACTCAGATTCTTTACCCTCAGATTTCACCGTAACATATACAGAATAGCTTTCCGGAACTTCTACAGTTACTCTTTCTCCTGACGCCGTCAACATACTTTCTTCAAACGGCTTATATTCAACATTGACAATTTCACCAACAATACTTTTCGTTTTGGAATCTGTCACCAAGCCCTTTTTTACAAGTGCATCGACAGTATAACTTCTCACTCCGTCAACCTGAACAACATAAGAAAACTGTACTTTTTCCTTTACATTTTCTGCCGCTATAGTCAAAAATCTTGCACTAAATCCAATTACTGCAGCTAATATTGCAATTATAACGAAAAGGTCTATTATATTAATCTTTCCAAAGATTTTACCATTTCTATCCATTATCATACAGCCTTCCCCCTTACTTATCTTCAACCTTTATCACATAGCCCTTAACTGTATATCCTTTTCCGCGTACAGGCATTTCGCTTCCAACTCGTATCGCTAAGCCTCCGCTTAAAATCTCAGTATCTGTAACAGTTACCTCACTTGTAAGGTCGATTATAAGGTTAGACTTTCCGTCAATACTGCTGGATTCATACAGACCACGATAATTATTAAACTCAGTCTTTTTGTATGGTTCTTCACGAACAGCAGTCACGGTTGCAAATGCCTTTTCCGAAAAGCTTATTGACACCTCATCACCAGGCTTAATTATCTCACCTATTCCGCTATCTGTATTTGTCACCATAACCGAAAAATCAGCAGTTTTCATCTCTGAACTTGAAAAAATATCAGGCTTTATAAACCTTATCCCTATCACTAAAACTGCTAAAATCACAACAATTATTCCAGCATCTATAATTGTAAATTTTGCTTTATTCATCTTCTTTGCCCCCAATAACTTTAAGATATATCTCCTCGGTATTTCGTGTCATAATCTGTGCAGTGAAAGTTTCTGCAAATATTTTTCTGCTACCGTCAGAAAGTCTTTTATAAAGCTCATCATCCTTCAGGAGTCTTTCGATTCCTTCAGCCAATGCCATTGAATCTTTTTTTGGCACAACAAACCCGTTTATACCCGATTTTATAACTCCAGGATTTCCGCCAAAATCGGAAACTACCGCCGGTACTCCGAGACTCATTCCCTCTAAAAGTGAAATACTTGTCGCCTCAGTACCAAATGATGCATTTGCCTGAATATCTGTTACATTCATAAGCTTATCAACATCTGTTATAAAGCCGGTGAAAATAATATCCGCTCCCCTGCCAAGTTCTTTTACCTTTTTCTTCAAATGTTCTTCATAACTGCCCGTTCCTGCAATTAAAAATTTAGCATTATACCCCTTTTTCAAAAGCAAATCTGCAGCTTCTATGAAATAATCGTGTCCTTTTATATCCTCAAGCCTTGCCACAATAGATACGATTTTTTCGTCTCCGAATACACCAAATCTTTTTCTTATTTCTTCCTTATTCTCTGCAGGAACAAGTGGGTAAACACCATTTAATATTACGTCTACCTTTTTCCCGTCTACACCCGTCTCGATAAGATTATCCTTCGCCGCCTCGGCAACCGCAATAATTCTGTCTGAGAAAAAGTTGTTAACCGCTCCGTTAATCACTTTCCCTATCCCCTTTGAGATTCTCTCAGGTGGCGGAAAAACAGAGTGTCTTGTATACACAACCTTTGCTCCTGCCAATTTTGCCGCAATTCTTGCAGACATACTCGCGTGCGCGTGAACAACGTCTGCTTTTTCTTCCTTAAATATTCTTCTCAGTTTATTTACAGCCGCAAAATCAAGTGATTTATCCGCTATTTCTTCTACTTCAATAACCCTTACACCGATTTCATTGATTAAAGGTATCAGCAAGCTATTTTTCGGCACAACAATAGCTACATCAAATTTGGTTCTGTCAAACTCCTTTAAAAGTATTAACAGAACTTTCCCCGCACCTCCGATATTAGTGTCGCTGCATACTTCAATTATCTTCACTTTGCACGTCCTCCTTCACAAATCCTATTGATACACCAAAGGCAAGTATCATAAAGAACATCGCCATCATTCTATAGTTATAGAAAGTATAGTCAAACATACTTTGAAGCAAAAATCCCAATACTCCGCTTCCTATTGCCAAAGCAAGCAGAGAATTAAGGCTATTTTTAGCATTTTTTATATATATTGTTGACATTTTCTTTATAAACACAATCATCGTAACGACAAATATTGAAAGTGCCGCAACTCCGCCCTCTACCAAAAGCTGCAGGAATGTGTTATGTGAGTGTGGTGCAACAATGGCATTGTAAGAATAAAGTGGATAAACACTTCTGAACGCTCCCTCACCCATTCCTATTCCGCCAACCCAGAAGTCCTTTAGCATTTCAAATGTTCCAAGCCATATAAAGACTCTGTATGATGTCGATGAATCCTCAAGATTTCCCACACTCATAAGTCTGTCAACCATTGTATCGGGTATTACAAATGGTAAAATCACAAGTGCTATCGGCAAAAGTCCCCAGAGTTTACCATTATAAAATGTCACAAACACTACCGCCGCAAGCATTAGCCCAAGCCAGCATCCGCGTGACTGCGTAAATATCATACAAAGCAGACTTACCCCCAATGTTCCTGCGAAAAACAGCTGCTCAAGACTCCACCTTTTTGCCTTAATCATAAAGACAGCGGCAAGCGGTATTAAAAGAAGCAAGTATTCACCAAGAACGTTTGGGTTTTCCATTGTTGAATATGCACGCATAGTCGCTTCTTCAAACATTTCCTCATCTATCCACGCATTTGTCGTATTCCAGCCGAAAATGTACTGGAGAACCCCGTAAAGACTTACTAAACATCCTGCTATTACGAAAATCTTTAGCACAGAATAGAGCTGTTCTTTTGTTTCCACGGTATTTATAATTACAAAATAAAATCCCACAAAAATCAGATACATTCCCCATACCATCAGACTTCTTGCAGGGGCAAAGGAAAATATGCAGGAAGCAAGCATAAATACAAGGAAAAATCCAAGTCCTACGCCTACACCTTCAAGCTTCCACTTAAAATCTTTATTGCTTACAGACTTTATTACCAGTGCGAAAAATGTCAAGGCACACATAGCCGCCAAAACCATCGTCGGAGCAAAAGGTGCTATAAAAGCTGCGAAAATCACTCCGGACAAAGGGCAAGACAGTACAAGGCATAGACCTACAAATGCAGCCGGAATCAAAAACGCAAGCAGAATTGACCAAAGCGATATTGCCCCCATCACAGCACCACATACAACTGCTATAACCAGTGCTATCAGTTTTTCATTTTCTCTCTCGTCATAAAATTCCCAAGAAATATTTGAAAATCCAATGGTTTTCAAACAAAACTCAACAACCTTGCTCTTCTCAAAAAATGCAGTGATGTTATAGCTTAATAAGGTAAATATAATTCCAATAACCGCTAAAACGGCAGTCAAAGCAGAAAATTGCATTGAAATAAGCTCTCTTACAATAAGCATTGAAAGAATCATACATCCCAAAAATCTGGTATTAAGCGACAAAATATTATTGAAAAAACATTTTGAAAGTCTGATAATTATACTGTCACTTATCGTTTTTGAAATCCATCTGCCGTATTTTTTGTTAATTATATCAAATATAGAAAACGGTAGGTATATTACTTTATGAAGTATACTTTTCCCCGATATGCCACAAAAAGTTTCTTTACGAAGCCCCGACATAATAACGCTATCTTTCCACCAACGCGAAAAAGCTCCATAAATTCTCATAAAAATCCTGTATGCCGCACTTTTTTTAAATGCTGCCAAAAGCGCACAAAAAGCATTTGACATAACAGATATAATTAAGCTGTTCATTTCCTACCTCCTTTTAAAAGGCTGACTACTATATCAACTTTAAGTACAATGCACAACAAGGCATAAATAGTCGCACCCGATAGTGCACTTATTCCGCCAATTACTATTCCCCCATAAAATCCAAGCTCGAACTGAGTTTTTAAGAGAGAGTAGATTATATACATAACAAGTCCCATCAAGATGCTTGAAACAATAATTTTACACAAATTTACAACATCTGTCCTTGTAAATAGTGTTTTATAATACTTTCGCATAAATATATAGTTTAATATCGCATTCACACTTGAGCCGCATGCAGTTGCCAAGGCAAGTCCAGAAATTCCGATACGTCCCGCCAAGGTATATGCAACGGCAATATTAGCCGCCATCGAAATCAGAGCGGTAATCATTGGTGTTTTTGAATTTTGCATAGAAAAGAATGATTTTGACAAAATTTCATTATATGCCATTCCAATCATACCTGTTGCATAGAAAGATAATGCCGTACCTGTACGGATTGTGTCAGACAAAAGAAAATCTCCGTGCTGATAAAGTACCGCAATTACAGGCTTTGCAAGTATAATAAACATCGCCATAACAGGCAAAATTATTAAGGTAATTGCCTTTAAAGACACAACAAGCATATTCTTTGCTTCATTTTCTTCCCCTGAAACATTTGCTCTTGACATCTTCGGGAACATCAGATTAGTTACAACGAAAGAAAATACACCTGTTATAACCAAATATAGCCTGTTTGCATATTCAAGCGAAGAAACACCTTTATATATACCTGATGCAAGGCGTGTATTTACTATTGTATAAAGCGGCTGTACCCAAGTGCTTATCAGCATCGGAAGGGCAAGCTTCATTGCACTTATTATATATTTGTCCTTAAAATTCAGCTTCGGTCGAAATTTGAATTTGAAGCGCACAAGCGAGGGAATCTGTATAATTACCTGAAGTCCCCACGCTGCAAGCATCGTAACAGAAAGTCCGTACACGCCGAACCTTTTACCAAACAGCACAAAATACACAATTACTGCAAGGTTAGATACAAGACTCATAATTGCTGGAATGTTATATTCTCCAAAGGATTGAAGAATACCCACAAAAGAAAACGCAAGCCCTGTAAAAATAATCATTGGGAACATTATGCTCGAAAGCTGCATAGCAAGATTATGTGTTTTTGCATCAAAATCAGGCGCCATAAAGGATATCAGGCTATCCGAGAAAACTATTCCCAAAATTGCTATAACTCCTGAAATCAAAAGCACCATACCGATAAATCTATTAGCAAAATTAAATGCTTCTTCCTTTGACTCCTTCTTTATAGCCGAATTGAAGACAGGAATAAATGCCGCAGATATTACTCCGCCGATAACTATATCAAAGAGCATTGTAGGGAGTCTCGTGGCCGTCATATATGCGTCCGCTTCCATCCCCGTTCCGAAAAATGCGGCAATTAACATATCTCTTAAAAGTCCCAATGCTTTTGCAAGAAATGTTGCACTTGCCATAAAACCAGCTGTTTTGAGAATTTTTTTAGAGCTGTCCATCAAAATTCTCCTCCGTCTAAGAGTTTTTTCATCAGTTCGCCGTTTTCACGTGCTTTTCCGCGTAGTATCCGCATATTGAACTTAAGGTGTGATTTTATTGAATCATAGTCGGTACAGATATCATCAAGAATAGAACACATTTTTTCAAAAGTCATATCCTCAACCGTAACAAATTTGTCTTCCCCCATATATTCCATAACTCCGTTCACCTTCGGATCATACACAATTCCCATAACAGGTACAAGACAGCTTGCAGAATATATGAGAGTATGAAGACGCATACCAACGCATATATCCATCTCCTGCATCAAGGATAGAAGTGAAGAAACCTTATAATTCGCACCAATTACAACACCTCTGTTTTTCATTTTGTTTTTTATACTGGATGCGATAGAATAATCTGTCTTTGCCTGCATAGGTACGAATACCGGAAACATTCCATACCTGTCACAAGCATAGTCACAAAAATCTGCCATTATTTTTTCAAAATCCTGAGGATTATTTTTCCACTTCCTTACCGACACGCAAAGAAGCGGCTTATCATTATCAATTCCGTAAGTCGCAAGTATGTCTTTACCTGAAAAATCCGCCTCTAACAAAAATGCAGGGTCGGCAGTAAGTCGTATAACAGGTTTATTTACGCCTATATGCTCAAGCTCTTTTAGTGAATTTTCATCACGAAGCGTAATCAAATCTACCTCATTTAAAATATTCTTTGTCTTTTCGATATTTTTAAAAGAGTTTAAAGGTCCGATACCATTTGCATAAAGCATTACCTTTCTCTTAAAAATCTTTGCAAATTTTATTATTGACAGGTAATAAAGCAAGGATTTTGTACTTGTTGTATCCTGTATTAATGTACCACCGCCCGAAATAAGCAGGTCACAGGTCGCTATTTTCGCAGCAACCATTATCAGATTGTATCTATTTACTGCGTTAACACCATACAATTTTTTTGTCTGCTCAGGCGAATTAGAAAGAACTGTTATTTGCGCCTTTTCGTCAGCAGTCTTAATATCCTGCACAATAGACTGAAGTAGTGCATCATCGCCGCTGTTATTAAACCCGTAATATCCGGAAATAACTATTTTCATATCTGTAATCAACCCTTTCCCCAAGAAAGTTTACATAACTTCTTTGTAGACTTTTTCCGCATCATCTGCCATACGTTTTACAGAGTAATGTGAAAGAACAGTTTGTCTTGCAAATTCACCCAGTTTTTTCTGCTCATCGTCCCACAGTCCGAAGAAATATCCTATATCCTGAGCAATCAAATCAGTAGTTGCCTCCTGACAGCCTCGGCAGCAGAAATTGGTATAAAGTCCTTCATCAAGCTTAGTTTCATCAAAAAGTCCGATATATCCCATTGTTCCTGCAATAATCGCAGGCTTTCCGCATGACATTGCCTCAAGCGCCGCCCTTGACACGCCCACAAAAAGCTTTGCAGGAGATATTACTTTATTCACATCAGTTCTTGCACCTGTCATAATAATAGCATTCTTGCCAATAGCTTCATTAACTTCGTCTGCCAATTTTTTTACATTTTCAAAATCATCACCGTCTCCGACGATTATACATTTTAAGTTCTCAACAATGCTCGAAAGTCTTTTTACAGATTCAATGAGCATATAAGCAATATGGTCACAGCTCGCGTCAAGCCTACTTACATATACAACCGCGTTATCAGTATCTTCTAAAGCAAACTCCCGCATAGCATCAGTTTTTTCTACATCCGGCGAGAATTTTTTATCATCAATTCCGTTAACTGTAATAGTTATATCCTCTTCCTTTATACCATAATTATCCATTAAATATTTTTTTATATCGTCACTTACTGCAAGTGTTTTATCGCCCCAGTCAGTTATATATTTAAGTCCGTATTTAGTAGAAAAGGTGCCATGCGCCGTTGTCACGAACGGAAAATGCATTTTCCTTTTAATTCTTCCCAAAATGAATGAAGGAATCCTTGCATGAGAATGAACAACATCAATTTTTTCGTCTGTGATAATCTTTTTAAGCAAAGAAAATGCCTTAGCTACATTCTGCGGCTTCTTATTCTGGAGTGGAACCAAGCAGTGTTTTATACCATTTTTCTCCAGTTCTTCTACATATGCGCCGCCATTTGAAGTAATTACTATTTTATGTCCTCTTCTTTTTAATTCTTTTGCAAGCTCGACAACGTGAGTCTCTGCACCGCCTATATCAAGCTGCATTAACGACATTAATATATTCATCTTCTCACACTCCTTATCTTCTATTATACTTCAATAAGCAAAAAAGAGCAAGGAAAATTATTACATTATTCCTTACTGTCTATAATAAGTGTTACAGGACCGTCATTTTCCAATGTCACAAGCATATCCGCACCGAACTCACCTGTTTCCACTTTTCCTAAACTACCTTTTATATACTCTGTGAATTTATTATACATTTCTTCTGCGAAATCCGGCTTTCCTGCTAACGTAAAATTCGGACGTCTTCCCTTTTTACAGTCGCCGTAAAGGGTGAACTGACTGACAATCAGCATTTCCCCGCCTACATCCTCCAAAGAAAGATTCATTTTATCATTTTCGTCAGTAAAAATGCGAAGTCCTGCTATTTTATCAGCAAGCCACTTCATATCCTTTTCGCTGTCATCATCGCATACTCCCAAAAGGACTAAAAGCCCTTTCCCGATTTTTCCTATTACCTTTCCGTCCACCTCAACCTGTGCAGACCTTACCCTTTGCACTACACTTCTCACATCAATTCCTCCCAAGCAGAGTATAATTCTGAAAGCTCAGTATTTTTCTCATCAATCTCTTTTGAAAGTTCATTTGCCCTCTCAAAATCCGAGCCCGAGTCCATCAATTCTTCATTTAAAACCTGAATTTTCTCCTCAAGCTCCGCAATACGTTCTTCAGTTTTTTTCAGCTTCGTTTCTCTTTTCCTTTTTTCAGAAGCAAGCCTTTTTTGTTCGTTATAATCAAGATTTTTCGGTTTTTCGTCCTTTTTTTCCTCATCAGCTTCACTGCGTTTTTCAAGAAAATAGTCATAATCACCATTATAGCTTATAAGTTTTCTATTTTCAAAATTAACTATCCTTGTTGCAAGCCTGTTTATAAAATAACGGTCATGCGAAACCGCCAAAATTGTGCCGTCATAACCCAAAAGGGCATTTTCAAGTGCCTCGCGTGACTCAATGTCAAGATGGTTTGTAGGCTCGTCCAGAATAAGAAAATTTACAGGCTTTAACATAAGCTTTACAAGCTGAACCCTAGCTCTTTCACCACCCGAAAGCTTATTTATTTCACGATAGACGTCCTCGCCACGAAATAAGAATGTTGCAAGGGCATTTCTTATTTGTGTTTCCGTCATTTTGGGATACGTGTCCCAAAGCTCGTCAATTATGGTTTTATCTGTATCAAGACTCTCCTGAATCTGATCATAATAACCCGTCTTTATATTCGCACCAATAGTTATCTCACCACTATCTGCCTTTTCCAGCCCGCATATAAGCTTTAAAAGAGTTGTTTTTCCGCATCCGTTACTACCTAAAAGAAATACACTCTCATTCTTCATTATGTCAAGGTCGGCATTACTTAAAAGCATTTCGTCATATGACATATTGACATTTCTGCATCTTAAAACCTCGTTTCCGCCTCCCCCAAGTGCGCGAAAAGAAAAACTCATTTCTTTAAGTGTTTCTTGTGGCTTTATAAGGGTTTCTGTCAGCCTGTCCACAACCTTTTGCTTACTTTCTGCTGTCTTTATATTCTTTTCCCTGTTCCATCGTCTTTGTTGCTCTATTATTCCCTCAAGGCGTTCTATTTCACGGCTTGTATTTTCAAAGTTACGCTTTTCAGTCAATCTTTCAATCTCACGTTGCTTCATAAAGGCAGAGTAATTTCCATTCCCTGAATATAGCTTTCCATTTTCTAAAGATATGGTTTTGGTTGTCACTCTATCTAAAAAATATCTGTCATGAGAAATTACTACAAAAGCGCCCTTATAATTTTTTAAAAAGTCCTCAAGCCACTCAACCGATGATATATCAAGATGGTTTGTAGGCTCGTCCAAAAACATAAGGTTACAGTCTGAAAGCAGAATCTTGGCAAGCGAAACACGTGTCTTTTGACCACCAGACAGGCTGTCAACTCTTTTTGAAAGCTCAATTTCCGAAAAACCGAGACCTATAAGGCAGGAACGGATTATCCCTTTATAATGGTATCCGTTAAGTTCGGAAAAACGTTCCTGAAGCCTCTGCTGGCGAATTATTAGTTCCTCTGCATCTGATGGGTTATTTTCAATCTCCCATCTTATCATATCGAGTTCGTTTTCTACTTCCTCAACCTCAGAAAAGACTGTTTTTACCTCATCAAAAACAGTCTTTTCTGAACCTGTGCAGGCATATTGCTCCAAATATCCGATTTTGAGCATTTTATTACGGAACAATTCTCCGCCGTCGTAACTCATATTTCCCATCAATATTTTTATAAGAGTTGATTTACCGGCGCCGTTAATTCCTATAAAACCTATTTTATCTTTGTCATCAATAGAAAAAGACACATCGGAGAACAAAACCTCGTCTCCGAATGACTTTCTCAATTTACTTACATTTATCAGCATTACTTACTCCACGCTATTTCATCTTTTCTATAAAATTATGCAAAATACTATATCCGTAATAAAGGTCAGGGCACCACTTCCCGCCAAGTTCCTCCAATGTTTTTACCGTCCCCGCCCACGCAATAGACTTAACATTGTAGTATCTTCCGTGTGGCTCACCTGTTGGCTCAAGACCAATGTATGCCGATATATGATTGAAGTGTCCTCTCACACCGTCATCAGGAGTTTCAAAGGTTTCGTGGTCTTCTGCCAAATCACCTGTCGCAGTTTTTGTTTTTATTCCTGCCCAGTTATTTTGCTCCGGCATAACTGCCCCGCCATATTTTCCAAAACCTGTTTCCTTTGCCGCCTGTGCATAGAGAATGTCAGGACGGATACCTGTTATTTCTCCGTATTTCCAGTAAATATCAGCAATATCTATAAAAATGTCGGCTCCGCCTGATTTTTTCGCCCATTCCTTTGCTTCCTCTAACGTCACTTCAGGCTCCCCTACAAGCTGTGTCTCAGATGGACGCACACCAAGCTCAAGTGTTACAAGGCCCTCTTTAGAGCCTAAAACACGATACATAAGCGAGCAAGCCTCAGCTCTTGTCAAAAGATCAGATGGACGCAGCTTTTGCTCATATCCAGAATAATATCCCCTTTCAACTGCGATAGCAAGAAGCTTCTTATAGTCAGAATCAACCTCTTTATAGTCATCAAATTCAAGCTCTAATATCAAAGGATTTCTTATATTCCCCTCTTTAAGTCCTGAAGACAGCACCAAAGAAGCAACAAACTCTTCTCTTGTCACTTTCTCAGTCGGGGCAAATTCCTTATTCTTTTTCTTCATATATTTTGAAAATGCCTGTATATACTGGTATGACCACCTGTCTTCCTCAATATCAGAAAACTCCATTTCCTCTGCTGATTCAAGAGAAAAGGCATCAACCATAATTTTTGCCATCTGCTCACGCGTCAGGTTATCACCAAGCGCCAGATCGCCGTTTTCCATTCCCGATAATATTTCATTTTCAACACAGTATTCCACTGCTGTTTTTGCCCACTCAAATTCAGCAAACGAAACTGATTGCATCATTGTCAAGGACAAAAAAGCAGCAAAAAATTTTGTACTTTTCTTCATATTTTACCTCTTGTCAGTTATCACCTTTTTAGGACATTTACTTATGCATATTCCACACGAAGTGCATTTTTCGTAATCAATCTCTGCAAGATTGTTATTAACCGAAATTGCTTCAGAAGGGCAGTTTTTCTCACAGATTTTGCAGGCAATACATCCTGCCTGACAGCTTGCATTTACTAACTTTCCGCTCTGGCGGTTTTTACAAAGAACTGTGACACCCTTATCCTTTGGCATAAGCTCAATCACGTGCTTCGGGCAAGCCTTTACGCACATTCCGCAGGCAGTACATTTTTCTTCATCAATGACTGCAATACCATTTTCAATTCTTATAGCGCCAAACTTGCACACATCCTTGCACGTTCCAAAGCCAAGGCAACCGTTCGGGCAAGCTTTTTGACCGCCTGCCAATTTATTTGCGGCATTACAATCAAGAACCCCGTAATACTCATATTTTTCCTTTGCCTTTTCGCAATCGCCGCCACAAAGAACACGTGCAACCTTAGGAGATGTTGCGGCTACTGCCTTACCCATTATTCCCCCGATTTGCTGAGCTGTGTTTCCTTTTCCCACGCTACAGCAATCAAGCGGTGCGCCTTCTTCAACGACAGCGTGTGCATATGCACTGCAGCCTGCATATCCGCAGGCACCGCAGTTTGCACCAGGCAATACTTCTTCTATTTTTTCAACCCTCTCGTCGACTTCTACCCTGAAAATCACCGCTGCAAGTGCAAGCAAAAGTCCGAATATAAGACCGATTATTCCAACAACCAAAACCGCTGTAATTATACTATTCATTTCCGTCCTCCGTTAAATTGAAAATCCCGAAAATCCAAGAAACGCAATCGACATAAGTCCCGCCGTTATAAGTGCAATCGGAAATCCCCTAAAACTCTCCGGCACATCCTTTTCGCTTATTACCTCTCGTATTCCGGCAAAAAGAACTATTGCAAGTGTAAAGCCAAGGGCTGCAAAGGTTCCATACAAAATTGAATGCAGAAAATCGTAGTTATTCTGAACATTCAAAAGTGCTACACCCAAAACTGCACAGTTGGGAGTGATAAGCGGAAGATAAATGCCAAGCGCATTATAAAGTGATGGCATCACCTTTTTTATTACCATTTCCACAAACTGAACAAGCCCTGCAATTATTAAAATAAATGCAATAGTCTGCAGATATTCAAGCTCAAGAGGAATTAAAAACCACTCGTTTACGCACCACGTAAACGCAGATGCAATCGCCATAACAAAGGTTACTGCCATACCCATACCGAGTGCCGTATCAAGCTTTTTAGAAACCCCTAAAAACGGACAGCACCCCAAAAATTTTACCAAAACAAAGTTTTCAGTAAAAAGCGCTGCAATTAAAAGTGAAATTATTGAAGGCTGCATTACTCTCTGCCCCCTTCCTTTTTATTGGAAACAATATAGTTTATTATTGCTATCAATATTCCAAGCACGATAAATCCGCCCGGCGGCATACCTATTATCGCCGCAGGCTGTATAGGTCCAGAAATAATTTCCACACCCCAAAGACTTCCTTTACCTAAAAGCTCACGAACGGCAGAAATAATGCAAAGTGCACCAGTGAAACCAAGTCCCATACCAATTCCGTCAAGTGCAGATTTTCCAACTGAATTTTTAGATGCAAAAGCCTCAGCACGTGCTAAAATTATGCAGTTTACAACAATCAGAGGAATAAAGATTCCAAGAGATGCATAAAGCGATGGAACAAATGCCTCCAAAACCATCTGCACTATTGTAACAAAGGTCGCAATAATTACCACATATGCGGCAATTCGCACCTTATCGGGAATAGTTTTTCTAAGTAACGATACTAATATATTCGACATTGTGAGAACCACCGTTGCAGAGAGTCCCATTCCAAGACCGTTTTGCAAGGTTGTCGTTACAGCGAGAGTCGGACACATTCCCAGAAGTTGAACAAATGTCGGATTTTCAAGCAAAAGTCCGTTTTTTAAGATAGAATTCTTTTTCTCCAACTCACTCGCCTCCTTTTAAACTCTTAACCGCCATAATAGCCGTGTTTACGCCCCTTGTGACAGCTTTTGATGTTATCGTTGCAGATGAAATTGCATCAATCTGGTTTCCTGATGCATTATTTTTCACAACCTCAATATTTTCTGTCTTTCCTACAAACTGTGCTTTGAAATCTTCTTTAGTGCAGTTGCTTCCAAGTCCTGCTGTTTCGCTTTGTGAGATAACTTCGACACCTGTGACCTTACATTCGTTATCTATGCCGACAACAAGAGAAATTGTGCCTCCATATCCATTAATATTCACATTTACAACATACCCTGCATCAGAGCCTTTATAAATACCGCTCACCATAGAATCAGTAATCTCTGAATATTCTTCCTTTACAAATTCCGTAGCATCCGGAAGCACTGCCTTCATTGCGGCTTCCTGCGAAAGTCTTTTATTTTCCGCAATAACCGGTGCTGTAAATCCGTTTACACCTGCAAGAATTGCTGCCGCAACCGCAGTTACTACAAAAAGGATGATACCAACCTTTACTATTTCAATTCCGTCTTTTCTATCAGCCATTTTTTGATACCTCCCCAAATGATTTTGGAACGGTAAATCTCTCAATAAGCGGAGTTACTACGTTCATAAGAAGTATTGCAAAGGATGTACCCTCAGGATAGCTTCCAAATGTACGGATTACAAAAGTTAAAAATCCGCAGCCGATTCCAAAAATTATACATCCCACAGTCGTTGTAGGCGTTGTCACATAATCAGTAGCCATAAAGAATGCACCAAGCAAAAGTCCGCCTGACAAAATATGCATCAATGTAAAATATCCTTGTGAATTTCCTGTAAGATTTTCGCCAAAAAGATATGCAAGTATCGCAAATGAAGCTATATAGCATACCGGTATTTTCCAGTCAACAACACGCTTTAGCAAAAGATATAAAAATCCTATCAAAAGCATCATTCCTGAAGTCTCTCCGATACATCCTGCCTTTGCTCCAAAAAAAGCAGCGGAAAGCGTTGGAAGGACTCCTTCCTGCATTCCCTTTAAAACTGAAAGAGGTGTTGCAGAAGATATCGCATCAGCACCATATCCCATATGCGGCATAACAAAGGTTGACATACTTCCTGCCCACGCAACAACCATAAAGCAACGTGCCGCAAGTGCCGGATTCATAAAGTTTTTGCCCAGTCCGCCATAGAGCTGCTTTACAATTACAATAGCAAATGCACTTCCGATAACCGGCATCCACAAAGGAATGGTAACCGGAAGATTCAGTGCAAGCAAGAGTCCAGTCAAGGCAGCAGACAAGTCCCCTACTGTCGATGGTCTTTTTGTTATTTTTTTATACAAATATTCCGAAACCACACACGAACATACCGTTGTTAAAATCACTGCAAGTGCGCGGAATCCGAAGAAGAAAATTCCTGCTAAAGATGCCGGAATAAGTGCAATAATTACGTCCAGCATAATAGATGAAACGCTTTCATCCAATTTTATATGTGGCGATGATGAAACTATAAGCTTTTGTTCCATTATTTCTTATTCCTCCTCTTTTCGATAATCTTCTGTTTAGCTACCCTTATATTCTGAACAGGGCTACGTCTTCCCGGACACAGATATGAACAGAGTCCGCATTCGATACAATTCATTATATGATATTTCTCACACTTTTCAAGGTCGCCGGCTTCAGCGAATTTTGAAAGATAAAGCGGCATCAGATTCATCGGGCAATACTTTACGCATTTTCCACATCTAATGCAAGGCGAATCCTCATCAAAAATTGTAGCCGATTTAGATAGTGCCAAAATGCCGGAAGTGGTCTTTATAGTAGGAACTTCAAGCGAATACTGACTTATACCCATCATAGGTCCGCCCATTACAATTTTTTTAGCACCATCCAAAAGCCCTCCCGCCTGATTAATAACAAATTCAAACGGTGTTCCAAGTCTCACCTCAAAATTTGATGGTTCTTTTATTGAGTCTCCTGCAACCGTGATAACCCTTTTCGTAATCGGCATACCTGTTTTGAAAGTCTGGGCAATTTCATAAGCTGTATCAACATTTATAACAATAGCGCCCACATCAACAGGGAGTCCGCCCGCAGGAACCTTTTTACCAGTAATAGCCTTTATGAGATGCTTTTCAGAGCCTTGCGGATATTTCGTCTTAAGGACTACAACCTCAACTTTATCATCACCTATTGCACGTATTTTTTCTATTGCATCAGGTTTATTTGCTTCAATTCCAATATGTCCCTTTTCTAAATCAAAAAGCTTCAGGCATATTCTGAGACCAAAAATTACATCTTCGGGATTCTCCAAAAGACGTCTGTGGTCCGAAGTTAAGTATGGCTCACACTCTGCAGCATTCATTATAAGATGCGTCACCTTTTTATCCTTTGGTGGTGACAGTTTTACGTGTGTCGGGAATCCCGCTCCACCCATACCAACAATTCCTGCATCGCGGATAACTTTCACTATTTCTTCTTTAGACATTGCATCTACATTTTTAGGTGTAATCTCCTCAAAAATTTCATAATTGAAATCGTTTTCAACAAAAACAGAAGTAACCTCAGTCCCCAATGGATGAATGTGAGGTTTTATGTCTATAACTGTTCCCGATACAGAAGAATGAACAGGAACAGACATATAAGCATCAGAATCAGCAATAATCTGCCCCACCTTTACCTTATCTCCAATCGAAACCTTCGTTTCAAGTATAGCACCTATATGCTGCTGGAGCGGATAAATATGAACCGGTGCACCATCTGCTACTTTTATAGGTATTTTATTTGTTTCGTTTTTATGGTCAGGTATATGCATACCACCTTTAAATGTCTTAAACAAAATTCCACCTCCAAAACACAATAAACATTCATTTAATTATATCATAAATCACTTGCAATTTCAACGTAATTCGGCAAGATTTCTTTGACAACATTTTAACAAAAAAGATTGCCTTTTCCAGACAATCTTAGATAATGAGTTGCTTTAAAATCCCAAAGGAAATGAGGGACATAATAAGTCCTGCAACAACTACTCCCATAAAAATCGGGAATATTGAGTCCTTAAACTTCATACGAAGAAGCGTTGCCGCCAATGCACCCGTCCACGCACCTGTCCCCGGAAGAGGAATTGCTACAAACAAAAACAGTCCGAACTTTCCATATTTTCTGATTTGGTCAGATTTAGAAAGTGCTTTGTTTTCCAATTTTTCCACCATATTTTTAAGTTGTGTCTTTTTTAGATGCGTAAAAATCTTTTCAATAAAAATTAATATAAAAGGAATTGGAAGCATATTTCCTATTACGGCGATTATAAATGTTGACAAAAATTCCATCTTTAAAAGTCCGGCTGCAAGAAGACTTCCTCGAAGCTCCAAAATCGGAATCATTGATATGATAAAAACAATAAGCTCCTTTGCAACCTTTCCTCCGAAATTTTCAACTATAAAGTGCACTATACTATCCATTTTTATATCTCCTTAAAATCTCAAATATTTCGGGAAATGATTTTTTAAAACTCCGTCCGATGCCTTTCCCCAGCCAATCGGATAACCATCATATAAAACTGCAGTCCATCCCTTTTTATCACAAGGCAAGGTTTCTCCGCGGAAAAACTTTTCAGGGCTATCTGTTTCAAGGGTGTTTTTAAAATCATCTTTAGAGAGTGCAAGACAAAGTGCGTGTGCCGGTTCAAATCTTCCTTTTTTACACACACCAAGAAATAATCCCGGAAGTACGGTTTTGATTTTGTCTATATCCACGCCCGATGGAATAAGAAAAAGTCTGTCCCCGAATGCAATTATTTCTCCGCTTAAACGTATATTAAGGTTCTCCTCTGCAAAATCCTTAAAAAGTACAGCTTCCTTGCAAGCATACTTTTTAAAATATGTTTTTTCCTCTCCCTCTTTTTTGTGAAACAGAGCAACAAAATGTCCCTCTCCTTTACTTTTATGAGGAAAAATTCGCTTCGCACAGGACAAATCATACTCGCTGTCTGCCCACTTGCCGCAAGCATCTGTAAGCCCTTCACTATTTATGGAAGCAAGCTCAACATCCGGATAGTTTTGTAAAACCCAGTCTGCAACACCTTCATTTTCACAGGGTGCAAAAGTGCAGGTAGAGTATACTAAATACCCACCCTTTTTTAACATTTTAAATGCGGATTTTAATATGTTCTTCTGTCTGTTTGCACAAGAAAATGTATGTTCTTCGCTCCATTCGTTTATTGCCTGAGGTTCTTTTTTAAACATTCCCTCTCCCGAACACGGAGCATCTACAATAATTTTATCAAAAAAAGATTCGTATTTGTCCTGCAATTTTTCCGGTGATTCATTTGTAACAATCGCATTTGTTATTCCCATACGGGATATGTTTTCCGCAAGAATTGCTGCTCTTTTTGAGACAATTTCGTTTGCCATCAAAAATCCGCTGCCTGCAAGCTTTTCTGCAGCCTGTGTTGCCTTTCCGCCTGGCGCTGAGCAGAGGTCTAAAACAAAATCGCCTTCTGAAATTCCAAGTACTTCAACAACAGACATTGCCGACGGCTCCTGAAAATAGACAAGTCCCCCAACGTGATAAGGATGCTTCCCCGATATATTGCTTTTATCTGCATAGTATCCGTTTTTACACCATTTTACCACTTCAAGCTCGCCGGTTTTAGAAAAGACCGCTTCCTTTGCTCCGCTCTTTAGTGTATTTATTCTGAGTCCCTGATATACCGTCTCATTTTCAAACACTGAAAGAAAATCATAATATTCATCTTTCAGCATACTCTTCATTCGATTCTCAAATGCTGGCGGCAGTATCATTCTTTCTCACCCTTCATTAGTTTTAAAACAAATCCACACACATCGTGTGTAGAATCAGGCTTTCCAAGATATTCTACACTTTTCTTTAAAAGGTCAAGCCTCCACGGGCTCTTTAAAAGCTCAAATAATGCCTCGTCAAGACCAAAGGTCTCTGTAACCATTATAGCAGCACCATTATTAACTAAAAATTCTGTGTTTCTGTCTTCTTGACCGCGAATAGGATTCATAATAACAGCCGGCAGATTTTTTGCTAAAAGCTCAGATGTTGTAAGCCCGCCCGGCTTTGTTATAATGAAATCTGATGCATCCATCATTACATCTACATTATCAACAAATCCATATGCAATAACTGTTTTTTTCCAAACTTTGCTCGCTACCTCGCGCTGCATTTTTTCATTATTTCCGCACACGCAAAGCACCTGAAAGTCTGCATCAACGTTATCTATGGTTTCCATATTTTTCAGGATATTTCCAAAACCCATAGACCCCATCATCAAAAGAATTGTCTTTTTATTTTCTATTCCAAGTTTTTCTCTTGCAGCTTCTTTTGATATTTTTGAAGAAAAGCTCTTTCTTATCGGAATTCCATAAGGCAAAATCTTATCAGCCGGAATACCCTTTTTCTTCATTTGGTTTTCAAGCATAGCATCTGCAGTAACGTAATAATCAAGCTCTGTACTTTCCCAGAATGGATGGACCGTAAAATCAGTTACAATACCTATAAGCGGGCAGGTAACAATATTTTTGTCTTTAAGATACGTCATAAGCATACACGCATAAGAGTGTGTTCCAATGATTACATCAGGATTATATTCAGTAATAAAATCCTTGAGCTTATTTGAAACCAGCTTTGACAAAACTGCTATCATAGAAAGCTTATCATACTTTTCTTCCCTTTTATCCAGCTTGTCATAAACCTTTCCATAAATCTCCGGAATATACTTGGTTGAAAACATATATCCACTATCTATAGACTCCGCAAGCACAGGGTTTATATATTCAAAGGTGTCCAGCATTTCACACAAAACACCCTTATCTGTCAAATAATCAATAATGGCGCGGGCAGTAGAATGGTGACCATATCCCGCTTTTACAGAAATAATAAGTACTTTCATTTTTACCCCCTTGAAATCCGTTCAAAAGTATGTTATAATTATAACATAACTTATGACCTTTTTCAATACCGAATTTCAGCAAGAAGGAGGAGCTTCTATGATACATTACATAGGCGAACGGGCTATTTATGATTACCTTGTTCAGCTTGAAATTCCCGTAATATTCTCAAATAGTGTTTCAAACGCCGAAAAAATCATTGTTACGGAATTTTCCGATCAGGCAGTGCGTCTTATACGTGAAGCTCTTTTAATCAACATCCCCGTACTTGGTATTTTAGACGGATTTAAAAGTGTTATTAAAGCCTTTGATGGCAGATGCGAGGAAATTGAATGTGCTGAAGGCAAACAGGAATGGGCTGTTATTGATACCTCTGTCCCTATTTACGCAGGGCTTGAAACAGCAATACGGATTTGCAGAGGCACTCCTTTTGGTGTATTGGAAACAGTTATGCCGGAAGAGCTTGATTGTATTTCGCGTTCTCGCGAAGGCGAGATAATTGCAGTATGCAATCTCATAGCTCCGAAAAAGCACGGTAACATTTATGGTCTTAACTACTATATCTCATCAGGACTTACTCCCGATGCAGAGAAAATTATCAACAATTTCATAAATTTATAAGGAGAGATTTACAAATGAACAAGAAAACAAAAGAACTGGTTATGGCAGCGATCCTTACTGCGCTTTCAATTTTGATTACATATTCACCTGTTAAGCTTCAGCTACCATTTTTCACATTAACCTTAGGATGCCACGTTCCTACACTACTTGCAATGTTTATCAGTCCTTGGGTTGCTGTTATGACAATCATCGGTAGCTGCATAGGATTTTTTATGGTTATTCCCGCACCAAACTCAATTATAGTCGTGACTCGTGCTGCAACGCATCTTGTCTTCGCTCTTGCAGGTATAAAAATGATTAAAGACGGAAAGCTTAATCCTTTCCTCATAATCCTTATCACAGCACTTCTTCATTCAGCTACGGAATGGCTCGCTGTATATTTACTTACACCAATCGTAATCGAAGGTGAAACTGCTGCACTCTCTGCTGCAGGAATTGCATTTGCAGGCACATTTGTTCATCACCTTATTGACTCTGCAATTTGCGCTCCTGTACTTTTTGCCTTGGCAAGAGCAAAGATGCTACACATTCCGCAACGCTTTAAATTAAGGAGTAAGACTAATGCATAAAGATGTTGAGAGAGTACTTGTGAATGAAAGCGAAATTACAGCTTGTGTCGATACTATTGCAGAAAATTTGAACAGGGATTTATGCGGAGAACCTCTTTTGGTAGTTATTATCTTAAAAGGTTCAACACCATTTGCAATGGATTTGATAAGAAAGCTTAATATGCCCGTTGAAATTGATTTTATGCAGGTTTCAAGCTACGGAAAATCAACATCTTCAGGTGGTTTTATTAACGTAAAGAAAGACCTTGAGCAAGATGTGTCCGGCAAAAATATTCTTATCGTAGAAGACATTATTGACAGCGGAAATACTCTTCACAAGATTAAAACCCTCTTTGAGTCAAGAAATGCAAAATCAGTAAGAATCTGCACTATGCTTGATAAACCTTCGAGAAGAGTCGTTGATGTAAAAGTCGACTATGTAGGCAAGGAAATTCCCGATGAATTTGTTGTCGGCTATGGTCTTGATTACAACGAACAATATCGTAATTTCCCGTACATAGGCGTATTAAAAAGGTCAGTATACGAAAAATAAACATTTTAAAACGGATGGCAATGCCATCCGTTTTTCTATTCTTCCCAACCTATATACCTTGCACATACCCTGTAAATCGGCATACCCTGCTCTGAAAATCTTGTTTCATACTCGGTCATAACATTATCCTCAAAGCCCGAGTTATGCAAATCAAAGGTTATATCCGACATCTTAAAATTTTCAGCCGCAAAGGAATTCAGCGAAAATTCAAACAGTTTCTGGTTATCTGTTTTAAAGCATATCAAGTCCCCTTCTAAAATAACCTTTTTATACACATCAAGGAAATTTTTATGTGTAAGTCTGCGTTTTGCCTGACGGCTCTTTTTCCAAGGGTCAGAAAAATTCAGATAAATTCTTCTTGCCTCTCCCTTTTCAAAATAGTCGGAAAGCTTTGCTGCATCTGCAATAATAAATCTCAGATTTTTAAGTCCAAGCGGCTGTGCCTTTTCCATCGCAAGAACCATTACATCACGCACAACCTCAATGGCAACAAAGTTAATATCAGGATATTTCTGTGCCATTTCGCAAATAAACTTCCCCTTTCCGCAACCAATTTCAATATGTATGGGATTTTCATTTGCAAATTCTGAATGCCACTCACCTTTTAAACTTTCCGGCTCACGAATCCACAATTCCCCGCTTTTTTCAAGTCTCGTTTCACAATTTTTCTTTTTACGCATACGCATAAAACAAGTACCTCCGATTCCGCAATTAAGCTATGCTATGCAAAATTACAGGGCGATGCCTTCACCGCCCTGAATGATATTATAAAGTTCCGAAAAGTCTGTCACCGGCATCTCCAAGTCCCGGTACAATATATCCGTTTTCATTTAATTTTTCATCAACCGCACCGCAGTAAATATCAACATCAGGATGCGCATTTCTAAGTGCCGAAACACCCTGTGGAGCTGCGATTATACATACAAACTTAATATTTTTTGCTCCGCGTTTTTTTATCATTGTTATAGCATCAATAGCACTTCCGCCTGTTGCAAGCATCGGGTCAAGGACAAGCACCTGACGTTCTTCAATATCTGTAGGCATCTTGCAATAATACTCAACCGGTTCTAAAGTTTCCTCATTTCTATATAAGCCGATATGTCCGATTTTAGCTGATGGAATCAAATCCATTAGCGCATCAACCATTCCAAGTCCGGCCCTTAAAATAGGGACTAACGCCACCTTCTTCTTTGTCCTTTTCGCCGTCATCTTTGTAATAGGAGTTTCAATTTCAAATTCTTCAAGCTCAAGGTCTTTTGTTGCCTCATAGCCTAAAAGCAGTCCAATCTCGTGCGCGCATTCACGAAAATCCTTTACAGATGTGTTTTTATCACGCATAATTGATAGTTTATGCTGGATAAGCGGATGGTTCATTACAAATACTCTTTCGTCCATTTATGTAGTTCCTTTCTATACAATTTCATATCCTACGTTCGTTAATTTTACATTACCATAATTATATATCAAATTTTACATTTTGTCCACACATTTTAAAAAAATGCTCTTTCCATTTTTTCTAAAATAGCAGTATCGTGTGTAAGAAGATCTTTTGCCTCTTTTTGAGCGCACCATCTATATTCCGCAACCTCCTCCGCCTGCAAGCGAACATACGCATCATTTTTAGGGGTTGCAAGAAAATACACGACATCCTTCTGAACTCCCGGTCTTGGGCTGTATGAAGAAACTTCCCTTACTCCGCCTATAAAAACAACTGAAAGACCGGTTTCTTCTTTAATTTCCCTCGCTGCTGTTTCAAATTCATTTTCTCCCTGCTCTATATGTCCCTTAGGAAATCCCCAATGACCTCTTGCATTTCCTTTTTTGTTCATAATCAAAAAATATTCACGTGTTCCATTATTATTGCGGAAAATTACTGCTCCGCATGATTTTTCATATTTCATTTTTCAATTTCCTTTACTTTATTCCCTTTTACCAAGTAGATATGCTTTGAAAGACTAAACATCGGACTGTCATTCATAGAATCTGTATAAAAATTATCTATAATTGTATCCGGGAAATGTTTTTTAAAAATTTCCGGTTTTTTATTCCTAAAGCAAACCTGCAGAATTTCTCCGGTATCAATATCCACCTCTGACGAAATAACGGTTTTTACTCCAAGCCTTCTGCACATTTCATCAATTAATAAATTACAGCTTGCAGAAAGGACAACATCATCTTCTCTATGCCTGTCAAGATAGAATTTTTTAATCTTATTTTGGTTTTTGTCCCAAAATTCAGCAACTATACCACTATCCTTTATATAGGAAATAAGACGTACTGCATACCTTTGTGCTTTAGAGTAAAGCTCTTGCTCTGAGATAAGGCAGGCTTTATATTTTAATAGCATCCACACCATCTTAGGCATAAATGAAATCAGGCGTGGATTTTTCCTAAGCAGAAACAAATAAAAGTCGACAACACTCTCTCCATCATAGATAGTGTTGTCAAAATCATAAACATTCATTATTTCACCTCAACAGCCTGAATATATGAAATGTCAGACAGCTTGAAATTCTTAAGACAAGTTTTATCAAATGTAATATGCTCTCCATCCTTTAATCCAGGATCGTTGAAATATATATTTTCGTCATCATACGATACCGCCATCATCGAATGAGGATATCCCTCATAACGTACAATTACACCTTGCGGAAATCTGTCAAGTGCCTCACAGATTGCCACCTTTGCATCCTCATCAGAGGTAACATTAAGGGTGGTTTCTCCTCTGTTCTTCGCATCAAATTCAGCAAAATACTGAGAGTCTTCTGCAAGTGCCGGCACCAGCTCAAGATCAAAGCTATCAGCCAAGGCAGCATGCCCCGCCATATAGCTTCCGCCAAATCCTGCCTCTTTATTATATTGTGCAATATCTATTGGAGTTATAACATCTTCCAAAACATTTGAAAAGAGCATTGCATACGAACATACCCAGCAGTATCCTCGTCCGTTTTCTTCAAACTCAAGTTCAGGCTGAGATTGATAGAAATATGTAGATTCATAATCTCCCGAGCCGGTAGATATTTCCTTAAATACCTTTTCTTCCTCCGCCACCTCCTTTTCTTCTTCATTTTTAGGAGGTCTTAAGTACCCATTTCCTTTATCTTTCTTGTTATATTTATCTTTTGTTGCCTCGATTATTTCCACATCTCCAAAAATTTCAAGTTCTTGTTTTGAGGCAATAATTACAGTTCTGGCATTGACGCCACGCTCAACTTCGTTCCCAAAACTCTCGGCGGACGCAACAGAATATGTAAACATTGTGGCCATCAAAAACGCAAAGACTTTTTTCATCAAACAAACACCTTTCCTATTATAATTCCTTTTTATTCTATCATATTATTCTCCATATTTCTACAAGATTTTCCTTACAATTTCGTAACAATTTTTACTTTTTTGAAAATAATAGCAAAAATCTAAAAAAAAGCCTTGTAAAATTTGAAATAAGGTGTTATAATGTATACGATATATAATTAAAATTAGGAGGTTACTGCAGATGAATACAGTTTTTTTGGTTTTACACATCATCGTAACTGTTGCTTTGATAGCTGTTGTGTTGTTGCAGGAAGGCAAGGACCCTGGAATGAAAGGCATTGCTGGTTCATCACCTGATGCCGGAGATTCATTTTTCAGCAAGAACTCAGGAAGAACAAAGGCTTCGTTGTTTGCAAAAATGACAACAGTTTTAGCTATTCTTTTCTTGATTACAACCGTTGTACTCAGCATTATAAATGCATAAATTACGATTACCACGCGGTACAGTTATCTCTGTACCGCTTTTGTATTTTTAAAGGAGATGCTTTAATGAATTACCAACATATCAAGTCTCAGCTCAAAGCTGACTATAAGTACAAAATTGAAGCCCATGCACATACCAGTCCGGTAAGCCCGTGCAGTGAGGCCACTCCGAAAGAAGTTGTAAGGATATATAAAGAGCTTGGCTATGATGCAATTTGCATTACAAATCACTTTTTTCTCTGGCTTTTTGAACATCAAGACATATATCAAAATCTTACCAAGGAAGAAAAGATAGACCGCTATCTTGCAGATTTTTACGAAGCAAAGCTTGAGGGAGATAAGCTTAAAATAAATGTAATTTTAGGAGCAGAGCTAAGATTTATCGAAAGTGAAAATGACTACTTAATTTATGGTGTAGACAGAGATGACTTGTTGGAAATTTATGACCACTTAGGCGGAACAGTTGAAAATTTCCGAAAAAATCTCAATTTACCAAACAGTGTTTTCATTCAGGCACATCCTTTCAGGAGTCCAAGTACACCTGCTGACGCAAGCTTGCTTGACGGAATTGAAACATTTAATTTGCACATAAACCAAAATTCCAAAATACCGCTTGCTGTACGTTATGCAAAGGAAAATGATGTAAATATCACATTATCAGGAAGTGATTTCCATCATCCCGGAACAGGAAATGAAGGTGCCACGGCACTCCTTTCAAAAACTCTGCCTTGCGATACCTTTGAGTTTACAGAAATCTTAAAAAGCTGTGACTACCTTTTTGAAATTGGCGGACATACAATTGTTCTTCCATAACACAAAAAAGAGCTGTATCAGCTCTTTTTTAATGCAATCCTTATTCTGCCCGACGGCTCCGTGTCCTTTATATGAAAAACAAGTCTGTATACATAATCATAGTTCTTTGATTTTACAAGTTCAACTCTGAGAGCAAGATTTCCCTCCCACAAAATCGTACCATCACCAATTAAAATCCGGTCTCCTGACAAAATCGGCTTATCCTTCATCAGTATTATAAGCCGTAGGTCTTCATTCTTTGAAAGCTCGTAATCATCTGTGATTATAACATACTTTTCCTCCGACTCAACACTTCGAACCCACTTTATTATTCCTGCATTTTTGGGGTAAGTCTTTGAAATGTCGACACTCACTCCATTTTCCATTTTTTCTACTATGGCACTTTTTGTATTCGGGAACTGAGTAAATCCATTTATTACAGGCAAATTATGTGTCTTTTCCAAATCAACAACATATGGCTCATTTTCAAGATATGCCATAAAATTACCGGCAGCAGAGCTACCACCCTTGACAGCTACGGAAAATCCCTTGGTTTTCTTCACAAAAAGGTCCATACTGTCAATATATCCACATTCCTGCTCATCAAAATTATCGCCGTAGCTTATAATTTCTGATGCAAATTTTAGTGAATAGAGCTTATGGAAAAGATTTGTGCTGTTAGGTAGGCTTGGCTCTTTAATCTTCAAAAATTCACTTGCTCCAAAATCCATCAGCTTCTTATAGTCCATACGTTTTCCAAAAAGGTAGGCTCTTGCTCCATCCTCTTCTGTTACACTTTCAGAAAATCCGTCACTCCCAATATGAGCCCTGTATATACTGTCTGCAACAAACCTCACCTTTTCATCGCTGAACACTGAAAACTTCTGGTCGGTTACATTATATAAAAGCTCAAGGACATCAAAAATATATGCCGACCAACGATAAAGACTTTGCTGTGTTTTTGCCTTTATACCATCCTCGGTATACTGTCCCAGAAAATAATCTAATGCTGTAAGTGTTTTATCGACAATACTTCTTCGTTTTTCTTCGTCGTCTTCTGCAAACATACACGCAGTAAAAGTATGTGCAACATTTTCCGGTGTAAGCTGTTTCGCATCTGAAAAAGGCTCAAGCACTCTGCGTCTGATTTCATAAAGAGCTCTTTTCTTAACCGGAAGCGATAATTCCTTTCGGAAAAGATTTATGCACAAAGAAAGAAGCGATGCAGTTCTGGCCGCATTTATATCAAACCTTTGAAGCTCGTAGTCACGCAAAGCTCCCGTAGTATCTGGAAGCATCCACGTACTTTCTTCACATATACACCAGATTCCGTCGATTATATCACGCATAAACCGCCCGTTTTTCTCTGCATATTCAGCCAAAGCAAGCGAGCTTAAAGCAATTCGTCTTTCCTTATATCCGTTTATAAAATCATCACTTTGGGCGTCTGTATACATTGAAGCAGTCAGTACTCCCCAGTCATTATTTATATACTTCTTTCCCGCAGATATTACATCATTATAAAGGCTTTCCGGAACTTCCTTTAGTTCAAACAAGTCAAGCTCACTCTGCGGCCAAAGTTCATATTCTGAAAAAAGCAAGGTAGCACCCCCTATATAGCAATAAATGATATTATACCAGATTTATTGCCTTTTTTCAACCCCAATTATATCCTAAAAGCCCACGGACAGAAACTTCTCCCGAATTTACAGCTTCAATTTTCCCGTCACGTTCCACTAAAAGCTCTCCCCTGTCAGTAATATCCACAGCCTTCGCAAAATACTCGTTACCATTTTTAAGGATAATGACATCGTGATTTAGTGTCGTACAGTTTCTTGCATACTCATCTTTAAGGTGAGCAAATCCCTTTTGGATAAATTCATCATAAAGCACAAAAAACTCATCAAGTATATCCGATGCAATTTTTTCTCGCATATGTTTTCGCCCAGTCTCACGGTAAAGCGATGTAGCTTTTTCGATTAGGTCAATTCCAAACACCTCATTATTCACATTGACGCCAATCCCAACGATGACCTTGCTTACTCTGTCCATTTCAGCAGACATTTCAGTTAAAATGCCGCACACCTTTTTGCCATTTATTAAAACATCATTGGGCCATTTTATTTTAGAGCCTTTAATTCTACGGCATACTGCAAGCCCTGCAATAAGCGTAAGTAATGACACATCGACAGCAGAAATTTCCGGTTCTAAATAAAGACTCATAAAAATTCCTGCTCCCGCAGGCGACGACCATTTCCGCCCAAGTCTTCCTCTGCCTCCGGTTTGAGTCTCCGCTATAAAAAGGCTCTTATCCGGCACATTTTTAGTAGCTTTCGCCTCAAGATTCGTTGACTCTGTGGATTTGAAGTAATAAACATTTCCCGGAACACTTTTCTTTAACTTCTCTGGATTTATCAAATCCGGCGAAAATAAAAGAGTATATCCTTTACTCGGGACAGATGTTATTTCAAATCCCTCTTTCTTTAAACTGTTAATATTTTTCCACACAGCATTCCTTGAGATGCCAAGCTGCTTTGACAAACTTTCGCCTGAAACATATCCTTTTTCATTTTGCAAAAGCTCCAATATCTTATATTTCATAGTAAATCACCATTTTTTTCGAATAAAAATTGTATAATCCATATGCCAATCTTTTTACATTGCGAGATGTAAGGTTTAGATGCAGTCAATTTTCAAATAGAATTCGTGTCGTGTTAGGAACAAAAAATTATTTTTTGAATTTATTTATCCATTCTAAAATCTCGTTATATTTCATATCGCCCGAAGCAACCGATAAACCAAAGTCTACAACATCTGCATTTGTGCAATTCATTTTTATGCCTTCTGCCTCTAAAAAAGTAAGCATAACATAAACACCAATTCTTTTATTTCCATCAACAAATGCATGATTAGATATTAACGCAAACCCAAGACTTGCCGCTTTCTCTTCTTTAGTCTTATAAAGTTCTTCTCCACCAAAAGTGGCATAAGCATTATTAAGAGCACTTTCTAAAAGACCAACATCTCTTACGCCAACACCGCCGCCTGTTTCTTCGGCAATCAGTTGATGCAGGAGTAAAACCTTTTCTTTACTTAATTTTATCATTTTGCCAGTTCCTCAAACGCAGGTTTAAAACGATTCATAATTCTTTTTGCCGCAACATCAATTTTTTCATCATCAGAAATATCAAAATATGAATTTGAATCCACATCAATAAGTAAGAATTTCGGCTTGTTGTTTTTGAATATAACAGCCTGACCGTTGTTCTCTGCCACTTTAGCAACCTTTGAAAAATTCTGATTTGCTTCTGTCATAGTTGTGATTGTTTCAGTATTTATATTCATAATTGCCTCCTATTATTTATACAATAAATATATCCTACAATTTATATTATATACAAATCGTAGGATATTGTCAATATATTTTTTTCACCATATTTCGACATTCTTTACATTGCGACACATAAGGTTTAGATGCATGCCTTTTTGGTGTCAAGTTCGTTTTAAGTTAGGACAAAAAAATTAAATCCGTTATTGTGAAATTCTCTTTGTTTTTGTAATTTTATCATAAGGCAGTGCAACAATAATGCCTGCCATCATCAACCCAAACCATGCGAGAATTAAATTCCCCCATCCGATAAGAGAAACCGCATTTGCAAAAATTGTACTTGATGCTGCAGCAGCCATATAGCTTATGAAATCAAGAAATCCTGTTGCACTTGAAACCATACCTGTATCACGAAGACTTGGGCAATATCTGCTCCATAGCATTGTTGCCGCCCCGTTTGATGACATTATTGCAATGATGATAAATATTATATTTAAAACAGGTTGTTTTACCAAGTAAACCAAAACAAACGATACCGCCGACAATATAAAGGCAAGCAATATCGTTAAATCCATATTTCTGTTAAGCTTTTCATATATAAAAATCGCAATAAATGTAGTAAAAGAAATTGCAAATGTTGCCGTCGTAAATAGCACGGCTGATGTTTCCGAAGAAAAACCAAGATATTGTGATATGTATGTAGGTAACCAAAATACAACCGTTGTTCTCACTACGCCTGTCAGCATAGAAATCAATGTAAATTTTATGATTCTATGTTTGATTAAAACCTTAATGCTTCCTCCTTGGTCCTTTTTGCGCTCATACTGATTATATTTTACAATCCCCTTTTTTTCAAACATCAAAAAGAACAAAAAACATATAATGGCCATTATTACAAGAACAATACTACTTGTCATAAATACATTCTGCCAAACAAGTACGGCTGCGGCTACCCCTGCAAGAGGAGAACCAATAAATGATGCAAAAGTATATCCTAAACTGCATCTCGTAGCATATATAGGTTCAGTATTTTCTGCCACAACCTTTGTCATCGGACCATATATCATAGCCAAAAAGAACCCTGAAAATCCATAAGCAAGTATGGCTATGTCAGCATATTGTGACGAAATACTTGAAAATACAACATTAGTAATACCTGCCATAAAAAGACCAATGCTTATCATATATCTCGCCTTTATTTTATCTCCAATCGCACCATTTATCAACTGCCCTACTGCATAAAAAACAAAATAAACAGATGATACCTTACCAATGTATTCCTCAGTATATCCCCCTTCAATCATTTGAGGAGTAACAACTCCTAATATATTTCTCGCAAAATATACCGCCAGATATGCAACCGAACATAATGTTCCTATATAAATTGCGTGCATAACATTTTTATTCTTTGTAATTCCTGATATACTCATATTTGTTTCTCCGTATTCGTTATAATTACAGTAATTATTCTTCAATGCCATCTATTGTGCCAAATTCGACATCCTTATTGCGAGGCATAAGGTTTAGATGCAACTTATTTCAGTAGCAAGCTCCTATCAAGTTAGAACTAAAATTATTCTTTTATGTGATTATAACTTACACTAACCTCATCAATTTTTCTTTCTTGTTTAAATATGTATATTGATGCAATATTATTAACTTTTAGTGTATCATTATCAACCCACTCAACATCAAACTCATCATATGTTATAAATGTATTTCCAACATCTCCAGCTTTAAGTTTCTTGCCATTTTTTAACACAGACAACCTATATGTAAATCTTGTAGTAGCTCCTCCATTTGATTCAAAAACATAAGCAACATATTTGCCGTCAGGCGAAACAACTTCTTGAATAACATCAGGCTCTCCCATCAAAAATGCTCTAAATGACTCGAGTGCAACATTACCTATAACAATTAAAGCAATAATAATTGCCAAAACAACAGAAATTATCACAAGAATTTTTTTCATAGTCGTTTCTCCTTTCGACATCATTCGACATATTTACAT
>JAZNNI010000042.1:0-3056 GCA_045580145.1 Clostridia bacterium
ATGTTGCCCCTGCAAGTGGCACTCCACAGAAACTGCTGTAAAAGTCGGATAATCTCCGCTCACTTCTAAAATATCTAATCCACCAAAACTCGTACATAATCATCAAAACAAAAGATGCCACAAGCCATAAGGACCACAAAGACCATGCACGCAGATTAAAGTCCGAAAACACCAAAGCACAGCACGTAGCCAGAATTTCTCCAATTCTCTCAAAAACGGCAAGTACCTTATTTTCATTCTCTGCTGTGTAACCTTGTGGCTGATTTTTCGCCCATATTATATTGGGTACCATGAGCATAATCATAAATATCAGCCCAACATATGAAAAACCAAAATGTCCAAGCATTCTATCCACGCTCCTCTTTCAATATCGCTTTCGCTTCCCTGCACCATTCCAAATAGGCTTGATAAGTCTTGACTCCAAACTCTGCAGTGAGCAGATAATATTTGTGGGTATCATCCTCCGAAATGCCTTTCTTAAGCACCTCTGTTGCTCCTATGAGAAATGGCAGTTCTTTTGAAATCTTTTCCTCAAAAGCTTCTATATGCGCCAGTGTCTGCTCCGCTCCAGCCTCATGACCAAAGAATAATTTCAGCAATGTTTCATAGCGCAGTTCGTCCTTTTCCACCGGGTTGGCAAGCCAACCTTTTAAATAGTTTCTACCATCTTCCGTAATGGAATAGATAATTTTATTTCGATTATTTTCTGCTCCATCACGTTTACTTGCCAGTCCGCGCTTCACCAAGTCCCCCAGTGCGGGATATATGCTGCCATAACTCGCCCCCCAAAAATACTTTAAAGCTGTATCCATCCGTTTTTTAATTTCATACCCCGTTAAATCTTCGTGGCTTAACAAACCTAAAATGACGCAATCACTTTTCTTTTCTATTGCCATTCTTTTTTCCTCTTTCCATCATTCCATAAGACAAAACTTTCTTTGGACAACCGTCTATACAAGCACCACACTGAATGCATTCCGCATTCTTTATCTGCCCATCTTTTATCAGCTCTGATACTTTAATTCCCATAGGGCATTCTCTATTACACTTTCCGCAGGAAACACAAGCATCCGGCTGTTTTACCTTAATATGTAAGCCCGGCAAATGGAGAACCCGTCTTATTTTGGTTCCCAGCACCATAAATGGTGCCATCCAGCAAAAATAGTGACAAAATATTCTTTTCCCAAAAAGGACTGCCGGAATCAGTACCAAGAAAATAATACCATAATATATCACATAATTATAGATATTACTGATTGAAATCCCATGATCCGTCATATAAAAGAAATCAACCGTTATTTCTTTTTTCCTAAAAATAAAGCACAAAATAACTGCTATAATCCAAATTGTCCAAATCGCATATTTGATGTAATTCTTCCATCCCTGCTTAGGATTCTTGGCATTAACGGCAAATAAACATTCCTGCATACCACCCATGGGACACAGCCATGCACAGAACAGTCTACCGCAAAAAATTGAACCAAGTAACATACAAGTAAATACAACAAAACTTCCGGTTATTATCCCCTCCATAGCACCTTGAATAATTAGGTATGGAGACATATACCATATCGTTATCGGAAATAAAAGTAAAGAGATAATTAGTAATAATTTTCTTATATTCTGCCTATTCATCATTGTCCTCCATGTATCAATCTGATATATGGAATAATATATCACTCTGATACATTTGTCAAGCTGGGTGTTGTAATAAATATCAAAAAAGAACCACAATTGCTGTGGTTCAAAATTATGAATAGAACAGAAACTTCAAATCTTCAGTTGCTTTCAATCTCTCCGTAAGACTGAAATTTTGCGCGCAGCAATGAGCCATGCGCAGATGAGCCGAAGGTGACTGCCGGGTGCTTGCACACAGGCAGGCGCATTCGAGCGAAGATGCATACGGCGAACGCCGCGACACTGAACAAGCTCTGCTTGCGATGTGTCGGCATGGCGAAGCTCCTACAAACTGAAAAGTTGTGCATGCTTCAAGAGTTCACTACTCAATAACTATTTTATTCCATACTTTTTAGATGGTAATCATTCTTTCCTGCACTTTTTCCTTTTTCTCCCGTCTGTATAAGTTGCCCTGTCTTTTTATCGTACCAGTAAAATCCTGTCCATGCCCACGAGAAAGCCGTTAACACAAAAGTAATCTTGACACAATCATATTCCTCGCCATTTACTTTTATTATCTCCTCACCAGCTTTCTTTGCAGCAAATTCTCCAAGTCCCATAGCCCCCCGATTGTTTCCTGTGCCGATGGAATAGAATACAATTTCTTCCTCATCAGATGCAATAAATGCAGGCATTGCCATATCCATCATCTGATACCAAAGACCGTCACCAATCTTAAAGGTTTTATTTTGTTCCTTACCCTTAAATGTTCCTTTCAGTTTTATATAATCTCCGTCTTTCTCTG
Organism: Clostridia bacterium; assembly: GCA_045580145.1. Taxonomy (GTDB): domain Bacteria; phylum Bacillota; class Clostridia; order UBA1381; family UBA1381; genus UBA1738. The sequence continues at coordinate 2,423 of JAZNNI010000042.1, forward strand.
CAATAATATCTGTCTTATCGGAAAGGCGCTCATAGTGCCACTTTGTGCAGGATAGATTTTTGCTGACAGTAAATTTCTCGGATGACCATGCTTCTTTTTCTCTTGTGATAGTCTGTGTAATCTCGCCTTTATCCTCATAGTCTGAAACATCTACTGTTCGCATCTCTGTGTTATCGAAATTATCATATTTCATCACGGATACTCCTGCAGTGTAATGATAATCCGGCATGTTATAGGAAGAAATTACATTTTGTGAATACACAATCTTACCTTTTAAGAACACCTTGTCTATAAACTGAATATTTGAAATATCCTCGGCGGGATTTTTTTCAAGAAGAATCAAATCTGCCTCCATTCCTTCGCAAATAAGTCCTTTTCTGTTGGCTATTCCTAAATGCTCGGCACCGTTTTTGGTAGCAACAACAATCGCCTCCATAGGCGTAAGTCCTGCCTCCACATAGTACATAAGCTCCCTATGCTCCACATTGCCTCCCATCACTTCCAGCATATTATCGGTTCCCATTGCAATATGTACACCAGCATCGTAAAGGAGCTTCAGATTATGCATATTATTTGTAAGATAATCTGGATTCTTTTCGTAGGTCATCGCATTAACGGTTGGTACATAATGTGC
>JAZNNI010000043.1:0-23514 GCA_045580145.1 Clostridia bacterium
AAGCTTACCCTGTTTGTTGGAGCTGGTGATGGGACTCGAACCCGCGACCTGCTGATTACAAATCAGCTGCTCTACCAATTGAGCTACACCAGCATATTGGTGGGAGTAACAGGGCTCGAACCTGTGACATCCTGCTTGTAAGGCAGACGCTCTCCCAGCTGAGCTATACTCCCATTTTTCAAGAAAATCTGGTCGGGATGACAGGATTCGAACCTGCGGCCCTCTGGTCCCAAACCAGATGCGCTACCAAACTGCGCTACATCCCGATCTCTCGGCATCGCCACCACGTTACCGTCAGCGACTTGTATATAATAGCACATAATTATACCTAAACTCAACCCCTAAAAATACCATTTATTTAAATTTATTCTCTATTTACTTCTATTTGCTCTTATTTTCTTTTAATTTCGTCATTTTATACATTTTTTATTTCTTTTATTTTTGTTGACACGGCTCCCAAAATAATATATAATTTATATAGACATAACACTCTGACATCGAAATTTTTTTGAGATGAAAGATGTATCCAATAGTGTTTTTTTGGCTGCATCTTTTTGGGTGCAGTTTTTTGTTTAAGACCGCCCCTTTATACATTAACTATAATTATGAAGCAGGTGAATTATATATGAAAGACAAATATATCCCGAAAGACAGATTTTCGGCATCTACCCTTATTTTCCTCATCCTGTTGCCTGTTTTTTCAGCAATAGTCACGCTGATGGCAGGACGTATGCTGATTTCTGTCGGAGATGTTTTCAAAAGTCTTGCCAACCTTTTTGGCGGCAGCTATCCTGTCAGTGCGCAGATACAGACGGTTGTAGTCTCCATCCGTCTTCCAAGAGTGCTTCTTGCAATTCTTGTAGGCAGTGGACTGTCCGTGGCAGGAGTATCGTACCAAAGCCTTTTTTCAAACCCTCTCGCCACTCCCGACACACTCGGTGTAGCAAGCGGGGCAAGTCTTGGTGCAGCACTGGGAATTTTAATGGGCTTCGGTCTTTTGGGCATTCAGACGACTGCTCTGATGTTTGGAATTTTTGCAGTAGTCCTCACAGCCCTTTCCGGAATGGGAAGACAAAATTCCCCGTCCACGTCAGTTCTTGCAGGAATTATGGTAGGCTCTTTATTTTCAGGGCTTGTTTCTCTCGTAAAATTTATGGCTGACAGCGAAACACAACTGCCCGCAATAACATACTGGCTGATGGGAAGCTTAAACGGCGCAAGCTATGACTCCCTTCTACTTGGCGCACCCCTTATAATTACAGGCATTGTAATACTGTTTCTCCTCAGATGGCGCCTCAATATTCTTCCACTGTCAGAAGACGAGGCAGCATCCTCCGGAACAAATATAAAATTACTAAGAGCTATCACGGTTTTATGCGCAACAATAATTACTGCGTCCTGCGTTTCAATGTGCGGACAAGTCGGCTGGGTAGGACTTTTAGTTCCGCATATCTGCAGAATGAAGTTCGGTAGTAACCACAGACTTCTCCTGCCTGCATCCATTAGTATCGGAGCTTCCTTTATGGTGATTATTGACACGCTTTCAAGGAGTCTTACTGCATCGGAAATCCCCGTTTCTGTTCTGACCGCAATAATCGGCGCACCTTTCTTCATTTATCTTATGAGAAAAAGCAGGGGGTGGCAACTATGAAATTAGCAGTAGAAAATGGTAGCTTTGCCTACAAGGCAGGCAAAAACATTTTAGAAAACATAAACTTTTCAATAGACAGCGGAGATTTGCTTGCAATTCTCGGGCCTAACGGTGCCGGAAAAACAACCCTTCTTCGTTGCATTATGGGCTTTTTGAAATGGTCTGACGGCAAAAGCACCTTAGACGGCACCGATATTTCAAAGCTCTCTGCCCGTGCGCTCTGGAGCAAGGTCGCATATGTTCCTCAGGCAAAATCCGCCATTTGTTCCTACACTATCGAGGATATGATTATGCTTGGTCGAGGCAGCAATATGGGATTTTTCAGCCAGCCAACCGAAGAGGACAGGGATGCTGTCGAAAAAATTATTAATCAGCTTAACATCAGCTTTTTAAAAGGAAAAGCCTGCAACGAAATAAGCGGCGGCGAGCTACAGATGGTGCTGATAGCAAAGGCATTAGCTTCCGCTCCCGAAGTCCTTATTTTAGACGAACCGGAATCAAATCTTGATTTCCGCAATCAGCTTATGGTTTTAGATACCATAAGCAAGCTGGTACGCAGCGGTATGACCTGTATCTTTAACACACACTACCCTGCTCACGCACTTCAGCGTGCAAATAAAGCGCTTATTTTAGATAAAAATAAAAATGCACTTTTTGGTGATACACTATCCGTCGTAACCGAAGAAAACATCGAAAAAGCATTCGGGGTGAGAGCCGTAATCGGCGAAGTGGAGACAAATCAAAGCATTATGAAGGATGTAATCCCTCTCTCTATAAAGGATACACAAGACTTGCCGCTTATGGCTAAATACAAAGTGCCCGATAGCCTCGCTGTAATATCGATTGCAGCAAAGCGCGAAAGTGCGGCGGCAATCAACTCACTTCTGCACGAATACCATTCATATATTGTAGGAAGAATGGGTATGCCATATAAAAAATACGACGTGAACATAATAAACCTGACTCTCGATGGGCCGAAAAGCGAGCTGGAAATTCTCACCTCGCGGCTTTGCGCCCTGCCAGATGTCAGCGTTAAAACAGTTTTCGTCGGGAAAGATGACTGATATGACTAATAAAAGCTTAATTGATAAATTAAATACAAAAAAAGAACTTGAGAAGGGCGAATGGCTCTCCTTGATATCCACCTACACAGACGAGGACAGAGCCTATGCGGCCGCTCTTGCCCGCAAAATCACAGACGATATATTTGGAAAAAACATCTATCTTCGTGGACTCATTGAAATCTCAAACATCTGCAAAAATGACTGTCTATACTGTGGGATAAGAAAGAGCAACGCTTGTGTTTTAAGGTATCGTATGACGAAGGAAGAAATTTTAGAATGTGCCGAAAACGGATATCAGGCAGGCTTTCGTACCCTTGTACTCCAAGGCGGCGAGGACGGATTCTTCTCTGACGAGGTTCTTATAGATATAATTTCCGAAATACGTACTCTCTGCCCTGATGCCGCGATTACATTATCGCTTGGCGAAAGAACGTATGACAGCTATAAACGACTTTTTTCGGCAGGCGCAGACAGGTATCTACTGCGACACGAAACTGCAACAGATTCCCATTACAGCTTACTTCATCCCGAAAATCTTACACTCAAAAATCGTCTTGAGTGTCTTTATAACCTTAAAGAAATCGGGTTCCAGACAGGCTGTGGGATGATGATAGGTGCTCCCGGTCAAACGCCGGAGCATCTTGCAGAAGATATGCTTTTTATGAGGGCATTTCGCCCGCATATGATAGGCATAGGCCCTTTCCTTCCTGCAAAAAACACACCATTTGAAAAGGAAAAGTCAGGAACGTTAAGCGATACTCTATTTTTCTTAAGCCTATGCAGGATAATGCTTCCGGACGTTCTTCTTCCTGCCACAACAGCCCTTGGTACTATCGACGAAAAGGGCAGAGAAAAAGGCATTTTTGCAGGTGCAAACGTAATAATGCCAAACATTTCCCCGACAGAGAACAGGAAAAATTACAGCCTGTATGACAATAAAATCGGTACTGCCGATACCGCTCGCGATAGCAAAGAAAAGGTGGAGAAGATGCTTGTAGATATCGGCTTTTCCGCACCATCTGTGAGGGGAGATTTTAAAAAACGAGGTGATTTTAATGATTAATATTGCAGTTTATGGAAAAGGCGGAATCGGGAAGTCCACAACTGTCTCAAATATGGCGGCGGCTCTTGCAGAAAAAGGGCTTACCGTTATGCAAATTGGTTGTGACCCGAAGGCAGATTCAACGACCTGTTTAACAGGCGGCAAAAAAGTCACAACAGTCCTTGACCTCGTCCGCACCCGCGGGAACGACTTTGACCTTGAAGATATGGTTACTGTTGGCTTTTGTGGGGTTTTGTGCGTGGAGGCTGGCGGTCCGACACCAGGGCTTGGCTGTGCCGGTCGCGGAATTATTGCCGCACTTGAAAAGCTGAAGGAAAAAGGTGCGTATGAAAAATATAAGCCCGATGTGGTGTTCTATGACGTTTTAGGAGACGTTGTCTGCGGCGGATTTTCAATGCCAATGCGAAGCGGCTATGCCGACAAAGTTTTCGTCATTACAAGTGGTGAAAATATGGCAATACACGCCGCCGCAAATATTGCTATGGCTGTCGAAAACTTTTCTTCACGCGGCTATGCCTCTTTAGGCGGCATAATATTAAACAGACGAAATGTAAAAAATGAAGAAGAAAAGGTCAAAGAGCTTGCCGAGGACATAAATAGTAAGGTCGTCGCCACTATCGGACATAGCGAGCTTGTACCCGAAAGCGAGGATATGAAGAAAACTGTTATTGAAGCATTCCCCGAAAGTGATATTGCAGATTGCTACAGAAAGCTTGCAGAGACAGTAATTTCTATCTCAAAAGGAGGCGAGTAAATGCTGAAGAATTTAAGAACAGTTGATACCTCAGGTGCATCCGTAAAGATGCGTGACGCAGCTTTTCCTGTCCCTTTCAGTAGTGGCCTTGAATATGCCGCACCGGCGCGAGGCACTTGGAACATCGTTCACACAGGTATGCTTATACCCGAAGCACACGAGATTTTCGTGTGTGCCGCGAGTTGTCTTCGTGGAGTTGTTTTGACTGCCGCCGAAATGAGCGCAACAGAGCGTTTTTCTACCATTGAAATAAAGGAACAAAACCTTTTGGACGGAACTATGGAGGATTTAATAATCGACGGCGTTTTAGATATTGTGAAAAATCTTAAAAAGCGACCTCCCGCAATCTTACTATATACAAGCTGTATGCATCATTTTGTCGGATGTGATATGGATATGGTTTTTGCGACATTAAGGCAAAAACTCCCCGACATTGATTTTACAGATTGTTATATGAACCCGATTATGAGAAAAAGCGGCTCTACTCCCGATGAAACTATGCGGCGTCAGCTTTATAGCCTTTTAAAGCCCGCAAAGATAAATCCAAAAAGCATAAACATAATTGGGAATGACCTTTCGACAAGCCCGACTTCTGAGCTTTGTCAAATTGTATGCGGTGCAGGATATGGTCTTTTGGAAATAACGAACCTTAAAACCTACGAAGAATATAAGAAAATGGCAGAAAGTCGAGTAAATATAAGCTACTACCCTGCAGCAAAGTCGGCAGGAGACGAGCTTGAAAAAAGGCTTGGTCAAAAGCATCTTCATCTGCCTGTATCCTTTGACTTTGACGAAATCAAGGTAAGTATTGACACTCTATCATATGAGCTTGGTGCAAATGGGTTTAATCATACCCCCAAAATCCAAGCCTGCCAAGACAGACTCAACTCTCTCAAATCGTCACTTGGGGACACTAAAATATGTATTGACTACACCGCCGTTTCAAGACCTTTTGAGCTTGCAAAACTACTATGCGAATACGGGCTGAATGTTTTTCGCATCTATGCCGACTCTGTCACGTCAGGCGATAAGTCTGCTTTTTTATGGCTCAAGGAAAATGTCCCCGACATCGAAATATTTGCAACTGTTCACCCGAAAATGAGGGTTTTAGAAAGGACGACTCCCGAAAAAATTGTTGCAATAGGTCAGAAAGCAGCTTACTTTACAGGGACACAAAATTTTGTGAACATAGTAGAAGGCGGCGGATATTGGGGATATGATGGGATATTAAAAATATGTGACGAAATCGATGATGCTTTCAAAAATGAAAAGGACGCTAAAAAACTTATACAAATTAAAGGATTGGGGTGTGGATGTTGCTAAAAAATCAAGCTTCAAGCATTATATCAACTTATACAGCCGACGTATCAGGCATATGCTCCGCTTTGTTTGAATTTGGCGGAATGTGCATAATGCACGATGCATCAGGCTGCAACTCAACATATAGTACACACGACGAACCGAGATGGTATGATTTTGACAGTATGGTTTACATCTCTGCGCTTTCCGAAATGGATGCTATAATGGGCAATGACCAAAAACTTATTGATGACATAACCCTTGCTGCAAGCGAGCTTTCGCCAAACTTCATCGCTATCGCAGGAACACCCGTCCCGTCAATGATTGGCACAGACCTCTCTGCCATTGCGCACGAAGTCGAGCAAAATACTGACATAAAGAGCTTTGCCATATCTTCTAATGGAATGAATAGTTATATAAGCGGGGCTTCGCTTGCTTTTGAAGCATTAGTGCGCATCTTCGCATCAGGGGACACTAAAACAGACAGTCTTTCAATCAACATCATAGGTACTACTCCCCTCGATTTTTCCATATGCGGATATGCCCAAGATATGTACCGATATATTGAAGACAGCGGAATTAAAATCATATCTAAGCTCGGTATGGGTGCAGATTTTAACAGTCTTAAAAACGTTGGCTCTGCACACGTAAACCTTGTAGTTTCAGCATCTGGTCTTTTAGCCGCAAAATTTTTGCACAAAAAATTCGACACGCCGTATGTAATTGGTACTTGCTGTGGCAAGGATTTTTCAAAGACGCTCATAGATGTACTCCGCACCTCTGCTTTGACAGGCGAATGCGTATCGGCATACAAGCATACTTACCAAAGCGCTGATACTTATATCATCCACGATGCAGTTATTGCAAACTCACTTTGTGAATATACAAAGGGAAAATATGGGCTTGATATGACTGTTATCGCACCTCCCGGCACCGATTCGGCCTTAGGGGTTGACCATATAGCATCTGGGGAAAATGAGCTTCGTGAAATATTAAAGAGTGCAAAAAGGATAATTGCCGACCCGTTATATAAGCCTATATGTCCTGAAAACGCAGACTTTATTGAGTTTCCGCACGAGGCATTTTCGGGGCGCATATACAGAGAAAAAATCCAAAATTTAATGAAAATTATTTAAGGAGAGGATAAAATGAAAAGAATTATTACACTTTTACTCGCATTAACACTTCTTACCTTAGTCTCGTGTGGTACGCCACAAAACACGCAGCAAGGCTCCGATACCATAACGCTTACTGACCAGGCAGGCGACACAGTAACCGTACCAAAAAATGCAGACAGGATTGCTGTATGCGGAATTTTCCCTCTCCCATCAGTCCTCGCAGTATTTTTCGACTCAGCTGACAAGCTTGTCGGCATACCGCCCGAGGTTATGGCGGCCTCAAAAAATGGACTCCTCGGCGAAATTTATCCTGAAATACTAAATGCCCAAACAGGTTTTACAAGTGGCTCGGATGTTAATACAGAGGAGCTTTTAAAGCTTGAGCCTGACATTGTTTTCTACAGTGCAGACAACAAGAAAATGGGGACAACCCTTAAAAACGCAGGCTTTACAGCGGTAGGAATTTCTGCGAACATCCACGGGTATGACTGCATAAAAACTTTAAACAGCTGGCTTGAGCTTTTAGGGCAAATTTATCCCGAAAACGACAGGGCAAAGATTGTTTCTGATTACAGCGAAAGCGTACTTGCTATGATAAAAGACAGAACTGGTAAGCTTTCAGACGATGAAAAAAAATCGGCTTTCTTCCTGTTTAAATACAGCGAAAGCACCATTATGACCTCAGGCGACAACTTCTTCGGTGATTGGTGGCTTGACTCTATCGGCGCAAAAAACGTCGCAAAGGAGCTTGCAGGCGATAATCAACAAACTGTAAATATCGAGCAGGTCTATGCGTGGAATCCTGAAATTATCTTTATTACCAACTTCAACACAGCATTCCCAGAGGATTTATACTCAAACACAGTCGGGGCTTATGATTGGAGTGGCATTGAGGCAATTAAGAATAAAATGGTTTATAAGATGCCGCTTGGTATGTATAGAAGCTACACTCCGGGAACAGACACCCCGATTACCCTTTTATGGATGGCAAAAACAGTTTATCCTGAGCTTTTTGCAGACATCGACATTATAAAGGAAGCAAAAGATTACTATGAAACGCTTTTCGGAATAACGCTTACCGATGAGCAGGCAAACTCGATTTTCAATCCTTCACAAGCTGCCGGAATAACGCTGAAAAATTAAAAAGGAAAGCATTTGCTTTCCTTTTTTAGTCTATCTTAATTCTGTCAAAGGTTTGATAGTTAGTATTATGAAAATCGTTCGGCTTATTAAGTCCTGTTCTGCAAACGAATATGATTTCGTCGCCATCAAATATCCAGTCGGCATACTGAAATCCTGCATACCACGAATCTTCGTGACGATAGTCATATATATCTTTAACAAGCTCCCAATGTTCGCCGTCTTCCGACGACATAAGGCTCAAAAGATTTCTTCTGTGCGCAAGCTCCTCACAGGAAATTCTTGTCACAACAGAATAGAACTTCTTTCTTTCCTCATTATATTTAATTACAAATTTGGAATTGTTTGATGGAAAATCTATACATCCTGCAAACTCCATCTGAGCTTCAGGGTCATCTGTATTTACCTTAAATGCCATAACCTTGCCATAGCTCGGTGTCATACCTGACATATCAAATCGGGTAAGGCTGTAAAGTCCGCCTCGGATATTAACCAGACAGCCCTCAATTCCTCCTGAGCCTCTTTGCGTTGACGGCGGAAGGCCTTTCCAGTCAGGGTCATAAGGAAGCGGCTCTGAGAAAAGCCAGTTATCAGCACACAAAAGGTCCGCGTCAACAGGCACAGACATAACCATCATAGGATGTCCAAGCGGAGCTCTTTGATATGAGCCATATTCCAGCGTGTTCCAAAGTCTTCCATTGTACTCTACAACAGGCTGTGGGTTTTTATGAACCCCAATTTCGCCGTTTTTACCGTTACCGCCCCTCAAAAGTACTGTCGGCTCGGTCCAGGTAGCACCTCCGTCAGAGGATTTACCGATAAGTAAATCACCATACTCGGTTGCAACTGAAAGCATATAAACCTCGCCCTTATGAATAAACATCCTTCCCCAGAAGGACGGGAATAATTCACAAAGGTGGTACCAGGTTTTTCCGTTGTCATCCGAGCGATATATAAGGGTTAAATTCTGCGGATGATTCCAGGCAAAAAGGTCCATTGATGCCAAGAGATGTCCGTCGGGATGGCGCACCATCGAGGGACTGGCAAGGTATCTGCCCGAGAAGCTGTACGCCATATCTTCAGGGTGAAGATAGTTCACAATCGTTCCTACAGCCTCGCCGCATCTTGCTAATCGCACACGGCTCTTTTTGCCGTCCGCCTCTACATAGAACTCGTATTCTACGCCTTCTTTTAACGATGTGATTGTATATGTAAGCTCGCTTGTTGTCGCTACACATTCAAACTCGCCCAAAAATCTCGGACGATAATAAACATTATAGTTTTCTGCTCCGACAGATAACCAGTCAAAAGTAATAGTAGTCGCGTGCGGCTCAACTCGGCAGATATAAACGTCGCCTGTTTCAAAAAACAACGGTCTATATGGCTTATAGCTCCAGCTTCTATGTGCTTTCATATTACTTTCCTCCGATAATTTTTCTCAAATCATTATGGAACTCTACCATCTGCTCTACAATTAGCTTCTGGTAGTCGGTAAGTCTTTTTTCATCACAGCTTCTTGCAAAGGTTTCCATAGGTATGCCTGCAAGCTGATGATAGTACTTGGCCGTACAAGGATATGCCGGATTTTCGGTAAATGCTTCCATACTAAGGAAATTTGAAACAGTATTAGCAAGCTCTTTTTCCTTATCAAAATTATTATAAAGCCAAGCGAGAATATCAGGATGGTAGTTTGCCATAATTCCCGAGTATCCTGCACCGCCCTCTTTTAGTGAGTAGAGCAAGGTCTGCTCATTTGCGTTAAAGAGCATAAGGTCTGTACCTTGCAAAAGCTTCATACGTGCAGAGAGCATATCAGGGCTGCAACAAGTATCCTTTATAAACTTAAATCTGCCTGTTTCTAAGCACCATTTCAAAATGCGCTCTGTCAAAAGTCTTTTATATGGAATCGGACATTCATAAATTCCGAGTGGCATATCAGGATTTATTCTGTCAAGCACCTTTTCAGCATTTGCAAGCCATACATCATCGCCATCGTTATGCAGGTCAAAGCGGTTTGATACCAAAACAAACGCATCAATTCCTGTCTTTGAAATTTCGTTGATTTCCTCCACCTGCGCATCAAGTGAATTGCTGATATGTCCTGATGCTACAACATTTATTCTGCCGTCTGCTGCCTTTACTACCGCCTCGGCAAGCTTAACTCTTTCTTCTAAACTAAGATACACCATCTCACTCGACTGGCATACTGCAAAAATGCCCGTGCATCCGTTTTCTATGTACCAATCAACAAGTTTTGCTACTGCATCAAAGTCAATGTCACCATTTTTATACGGAGTTATCATCGTAGGATAAATTCCGCCAACCATTTTTTTCATAATAACTACCCCTTCCCGAGTTTCATATAGATTATATCATCACAAAAATAATTTGTAAACAAAAAAGCGAAAAAAACATATTTTTGGTACTGCAATCTTTTTTTAGGTACTAAAACGCAAAAAGACTGCGATTTCTCACAGCCTTTTTCATTATTTATCCGACATTTTTTTTGCCATATCAAGCTTTGTCTGTCTGCGCATTTTAACCTCTTCCGGTATAGGTTTAATATCTCCTGCTGCTATAAGTGCCTGACGCGTGAGTAGCGGGCCAAACAATTCATAAATAAGGACAGCAAACAGGGTAATATTTCTTATAAGATTTCCCTGCTCACCAAGCTGCATCGCTGTTGTGCACATTCCAAGAGCAACACCAGCCTGCGGAAGAAGTGTTATACCTAAATACTTGCATATCTGCGGTTCGCAATTTGTAAGCTTCGCACTTCCGTATGCACCAATATATTTTCCGAGCGAGCGGAAGATTATATAAACGATGCCTATTATTACAATCGCCATATCCGCGAACACACCAAGCTCAAGCTCCGCACCACTTATTACAAAGAAAAGCGCAAAAAGCGGAGATGTCCACTTATCAGCCTTCTCCATAAGGTCATGTGAAAGCGGACATATATTGCAAAATACAGTTCCGAGCATCATACAAACGAGCAGTGACGAAAAGCTGATATGCACAGGCCCTATGTGGAAATCCATCATAGAAAGTGCAACTGTCAAAAATACGAACGTGATTGTCATATTAAGACGGTTTGTATTTGAATTGAACATCTTTTCAAGCTGTGTCAAAATCCAGCCCATCAATGCTCCCAAAAGGAGTGAACATCCTATTTCAACAAGCGGATTTACTATAACAGACACTAAGTCCATTGTTCCGCTTGTTATCGTTTTTGCGATGCCAAATGATACAGCGAACACGATAAGGCCAACCGCATCATCAAGCGCAACAATCGGCAAAAGCAGGTTTGTTAAAGGTCCTTTTGCCTTGTACTGCCTAACTACCATAAGTGTCGCAGCAGGGGCTGTTGCCGTTGCAATAGCACCGAGAGTTATAAGCTGCGGAACTGTCAGTTTGTCAGGCATTATAAGATGTACTCCCAAAAGTGCTAAATCTACAAAAAGAGTCGCTACAAGTGCTTGAAAAATTCCTATTACAAATGCCTGCTTTCCTGTCTTTTTAAGGTCGGAAAGACGGAATTCACTTCCGATTGAAAATGCAATAAATCCAAGCGCCACCTCAGAAATCAAGCCAAGCGCCTCAACCGCATCGTGTGAGGAAAAACCTATCCCGTCAATCCCTAATCTGCCGATGCAATAAGGGCCAATCAAAACACCTGCAATCAGGTACGCAGTCACAGACGGAAGTTTCAACGGCTTAAATGCTCTTGTCATTAAAAGCCCAACCAAAAGTGCAACCGACATTGATAGTAATATACTCATTTTATCACCACATTCTGTAAAAAATATATGCTTTTTTCAAAAAGCCAACATCGTTTATTTTATCACACCTCTTAGCTTATGTCAATAAAAATACTGACAAAATTCCTACCATAAAAAGTCCGAATATTATGCACTTTCAAGACTAGTTTAAATCAAGTCAAAGTCTATTTCATATTCTATTCCAGTCATATCTCGTCCCAAGGTAATTTCAAGGGTACTTCCCATTTTTACAAAGCCTACGTGGACCTGTGTTACGGTATTCCACGCAAGACTTGTTTCAAATCCTCCCGAGTCACCATCCTGGTTGAATTTGATTATGTCGTGTCTCAAAGGATAACATTCCCTTAAAACACCGCCATCATTATAGCTTACTTTATTGAATATCAGCCTCGAAAAGTCACCTCGCTCAACATCAAGCACAACACCTCCGAGAATGCCTCCGGGGATTGTGCAAACAAAATTCCGCACCTGCGCCTCTTGATTTAATCTGACCTTTGCACGTGAGTATTTTCTTTTATCATAAATAATTCCAGCCTCATCAATCTCGGCTATAGGCACAGAATCCGCACCGCCTGCCACATCTGATACTACAACATCTATGGTATTCATAGTGTCATTTCTTTTAAGATAGACATAATTAACAGAGTCGGCAATCGGCGAAATTTCGTAGCCGTTTTCATCGAAAGTAATTGTCGAGCCATCCGGCATAAAGCAAACCCCTTCCCCGATTTTATACACACCATCTACGAGCATAAGCTTGCAGCTGTCAGGAAAATCCTGCACTCCCTCAGATGTAACCTGCGAGACAGCAGCATTTAAATCGGAAAGCAGATTTCCCGAATCTGCAAGCACAACCCCTGCCGACGTAAGATTTGCAAACATTGCATTTACATCCTTTGCATAATAGATGTCATTATCCATAAAAGTACATTTATATCCCATATTTTTTCTCCTTTTAATTTAATAATAACTGCAGTTCATAATTATATTAACACATTTTTTCGGGACATATGGGACAAGTTTAAGATAAACCTAATACTCAGAGCATCCATTTAAAGAATAAGAGCAAAAAAAGAGTTGAACTTTCGTTCAACTCTTTTAATTTATAATCGTGTCAGATTATTTAAGAACATAAACCTGAACTACAACTTCGTCAACGATTAATGCGATAGCCTTTTCAGCATCACCAGCCATATCTGTTGCTGGTACACCTGAAACTGTTACTTCGCTTGCGTTGAATACGCCGTCGTTGTTAGCATCGTACTTTGTGAGGTTGTTGCCATAAACAGCATTATTCTTAACTGTGAATTTAGCGCTTTCGCTCAATGCACTTGGATTAGCTGCATAGTATTCATAGATTACTGCATCTGAATCTAAAGCAAATACTGCAACACCGTTGTCAGATGTTCCTGTCATATCGTTGTTTGAATTGATAGTAGCAAGAGGACTTACAATGTTAGCAAATGTCATTGATCCGTCTGCACCTGGAACTATATAACCCATAGCAAGCTGAATGTCAGAATCTGCAACACTTGTTAAACCGCCATATGTAGCTGATACGTTAGCAAGGTTGAAGTTCCAACCATTCTTAACTTCGTCTGTGATGATAAAGTCATCAGGATCCAATGCTGTTGTCTGGTCAGCACCCTTTACTGCAGCGATAGCCTGGTAAAGAGTTGTGAATGTTGAACCATTCCAGATTCTGAATACCTTGTTAACAAATCCGTCGCCATCTACTTCGTAGAAGAATACGTCGCCAACTGCAAGTGTGTCACCTGTTGTGCCATCATTGTTAATATCGTTGTATACATCTGTGTCGAAGAGCATTTCCTTCTTCTCACCGTCAACAAGAGCTTCTACCTTATAAACAGAATCACCGTCTTCAGTTTCACCAAGGTTTCCAAGCTTTGTAACAACTGCAAATCTTGAATTTGCACCGAACTTTGTACCAATCTTAGAAAGTACAACGAATGCAGTGTAAGATGTGCTTGGTCTGATTGAAACGTATCTGTAGTCTGTTCCGTCAACAAAGTCCTTAGCATCAAACTTAGCATAGCTTGAAGCAGATCTTGGGTCGCTGCCGTCTAATGTGCTACGAGCATCAATTACGTATGTTGTTTCAACGATTGGTGATGTACCAAGTCTAGCTGTTCTACCCTTGTACTCTACGTCTGCTCCCCAGTTACTATCGTCGAATGATGTAACAAGCTTAAATGAATTGATTGAACCTGTTGATTTCTTAATCTTATATTCAATTACACGAGCGTTTGCAGCTGTGCTTGTGTTGTTGAGGTATGAGTCAACGTAAGTTGCGTTGTTGTTACCTGAACCAAAGTTTGCATATGCATCGTTTTCAACTGCGTATGTCTTAACTGTTCCATCCGGAAGAAGAAGCTTAGCTTTTTCATCTGTTGTTAAATCAAGAGCAATTGCGTAAAGAGCTGCAGAGCCGTCCTCTACGTGCTTATAGATTCTGCCAAATGGATCAAGTGTAAGTTCGTATGATTTTGCAAGGTCTGAACTTGAAAGTGTTCCCCATGCAACCATTTCATAGTTTGTTCCATCAATAATTACGATCTTTTCATCGCCATCTACAGATGAAAGCTTTCCTGATGCAACAGAATCTGTAGCAAGGATTTCGATTTCCTTTGGATTTTCCAAAATTGTATCAACGCCATCATTGATTACTGACTTGTAAGCGATGATGTCGCCCTTTGCAAGTGAAGCAAGGTCAGCAACTTCGCCGTTCTTTTCAACAGTAACTTTTACTTTGCCTTCTTCAACATATTCGTCATCAATAGCGATTTCGTCGTACTGTGTACCAACGTATCCCTTTGTGAACATGCTGATAGATGTTCTACCATTTTCGTATTCAACACCATATACTTCAGCAACATCCCAAATTTCAACGAAGATTACTTCGTAACCTGGGTTTGTTCCGTCGTCTAAAAGTGTGATTGTTCCTCTTGCATTAGTGAGGTAATTGTCAAGTGCAGTCTGTGCAGTTGTCAAGTTAGGAGCAGCAAATGTGCTACCTGAGTTATCTGCAGCATTTGTAATTGGAGAAGCTTCTGCAACACCGTTTACATAAACTGTGATAGAGTTTTCAACATTGTAATATTTTGAACCAAATCTGATCTTTGCATTTGTTGATGAATACTGGTTAGCATCTGCAAGCTTAGCCTGTGGGATATAGTCCTCAGCTACAAATTCCTTAGTAGCTGTCTTGCCTGTTTCAGCAAAGTATACTAAGAGAAGCTCGCCTTCTTCGTCATGAACAAAGATAGCCTTACCAATCTTCTTGAGGTTTCCGTTTACGTCAACACCTTCAGCAAACTTTTCAGTTTCATCTCTGAATGCTGTTGGTCTTCCTGTAGTATCATCCTTAAGAGCGCCATTAGCTTCTGCCCACCAGTCAGCCTTGATGATTTCAAAGTTAACTTCGTCATTTTCTAATGTTGATGCATCTGAAACAGGTGTTTCAAGAATGCGGATTGTAGCTGCATAGCCATCGAACTTGTCAGAAAGCAATGTCTTGAACTTGCCGTCTGTACCGTCAAGCATAGCATATTCATTACCCTGGAATGTGTACTTATCTACACCAAGCATTGGAGTTAAAAGTGTGTTGTAGATCATCTGAGCAACCTGACCTCTTGTAAGAGCAGTGTTGTCACCTACAGATACACCCTTGTTGATGCCTGTTGTAGCAGCCATTGTTGTATATCCTGTTGGATATCCGCCATTTGCTGCGTAATCACCGTAACCTGAGATGATTGTAAGCATTACACACATCTGAGCATATGTAACGTTTGCCTGTGGAGCGAATGTTCCGTCGCCCATACCTGAAATGAACTTCTGAGCAACACCAACGTTGATGTAACCTGAAGCCCAAGCTGCCTTTTCGTTAACGTCAGCGAACTGAGTTGTACCAGCAGCAGCAACTGCATCAGCTGTCATATTCAATGCTCCAACGATCATTGTAGCAGCTTCTGCTCTTGTGATTTCTCCTTCCGGCTTGAATGTACCATCTTCGTAACCGTTAACGATTCCTAAAGAAGAAAGTACGTCGATTGCTTCAGCATAAGGAGCAGTCTTTGCAACGTCAGTAAAGCTTGCAGCGCTTACTAATGTGCTAGCTGACAAAGCTAAAGCAATAACAGCGGAAATTACTTTTTTGAAATTTTTCATAATTTCAAATCCTCCCTTTTTTCTATTTTGAAAGGGTGTTTTCTGTATTCCGTGTGCACCCTTTCTTTTCACATCGGAATTTCTCGGCGTCAAGTGAGGCTAATCGCCACCCTGACTATGCATTGATTGTACCACCGTTTTTTTGGTATGTCAATGCATTTTTTGCAGTTGTAATATAACTGTAAAATTGGTGTTAAAGAAGAATAATTATGTAATTTTACATTAATTTTGCAACTCTGTCGTTACTTCTTTTGCCAATTCAAGAAATATTATAACCATACGTATTCATTTTACTATTTTATAAGTAAAATGTCAAGTTTTTTTGTTTAAATATAGACAAATTGTTTTTATTGAGTAAGTTTTTCTGATAAAATTTTATGAAAATTTTATAATTTTTGTAAAAAATAATGAACAACCATACATGAGAGGTGTGGTTGTTCATTATTTATACCTATTATAATGTATTGTTTGCTCCTCTTAAAAGGTTTGATGCATACCTTGAGTCAACCATCTCCCAGCCAAAGCTTTTGAACTTCACTCCGCTTTCTTTAAGGCTCTTTGCAACAGTTTCATAAGTTTCATACGGAACGCGTGACGTATAAAGCTGTCCTTCTTTTTTATCTTGCACCATAAATTCGATGAAGTCATCTTCCTTTTTCCCGAAGATGCATATGCGGTCCTGCATTTTTTCACCCTCCTGCATTAACACAAGCAGCTTTAGAACCTCTATTACCTTATCATTCATTTCATTATCAAAAATAAGTAATTTTTCCAAGAGGTCATTATATGCCGAAACGTAGCGCAGGTTGTATCCATCAAGTCCGTCAAGCTCGCCCGATGCACGCGATGATTTTTTTATTTCTTCAAATATGCGGTCCGACTGTTCCTTGCCTTCACACGGAGAGAAGGAAATCATCAGTTTTTTCGCATTGTCTGTATAAAGGACAGGCACAGGCACAAGCGCCGATACTCCACAGGCTGCACATCTGAAAACGTTTACCCTGCCTTTTAAGAGGTCTTCCTTTAAATCAGGGCTGTCGTCAGCCGTAATCGACTGCCATACCGTCATCTCCTGCAGTGCCCCGCAGGACGGACATTTTATTTCGTGTTTTGCATTTATGCTCATTTGAATAGTTCTCCTATCATACTATTATAGTTATAGTCCATCGGCGCCTCGCCCGGAAAGAGCAAAAGCATCCTTATTATATATACTGCGATGAAAATTGCAGCTATTATTAATAGGTAACGTGTTTTTTGAAGCTTCGGCACAAAAAGAGAAAGCGGCAACCAAAACAGTGGGTGCATCAAAAACGCAGCCACCATATCCCCCGAAAGCGCAAGCCTCCACGCACGTGTCATCCCGCAGGACGGGCAAGGCAGTCCAACAATGTTATAAAGCGGACATTTATAGCTTCCCAGAAAAATTAATATCGCCAAAACTAAAATTAAAACATATTTTTTCATAAATCTATTATATATTATTTCCCTTTTGTTTGCAAGTAGAATTTCATATAAAAAGCAAGTAATGACAAGAAAAAACTCAAGTTTTTCTTGCCATTTTACATACTTATTTTAATATACAATTTTTTACTCGCCTGCGGCAGAACAACTTTTTTCGACAGTATAAAAGCACTTCAAAAATGAAGTGCTTTTTATTTTATCTGTCTAAGATAAGCTTTGTAAGTTCAACCGGATCAACAATCTTGCCGTCTTTGTAAACGCGCATATTGCCTGATGCAATTTCGTCAATCAAGATAACCTCATCGCCATTATATCCAAACTCAAACTTGATATCCCACAAATCAAGTCCGATTGTCTTTAAATCGTCTGCGACAATCTTTGTGATTTTGAGAGTCTGTTCCTTCATACTTTCAAACATTTCATATGACATAACACCAAGCGCCTCAAGACCTTCGCCGGTAACAAGCGGGTCTCCCTTTTCGTCATTCTTGAAGGTACATTCTACATAACCGCCCTCAAGAGGTGTTCCGTCTTCAATATATTCTCCGTATCTGCGGATAAAGCTTCCTGTTGCAACAAGACGGCAGATAACTTCAAGGCCGTGACCGAACACCTTGCCCGGAAGAACCTCCATTGTAGCTTCATCTACATTTGCATCAACATAATGAGTCTTAATTCCTGCTTTTTTAAGCAAATCAAAGTAATATACTGATGTTCTTAGGTTTGCCTTGCCTATTCCTTCGATTGTAAGTCCTACTGAATTTTCGCCCGGATCAAACACGCCGTCTTTTCCTGTGCAGTCATCCTTGAACTTCAGCATAACGTTACCGTTGTCAAGACTGTAAACATCCTTTGTTTTTCCTTCATAAATCTTTTTCATAAATGATTCCCTCTTTCAAACAGTTTCTATATAAACAATATCACATTTTTTTTTAAAATTCAATATTTTGTTTTGTAAATAGTAAAAAAACAACAAAATTTTTTTTATCCCAATCCTCAAATTTATACTTGTGTAATAAACAAGATCTATCTGGCATCTTCCGAAACGCTACCCGAATTAAGCTTTGAATAAACGATTTTCTGGCTTTTATAAAGTCCTGAATAGCCCGATATTATATAGCTCACCGCACAGGCGATGGCAAAAAACAAAATTCCCTCCGCCCCAAAAACCTCAATCGACAGAAAAATTGATGCAATCGGACAGTTGACAACCCCACAGAACAACGAAACCATACCAATCGCTGCACAAAGTCCCGCATCAAGACCGAGAAATTGTGCCATCACGCAGCCGAACGTCGAACCTATAAAAAGTGTAGGAACTATCTCGCCACCTTTGAACCCTGCCGCAATCGTTATCGCAGTAAAGATTATTTTAAGAGCAAAGTCCCACATTCGAGCCTCCCCCGAAACCGCACGGGATATAACTTCCATACCTGCTCCGTTATAGTCGGTTGTGCCGGCTAAAAGTGTTAGGATAACTATCACCGCACCGCCCGTAAATGCACGCAGATAGCAGTTTGGAATAAATTTATCAAGTCCTTCTTCAGTCTTTTTGATCGCGGTACAAAAAACCGTACTCAAAATCCCACAAAGTGCGGCGAGGAGTGCAATTTTTAACATATTTATGGCAGTTGGAGCCGCAAAAATTACGTTTGAAAATGCAACAGGACTCACTCCCATTCTCCCCGACAAAAGATATGCAACGCAAGCTGCTGTTACGCACGGCAGAAATCCTGCGTAGTTGAGCGTACCTACCGCAATTACTTCAATAGCAAAAACTGCAGCTGTAAGCGGCGTACCGAACAATGCGGCAAAAACCGCGCTCATTCCCGACATTGTAGCTATGTGTAGGTCGTTTTCGTTAAATTTCAAAAGTCTGCCCGCATTATATCCTATGCCGCCGCCCATCTGAAGTGCCGCACCCTCGCGACCGGCAGAACCGCCGAACAGATGGGTTATGACTGTACTTACAAAAATCAGCGGTACCATTATAATCGGAACTTTGTCATTTCTTCGTGCAGCCAAAATTACGCGGTTTGTATCAATACGTCCTTTTTTGCGAAATAGTTGATAAAGCGCCGTAATCAAAATGCCTCCGACAGGAAGAAGATATAATATCTTCCCGTTTCCCTGCCTGAAATGAGTTACTGCATCTACACTGTGGTGAAACAGCGCCCCGATAATTCCGCCAGCAATACCAATCAATGCGGCTATAAATACCCATTTTATAAGGAATTTTACGTATTTAACTGAATTTTTTAAATGCCATTCCATACTTTTCAATGTTATACCTCGATTCAAATTATGCAAGTAGTTTTGCCAAAGTCTAAAAATTCATTAATGTTTTATTTGCATTAAGCGTTTAAAATCACAAAACAATTAAACTGCTAATATTTTTGTCTGCGTTTGTTCTTCAAAATCAATTATAGCACAAAAATAAAAAAT
This sequence comes from Clostridia bacterium, assembly GCA_045580145.1. Taxonomy (GTDB): domain Bacteria; phylum Bacillota; class Clostridia; order UBA1381; family UBA1381; genus UBA1738. The sequence continues at coordinate 19,969 of JAZNNI010000043.1, forward strand.
GGCAACCTTTTTAAAAAAATTGCCATTTTCCATATGTATTTTTATTCCTTGAATATTTCGTTGTAAAGCTTGAGCTGTTTTTCAGTCGGCTTATAGTCAGGATGCGAACAGCAAGGAACTGTCGGTCGGCTTCCGTCTGTTCCTACAAACGGTGTGGCTGTGTCATTTTCATACTGCTTGCGGCATTCTTCCTTTTTAAAGTCAGGAATATCGAAAATCTTACCTTCCAAAACTGAGCGGTGTGCTAAGATTGCAACTGACGACATCGTAACAGCGGAGTGAACATCAAACGGGTGCTCCGGCTGTTTACCAGCCTTGATGCACTCAATGAACATTCTTGCTGTCAGGTAATCCGAGCCGCCGTGCGCGCTCTGCCTTAAGCACTTAATTGTTTCTTCATCCTCATTCCACGGTGCCTCGTAAAGCGATGCTTCCGCTTCGCCTTCAGGTATTGACCAATCATTATAGCGAAGCATTACCTTTTCTCCCATCCCCCTCAGGTTCTCAACTTGTCCGTTCTTTCCACAAATTCTGTAAGAGTTTCCGTGTGCGCCGAACTGTCCCCACGCAACAAACTTAAATACCGAGTCATCATCATTTTGTGTAATCATAACAGTTGACACGTCTCCGTTATTGCTCGCAGTCGGAACATCCCCTTCAGGCGGTGCGAAAATAGGAAATGCCGATACCTTTTTCGGTGTAGCGCCCGTTGCACGCATAATTGGTCCTAATGAATGCGTTACGTAGTAGGTCGCAGGAAGATGATTTCTCCAATGGTCAGGAAAATATCTATACATCTTCAAAAATTCTATGTCACCTATCTCGTCAACAGGATGGTTATATTCGCCTTCTGCATAAAGGATTTTTCCCAACTTTTTTCATCGCAAATCCGCTTCATTTCACGGTTGAATTTCATTTGCGGATAATTCTCTGCAAGCATATATATGGCATTACTCTTTTCTGCCGCACGGATAAGTGCAACACCCTCTGCCATTGTCGAGTTACTTATGCACTCAGAGAAAACGTGTATTCCTCTTTCAAGACATTTTATCGCATATGGTGCGTGCTCGTGGAAGAAATTTGCAAGCACAACAGCATCCATATCGTGTTCGATGAATTCATCAAAATTTTCATATACCGCAACATCTTCGCCCAAATACTTTAAAGTCTCATCTCTTTGTGCTTTTCTTGCACCGCAAATAGCGACAACATCGCAGTCAAGCATCATAAAGTTTCTTGCAAGGCCATTACCTCTGGGACCTACACCGAAAACTCCAATTCTGATTTTTTCCATAATTATTCCTCCTCATTTATTTAAACCGGAACTACAAGCAACAAGAGTGTCCCGATAAAAGCCACAAGAATTGATAAAATCTCTTTTCTGCTCGGCTTATTATTTCCAAAAAAGCAAACAAGTGTTGAGAAAATCATAGTTCCGCCTGTTACAAGTGGATATTGAACAGATGCGTCGACGTGTGACAAAGCAATAACCAAAAGGAAATTCGCAAGTCGATTCGCAATACCATTTGCCGAGCCTATGGCAGTAGTGGTAAACGAAATTCTCTCTTTTGGCTCTTTTTTCCGATAAAAAACCAAGAGTATAACCAGCGATATTATTGTTGAAACCAATGCGCAAAGTACAGAGTATCCCGCCACACTCGTTTTTTCAAAAGGCGCCGCTACAAATATCTTAGAAAGCACTCCCGACATACCATTTAGCACAAATATTCCTATGTAATATATAGCGCCTTTTTTCTTTTTTCCCCTCTTTACCGACAGAACGAGAGCCATCGTTATCAACAAAAAGCAAAGTATTTTTGCAATCGTGATTTCTTCACCAAAGAAAATTATACCCTGCAGAAAAGGCAGCGCCATACCGCCAAGCATTGAAAAAAGCGAATAAAGCGACAGATTTATACTTCCCAGCGCCTTAAATCCGCAAAATGTGAGGCCTATGCTTATAAGGTACGTAAATAAGGCAAGTATGAAAGAAAACCACGCAAATTCAAGTTTGAAGCCGTTGATTGCGAGAAGCACCAAAAGTCCTGCCAAAGAGCTTTCAAATGTAAATCGAAAACTGCTTTTTAAGCTGTTCCCCTGCCTTTTCTGATACTCGTCATTAAGTGCAAAGCAGAACACAAACATAATCACCGACAAGATAATAATTCCGTAATACATGGCTTTTCTCCATTCCCTTTTTAATTTATTATATCAAATACCCATAGCAAAACAATAGAAATATTCCATATGTTTATTTGAAAAAGTTAGAAAAGTATTGATATTTTAGAGTTTTACTTGTATACTTACTGAAGAGGTGAAAAGCTGTGAAGACAAAAAATATTTGTAAATTTATACCCGAATCAAGTGCGGACAAGCTCGAAATTCATTCCTTCATACTTGAATCAGAGCTTTCTGCAATGACTGCTCTGCAACGTCTTAAACATAATCGTATTATTCTTGTAAAACAAGGCTGCGGTATCTTTAGTTTTGATAACACTAAAATTTATTTTTCTCCCGGTGCTGTTGTTTTTGGGTTTGAAGGCGAGGACTTTTCCACGCATACCGATGACATATGCGAATATATGTATATATCCTTCAGCGGGACAAGGTCCGATGTGTTGTTCCGTCGTTTTGGTATAAACAAAAATAACAGGATTTTCCCTAAAGCTGACGGACTCATTCCCCTTTGGCACGACAGTCTTTCGCGAGCATCAACGGAAACTATTGACCTTGCCTCAGAAAGTGTTTTGTTATATACATTTTCGAGATTTTCAGGGGTTTCTGCCGAAAACTGCGACCTGATAAATAAAATTATCGAGTTTAGCGAGCAACATTTTACCGACAGCGACCTTTCACTCTCCGCCGTCGCAGAACAGCTTTCATATAACCCAAAGTACATTTCTCATATTTTTAAAGAAAAAATGGGGATTGGATACTCGGAATATTTGAGAAACCTCAGAATAAAATACGCAATTTCATTACTCGACCACGGGATTGACTCGATAAAGAATGTCGCAATTTTGTCGGGCTTTTCCGACCCACTGTATTTTTCGTCGGTGTTTAAGAAGACCTTGGGGAAATCACCAAATGAATATAAGGCAGATAGTCGGGAATGATAAAAAAAGTGAAGCTATTAGTACAAAAATGCTTAATGCACTTTGTTACACCCTCGATTGCAAAATCTAGGAAAGTATTAAGTTTAAAACAAGCAAATATGACCACCAAAAAGCCACCATTTTGGTGGTCTTTTGGTGGGAATGCAGAATATAGGTGCAACTGTGCCGAAGACACGCTATCGCAAAAATGTTGTTAGTAAAACAAAGGCGTTATAAGTGCGTTTACAAGCGAATAGCCGACTTGAACATAACCTTTTTGCGAAAAAGGAGGAACAGTGAAGCAAGTGACTGATTTTTTTGCAAAAAAAATCGGAACAAGCGTAACTTGTTCCGACGTGGCTCCCCGTGCTGGGCTCGATACCCGCCGACAACAACAGACAGAATCATAGTCGTACTGTTTCGCTTCGCTCACATTACTCCTTGCTTCTTC
>JAZNNI010000044.1:0-1930 GCA_045580145.1 Clostridia bacterium
TAAAACGGCAATGGAAGCTGTAGAGAACTTCGTTTTTAGGGAAAAAACGGAATGGAAAGCACAAGAACGGATAAAAGAGCAATGGGAGGGACTGAAAGGTGGATGTACAGATTCTGAATAAAAGACTGGATAAAATTTGTAAAAAGTGCAAGGCAGTTGGTGTGAATCTTGCATTGTTTGATAGTAAAGGAATTATTTATAACTATAGCTATGGTTTTGCAAATAAGGAACAAGGAATTAAAAGTAATAATGATAGCCTGTATATGATTGGTTCCAATACAAAGGTTCTGACTGCGTTAGCCATTTTAAAGCTAATGGAGGAAGGGAAACTTTCTTTGGAGGATGATGTTAAAAAGCACATTCCGGAATTCGAGGTACAATCGTATTTCGAATATGACAAGATTTCGATTAAAAATCTTTTAATGCATCGGTCAGGACTGGTTTCCGATTTGTTTCATCTGATATTGGGTAAAACAAGAGATTACCACGAAGTGATTCCGGAATTGAGAGAAACATATCTGACAGCAGCGCCGGGTAAAATGTTTTCCTATTCCAACGTGGGTTATACCGTGCTTGGTATTGTGATTGAGCGTGTTTCCGGATTGCCTTACACGGAATACATACAAAAAGAAATCGCGAAGCCATTGGGAATCCGGGTGCATTTTCTTTTAAATGAAGAAGACAGAACCCCTTTTGCAGATACCGTTTCCTTAAGTTATGATAAAAAAGGAAAAGCGATGGAAGATAATTTGTCAACGTTGCTTCCGGCAGGTTCGAATACCTATCTGTCTCTTTCGGATTTTATTAAGCTTGGGCAGATGTTTTTAAAGAAAGATGGGGTTCTTTTGAAGAAAGAAACGTTGGAACTTATGGAGAAGTTAGATTTAGAAGAGCCGATTGACAGGGACGTGTATAATGTAGGTTTTGGTCTGATTCATCAGCAGTATGATATGGGAGAACAGGTTGGGAAGGTACTTGGACACGGAGGAAATACCACATGTCATCATTCCATGTTTAACTATATTCCGGAACTTAATGTTGGTATTGTAGTCATGACAAACAGCCAAAGCGCAATGGGATTTTATGTGGCGGCAGGCATGACTGTTTTAACAGAATATCTCAAAGAAAAAGGGATTGCCGTAGAGGAAACAAAAACAGAGCAGAAGCATATAAAGAGTGATAACGCCGATATGCCTGGCAAATACGCGACCGGTTTTGGTATGATGGAGATCAGGCGAAACAATAAAAATGAATTGGTAACAAAGGTCTCAAAAATCCCGATTCGCTTGTGTCTTTGTGAGGATGGATTTTATCAATGCATACCTGTAAAAGCAATACATAAAATTCCGGTTTTCAAGCGTTCCATTCAAGGGATGCGTCTGAAACCTGCAACATATTTGGGTGAAGATATCATGCTCTTTGAACAAGCCGGGAAATATCATAAAACAAAGGGAATAATCGGATGTAAGTATGAACAGACGGATATTCCGGAACTTTTCAGAGATGCCTGCGGTAATTACACGGTTGCAGATGAACTGTTCAAGGATATAAAGTGTAAATGTTGTCTCAAGGTAGAAGACGATGCATTAATCCTGGAAATTGCGGCTTTGAATGCAAAGATTAGCAGTTGTCTGAAAGTAGTTGGTGAATACCTTGCGATTGTGCAAGGCTTTGGCAGACTGGCAAGAGAAATGGTAAAATTACAAAAGAAGGATGACGGATATTATTTGACCTTTAGTGGAATTGTTTTTAAAAAAATATAGAGATTAGGGAGTCTTAGGCAGGGAAAATGCTGCATAGGGCTTCTTTTGTTAGTTGTAGTCGTGTTTTGCAGATGATATAATATAAGTCGTATAATTTACGGGTATGAGTAGCAAAAAGTAGTTTGATTCCCAGGGAGAAAATAACATGGATATTGTTAAGTTTAGTG
>JAZNNI010000045.1:0-16788 GCA_045580145.1 Clostridia bacterium
CATCAAAAATGCTCTAAATGACTCGAGTGCAACATTACCTATAACAATTAAAGCAATAATAATTGCCAAAACAACAGAAATTATCACAAGAATTTTTTTCATAGTCGTTTCTCCTTTCGACATCATTCGACATATTTACATAACCCGTGTCAAGTTAGGGATAAAAATTGTTGTTTTTAACCCAATAGCATCATTCCCTTATTCCTACTTCGATTCAATTATCTCTTTTGTTATTCACAATTTTTTCGCCGTCAAACAAAATAATTCCCGTGCCCCAGCCTGTGCTTTTGCCTGCATCTAAATGTCTAATAAAATTTCTTTGCAAAGTGGTATCTGCTGGGAGTTTGCTTGTGTCTCCGTTATATGCGCAATCAAACACCCACCACGAATTCAAAAAAGTTTCATCAGCTTCCTTAGTTTCTTTAATAATATCAAAATCGTCAATGAAATCATACATATTGGAGCCCTTGGCAAAAACCTCCTTGTAGACAGGATACAAAAGCCAGCTCGCACAGGTCATCACCAGATACTCCCCTTTATTTTTCCCGTAATATTCGAAAGCTTTTTTATAGGCATCCATTCGCATTTCTCTCGGCATAGGTCCCGACGCAGGAATGTGAATGTTTACTACTGTATCACCTGGGTTTACAGTTATATCATTCCATTTATATGATAAATCGTCAAAAAATTTGATGTTATGGAACTGAAACCTTCCCAATGCAACCATTTCTGCATTCAAAAAATAATAATACCAATCAAATGTCGGGCTCCCCAAAATACCGTGTGTTCTTTTACATTCATCTAATTTATATTTAAAGTCCTTTGCAGTATCATAAAAAAGCTTTTCGCCAATGCCTTTTTTTATGTAATTCTGACGCATTTTTTCAAGATTACACAAAAAGAACAGCATATCCACACACCGCGAATCCAAGTTGTATTTAGATGCCAATGGTTTTAATTTTTCCTGAAAACTGTGGCACATTTCGCGAGCTATACCGCTCGAAAACCGCATTCCCAACTCATCAAGCAACTTTTTATCTTGTTCTTCTAACCACAGATAGCGGTGCGAAAAAAACTGTGCCTCAGCCTTATCAAACCCTATTTCCCTCAAAAGCTTGTCCATATAATTAACTTCTCCCCTTTATGAGTATTTGAACTTATCAATTCACATCATTTTGTATAAACAAATTCGTAGTGTTCACCGTCTTTAAATTCAGTTCCGTCAACTCCGGTCATCATACTCTCGCCGTTTTTATAAAAACCCCAATAGCACTGATTTTCGTCATAATCTGCTGTTATACCATTTACCTTTTTCACATAAATGCCGTAAGCGCCCTGCTCTCCATCAATCAAGCTATGTTCAAGCAATACCTCGCCCAAATTACTTTTATCAGAATTTATGGTAAAGGTAACAGATTTATCTCCGGCAACAACTTCTAACAAAACTGTCTTTTCTCCGTTACCAAATTCGACATCCTCCGTATAGATTGCTTCTGACCACACGTCTATTTCCGTCTCTGTCTTATTGCAAGCTGAAAGTCCTATGCACAAAACAATCACTACAAAAAAGCTGATAAAGCTCAATTTCTTTATTTTCATATGCTTATCTCCTTTTGATTATAAATATGATACACACCCCGTTTAAAGTGCTGTCCCATCATAACATAAAAATTCCGATCTAATCATACACAAGGAATAACCAACATCGAAATCATACCACAAACCACAAAAATAGTCAATTTCTATTCTATCTTTCAACCAGTCCATATTTAAGCTTAATTCTTTCAAGCTTATCCATCATAGGTTCTGCTATAAACCAAAGAAAAAAAGCCGTTGCGAGCGCATGAATCAAATCGAAAGGTATTCCCATAATATAACTATATATAATCATTTCCCAGGTAATTTTATTTTGCCACATAATAACAGATGAGGGATTCATAATTCCGCCGTAAACAATTAATATTGCTAAAAAGCCAAATATACAAAGTGATGCTCTGGTCTTTCGGAGAAAGCCTTTTTTAAAAAGTATTCCGGCGATAAAACCGATAATACCGAAGGCAAACATCTGCCACGGTGTCCACGGTCCTTGCCCAAACAAAAAGTTTGAAACAAAGCCTGTAACGGCACCTACCAAAAAACCAGTTTCTCCACCAAAGCACACACCTGAGATGATCACAAGTGCCACAACCGGCTTAAATTGCGGAAGCATAAAAAACGCGCCTCTTCCTGCAACGGCAATTCCACATAGAACACTTATCACTATCAGTTCTCTTGCTTTCGGTTTTCTTGACTCAAATACCATACAAAATGGTATCATTGTCTCAAGGATGATTAAAAGACTGGTAAAATAATACTTTCTGTCATCCAAAAATGAAATCCCAATATATATTGTCAGCGGAATTAGAAGCACTATCAAAAATGTTGCTACAAGAGTCCTTTTTGTCAGCTTTCTGTCCGATTTTGGAACTTGTATTACCTCTATGCCAACATCTCTTTGCGGGAAGAAACAGAAACAGCTAATGGCAATTTCAACTACTGCAAGCATTTGTAAAATGGCTAATCCTACAGACTTACTTCCTGCAAATTTAAGTATATCTGTATCTGTCAGAAAAGCTAATGAGGTTATTGCAAAAAGCAAAGCAAATATACTGCCAATGATAATTCTTGCAGGAGTCAGTCTTTTCTTTTTTTCTTTTTGTTGTTTATTTTTGTTTTCCTGCTTTTGTAATTCTATATTTCTTGATTGCCTTTCTCTCTTTTCTACATTCCCGCCGCAAGCAAGTATAATATCTTCTGCCAAAATCGCATCAGGAAGTCTTGTTCGTGCCATTCGATTTGCAGCTGTTGTGTAGAAATTCTTGCCCTTAAAGAACTCTCTCGGTGTACCTGTTGATGTCAGGGCTCCGTCAAATACAAGAGCACATCTGTCTGCATATTCTGCGCAAAATTCAATATCGTGAGATACAATAAGGATTGTAACACCCTTTGCTTTTAAATCCATAAGAATATCTGCAAATTCTTCTTTAAAATGTGCCTCCATTCCTTTTGTTGGTTCATCAAGAAGCAGTATTTCAGGCTCCATAAGGAGTATTTTAGCAGTAGCGGCACGCTGCTGTTCACCGCCCGATAAATCATACGGATGTGAGTCTAAAAGGTTTTCAATTCTGCAAAGCAGAGCAATATTATTTACTTTTTGTTCTTTCTCTTCTTTTGTCAGATTTCTTTCAGATAAAATTTCCATTAAATCAAGATAAACTGTCTTTTTAACAAACACACTCTGTGGATTTTGAGGAAGAACACCCAAAAGTCCGTCATATAAATTCTTGATTTTTGAAATACTTTGTCCTTTTATAAAGACACCACCTCTATATGGTGTGTTAAGTCCTGATATAAGCGAAAGAGCCGTTGTCTTTCCTGTGCCGTTACCACCAACCAAGCAGAAGATTTCTCCCTTATTGACACTTAAATTAAATCCTTTCACTACATCGGGGAGATTCCTTTCGTATCTAAAATACGCATCCTTGATTTCTATTATTTTATCGCCACTATTTTTCAAACCATCTTTAGGAATCACATCTGCTTTCAAAGTATACTCTTTTGAATATTCTTCAAGCCAAGTTCTGCCGTCTCTTACAGTCAATGGGCAAGGCAGAGGATTTGGCACTCCCCCATGCACTCTCATAGGCGTTGGAAGTGCTTTATACATATCGTGATTTGTATCTTTAAGAATTCTTCCTACTTCATTTGGGACTTCATTTACAATGATTTTGCCTTCATCCATAACAATAACTCTGTCAGCGATCGGAAAAGCATCTTCCAAACGATGCTCTGCGAGAATTATGGTTGTTCCAAGCTCACGGTTGATTTTTTCAAGAGTTTTTAAAAACTCACCTGCTGCGATTGGGTCAAGCTGACTTGTAGGCTCGTCAAGTATCAATACCGATGGCCCGATTACCATAACAGATGCAAGGTTTAAAAGTTGCTTCTGTCCGCCCGAAAGCTCGGTTACTTTTTTATAAAACCAGTTCTGTATCCCAAAAAAAGATGCCATTTCGGATACTCTTGTCCTTATTTCAGGAGTTTTAATACCAAGACTTTCAAGTCCAAAGCTGAGTTCGTGCCATACCTTGTCTGTCACAATCTGATTATCGGGGCTCTGCATCACAAAGCCTATGTCTGAGGCTTGTTCTTTGATGTCATAATCTGTAATGGGTTTACCGTTAAAATAGATATTTCCGCTTATATCTCCAAAAGGTGCAAGTGTTGATTTTAAGAGTCTTAAAAGCGTACTTTTTCCACATCCTGACCTGCCACATAGCAAAACAAATTCGCCCTGATTTACTGTAAAATTTATGTCTTTTAGCGCCTCATCCGCTCTATTTGGATAACTAAAGCTTAAATTTTCGACCTTAAAGCTTTCCATTTTCTCACCTCCCAAATTTCAATTACTATAGGACATATGCAAAGAAGCAGATATGCCACAAACACACTCAATGCAAACGGCGAAACATTCGTTGCTTTCATTGCCGGGAAGAATTTAAAATACATTCCACCCATTAAATTCCCCACAAGTGTATATGTTCCTAAAATCAAAATACAAATAAGAGCTTTTTTATCCCGCTTATCAAAAGTAAATATAGAAAATGCAGTTCTTCCCGGTATGCCATACCCACGAGCCTTCATACTGTCTGCTGTTTCAATGGCATTTTCTAAAGACCAGGTTGTTATGATTGAGAGAATATTAAGTCCGCATTTTGCTCGCTTTATAATGCTGCCATTACTTATATCCCTGCCCATACATCTCTGAGCATTTATAACGACTTTAAGCTGAGAAGCAAGCTTCGGCACAAACCTAAGTGTCATAGAAATTATTAAAGACATTGACGGAATGATTTTTCCGAACAAATAAATAAATTTATCGCTTGTCATAACCTCGTTGTAACAAGAGAAATGACATATAGTACTCGCAATCATTGCAGCTGCACAAAATCCGTACACTATTGACTCAAGTGTAATCGGATTTCCGTTTGGCAGATAGTTTATAATGGTAACACCATCGTGGTTAAATACAGGATTTATAAGTGCCATAAAAGTGAGCATCGGAAGTATATATATTAGTGTTGCTTTTACCTGCCTTCTTCCTTTTAACATTACGAAATATATAAAACCTGAAGCCAGAGATATTACAAGGCACACAGGATGCATAAAAAAGCAAGAAAAACCTATTACAAATACAAAGTATGTAAAGTTTACAATCGGATGGTATGTTTTAAATTCTCCCATACATCTTTCTCCTTCTCAAAAATCAAAAAACTTCTAAATAGGCGTCTCATTTGCTGGCGTAGGCTTTTGGCGGCATTTTTTTGTCATTGCCGAACCTCAATTTACTACATAATAAGAAAACTGTGGTAATTTTCCTTTTTGAAAAATTACCACAGCTGAGTTTTTCTGTGATCAATCACAATCCAGTTAAAGTGAACAGTCCAATCAAAAAAATCAAGCTCCCCAAACTGAAAAGATTACTCCAAAAACAATGATGTTTTATGGAATAACATCAAAGCAGGTCTTGTGACTCGCATCATATAGACTAAAGTCTGCATTTTTATATCCTGCCTTCTCAGTTTCCCAATGACTAACTTTCGTTAACGGATATAAAAACATTCGATGCACACACCGTCAGAATTACGCAAGGGATTCTCACCCCATTCCCTTTTCATCAACTATACCTTGACAATGTCATATGCGGCATAATCAACACTTTGTGTGAACATATGAAGTTTTACCATTATATTTTAGCATATAGCTATGCCAATATCAACATCTTTTTACAAATTTTAAAGTATTTGTAATCACATCTCAATTAAATACAGGAACATCTTTTTGATATATTCCATATCTTCACCTGTAGGTACGTCTGATTTAAAGAAGAATGTCAAATAATAAAATATTAACATAATTTTAATTACAAATCCATTTCACCTATGTTACAATCCACTTTATCCACACACTTATCCATCATTTGCACCTGTTTTTATACATATAATCAAAGCTTTTTTGATTTATCCACACTATCTTTGCCTGTTTGTGAATACTTTTATCCACACCTTTTAAATTAACATAATGCAAAAAAATAAAATCTTATTTAAAAATTCCTTCATATTTACCAAAAAAGCACACTTATCTATTGACAAAAGTTGCATTTTTAAGTAAACTATATTTATATGTAAAAAATAAATTAGAAATGGGTGTATAACGTGAAAAATTCAGAAAAAACAATGGACAAAATCGTTGCCCTTTGTAAAGGCAGAGGCTTTATTTATGCAGGCAGCGAAATATATGGCGGACTTGCAAACACTTGGGATTATGGTCCTTTAGGTGTAGAGTTCAAAAACAACGTGAAAAAGGCTTGGTGGAAAAAGTTTATTTCCGAGTCAAAATACAATGTTGGAGTTGACTGTGCTATACTTATGAACCCTGAAACCTGGGTTGCATCAGGTCACCTCGGCGGTTTTTCCGACCCACTTATGGATTGTAAGGAATGTCACGCACGTCACAGAGCTGACAAGCTCATCGAAGATTATGCTCACGAGCAGGGCGAAGACGTTACAGTTGACGGATGGAGCAACGAAAAAATGGTGGAATACATAACCGAGCACGGTATTGTATGTCCTGAATGCGGCAAGCAGAATTTTACCGATATAAGACAATTTAACCTTATGTTCAAAACCTTCCAGGGCGTTACAGAGGACTCTTCTTCAACGGTTTATCTCCGTCCTGAAACTGCACAGGGAATTTTTGTAAACTTTAAAAATGTTCAGCGTACTTCAAGAAAGAAGGTACCTTTCGGAATCGGTCAGGTAGGAAAATCCTTCCGTAACGAAATTACACCTGGTAACTTCACTTTCAGAACACGTGAATTTGAACAAATGGAGCTTGAATTCTTCTGCAAGCCAGGCGAGGATATGGAATGGTTCTACTATTGGAAAGATTTTTGTATGAACTGGCTTAAAGACCTTGGAATCAGAGAAGAAAATCTCCGTTTCCGTGACCATTCACCAGAAGAACTTGCTTTCTATTCAAAGGGAACATCAGATATTGAATTCGTATTCCCATTCGGTTGGGGCGAGCTTTGGGGAATTGCTGACAGAACTGACTATGACCTCTTGCAGCATCAGAATCACTCAGGCGAAAGTATGGAATATATTGACCAGATTACAGGTGAAAGATATGTTCCTTACTGTGTAGAGCCGTCACTCGGTGCAGACCGTGTAACACTTGCATTCTTAGTTGAAGCATACGACGAAGAAGATTTAGGCGACGGAGACTCACGAGTTGTTCTTCGTTTCCACCCTGCTTTAGCTCCTGTCAAGGCTGCAGTGCTTCCTCTTTCTAAGAAGCTTAACGAAGGCGCAGAAAAGGTATTTGAAGATCTTTCAAAGAAATTCAATATAGAATATGACGATGCCGGTTCAATCGGTAAGCGATACCGCAGACAGGATGAAATTGGTACGCCGTTCTGTATCACATATGACTTTGATTCAGAGGAAGACCAGTCAGTTACAGTTCGTGACAGAGATACTATGGAGCAGCAGAGAATTAAGATTTGTGACCTTGAAGAATTCCTCTCAAAGAAGCTTGAGTTTTAATTAAGAAAGGAAATTACTACAAATGAAATTATTTGATGAATTTAAGAAATTTATTGCGCGCGGCAACGTAATCGATATGGCTGTCGGTGTTGTAATGGGTACTGCTTTTACAAAAATTGTAAATTCACTCGTTACTAATATTATTACACCTTTAATAAGTGTAATCACAGGCAAGGTAAATGTTGCAGAGCTTGCAATTACAGTATCGGAAACACTTTCTATTCCATATGGTCAGTTCTTACAGGCCGTAATTGACTTTTTACTTATTGCCTTCTCTGTATTCTGTATGGTAAAGGTTATGAATAGCTTAAAGGACAGATTCTCAAAAACTGAAGAAGAACCTGCTCCCGCGCCTGAAGAACCAAAACTTTCAGATGAAGCAGCACTTCTTACTGAAATCAGAGATTTACTTAAAAATAAAGAGAATTAATTTAAATCGGCTGTGGCGCTTTGCCACAGCCTTTTTTTGATATTAATCACAAACTCATTTTGCATCAGGTGCAGATTTTATATGCCGACCTTTTATTTTCTTTACATTATCAAAATCGTTTACCTGCTCGGGTATAACGTAAATTTCCCCATAAGCTTCAGCCTCTTCTTCACTTGTAGGCGGAATTTGAATAAGTCCTGTGCATTCTGTGCTTGACGCAACATTGTTATATTTATCTATTATATCCAAATCAAAATTTTCATTCTTTTTTTCCTGTTTTTTCATACTATCCTCCCTTTCTTCAATTTTATTTTTTTCGCTATATGTATATTTTATAGTATGAAAAAATAAGAAATTTTGTTAAATAAGCTTGTTTTGTTTAATAAAAAAAATGCTTACCTTTTACTCGGCAAGCATTTTCTTTAACTTATTCATTTTTTCAATTTCCGGTTCGGGTATGTCTGCAAATGGGAAGTTTATACCCATATTCTCATACTTAGTCGTGCAAATCTTCCGAAAAGGTAATAATTCAATCTTATCAATGCAAGGATATTTCGCCTTAACTTCCTTTAAAAATAATACATTTTCTTCATTGTCATTTAATGTCGGAATTATTACCTGACGCATAGTAACAGGAATTTTCTTTTCATTAAGATATTCCAAAAACTCAAGTGGTTTCAAAAGGCTGCAACCAACGTTTTCACGATAGAGGCTATCTGTCATATACTTTATATCCAAGAGAACTCTATCCGTTTCGCCAAGCAATCTCTTGACTTCATCATTCAAAATGCACCCCGACGTATCAAGACAGGTATTGATTCCCTCGATATGTGCAAGCCTGAAGACCTCATAAACAAACTCCGGCTGCAGTATCGGTTCACCGCCAGACAAAGTTATTCCTCCATTTGTGCCAAAGTACTCCCTATAATGAGTCGCCTTCTCTACAATTTCACAAGGCATATACTCCTCACCTGCATCCATCTGCCACGTGTCGGGATTATGACAGCACTTACACCTCAAGTTACACCCTTGCATAAATACCACAAACCTCACGCCAGGTCCGTCCAGCGTTCCAAGGCTCTGGATAGAATGTACTCTTCCCACTATTTCCTTTTTCATACTACCTCGTGGAATGTACGGCTTATAACCTCGCGCTGCTGTTCACGTGACAGCTTATTGAAGTTTACTGCGTATCCCGAAACACGTATTGTTAGGTTTGGATAATCTTCAGGATTTTCGTATGCTTTCATCAGTGTTTCACGGTTTAACACATTTACATTAATATGATGCGCATTCTTTGCAAAGTATCCGTCAAGTATCGTAACAAGGTTTTTGCATCTTTCATCTTCGTCACGTCCCAAAGCCTCAGGGGTTATCGAGAATGTATTTGAAATACCGTCACGGCAATCGTCATAGCTGATTTTTGCTACTGAATTAAGTGATGCAAGCGCTCCGTTTTCTTCTCTGTTATGCATTGGATTCGCACCCGGTGCAAACGGTTCTCCATTCTTTCTTCCATCAGGAGTTGCGGCAGTATTCTTGCCATACATAACATTTGATGTGATTGTAAGAACCGAAAGTGTATGAATGGCATTTCTGTAGGTCGGAGTCTTTCTAAGCTCTGTAATCACCTTATGCGCCATTTCTTTTGCTATCAAATCGACTCTGTCATCGTCATTTCCGAATTTAGGGAAATCACCTGTTGTTTCAAATTCAGCGATATAACCATCTTCATTCATTACAGGCTTTACTTGTGCAAACTTAATCGCACTCAAAGAATCCGCAACAACAGAAAGTCCTGCAATACCAAACGCCATAAATCTGTCAACCTCTGTATCGTGAAGTGCCATCTGTGACTTTTCATATGCATACTTATCGTGCATATAATGGATTACGTTCATTGTATTAACATACAGTTTTGAGAGCCAGCTGATATAAATATCAAATCTCTTCATAACTGTATCAAAGTCAAGCTTGTCCTGTGCAAGAACTGACATCTGAGGACCGATATGCATACCGCTTGAAGTATCATATCCTCCGTTTATCGCAATCAAGAGAAGCTTTGCAAGATTGCATCTTGCACCAAAGAACTGCATCTGCTTTCCAACCTTCATTGCAGATACGCAGCAGGCAATCGCATAGTCATCCCCATAAACTGGACGCATAACATCATCGTTTTCATACTGAATAGAATCAGTATCAGCAGAAACCTTAGCACAGAATTTCTTGAATGCCTCAGGTAGTGCTGTCGACCAAAGAATTGTAAGGTTTGGTTCAGGTGATGAGCCGAGAGTATAGAGAGTATTTAACATTCTGTAGCAGTTTTTGGTAACTAAAGTTCTTCCGTCCTCGCCCATACCTCCAACAGCCTCTGTAATCCACATCGGGTCGCCTCCGAAAAGCTCGTTGTATTCAGGAGTTCTTAAGTGTCTTGCAATACGAAGCTTAATAACAAAATCATCCATAAGCTCCTGAGCATCCTTTTCAGTCAGAATTCCCTTTTCTATATCTCTTTCGATATAAATATCAAAAAATGTACTTACCCTTCCAAGTGACATTGCTGCACCGTTCTGCTCCTTTATTGCAGCAAGATATGCAAAGTATGTCCACTGAATTGCCTCACAGGCATTTCCTGCCGGCTCACCTATATCACAGCCGTGCATCTGTGCCATTTCCTTCATCATTCCAAGGAATGCTATCTGCTGGAAAAGTTCTTCGCTGAGTCTTACATCGTCAGTATTAAAGTTACCTTTTCCAAGTCTCGCCTTATCCTTTTTCTTTTCTTCAATCAATTTGTCAACGCCATAAAGCGCCACACGTCTGTAATCGCCTATAATTCTTCCTCTGCCGTAAGCATCAGGAAGACCTGTTATAACGTGACATTTACGTGCCTGTCTCATTTCATCAGTATATGCGCGGAATACTCCGTCATTATGTGTAGTGCGGAAACGAAATCCCTCTTCTACGCTCTTATCAAGCTTATATCCGTAGGCTTCACACGCTTGCTTCGCCATTCTCATTCCGCCAAATGGATTTACACCTCTTTTTAAAGGCTTATCTGTCTGCATTCCGACAATGATTTCGTTTTCTTTGTCAATATATCCCGGTTCATATGTAACCAGCGATGAAACTCTGTCAACCCCGACATCTAAAACCCCGCCTTTTTTACGTTCTTCCGCAAAAAGTGCCTGCACCTTTTCCATCAATGCTTTTGTACGTGGAGTTGCAGTTTCAAGAAAACTGTCATCCCCTATATATTCCTTATAGTTTGTCTGGATAAAATCACGAACGTTAATTTCATCCTGCCAGACTCCGCATTTAAATCCATTCCAATTTTTGTGTTCCATATAGCTTGCCTCCTTTGTGATTTTTTTGCCAAATTTAAAAGGGCATATCAGTTTAGATCAGAAAACTGATTTGCCCAGACGGTCGGCTTTTTAAAGCTGCATTCCCCCGCGGTAACCCGCAAAATCCGTCAGTCATACAGCTTCGCTTTATTATAGCAGTACAATATGTAAGTCCCATTGGGCATATCAATACAAGTTATAAAGATTTGGCTTTTGCCCTCTTTAATTTTACTTTTTTCTACAACTTTATTATAGCAAAATGTAACCCTTTCGTCAAGAGTAAAAATAGCAAACTATACTCACAATTTTCTTTTATTTTTATATAAATATTACATATATAATTTATTTTTTCCAAAAGCATTGACTTTCACACTATATTGTGGTAGTATGATAAAGTAATAAAGTGAAAGGTGATGTGATAATATGAAGGACTTTCATTCAGAATCTACAAGAGAATTTTTTAAGGCATTGCTCCTTTTAAAAACGGAGGATGAGTGCAGCAATTTCTTTGATGATATATGCACCGTCAAGGAGCTTCAGGATATTTCTCAAAGACTTGAGGTTGCAAGAATGCTCGACAAAGGCAAAAGCTACCAGATAGTTTCAAAGGAAACGGGTGCAAGCACTGCAACCATAAGCCGTGTTAACAGATGCCTTGTCTACGGCAGCGGTGGATATAGAACTGTCCTTGACAGACTTGACGATTTGGAGGCAAAATAATGAATTTGACTAATTTAAAAAATGATGAAAAGGCTGTCTTTGCACTTCGCGAGCTTTACTCAAAATATGGTTATATGCAGTATAAGATGAGTAAGTTCGAGGAGTATGATTTATATGTAAGAAACAAAAATTTTCTTGTTTCAGACCATATTATCACCTTTACGGATACTGATGGAAAATTAATGGCACTAAAGCCTGACGTTACACTTTCAATCATAAAAAATACAAAAGACACAAAAGATTCTGTAAGCAAGGTTTACTACAATGAAAATGTATACCGTGTGTCAAAGGGTACAAATTCTTTCAAGGAAATTATGCAGGCAGGTCTTGAATGCATTGGATGTATTGATGACTATAATATTTATGAGGTCATTATGCTTGCCCTAAAGAGTCTTGCAAGCATATCCGATGACTTTGTTTTAGATATTTCACATCTCGGGATTGTTTCTGAAGTAATAGAAATGCTTGGAATTTCTAAAGAAGCAGAGCGTGAGCTTTTAACCTGTATCAGCGAAAAAAACACGCACGGAATTTCTGCAATATGCACCCGTGAAGGTATCAATGCTGATTCAGTAATATCACTTATAGAAGCTTGCGGAACTCCTGACAAGGTCATTCCAGAGCTACTAAAAATTGATTTTTTAAAGGATTCACAAGCCTTATCTCAGCTTATAAAAATCACATCCCTTCTTGATAATAATGGCTTTAAAGATAAAATTCGCATCGACTTTTCCGTGATAAATCATATGGGATACTATAATGGTTTTGTTTTCAGCGGATTTATAAATGGAATTTCGGCCTGCATATTATCAGGCGGTCAATATGACAGGCTTATGAACAAAATGGGCAGAAATTCGGGTGCAATAGGCTTTGCCCTGTATCTTGATATGCTTGAAAGGCTTACAGAAGATGAAAATTCATATGATGTTGATACTGTGATTTTATATGACGAAAATTCTGATATAAAAGCACTTAACGATGCCATAAGCTTACTTACATCAAACGGAAAGAGTGTTATGGCACAAAAGCAAATTCCAGAAAAAATCAAATACAAACAGCTTGTGCGACTTTTAGAGAGAGGGGTTGAAATTATTGAAAACAATGCTTAATGTCGCTCTGCCAAAGGGCAGACTCGGCGAAAAGGTTTACGCAATGTTTGAAAAGGCAGGATATGAATGTCCCTCAATCAAAGAAAATAACAGAAAGCTGATTTTTGAAAATAAAGAAAGAGGTATTCGCTACTTTTGGGTTAAGCCATCTGATGTTGCAATTTATGTAGAACACGGTGCTGCCGATATAGGTATTGCCGGCAAGGATATTCTTCTTGAATACTCACCTGAGGTTTATGAGCTTTTAGACCTTAACATTGGAAAATGCAGAATGGCAGTTGCGGCAAAACAGGACTTTCGTGACAATCCGCAAAAAACCTTGCGTGTTGCCACAAAATTTACAAACATAACTAAAGATTACTACTCTAAAATAGGACGCGATATAGATATTATTCACTTAAACGGTTCGATTGAGCTTGCACCGATTTTAGGGCTTTCAGATGTGATTGTCGATATTGTCGAGACGGGTGTAACCTTAAAGGAAAATAATCTTGTCGTAAATGAAACTATTGTTCCAATCAGTGCAAGAGTTATTTCAAACAAGGCAAGCTTTAAGTTCAAAAATGATGAAATTTCAGAAATTATAAAAGAACTTGCCAAGCAGACGGAGGAAAAAAATGATTAAAATATTAAAGTACGGAGAAGTGGAAAATAAGGATATTTTCGCACGCGTCGTTCCCGAGGTCGATGTTGAAGACATCGTTTCTGGCATCATAAAAGACGTTCGCGAAAACGGAGACAGCGCACTTTTTAAATACTGTGAAAAATTTGATAAAGCAAAGCTTACCTCCCTTTTGGTTACAGAGGAAGAAATCGAAGAAGCATTTTCAAAGGTAGACAAAGAATTCATTGAAATTTTGAAAAAGGCCGCTATCAACATCCGTAAATTTCACGAAAAGCAAGTAAGGACAAGCTTTATAATAAATGATGAGGACGGAATTGTTACGGGACAGAAGATAATCCCTGTTGACAGAGCAGGATTATATGTCCCCGGAGGAACTGCAGCATATCCGTCAACTGTTTTAATGGATTCAATCCCTGCAAAAATTGCAGGATGCCCCGAAGTTGTTATGGTAACGCCTCCTTCAGCTGACGGGAAAATCAATCCTGTAATTTTAGCAGCTGCCAAAATTGCGGGAGTTGACAAAATATTTAAGTTGGGCGGTGCTCAGGCAATAGCCGCGCTTGCCTATGGAACAGAGAGCGTTCCTAAGGTCGACAAAATTGTAGGGCCTGGAAATGCCTTTGTTGCAGAAGCAAAGAAGCAGGTTTTCGGTACTGTATCTATTGATATGATAGCAGGTCCGAGCGAAATTTTAATCGTGGCAGACAGGACATCAAACCCCAAATATATAGCGGCTGACCTTTTGTCGCAAGCTGAACACGACAAGCTTGCAAGCGCTGTTTTGGTTACAGATTCCTTCGAGCTTGCAGAAAATGTTTCAAAAGAGCTTGAACGTCAAATTCCGCTTTTAGAAAGAGCCGAAATTGCACGTGCATCAATAGACAACAACGGAAAAATCATTGTTGCAGATAGCTTAATGGCGGCAATCGATATTTCAAACGAAATTGCACCGGAGCATTTGGAGTTATGTGTAGACAATCCTTTTGATTATCTCGACAAAATCCGCCACGCCGGTTCAATCTTTATGGGTAAAAACTGTCCTGAAGCACTTGGTGACTATCTTGCAGGTCCTAACCATACGCTCCCTACAAGCGGAACAGCAAAATTCTCAAGTCCTTTATCTGTAGATGACTTTATAAAGAAAACACAATACATATACTATACAAAAGAGGCACTTTCTCGAGTCTGTGAAGATGTTGAATATTTCGCTAAAAAAGAAGGCCTCACAGCACACGCAAAAAGTGCAGTAATACGTATTAAGGAGTAAAAAGTGAGTAGATTTTTCAGTAACAAATTTGATAACCTTGTTCCCTATACCCCTGGCGAACAACCAAAGGGTGTGATGGAATATATAAAACTTAATACCAATGAATCTCCGTTTCCGCCGTCGGAAAAAGCAATCGGCCTTTCGGCAGATGCTGCAAAAAATCTTCAGCTTTACCCTGACCCCGAATGCAAAGAGCTGACGGAAAAATTAGCAACCACTCTCGGTGTATCAGCAGATGAGGTGCTTTTAACAAATGGTTCGGACGAGATTTTGAACTTTGCTTTTATGGCATTTTGCGACAAAGACCATCCCGCAGTTTTTCCAAATATAACCTACGGCTTTTATTCAGTCTTTGCCGAGATAAATAGCATACCTTATGAGGAAATTCCGCTAAAGGACGATTTTTCTATTGATATAAATGACTATATCGGCATAAATAAAACAATTTTTATTGCTAACCCGAATGCCCCGACAGGCATTCCATTAGCGATATCACAAATCGAAGAAATACTAAAGTCAAATCCCGATAACATCGTTGTGATTGACGAGGCTTATGTCGATTTTGGAAATGAAAGCTGTGTACCTTTAATCAAAAAATACGACAATCTTTTGGTAACACAGACCTTCTCAAAATCGCGTTCTATGGCAGGTGCAAGACTCGGCTTCGGAGTTGCCTCTAAAGCTTTGATTCAAGACCTTAATACGATTAAGTATTCAACCAATCCTTACAACATAAATCGACTTACAATGGCTGCAGGAATCGGGACCTTAGAAGATGATACGTATACAAAGGAAAATTGCAGAAAAATAATTGAAAACCGTGAATATACTGCAGATAGTCTCAAAAAGCTCGGCTTTATACTCACAAATTCCGGAGCTAATTTCGTTTTTGCAAAACATCCGGAAGTAGACGGAAAAGAGCTTTATTTAAAGCTTAAGGAAAATGGAATTTTGGTGCGGCACTTTGATAAACCGGAGATTTCTGCATACAACCGAATTACAATCGGCACAAAAGAGCAGATGGAAACACTTTTAAAAACAACAAAATCCATACTGGAGGGAAAAATATGAGAACATCTGAAATTAAGAGAAAAACTGCCGAAACTGATATTTCACTTTCAATTAATATTGACGGAGTCGGTAAAAGCGAAATTGATACAGGCTGTGGATTTTTAGACCATATGCTCACTTTGTTTTCGCGCCATGCAAGGTTTGATTTGAGCGTTAAGTGCGTTGGTGACAGCCATGTTGACTGGCACCACACAGTTGAAGACGTTGGCATTTGCTTGGGTCAGGCGCTTAAACAGGCTTTGGGCGACATGAAGGGCATTACACGCTATGGCTTTATGATTTTGCCGATGGACGAGACCTTGATTTTATCCTCGGTTGATATTTCGGGAAGAGCACAGCTTTGCTATGGACTTGATATACCCACCCAAAAGGTTGGCGAGTTTGACACCGAGCTGACAGAAGAATTTATGCTGGCATTTGTAAGAAACGCAAACCTTACCCTCCACTTAAAACAGCTTGACGGAAAAAACAGCCACCACATTATTGAGGGCACATTTAAAAGCTTGGCAAGAAGCCTTAAGCAAGCTGTTAAGATTGACAAGGAAGCAGAAAACGAGATACCCTCGACAAAGG
>JAZNNI010000046.1:0-34036 GCA_045580145.1 Clostridia bacterium
GAACCGATATTAATAATCCTACCATAAGAGTTTTCTATCATATTAGGAAGAACCTCATGTGTAAAATACATCAAGCCTAAAATGTTTACACTTAATCTTTTCTTCCATTCGTCACTCGTTGTTTCTACAAACGGCTTCCACATTCTCCAAAGTCCTGCGTTATTAACTAAAATATCAATTTTGCCATATTGGTTAATAATTTCCTGAGTTGTCTCATGGACTCTTTGTTCATCGCTCACATCACAAATGTATGATGATACATTTGCTCCAATTAATTTGATTTCCTCGGCAAGAGTATCAAGACCTTCTGCATTGACATCAACAATGCATACATTTGCTCCATTTCTTGCAAATTCGATAGCAGTCGCCTTGCCAATTCCGACAGATGCACCTGTAATTATGACAGTTTTATTTTTAAATTCCATCGTTAATCCTCCTGATTGTTTTTTTCATTATATCATCTTGCAAAAATCCGTTCAATATGGTATGCTGTAAAAAAAGTAACTATTCTGCAATTGTGCTGTGTCGGAGGTGTATGAAAAGATGCAAATCGGGAAAATATATGTTTCGGAGCTTTCCGCATCAAAGCATATATTTAATAATTATCATTTTTGCCGTGGAAATAGCAATCAAAGGAAAACCCGGGTTGGAGTTATAATAAAAGGTAGCGGAACCTATATCTATTTGAATAAAAAACTCAATGTAAACGAAGGGGATATCGTATTTATTCCGGAGAATATTTATTGTTATTCCGAGTGGCACGGAACCCCTGAAATTGAAGTGATTTATGTGAGTTGTTTTATGCACTATGAAAAGTGGCAATATGAACCTCAAATTATTTGTTGCGATAAAGAAATCAAGAATGACCTATTAAAAATAGCCAATCTATTGTCAATCGACTATATTAAGGAATTGGAAGCATATTCATTGTTTTATAAACTGCTTAAAAAAGTGCTTCCTCAAATGGTGCAGTCGAATATTTCATACGATAAAGCCTTGCAAACAGCGATTGAATTCATTACTGATAATTGGAATAATGATTTTTCTATTTCCGATTTAGCAAAAAGGTGTTGTGTTAGTGAGTCTACGCTTTACCACTTGTTTCAAAAGGAATTAGGGCAAACACCTGTTAATTTTTTGAATTCAATCAAAATCAATAATGCAATAAAATATTTGGAAAGTAGTAACTATTCTATTTCCACGATAAGCAGACTGGTTGGCTTTAATTCCGAAAATCATTTCAGAAAGGTTTTTAGAAGCATCACAGAAACAACACCTTCAAAATTTAAAAAGAAGTCATAATAGATTGTCAAGCTATAACTACATTTCGTCAATAATTTGAAACAAAAAATTGCAGAACAATTGACTATTATTTAATGTTATGATATGATATTTAAGTATAAAAATTTGTGAAGAATAAAAATAATTGGTGTCAAATTGGTGTCAAACCCACTCTGAAACCCTTGAAAATTAAGGAGAAGTGAAATATTATGAAACTTGGTATAGTAGGGCTTCCAAACGTCGGGAAGTCAACATTGTTTAACGCAATAACTCAGGCAGGAGCGGAATCTGCAAACTACCCATTCTGCACAATCGAACCAAACGTCGGTGTCGTAGACGTGCCAGACGAAAGAATTGATAAGCTTGCTGAGATGTATAATCCAAAAAAGGTTACACGTGCATATATTGAATTTGTAGACATCGCAGGTCTTGTTAAAGGTGCATCAAAGGGCGAAGGTCTCGGAAACAAATTCTTGTCTCACATCCGCGAGGTAGATGCAATCGTTCACGTTGTGCGTTGCTTTGAAGATACCAATATAACCCACGTAGACGGAAGCATAAACCCGCTTCGTGATATTGAAACCATAAGCTTAGAGCTTATATTCTCTGACGTAGAAATAATGGAGCGCCGCATTGACCGAACAAAAAAGGCAATGAAGGGTGACAAGAGCCTCGCCAAAGAGCTTGAGCTTTTAGAGAGCGTAAAGGCGGCATTAGAAGACGGAAAGCCGGCAAGAAGCCTTGATTATTCCGACGACGAAATGGAAATTATGAAAGAAATTTCGCTCATTTCTATGAAACCTGTAATTTATGCCGCAAATGTGGCGGAGGACGATTTCCAAAAAGGCATCGAAAACAATCCGCACGTAAAGGCGGTAGAGGAGCTTGCCAAATCCGAAAATGCACAGGTTATGCCTGTTTCAGCAAGAATAGAAGAGGAAATTTCACAGCTTGATGCTGATGAAAAAGCGATGTTCTTAGAAGAGCTTGGAATGAGTGAATCAGGTCTTGACAGACTTATTAAAGCAAGCTATACCCTGCTCGGTTTAATAAGCTATTTGACAGCAGGCGAGCCGGAGGTCAGGGCTTGGACGATTAAGAACGGAACAAAGGCTCCTCAGGCGGCAGGCAAAATTCACTCCGACTTTGAAAAAGGCTTTATACGTGCCGAGGTTGTTGCATACGACGACCTTATGGCATGCGGAACTATGACAGCCGCAAAGGAAAAAGGCCTCGTAAGGTCTGAAGGCAAGGAATATGTTATGAAAGACGGAGACATCGTTCTTTTCAGATTTAATGTTTGATATTAATGCGAAAAATCCACCTTTTCAGGTGGATTTTTTGTGTTTGGCAACAACTTTGACAATGCATTTATGTATTTCTCGCCACACCCGAAAAATGCACCATCAACTGATACCACTCGAATTGAACACTCTAATACTAAAAACAGGTGTTTAAAAGTAAAGTGCATCTTTGCCAATCAAAAAGCACCCATTTTATATTAATTTAAGTGGTATGACACTATTTTATATCCAATAGTACAAATTCAACTATATTTAAATAAAATAGTGGCACATAAAACCAAAATTTCCGTCCATACTATGAAAAAGGAGTTGCAATATGAAGCTTTTATTACTATCTGCAAAGCTTTTTCTCTATGGATGCTTTTGCGATTTGTGTTCTGATATATGCACTAAAATGGTAGAAAAAAATATACTCAAAAAAAGAGAGCTAAATAAAAAATTGCTCATTAAAATGAGCAATTTATCTAATAGTAGCCTTATAAAATGGCAGTCTATAGAGCATAGATTTATTCTTCTTTCTCTTGAGCGGAAGTATCCTGAGTAATTATAATTTCCAAGACTCTGTTCTGCTCCGCATTCGTAACTGTAATAGCAAGGTCATTATATTTGAAATTCTCCCCTGCTGACGGGATATAACCCAAAATCTCTGTCACCCATCCGCTTACAGTTGTACTTTCAAAGTCATCCTCATCCTCTAAGTCAAAAATCTCGAACATCTTTCCGAGCGCCGCATTGCCGCTTACTTTATAACGATTTGCAGACAGCCTTGTAAAGTCTTCTTTCACAAGGTCATGCTCGTCCCAGATTTCACCCACAAGCTCTTCTAAAATATCCTCAAGGCTAACCACACCTACTGTTCCGCCATACTCGTCGGTAACAATAGCAAGGTGTGATTTTTTGTGTTTCAAAAGCGCCATAACCTTGGAAATTTTCATACTTTCAATCACGAAAACTGCAGGCAGTATGACATCAGATATATTTTCGCTATAGTGAAAATCCTTTTCGTTTATTATACCTACGATGTTATCGATGGTATCTCTGTATACCGGCAAACGCGAAAATCCGCTTGCCTTAAATGCTGTTCGTATACTTTCTCTGCTGTCTTCAATATCAACCGCCACAACATCTACACGCGGTGTCAATATATCCGACACATCGAGGTCATAAAATTCAATAGCGCTTATTAAAAGGTGTCCTTCATCCTCGTCAATTCCGCCGTCATTTTTCGCCTCCTCAACCATTGTCAGAAGCTCACGGTCAGTAATTGAGCTGTCGCCCGTTACCTTAAATATCTTCTTGACCCCTGCCTTCAAAATTGAGAAAAACATATTAATCGGTGCGAGAATTGTCATAAAGAGTGCAATTATCGGTGCCGAGAACATAGCAAATGCCTCAGGGGCCTCCTTTGCCATACTCTTTGGCAGAATTTCACCGAATATAAGTACTACCACTGTCATAACGACAGTTGAAATGGCGACTCCGTTATCTTGGAAATATATTACAAAAAGCGCAGTCGCAAGGGATGTCGAAAGAATATTCACAATATTGTTACCCACTAAAATCGTGGATAAAAGCTTGTCATACTTTTCGCACATTTCAAGCGCCTTTTTAGCTTTTTTATTTCCACTCTGTGCCTCATTTTTGAGTTTTATTCTGTTAAGTGATGAGAATGCTGTTTCTGTGGCCGAAAAATATGCAGAAAACATAATCAAGACCACAAGAAACAGGATACTTCGTGATACATCGTCCATTTTTACTTACCTGCCAAATACTCGTTTATGTCGCTTACAAGCTTATCTACATCAGCACCGTGTACGCGGCACGCCATCTCAAGTGTTTCTCCGCTTGCTGAAGGACAGCCAAGACAATGCATTCCCACGTTCAATAAAAACTCCGCACATCCTGCATCAATCTCTAAAACCTCTCTGATTATCATATCCTTAGTTACTTGTTTCATTTTCGCTTTCTCCTTTTTCTTTGTTAAAATATTTCAAAAACTCCGCTCCGTCAATTACTTCCTTTTCGAGCAAAGCTTCTGCTACATTGTTAAGCTTTTCTATATTGTCCGAAAGCAACTTTTTCGCTCTTTCGTACTGGCTTTTTAAAAGTTCTTCAACCTCTTTATCTATCACCGACGCAACATTTTCAGAATATTGCTTTGAATGACCGTAGTCTCTGCCTAAAAACACCTCGTCACCTGTATCATAACATATAGGCCCTACCTTTTCGCTCATTCCATATTTTGCAACCATTTCGCGCGCAATCTCTGTGGCTCTCTTCAAATCGGAGGATGCACCTGTTGAAATGTCGTCCATAGTCAGTTCTTCTGCCACTCTTCCGCCTAAGAGAATTACAATGTCATTTAGCATATCCTGCTTTGCCCAGTACCACGAGTCCTCCTCAGGTATATGCATCGTATACCCTCCGGCTCTGCCGCGCGGGATTATTGAAACCTGTCGCACAGTATCCCTTTTTGATACAAGCTTTGTCAAAACTGCGTGACCTGCCTCGTGGAAAGCTGTGAGCCTGCGTTCTTTGTCCGTAACATTCTGCGATGTCTTCTGCGGCCCCATCATAACCTTGATGTTTGCATCTTCTATATCTCTTTCATCAATCTCGGTCTTGTTTCTTCGTGCTGCAAAAATTGCTGCCTCATTCATCACATTCTCAAGGTCTGCACCTGTATATCCAACTGTGCTTTTTGCGATTTTTGAAAGGTCTACGTCCTTTGCAACAGCCTTGCCACGAGAGTGTACCTTTAGTATTTCCTCTCTGCCCTTAGCATCCGGCTTATCTACCACAACCTGACGGTCAAATCTGCCAGGTCTTAAAAGCGCAGGGTCTAATATATCCGGCCTGTTTGTTGCAGCCATAATTATTATGCCCTCGTTTTTGCCAAAGCCGTCCATTTCAACAAGAAGCTGGTTCAAGGTCTGCTCACGTTCGTCGTGACCGCCACCCATACCTGCACCTCTTTTTCTTCCGACAGCATCAATTTCATCAATGAAAATTATGCACGGTCTTGCCTTTTTTGCCTGAGCAAACATATCTCTTACACGAGATGCACCAACACCCACATAAAGCTCTACAAAGTCAGAGCCGGAAATTGAAAAGAATGGAACGCCAGCCTCTCCTGCAACTGCTCTTGCAAGTAAGGTCTTACCTGTACCCGGTGAGCCTACCAAAAGCACACCCTTTGGAATTCTTGCACCGAGTGCTATGAATTTTTGCGGATTTTTCAAAAATTCCACAAGCTCCATAAGCTCTTCTTTTTCCTCTTGTGCGCCTGCCACGTCGGAAAATTTAACTTTCTTATTTTCATCTGTATCAAGTCTTGCGCGGCTCTTTGTAAAGTTTGCCGCTCCCTTTCCTCCGCTTTGTTGCATCAGTATAAAAAGGAAAAGGACAAGCATCAGTATTGACGAAATTGGGATTATATAGTCTATCCAGGATGTTCCCTCAGGTGCTACCTGATATTGAAGTGTTCCTGCTTCTGCCTGTCTTATAATGTCCTCTCCAATGTCTGCCTGCAGGATTTCCTTCGAGGGAATTTCACACGATATTCTCTGGTCATCAATCACAGCAACAGCGGTTGTTCCGTCAACATAAAGCTCCGAAACCACTCCGCCTTTTATACATTTAACAAGCGATGAATAGTTTGATTTTATGGTTGTATCCATCAGCCCTGACACTATTGAATACACAAGAAAAATTCCTGCGAGCATCAATACCCAGCTGAATATATTTCTGTTTTTATTCTGCACGGTCAGCCTCCTTTATTTCAATTTTATATGCATTTTTTGTTTTGTCACGATACCGCCTGTCTGCCCTCATCGTGCCGACAGCCACAATTTCACCGTCTTTTAATATTATAGGTATTTCATCCCTTAAATGCAACGGGATTTTTTTATCTGTGAAAAAGTCCGATAACTTTTTTCTTCCATCCATTCCCACAGGATAAAATATATCTCCGCCACGACGGTTTCTAACTGTTAAAACTTCGTTTCCGTCTAAGTAAATATCTCCGTCTCTATCCGTTTTTGTTATACATACATTCTTTCCAATTTCAGAAATATTTAAAATCATCTCCGGAAAAATTTTATATTCAAAATCCTTTTTCCCACATTTTTCACGAATGAGCAATTTCCCATATTCAATCATCGCCTCAAAGCCGTGAGGCAGGTCAATTTTGCTGCCGGTTTTGTTTTTTTTCAAAAGCTTCAACATATCATCTACATATGATATGGGAAGATTTTGCACATTCCCTGCCGCATCCTGCCAATAAAGCTCTAAAATTCTTCGTTTTATCGGCATTTCGTATTTTTCAAGCTTTTCCTTTGTAACAGTACCATCATATACATTTTTTGCAAGCGAATCAAGGAAGTCGCTGTCCTCACGAAGCAATCTTGCATTTTTGGTTACAACATCCACAAAACCCTCGTTAAACTCCCTTTCAATCTCAGGAATTAAGTTGAGTCTGATTTTGTTTCTTGAGTAAATAGCCTCAAAATTAGTCTCATCGGTTACAAAATCATATCCATTTTCTCTGCAGAAACTCACAATCTCTTCTTTCTTAATATCGAGCAGAGGCCTTATTATATTTCCTCTTTTGTACGGAATGCCCGAAAGACCTTTTATGGATGCGCCGCGCATAAAGTTGAAAAGCAAGGTTTCGGCAACGTCATTCTTGTTATGTGCCGTAGCAATTTTGTCATAGCCCAGCGATGCAAAATATTCATACCTTACTTTTCTGGCATAAAGCTCACAGCTCATTCCTTCATTTTCCGCACCGCCTTTAATATCGGCAGTCAGGCAATAGAGCTTAATGCCTATACTTTCACATAACTCTTTGCAAAATTGCATATCTCTGTCTGCAGTTTCGCGGAGCTTATGATTTATATGTGCCGCCGCAACATCAAGTTTATATTCATCTTTTAATTCATATAGAATATGCAGCAGTGCGGCAGAATCAGAGCCTCCTGAGAGCCCGACCAAAACCCTGTCATTTTCTTTTAGTAAATTATGAGTTTTTATTGTCTCTTTGACAATTTTCAAAATATCCATAATTATTGCTCTTCTCTTGTACGGTAGTCAATATTTATAAACTTTGTGTATCTGCCCTGCCATCCAAGCTTGAACATACCTGTCTCACCTGCTCTGTGCTTTGCGATAAGCACTTCGGCAATATTTTTATCCTCTGTATCCGGATTATAATATTCATCACGATACAAGAACATTACAAGGTCAGTATCCTGTTCAATAGAACCTGATTCACGAATATCGGCAAGCATAGGTCTTTTGTCCTGTCTTGTTTCAACAGCACGCGAAAGCTGTGAAAGAGCGATTACAGGAACTTCAAGCTCCTTTGCCATAACTTTTAGAGAACGTGAGATGTCGGCAATTTCTTGCTGGCGCGACTCTGTTCTGCCAGAGCCTTGCATAAGCTGGAGATAGTCGATTACAACCAGCGACAATCCCTTTGTTTGCTTTAGTCTATGACATTTTGCCCTTATCTCCGAAACCGTAACAGTAGAAGAATCATCTATATAGAGTGGTGCTGCTGCAATCTTGTCAAGAACTCTGCCAAGCCTTGCCCAGTCTTCTCCTTCAAACTTTCCTGTCAAAATTTTGCTTGAGTCTATAAGTGCCTGAGAGCAAAGTATACGCTTTAATATCGACTCCTTAGGCATTTCCAGATTGAAAATCGCAACAGTTTTACCCTCATTTATTGCAACACTTTCTGCAATATTAACTGCAAAACTCGACTTACCCATACCCGGACGTCCGGCAATCAAAATAAATTCACCGCCGTGAAAGCCACCACATCTACGGTTTAACTCGTCAAAGCCTGTTGCAAGACCTGTCAGTTTATTCGGATTTGCAGCATTTTCTGCCATTTCCTGATAGGTCTCCATTATAATATCACGAACAGGTACAATATCACTTCTGTCTCTGCCCGCCGCAACATCAAAAATAAGCTGTTCTGCCTGCTCAATAATCTTATCGGTTTCGCCGTCCTGCCTAACTGCAATAGAGTTAATCGCTGTTGCCGCAGTTGCGAGCTTTCGGAGTACCGATTTTTCCGCCACAATTTTCGCATAATGGGTAACATTTTCCGTGGTGGAAACACCCATAGCAAGCGACGTAAGATACGGAACTCCACCAACAGCGTCCAGCTTATCATATCTTACTAATCGGTCGTTGACAGTTACAATATCAACCGGCACATTTTCATTGAAAAGCTCCATCGCAGCCGCAAAAATCTCGCGGTTTGCCTCAAAATAAAAATCCTCAGGTCTTATAATCTCCGCAGCTGCAGCAAGCGCTTTATTATTATTTTTCAGCACACAGCCTGCGACAGCTTTTTCCGCCTCCAGACTATGCGGCAGGTCATATTCCTGCATATTAATAGCATCTGCCATATAAAACTACTTCCTTTTTATCACATAGCAATAATATTACTGCTCACCAACTACTACTTTCAGTTTGCCCGTAACACCCTGATGAATTTTTACATCTACTGTAGTTGTTCCTAATGTTTTAATACCATCCGGCATAACAAATTTTTTCTTATCCAGCTTGATATGATGCTGCATAGTAAGAGCCTCTGCTACATCCTTTGATGTGATTGAGCCGAAAAGCTTTCCGTTTTCACCAGCTTTTGCCGAGAGTACAACCTCCAAAGCTTCCATTTTTTCCTTTAGTGCTTCAGCTTCTTCAAGTGCTACCTTCTGGTGATATGCTTCGGCATCATTTTTGCCCTGCATAATATTAAGATTTGTATTTGTTGCTTCCTTTGCAAGACCTTTTGGCAAAAGGAAATTTCTCGCATATCCGTCAGATACCTCAACCAGCTGTCCCTTTTTACCCTTTCCCTTGACGTCCTGATTTAAAATAACCTTCATTACATATCAATCCTTTCTATTTTCCTCAATATACTCTTTAATTGCATTTTCAAGGCTTTCAAAAGCCGACTCAGTATCATCAGTTTCAAGCTGAGCTCCAGCAACAGTTGCGTGTCCGCCTCCGCCAAGCTTTTCAGCAATCACCTGAACATTTATATCCCCTAAAGAGCGTGCAGATATTGATATCTCATCCTCTGTAGGATAAATTACAAATGCTGCCTTTATCCCCGAAAGATTAAGCATTTCGTCCGCCGCCTGTGAGGCTATTACCTTCATATTAGAATATTTCTCATCGCACACAGATACCAAAATATTATCGCATACCAAAACTGATTTACCTATAATTTCCGCGCGGTGAACATACTCGTTCTTATCCACATTGAAAAATCTGCGTACATCTGAAGTATTAAGACCATATCTTCTTAAATATGATGCCGACTCAAAGGTCCTTACTCCCGTCTTCATACTGAAGTTTTTGGTATCCATTAAAAGTCCCACATAAAGCGCCTTTGCCTCAAACGGTGTCATCTTCTTTTTGTCATCAACATATTGCATTATTTCAGTTGCCATTTCGCAGGTAGAAGATGCATATGGCTCGTGATAGATAAGCGAAATATTTGAAACAAACTCGGTACTTCGTCTGTGGTGGTCAATTAAAACCACCTTTGTTGTTTTTTCCAAAAGTGCAGGGTTTGGCATCATAGACGGACGATGAGTGTCTAAAATCACCAAAAGTGTGTTCATCGTGATTAGTTCCTCTGCAGTCTCAGGGGAAATCAGCATTCCATGATATTCCTCAATCTCTGCCATTTCCTTTGCCAGAAGCTCAACGGCAGGAGAATTATCAAGTACAATATACGGTTCCTTACCAAGAGTCCTTACAGCCCTTTGAAGTCCGATTGCCGCACCGAGCGCATCATAGTCAAGTGCGCTGTGTCCCATAAATATAACTCTGTCCGAATTTGCGATAAAGTCTTTGAGTGCCACAGAAAATGCTCTCGTCTTGACTCTCGTACTCTTTTCGTAATCCTTTGCAATTCCGCCATAGAAGTTGTACTGGCTCGCATCCTTAACTGCCGCCTGGTCGCCGCCTCTGCCGAGTGCCATATCAATCGCCGCTCTTGCATAGCCTTCATTTTCTAAGATTGTTCCGCCAACTCCAACGCCTATACTTATCGTAACAGGAACTTTTAAGGCATCGCCAAGGCCTCTTACCTTTTCTAAAACGTCGAATTTCTTTTGGATATAATCCTTTAAATACTGATGCTCAAACAGTACCATATATCTGTCTCGCTCAGTTTTCTTCATTACACCCTTACTCTCCAAAACCCAGCTACTTATATATTTGTTGATTTTTGCCATAGTCTGCTGAGAGTCGGAGTCGTCCATCTTCTGAAAAATCTCGTCGTAGTTGTCAATATTTACAATCGCAATATCCGTCTTTTCATTGTCATATCTTTTTCTCAGTTCTTCGATTTCGGTCTTGTCAATGAAATACAAAAGCACGGTAAAGTCAGGCTTATCATCTGATGATAGATTGTTCTTTATAATGTCTCCCACAACATTATATCGATGTCCTTTATATCCAGCATAGGTATAAATTCCATTTGTAGATTTCAAAATCTCCGACCATTTAAGCTCAGGCATAACATCGCTTATAACAATGTTATAAAGGTCGTTTGAGCCAAGCATTTCCGCAAACAAATCGTTATACCAGCTTATCTGACCATTAATCTGCAAAACTGCCATAGGGAGCGGAAATTTGCTTATTGCATCGCCTGACATACCCTCTTTTTGAGCAGTAATCATATTTACATAATCGGCAAAGCTTTTGTTACGTCTGCGGTTTAAGATAATTCCAAAAACAGAAACAGCAACCGAGGATAAGGTGAGAAGTCCTCCGCTTAAATACTGCCCGTGATAGACCGAAAGTCCGCCGGCTATCAGAAGCACACTTGCCGCAACTACAAATCCGACAACATCACTGCCGCCGCCATATCGTTTTTTCATAATATCTCCTTAATATATTCACAATACAAAAATAGGCATACTAATGTTATTTTACCATTATAGCATTATACCACAACTGCAAAAAATAGTCAATAGTGGAAAAAACATCAGACACAGGTATTTGCAGACTGAATTTTCAAATGGTTTTTGTAAATCAGAATAATATTTTATATACCAAGAGTTGTCATTTTTTTAATTGTGTGGTATAATTGGTTGTGATTAGATTATTCATTGATTGTAATGTAAAGAATGTCGAAAGGACGCATAAACAATGAAAAAGATTTTAACTGTTATTTTGATTTTGCTTTTCGCTTTTGCGTTTATTAGAATTGCATCCTCTACATATGAAAACAAAAAACGCAGGAATAATACACACGCACTGCCTACGTATGAACACAGTATAATAACCAGTTTTTTGGTCCTGACTTGACAAAATCATAGTAAGAATGTCGAATGATGTCGAAAGGAAAGGAGTACTTATGAGAATAAAAATGATAGTATTATCATTGCTGTCGATATTGACAGTAGCAATATCTTGGCTTATGAATTTTGGCTTTTTAAGACTTTTTTGTACGATAATGTTGATACCTTTTGCACATGCAATAATTGTATTTGCTACCTGTGTAGTTGCGAGCAATTATTCATTTAGTAAAAAAATGAGATTGTATAATATGTTATTTTGCTTAACGTATGTATTGAGTAATGTTTTCTTTCCTGATGCAGATGAATTGTCTGGTCGTATGTTTTTTGGATTGATAGAAAATGATTTTATGTGCAATCTTGGTGAAGTACTTTCTATAATTGCTTTGATAGTACATATTATTTTACTTGTAATACAGATTATTGAAATAAATCGAACAGATAATGATAGGAAGAATTTTTCATCCTAACATGATATGAACTGCGACTAAAAAACATTGGCATCTAGATTATACAGTCTTTATATAAAGGGTGTCGAATTTTGACGAAAGGAGAAGAGTATGAAACATACATTAGAATCTGACAAATTATATATGGAATTGAATGTTAATGTTTTTGAAACTGACATAAATTATTCAAGTAATACTATTTTGGATATTATTATCAAATGTAATGAGTTTTCAGCACAAACATCCATGGATATAGATATAAAAGAATTTGCTGTATTTGCAGAAAAAATATATATTATGTATAAAAATTTAAGTGGTACGGCAGTCGTTAAAGAGCCTTATGGAAATGAACAATTTATAGAGTTTTCATGTGATAAAATGGGGCATATCCTTATTAAAGGTTTTTTATGCAATTTGGTTGATGCTTGTTCTTATAAATTGAATTTTGAAAAAATAATAGATCAAACAGCCATAGAAAACTTCACTAAAAGTTTTAGAGAAATATATGAAAAATATTTAGGTAAATAATTTTTTGGTTCTAACCTGACACGAACTCTATACTAAAAAGATTGGCATCTGGATTATACAGTCTTTATAGTAAGATTGTCGAATATTGAAGAAAGGAAGTGCATAATGAAAAAGATATTTAATATTATTATTAATTTAATTCCGTTTTTTGTGTGGATGATTTGGTTTTATCTGGCGTTGATAGATGTAGATATTAATCCTGACTTAGGAATGATACAAATATTGTTGTTACTTGGATTACCACTGTTATATTCAATATATAATGTGTTTTTATCTAAGAATAAAAAAGAATTTGTAATTCATAATGCAATTTTTGGTGTTTCTCATATAATAGGATATTATATTATGGGGTTACTTTACTATAACTATATTTCAAGTGATTCGGAAACTGTTTTGGTTATAAATACATTTTCTGGCATCTCTATTTTATATATTCTAATTGCTACTTTGGTGTTTTATGGAATTGGGGCATTTGTAGATAAGATGAGAAACAAATAGTGTGTTATTCCTAACTTGATATGAAGATGTTTTCAAAATGATTGTCATCCAGATTATACAGTCTTTATAGTAAGATTGTCGAATATTGTTGAAATGGAGAAGATAAATATGAAGAAAATTGAAATTTATTCTAAAATAAAAGGTGGTAGGCAAGATGGTGCCATCAGTAATGGTTATTTGTTTAGTTTTAATCATCAGGGCGAATGTACGGTGTATGAAACTGAAGCGCTTGAAAATTTAAAAGATGGCGAGGCAGAGGTTTTTTCTGAGTTTGTTTTGGATAAAAAAGACATGCTGGTGCCTCATAGCAATTCTGTTGCGTTCGGAAACGAGTATTATGATGAAAAAGATGAATTTCCATTGCTTTACACAAATATATATAATAATTACGCCAACGCTGACAATAAATTAAAAGGCGTGTGTTTGGTTTATAGACTGCAAAGAAATGAAAGAGAGTTTACATCAACACTCGTTCAAATCATTGAAATAGGCTTTGTTGAAGATGAAAACCTCTGGAAGTCCGTAGGTGAAAAAGAGGATGCAAGACCCTACGGCAATTTTACTATTGATACAAAACAGGGTATCTACTATGCTTTTACAATGCGTGATAATGAACATTCCACAAGATATTTTTCGTTTGATTTGCCGAAAGTGACGCAAGGGGAATGGTGCGAACAATATAATGTTAAAAAAGTTGTATTAAGTACATTTGATATTAAGGATTATTTTGATTGCGATTATCACCATTATGTTCAGGGTGCCTGTTGTAACGAAGGTAAAATTTATTCTTTGGAAGGATTTACAGACAGTCAGGAAAATCCACCTGCTATTAGAATTATTGATACAAATCTGAAAAAAGAGATAATCTTTAAAAAGTTTAAGGATTTTGGAACAAACATTGAACCTGAAATGATAGATTTTGAAGATGATATTTGTTATTACATCGACCATAATGGGAATATGTACAAATTATCTTTTTGACCGTAACACGACACGAAAATGACATCAATGAGTTTTGCATTTAGATTATACAGTCTTTATATAAAGATTGTCGAAATTTGGCGAAAGGAGAGTTCAAGTAATATAGGAATTATAAACTCGGTTACCTGTACCAACAAACAATGCAGATACCATGCAGAAATCTTTGAGGGACCCGGAATGGGTTTATTTAGGGATATGAAAAATTTTGAGAAGGCAATTCTTTCAGGAGAACTTGATTATCCTGATGTAAAAGAACGCATAGAAAATGGAGCACATATTGGCGTTAGGGCGGTATATTTATGTCCCAACTGTAAAGAGTTTCAAAGCAATAATGTATTTTATTTAGTGGATAATATAACTGTTTCGCCCTATGGCACTGTTCGTTGCGATGTGAAGTTTCCTTTTGAAAAACCTATATGTAAGAAATGCAATGGTGAATTGGTTTATATAAAAAATGTTCGTTCGTCAAAAACGAAATGTCCTAAATGTGGTAGTGAATTAAAATCAGGGAATATAGGTTTTGTTGATTGATATTTTTGCTCCTAACTTAAGATTAACCTTTACCGAAAAGCATTGGCATCCAGATTATACAGTCTTTATAAAAAGATTGTCGAATTTTGGCGAAAGGAGAAATTAATTATGATTAATATTACTTTTTCTGATTCTTTGTCTGGTAGTTTGAAAATGGCAGATTACTATGCTAAAAAATACAATAGTGAAATACAGGATTTAAAGGATAATTTATATTCTCTTTATTTAAATTTGGATTTAGGAGATATCTCTGAACAGCAATTTAGCGAAAAACGAGAAAATGACTTTGTGAAAATGTTTGGTAATGAAGATATTTCTTTTATGCGTAAATGGTTTAATAAAGAATTGAAAAAGATAGATAAGATAGAAAAACTTTTGAAACAAGGACACAGTATAAGAATTTGGTATACAGAAAGGTCAAATGAATTTTGCGGTTTTTGTTGGTTATTGACAATGTTAGATTTATGGGAGATTGATAATGATAAAATTCTCTATGTTAAATTACCGCAGAGCATATTGTTTGATAATGGAAAATATGAGGTATTTGGAAGTTCGGGAATGTTTGATCCTGAAATGTTATACCAATTAGTGAACAACCAATGCTATTTGACAGAGTCATTTAAAAATTATCATATTAAAAAATGGCAAATAGTGCAGAAAGAAAATACAGAAATGCGTGTATCCATTAACAGTCAATTATTAAGTGTAAACGCGGATTTTTATGATTCAATTATTTTATATGAAATAGAAAAGTTAGAAGATACATTTAAACAAGCAGAGGCTATAGGAAATTGTCTGGCTAAACTTTGGACATATGATAGTTTTGTCTCATGGAGAATAGATAAAATGATTGAAAAGGGACTGTTCGAAATTGTTGAAGAAGCACCTAAAGATAAGGTTTACTATTGCAGAGTGCTTAGAAAAAAGTAATTTTTAGTCCTAACTTATTATGAATTTCCAATAAAAAACATTGGCATCCAGATTATACAGTCTTTATAAAGTATGATATACAAGGGATAAAATTACAAAACCATTGATGAGGAAAACTTTCGCAAGGAGAAAAATATGAGAAAGAAGATTTTTAATATAATTGAACCAGCTCAAAAGAGCAATACATTTAGTTCAATATATGACAGTTTTATGATAGTGATTATCTTGTTGAGTTTGTTACCATTATGTTTTAAAGAAACAAGTAATGTTTTAACTACTATTGATACTGTTTGTTTGCTTGTATTTATTGTTGATTATTTGTTACGTTGGATAACTGCTGATTACAAATATGATAAGAACTCTTTAGTTTCTTTTGTGCGATATCCATTTGGTGTTTTTGCTATAATTGATATCGTATCTATTTTGCCGTCAATTTCTATTTTGAATAATGGCTTTAAACTTTTGAGGATTTTTAGAATGGCAAGGGCGTTTAGAGTTTTTAGAGCATTTAAAATGTTCAGATACTCAAAAAGCGTAAAAATTATTGTAGCAGTTTTTAAGAAATCAAAGGAATCATTAATTGCAGTAGGAACATTGGCTATTGCATACATAATAATTTCTGCCTTGGTAGTTTTTAATGTCGAACCTGAATCATTTAATAACTTTTTTGATGCGATATATTGGGCTACAGTTTCATTAACAACTGTAGGTTATGGAGATATTTATCCTGTAACAACAATAGGAAGAATAGTAACAATGGTTTCTTCAATATTTGGAATTGCTATTGTTGCTTTGCCAGCAGGCATTATTACAGCGGGCTATATGAGTGAAATAGACAAGTAATCAGTTACGTTGGCGAATCGTATATCTAATGCTTAAAATGTCTGTTTAGACATAAAAGAAAAACCCTTGACGGAGGTTATACACGTGGATAATGAAATACAAATATTTGAAGATAAAAGAATAAGAACTGCATGGAATGAAGAAACAGAAGAGTGGTATTTTTCTGTTGTTGATGTAATTGGTGTGTTGACGGATAGTCCGAATCCAAGAAAGTATTGGAGCGTACTTAAAACTCGCCTTAAAAAAGAGGGAAATGAGTCGGCTACAAATTGTAGTCAACTGAAATTAAAATCACACACTGACGGTAAATCATACAAGACGGATGTTGCTGACACAGAACAACTTTTGCGAATCGTTCAATCAATACCATCGCCTAAAGCTGAACCTTTTAAGTTATGGTTGGCACAAGTGGGAAGAGAAAGAATTGAAGAAACCATTGATCCAGAACTTACAATAGAAAGAGCACTTGAAACATATCTTAAAAAAGGGTATACAAGGGAATGGATAAATCAAAGATTGCAAGCTATTCAGGTAAGGAAAGAACTTACAGATGAATGGGATGCAAGAGGTGTTCAAAAAGGTGTAGAATATGCAATTCTTACTGATGAAATTACAAAGGCTTGGTCGGGAATGACAACAAGGAAATATAAAAATCTTAAAGGTCTGACAAAAGAGAATTTAAGAGATAATATGAGCACTCTTGAACTTGTACTCAATATGCTCGCAGAAGCAACAACTACGGAACTTTCAAAAACCACTAATCCGAAAACGTTTAAAGAAAATGTTGAAATAGCAAAACAAGGTGGTAATGTAGCAGGGAATGCAAGAAAAGAAATTGAAGAAAAATCCGGAAGAACTGTTATTACATCAAAAAATGCAAGTGAATTAAACCAAGTTGTAGTTGATTTGATTGAAAATATATCAAAAGAAGAATAGAGGAATTTTTATATGAGCAAAGAGGGAAAATTTTTAATTTTTTGCATTGAGATATATAGGTCTGCGAAAAAGCTAAAAGGAAAAGAAGTTATGCAGTTGTTTCAAAAATATAATGTATGCGAATATATAATGGAATGTTATGGAGCATTGCATACCACCGGAACAAACTATATTATCAACGATATAGATTTGTATATTGAAGCGAGACAAGTGGCTGTATAAAGAATAAATTTTTTTGTCCCTAACTTGACAAAATCATAAGAGGTGATTGTTATAGAAACAACTATACAAAAAACGCTTATTTCGATGGGCGAAACAGAATATAGAGAATTTACCTCCAAGCTTATTCCAACTGTTGAAAAGAGCAAAATAATAGGAATACGCACTCCTATTCTTAGAAAATATGCAAAAGGCTTAGAAAACTATGAGAGTTTTTTAAACGAACTGCCACACACATATTTTGAGGAAAATAATCTCCACGCGTTTTTGATTGAACGTGAGAAAAATTTTGACAGATGTATCGAAATGCTTGATGCTTTTTTGCCATATGTAGATAACTGGGCCACCTGCGACAGTATGAAGCCTAAGGTTTTAAAAAAAGAACCAAAAAAACTGCTGAAGCACATAAAAAAATGGATTAAGTCAAAGGACATCTACGCCGTAAGATATGCCATAAATTTATTGATGAGTTTTTACCTTGATGAAAATTTCGATGAAGATTATCTTATGCTTGTTGCGGATGTTAAGTCAGATGAATACTACATCAATATGATGCAGGCGTGGTATTTTGCAACCGCACTTGCAAAACGGTATAACGAAACCCTGCCTTATATAGAAAACAATCTACTGGATACGTGGACACATAATAAGTCTATACAAAAAGCAACTGAAAGCCTTAGAATTTCAAAAGAGCAAAAACATTATTTAAAAATGCTAAAAAAGACAAGATAGATTTATGATTTTTGTGTTCTTACCAACACAAGCTACGAAAGGAAACTAAAATGGATATTAAGAAAAATGCAAGCTTCACTGTTGACCACACAAAATTCGCCGAAGGTCTTTATATTTCGCGGATTGACGGTGACATAACGACCTATGATATGCGTACACGCCGTCCTAACAGTGGAGATTTTATGGACAACATTACTATGCACACCTTTGAGCATATGTTTTCGACATACATCAGGAACACAGAGCTTGATGTAATATACTTCGGGCCAATGGGTTGCCAGACAGGTTTTTACCTATTAGTGCGAAATGCCGACAATGAGCGCGTTTTAGCCGAAATTAGACTCGCACTCGAAAAAATCATATCGCACGAAGGCGACGTTTTTGGAGCATCCGAAATCGAGTGCGGGAACTACAAAACATTAGACCTTGCGCTCGCAAAAAACGAAGCGGAAATGTACCTTAAAACACTTTCCGCCAGAGAAATAAATTTCAAATACTTTTAGAGAAAAAGGAGATATAAAAATGGATTACAAGGTTACTTTAAATGGCAAGGAATATGGCTTGCCTATCGTAGAAATCAAGGAAGGGCTCAGCATTGCGGTACTCGATATGCTCTCATCAAAAGATTTATCAGAGGACGCAAGTGCGGCCGTTTACCAAAAGCTAAAAGAGTCAGGACTTGACCTTTCCAAAATCGACACAGTCTTATCTGCCGAAACAAAGGGCATAACTCTTGCATACCAGATAGCAGAATATTTGGACTGCGATATGGTAATTTTGAGAAAAGAACAAAAGATTTACCACAAAGACGTAACACGCGGTGCTGTCAACACCTACACAACAAAAGACCAGCACTATCTATATCTTGACAATAACCAAAAGCCTAAGCTTACAGGCAAAAATGTACTTATCGTTGATGACGTTGTTTCAACAGGCTCATCACTTGCCGCAATCGAGGAAATTTTAAAAACTGTTGGTGCAAATATTTTTGCAAAGGCGTTCGTTTTCGCAGAAGGCGATGCCGCAAAGCGCGACGATGTAATATTCGTAGACGCACTCCCGCTTTTATAAAGGAGAAATATGATGATAGGTATAATAGGAGCAATGGATATAGAGGTTGAAAGCATAAAATCGCTTTTAACAGACACTAAAACCGAGACCATAAGCGGAGTAAATTTTGTTTTGGGGAAATATGAAAAGGTTGATGTTGTTGTCGCAAAGTGCGGAGTCGGCAAAGTCTTTGCATCACTTTGCGCTGAGGCAATGATTTTAAAATACAATCCCCAAATGATAATAAACGTCGGAGTTGCAGGCTGTCTTGACAAAAATTTAAAAATCGGCGACATTGTAATTGCCGACAGCGTTGTTCAGCACGATATGGACACATCACCTCTTGGTGACCCTGTCGGTATGCTCTCGGATATTAACATAATAAAAATTCCTGCCAGCGAAAAGCTTTATACTCTTTTGAAAAAATGTGTTTCTGAACTTCGCCTTTCCCACACAGTCGGAACAATAGCATCGGGCGACCAGTTTGTTGCTAGCAGCGAAAAAAAGCAGTTTATTATTGACACATTTGGCGCAAAATCCTGCGAAATGGAAGGCGGCGCAATCGGACACGTGGCATACGTAAACAATGTTCCTTTCGGGGTTTTAAGGGCTATGAGCGATGGTGCTGACGACGGTGCAAATATGGATTTCCCGACCTTTGCAAAAATGGCAGCAGAAAACTCAACAAAAGTTATCAATAAATTTTTATCAGAAATACAGGGGTAGCACAAAATGGATATGACAGAAAAAACAATAGACACAAGAGAAATTTTCAGCGGCAGAATTATACACATCAAGGAAGACATCGTTCTTCTTCCAAACGGCAAAACGGCAGGGCGTGAGCTTGTCCTTCATAATGGTGGAGTTGGTATAATCGCTGTCGACGACGAACAGAACGTATTTATGGTGGAGCAGTACAGAAAGCCCTATGATGAAGTGGTTTTAGAAGTTCCTGCAGGCAAGCTGGAAAAGGATGAAGACCCTTTTGATGCGGCAAAACGCGAGCTTTCGGAGGAAACAGGCTACAGCGCAGAAAAGTTTACATTCCTCGGAAAATGCTTCCCATCCCCAGGTTATTTGAGCGAGATTATTCACTTATACCTCGCCGAAAATCTTACATATACAGGTCAGCATCTTGACCCCGATGAATTTGTGGAAGTAAAGAAAATCCCACTTTCAAAGCTCACAGAAATGGTTATGAATAACGAAATTAGGGACGCAAAAACCGAAATTTGTATTTTAAAGGCTGACAAAATAATAAAAAGCAGAAAATAGGGACGCACATTATGTGTCCCTATTTTTTTATTCTTTCCTCGATAATCATATCCTTGACCTTCAAAAGTCTGATACTGCTTTCTCGTTCACTCTCATCAAGCTTCATTTTTATATATTTTATTGTATCCAGATAGTTAGGTATAATCACATACTCAAGCGAATTTACCCTTCTTCTTGTTCTCTCAATCTCTCCTGCCATAAGCTCTACAGCTTTTTCCAGTTCACAAAGCCTTAATAGGTCTTCTCTTATATCACGGAGCATCTTTACACACCTATCTAAGTCCGTACTTGTATTTGCATAACCATATGAACATATTTCCATATCAGAAAGCTCGCTTTCCCACGAAAATTGAGGGAGCATAATACTCATAGCATTTCTTTTTTCTACAACTATACCGCCGCCTTGAGTTGATAATAGAAGCGCGGTTTTAAGTGCCTTTTCCCCCATTAGTGCTGCGGCAGACTCAAGATATATTCTCGACTTAGAAATCTTTTCATCAAGACTTGCTCTAAGGCTTGTAGCCTCCCTGACAATCTGTATAAATTGCCGCATAAGCTCATCTCTTTTATCCTTTAAAAGTCTGTGCCCCTTAGTCGCTGTGCCAAGATTTTTTTTGAGGTTTGAAAGCTCCATACGTGTTGGATTTACACTTAGTCTTGCCAAGTAATCACCTCATCTCCCGTAAAATTCATCAAGATATTCATCCTTAATTCTCACAAG
Organism: Clostridia bacterium; assembly: GCA_045580145.1. Lineage (GTDB taxonomy): Bacteria > Bacillota > Clostridia > UBA1381 > UBA1381 > UBA1738. Next base: position 21,614 of record JAZNNI010000046.1, read on the forward strand.
CTCACTTCTTGGAAGGTCAGACAAAAGGTCCCAACCAATTTTTAGTGTCCCTAAAATATTTCTGTCAGTATCATATCCCTGTGACACATATTCCTTTTCAAATCTTTCAGCAAATGCGGCATATTTTTTGTCAAGCTCTGAAAGTGCCGCCTCGCCCAAAACTGCGGCAAGTTCTTTTGCCTCTTTACCCCTTGAATACGCAGAAAAAAGCTGATTCATTGTGTTTGCGTGGTCTTTTCTTGTTTTTCCTTCGCCGATTCCCTTGTCCTTAAGACGAGACAGAGACGGCAGTACATCAATCGGTGGAAGAATGTTTTTTCTGTAAAGCTCTCTCGACAAAATTATCTGTCCCTCCGTGATATATCCCGTAAGGTCAGGTATCGGATGCGTCTTATCATCCTCTGGCATTGTAAGAATAGGAATAAGCGTCACAGAGCCATTTCTCCCCTTTAATCTTCCTGCACGTTCATACATAGCGGCAAGGTCTGTATACATATACCCTGGATATCCCCGCCTTGACGGCACTTCCTTTCTTGCCGCCGAAATCTCCCTTAAAGCATCTGCATAGTTTGTAATATCTGTCATTATAACAAGGACGTGCATACCCTTGTCAAAGGCAAGATATTCTGCCATTGTAAGTGCCATTTTAGGTGTCGCGATACGTTCTATCGCAGGGTCATCTGCAAGATTTATGAAAAGCACAGTTCTCTCCATTGCTCCTGTTCTTTTAAAATCTTCAATGAAAAAGTTTGCCTCTTCAAATGTTATTCCTATGGCAGCAAAAACCACCGCAAACTTTTCCTCCGTCCCCAAAACCTTTGCCTGTCTTGCGATTTGTGCCGCAAGATTTGCGTGAGGGAGTCCGCTTCCGGAAAAAATCGGCAATTTTTGTCCTCTGACAAGAGTGTTTAGTCCATCAATAGCACTTATTCCGGTCTGGATAAATTCATCCGGATAATCTCTTGAAACAGGATTCATAGGTGTTCCGTTTACGTCCATTCGTTTGTCGGGGATAATTTCAAAATCCCCCTTAGGATTTCCAAGCCCGTCAAACACGTGTCCTAACATATCCTCAGAAACTCCAAGCTCCATACTATGTCCCAAAAACTTCACACGTGACTCGGCAGGGTTTATACCTGTGCTATTTTCAAAAAGCTGGCATACTGCCCTGTCTCCGTCTATCTCAAGAACTCGACACCTTTTCTTCTCGCCATTTTTTAATACAATTTCACCAAGCTCGTTATAGCTCACATCTTTTACGTCCGACACCATTACGAGCGGTCCTGCAATCTCTTTAATTGTCCTGTATTCCTTAGCCATTTTTATCTGCCTCCGCCTTTAAACTCAAAAGGCCTGCTTTAAGATTTTCCTTTATATCTGCAAATTCCTTTTCGCAGTCTTCCTCTACTGCATATTTAAGCCTTCCCATCTTTTCACGTGCATCAAGCCTCATTATGTCCTCAAGCTCTACGCCATTTTCTATCGCATCCTCCGACAGTTCATAAAAGGTAATAATTAACTTCATCATTATAAATTGTTTTTTTAAAGACGTGTAGGTATCCGTCTCGTGAAAGGCATTCTGATGGAGATAGTCCTCTCTGACAGCCCTTGCAATCTCAAGTGTTAACCTATCCTTTTTCTCCAGCGCATCCATTCCGACAAGCTTTACAATCTCCTCAAGCTCTGACTCCTTCGAAAGAATAATCATCAGACTATTTCTTAGCTTAATCCACTCCTCATTAATCTCTCTTCTATACCAATCCCTCATTCTGTCAAGGTATAGTGAATAGCTTTTTAGCCAATTAATTGCCGGAAAATGACGTCTGTATGCAAGAGCCGAATCAAGCCCCCAGAAAACCTTTACAATTCTTAGTGTAGCCTGTGTTACCGGCTCGGAAATATCTCCACCTTGCGGTGATACAGCTCCTACAATACTGAGCGCACCTTCACCGCCGCCTAACGGGGTAACTCTTCCTGCTCTTTCATAAAATCCGGCTAGCCTTCCGGCAAGATATGCAGGATACCCTTCCTCGCCCGGCATTTCCTCTAGTCGCCCCGACATTTCGCGAAGTGCCTCTGCCCACCTCGACGTCGAGTCTGCCAAAAGTACAACCGAGTATCCCATATCCCGAAAATACTCTGCGATTGTAATCCCCGTATAAATTGATGCTTCTCTTGCCGCCACCGGCATATCAGATGTGTTTGCAATTAAAACTGTTCGTCCCATAAGTGTTTTTCCTGTCTTCGGGTCCTTAATTTCGGGAAATTCATTCAATACATCGGTCATTTCATTTCCACGTTCGCCGCATCCGATATAAACAACAATATCCGCATCCGCCCACTTTGCAAGCTGATGCTGAACGACAGTTTTTCCGCTGCCGAACGGCCCCGGAACTGTCCCGACTCCGCCTTTTGCAATAGGAAAAAGTGTGTCTATAACCCTCTGCCCCGTCACAAGCGGCACATCAGGCGGCAGTTTTTCCTTATACGGTCTGGGTGTTCGCACAGGCCATTTCTGCATAAGTGAAAGCCTTTCCTCACCTGTTTGTGTTTTTATGACACAAACTGTATCTGAAACGAAAAAATCTCCGCTTTCAATTTTTATTATCTCTCCCGACACCTTGGGCGGTACCATTATTTTATGAAGTGTCGCAGAAGTTTCCTGCACGCTGCCGATAACGTCTCCGCCCGACACCTTATCACCTGCTTTTTTAGTGGCAGAAAAATGCCACCTTTTCTCTCTTGAAAGCGCAGGTACACTTACTCCTCGTTTAAGCCTTTGTCCCGCTTCTCTCTCGATAGCATCAAGCGGTCTTTGTATTCCGTCATAAATGCTCCCAATAAGTCCAGGCCCAAGCTCCACAGACAGTGGAGCGCCTGTCGATACCACCCTTTCGCCCGGTCTAAGCCCCGACGTCTCCTCATAGACCTGAATTGATGCGAGGTCTCCGTGAATTTCGATTATTTCACCCACTAACTCCATTTCCGAAACCCGTACCACATTATACATATCAGCATCGTGCATCCCCTCTGCCACAACAAGCGGGCCGGATACCTTTTTGATTTTTCCGTCTGACATTTTCCTCTCCCTTTCGATCCTGTTAAAATATCATATCTGTGCCTATCGCGCGCTTTACAAATGCATCAAGCCTGTCTTTTTGCGACATATCCTTCCCCGGCAAAGGCACAACTGCCGGAAGAAGCTCGTTTTCAAAACGGATATTCCCGTAATATTTCTCTGTCACTAAAATTATAGCATAACCATTTAAAGACAGTTTTTTTATAAGCTTGTCTGCCTCTTTATGCGAGGCAGGAAAAAACGTTTCTACCCCGATTGCACCAAAATATGCTATACTTTCAAAATCTCCTATGGCAGCAACTTTATACATATGTCTTTCTCAGCCTTTCCTTTAAATCTCCCTCTGGCATACCGCTTTTTTTCGCATATGCAATAAGGCGTATATTTTTCATTTCTGTCTTTTTCCCCTCAAAATACCCCAAAACTGCATCAAAGCTGAAAAAGGATGTTTTCGCTTTTTGAAGATACTCAGTTACTTTATCATCGCAGTACTTCTCAAACTCAGACGGCGACTTTAAAAAAAGCGCATATTCCCTTTTATATCCCATATAGGAAAGCACCTCTTCTTTACTCTTATCACTGTTTATAAGATTGTAAATATCGATAAGGCTGTTTTCTATAAGCGCATTTTCTAAAAAGGCTTTGGATGCCCCCTTAACGCGAAGATATATTTTAAGGTCTGCAAAAAGCGCTTTCATTTCTGCCCAATCTCGAACGAAGCCGTCACTTTTTAAAATTATTTCTTCAAGCTGTAGCTTGTCCAGCAGCATCTCCATTGCCTGCAGCCCTGATTCTTTATACATACCATATGCGGTCCTTGAAATATCCAAAGTTTTTTCATCCGTCCCTGAGAAATCGCCCGCTTTTATAAGATTTTCAATCGCCTCGCAATCTATTTCGGACGGTTTATATATCAGGTCCTCCCAACTGCTTTGTGAAATCACAGCTTTTATGACAGCTTTTACATTATGAAAGTTATTTTCCGATACCAAAACATCCTTCACACCGTCATCACTCGCAAGCTCAAGACAAGTATTGTGTAGTTTCTTTCGTTCATTTTCAAGCATCTCGGTTATGTTTTTGCCCTCATAGCCTTTATCCTTGAGCAAATTTTCGAGCTGATTTTCGTCATACCCTAAAGCCGTATTAAACTCTGCGTCTGTAATCATATTTATTTCAAGGCTTTTTACAAATGCCGCAGCGTAAGTATACTCTGTACTCATTGCCGCTCCTTCCCGCATATTTCGTTTATTTTATTGCAAATCTCACTGAACTTTTCTTCAAAAATGCTCTCAAGTGTGAAGTCGTAGCTTAAATCATTGAATTCCGCAACAAATCCACCACTTACCAAAATGCTTTCATCTGCAATTTTGGCCTTGCCAAACGTTCCTTTTTTTATGCGTTTTTTGTCTTTTTCGTTAAGGTAAATCGTTCCGTCCTGTGTATCGGTGCAATTTTTATAAAGCGCAGAAAGAAATGCCGAATAGTTATTGTCATCTGCTATCTGTTTTTTTACACCGCTTATAACTTCTTTTATAAAGTCTGCCTTTGCTCTTACCTTCGCATCCTTTATCATCTGATTATCCTGTGCCCGACCCCGCTCATAAATTTTATCAATCTCTCTGTCAAGGTCATCTTCAAAGCTTTTGCGAAAATGCTCCTTTTCCTTATCAAACTCTGCATTCATCAGTTTTATACGCCTTTTTGCCTCGTCATAAATCGCAGTTTGCCTCATTTTTGCATCATTTGATATTGCATCCAATATAGGCTTTAAATCTCCCATATTCCACCTCTTCTAAATGTTAATGACAATCAAAAATGAAACGATAAATCCCAAAAGCGCATAAAGTTCAATCAGGGATGCCGAAACAATCGCCTTTGAGCTTTCCTCTGGACGTTTAGCCGTCAGGCTACAACCTGCCGCACAAACTCTGCCCTGAGCCTTTCCCGAAAAATATCCGCCAAGTGCAATCGGAAGGCACGCTGCGAAATAGGAAAGGCCGACTCCTACATCGCTAACAGGCTCTCCGCCTAAAATACCTGTATTCAGCATAACCATTATTGCTATTATAAGCCCATATAGCCCTTGCGTTCCCGGCAAAAGCTGAAGTACGAGCATCTTTCCGAATTTTGACGGATCGTTTGCAACCACAGCACTTGCCGCCTCCGACGCTATACCAACTCCTCTTGATGAACCCATACCCGCAAGTCCCACAGCAAGTGCCGCACCGAATATGGCAAAAAACATTCCTAAATTCATAAATTCCCTCTTTTCTATTATTCTAAAAAATTGAAGTATTTTGTTTCCATTTTAAGCGGTCTGAACCTTCTTCCGCCACCCTCATAGAATTTCTGATAAAACTCCACATATTGCAATCTGTTCGTATGAACATATGCTCCCAACATATTTATGGCAAAGTTCAGGCTATGTCCTAAAATTGAAATCAGTATAAACATAACCACGCCCAAAGGCGAATTTCCTCCAAGGCTTCCCAATACATTCACTACCGATGCAATTACACCTGTTGCAAGACCAAGCGCCATAAGTCTTGAATAGGATAAAATATCTCCTACAAACCCTGTAATATCGTAAAGACTTAAAATGCCCGAAAAAAATCGCATTATAAATGATTTTTTATCCCTGCCTCCCGTTAAAACGATTCCTACACCACTTGCTGCAGCAAGAATAAGCCCTGTATATTTTACCGCATCATTTCCTATACCCATTCCCAAGGCAAAGATACTTATTCCTATCAACACACAAATCCAGAAACCCACATCATAAAGTGCTGCCTGTCTGTCGCCCATTTTCCACAGTTTATAAAACTTCACAAAAAGCGCAGCGAGTATATGCACCATACCGAATGCAACCGATATAATCAAAAGCTCAAGTGCCTGATTTACAGGGTCAATCAAAACAGGGGCAAACTCTACCCTTCCACTCCCAAAAGTCTTTGAAACTGTGCCTATCAGGTCTCCGAAAAAGCTACCATATGCAATTCCCCAGATTGTCGTAGAAACACCGCACCAGAAAAACATTCTGAGCATACCGCGTTTTCTCGCTTCAAGAATGCCTGAAAATCCTAAAATCCCGCAAACTGCCATCATAAGCAGTCCATAGCCCGCATCTGAAAACATCATCCCGAAAAACCAATAATAAAAAAATGCCATTAAGGGATTCGGGTCAATATCATCTTTCCCGGGCATCGAGTAGCTCGCCGTTATTTCCTCAACAGGTGATACAAGAGCATTATTCTGAAATGCTACCGGCAAAATTTCATCTTGCTCTGCATCCTCCATAATCACCACCGCACAAAATCTCTTTTCTACCAAAGCTGCAAGCTGACAAGATATATCCTCCGGAACATACCCTGTTAAAACAAATGTTTTCTGAGTATTGCCTGCAGTTGCCGCCGCCCTGTACTTTTCTCTTTTTAACATAAGGCGGTCGTAATACATCTCTATTATCCGCCTTGATTTTACAGTCCGAATAATCTCATTCTTGAATGCATCGCTTTCCTTTTTAATATGTTTTTCAACCTCTGAGAATCTCTCGATTTCTTCTTTCGGCAACAAGTTACCCGTTGTAAGCTTTGCAGGCGAAAAGTTATACCTTCTAAGCAAAGCATTAACGAACTCTTTGTCTTCTTTTAAATACACACACCAGACAAAAAGCCTTTGCCCAATGCTTTTTATTATCTCCAGATGCAGACTCTCTCCCTCTAAAGCACTTCTAAGTTCGTCGGTATTTTTGCACCTGATTTCACCCACAACTGTTTCAGTATGCTCGGTCGATTTTAAAGACAATGGTAACTCAAGTTCTATATAATTTTCGAGTTCCTTTTTCTTTTCTCGTATATCGCCGAGCCTTTTATCATTTATTTTGATTTTTTCTTCAAGAGCAAGTATCTCCGAAACCTTTTTTACTGCGGCTTCTGTCTCTTTCCTTTCCATTGTATAGTCTGAAAGTGCAGCCCTTCGCCTTTTTGAAAATTTCTTTTTCTTGGGCTTATACTTCTCTGCAGTTCTTAGCGCCATTTCTGTTTTTTTAAGCTCTGTCTCTATATTTTTTATATACTTTGCGCTAACCCCATCAGCCTTGCCTGAAAATTCCATAATGCCCCTTTTATGCAGAAACTCCATAATCTCATTAAACTGGCTGCTGATTACATATATACTTACCTTGCTCGTCTTCATCACCGACAATTACATCACCTCACTCCATAACAAGCCTCGCTACCTCACTGACTGCTTTATCAAAAAAGCTTTCATATTCACGCATTTTTTCCTCATATGCCTTATCTGCTTTATTTTTTGCTGCTTCCGCATTCACATTCATCTGCATATCGACACGTCTTATGCGCTCGTTTTTCTCGGCATTTAGTTTTTCATAGAATAATGCACGTTCCTTTTCGATTTTGTCTTCGATATCTTCAATGCCTTTTTCAGCATCACGTTTTGCATTTTCAATCACTGTCCGTGCTTCATCCTCCGCCCTTAAAATTTTTTCCATAGCTTCCTTTGACATCTTATCTCACCTTTTTTTATTTATTTTTTCAAAAAGCTGCTCAGATTATGTATATTGCTTGTTTTTTTCTATTCTTTATTCCGCACTTTCCTATCTTTTTTATCATATAATAAATGTGACGGGGATTTTCCCCAAAAGCTTTTAAATATTGGCGCAAGCGCCAATTCGCCGCACAATAAGCGGCACAGATTGGAGAGTTTTATTATGAGTTTAATTTCTTGTATTGCAGATTTCAAAGAAAACTTCACAAAAAATATTCCTTATTACAGGCTTTTGTTAAAACAAGTTGGTGACGCACAGAAATGCTCCTCACAAAAGGGCAGCTGGATCGGTGAGCATGCCGCTATGAGCTCTAGCTGCGAAGATAATATTCTCAGCAAGATATGCGAAGGGTATCAGTTCGTTATCTGCTTCGACGGCAGGCTTTTAAATACCGAAAATTTGATGAATAAGCTTTCCTCTCTCGGATATTGCTTCACTTTCCGAAATGATGCTGAGCTTGCACTTAACTCCTACATACACTTCGGCGAAAAGGCACTTCTTGAGCTGGACGGCTCTTTTTCCTTTGTTATATATGACACTATGCGCCGCCAGATTTTTGCGGCAAGCGACAGTTTTTCAAGCTCACCGATTTTTTATACAAATTTGAGCGGGCTATATATATTTGCCTCACAAGTGCGAGGGATTTTTTCGCATCCGGATATAATCCCAAGAATATCTCAAAGGGGACTTTCAGATTTATTGTCCTTCTCAAGAGGAATTCGGGGCGCGGTTTTTGAAAATGTGCATATGCTTCCGCCGGCACATTTTTTGAAAATCAAGGACGGGGAATTTATAGTAAAAAAATATTCCCGCTTGCCATCAAAGGCGTCTGAAACCCACATTCCACCCGAGGAACAACTCCTTTCAAGACTTGCTGCAAATGTCCAAAATAATTTTTCTGAAAATTCTGCGGTTTTGAATTCAGGAAATGTAGAAGACGAAATTTTATGTTTTGTAGCAGCGGAAAATTACGCAAAAAATTTAAGCCGAATATCTGAATATTCTTTGGTAGATGCGGGTATTTCAAAAAAATTCTCACCTGCACGCACACAAATATTTTTTGACGAAGCCAGCCTTTATGACTCGTTAAAGCGCTGTGTGTCAATTTGCGGCTTTCCGACAATTTCTAATGCCGACTTTCTTCTGCCGCTAATGTTTGATCGCATACCAAAATCAATCACCAAGGTTTTCACGGCTTTACCGGATATGGCCATTGACACCTCACCGATGAGAAAATTTATCTCACATAACAATGCTTTTCATCCTGCCGTTGATGAGACCCTTGAGCTCTCTGATTCGAGCGGATTTATCCCAATAAACAGCTCTCACATACTTGCAGAAGACAGCGAAGTTGAACTTATCTCACCTTTTCTTTCATGTGATATTTTTGACCTTTTCGCTTCTTTAAAAACTGATACACCTGAATTTTTCAGTAACTGCATATCGCATCTGTGCGCCGGCAATTCGCACGTGTTACCAAAGTCTTACACTTTGCCTTTGACAAGAAAACTGAAACGAATTCTACTTGATATAATAGCTGATGAATCTGCACCTATCCTTGCCTTTTTTGACAAAGTGTCACTGCTTAAATTATGTGAGCGCGGTTTTGATATACCGAACGGCTCTCTTTCGGAGATTGAAGTTATTTCCTATATAATAAAGCTTAATATATGGTTTTTGACATATAAGCCTGTAATACTTTAAAGGGGCGCGGTTTTATTCCGCCCCCTTTTTATGAATCATCATTTTCCTTTGATACCTTTACACCGCTATCCTCTGCGCGTGTTACGTAAAAATCCGGACAGCCCCCGAAATACCTTTTATATTCTGCTCCAAAATCATACATAAATGCATCCACACGGCTGTTTTTCACAACCGAAAAAATACCGCCGTCTTCTAAGACTCCACTTCCGTATGCATCATCAAGTCTTTTTACAACATCAAGAAGCCTCGATACCTTCTTTAAATTATTTTTCTCAGCAATATGCGCCGCTTCCCTGTTTAGAGCGTTTCCAAGCTTTTCCCAATCATTTCTTGCGAGTGCATCAAGTCCGTCCTTTGCAAGTGTATCCTGCGGGAATTTTCTTATAACTTCCTTCTCGCCAATATGTGAAATCACTATCTTTACCTGCGAATCAGGAAAAGGCAAATACCTTATCCGCTGCCCATCAAAAATTGTGATATGGTCTTTTTTAGATGACAGACAAATCATATTTTTTTCAAGCTCGTCAAAGTGCTTCGCTATTTCTTGCGGCGGCGGCACCTTTTTGCAAAACCCGCCCAGCGCCGAAAAAAACATCGGTTGAACCGGCTGTGACAGTGCGGTATTATAAAACATAAAAATTTTTGCTCCGCCAACCTCTACTCCATATTTTTCCACATCTAAAAGCAGCTTGATAATTTCCTTTTCCTTGTTGTATTCAAAGTCCAGCCTGTTACAGCTCAAAAATTCCGTGCTGTCGGAAAACTGCACTTCCACCCTATCATCATCACGCCGCAAAAGAGCAATGCATCCGCCTATAGATGTGGAGCACCCAACCGTCATCCCAGGACGCGAGAAAAACACTATGGGCTTGCCAACAAAATATGCTTCCTCGCACTTTTTTCCATACCTTTTTTCAAAGTCAGTAAATATCTTGTTATAATCCATATCATCACCGGTTTTAATTATATATTTTGTTATAATTATTCTCACTAATGCATAGAATTATTTAGTAAGTTTACAAAAAGATTGACAATTTGCTCTTATTTGATTATAATATATTGGAACGTGATTTGACATAATTACTTTTTATTATAGAAAGGAAGTATTTTTAAAATGGCAGAAACCAAAGAAATTATTTTGACATCAATCGGTATGGCTGCTCTAAAGTCCGGTCTGGATTACTTGAAAACAGAAAAAAGAAGTGAGATTACAGAAAAAATCAAGATAGCTCGAGGTTTTGGCGATCTTTCTGAAAATGCCGAATATGATGAGGCAAAAAATGAGCAGGCAGAAGTTGAATCAAAAATCAATCAGCTGATGAATATGCTTAAATATACACGAACTCTTGAGGATAACGAAATCGAAGCAGGTACAGTTTGCATCGGTAACACGATTGAAATTCAAGAAGTTGGTGAGGACGAAATCGAAACATATGCGGTTGTGAGTGCAGACGAGATTGAAATGTATGCAATCCTAAACTCCGACGAGGACGACGAGGTTCTCCTTTCTGCAAACTCACCTGTAGGCAAGGCTCTTTTAGGACATAAGGTCGGCGAAACAGTTACTGTGGAAACCCCTGTTGCAAGCATCGACTTCGTAATCAAGAACATATATAAATATGAAGAATAAAAGAAAACTGCCCTACTTGGGCAGTTTTTTCGTGCAAGCTTAGTGTTTGACAAAGAAACTGTATAGTGATATAATACAAGCATACACTTAGATAAAAAGGGGAGCAGGAAAAATGAAATTTAAGAGCATTATTTTTGGTGCAATTCTCATCTGTATAATGAACTTTATGCAGATAAATACCAATGCAGCAAGTATTGATGATTTAACATATGCCATTTCTTCAGGCGAGGTTACTATCACAGATTGTGATACAAGCGCAAGTGGTGAGCTTACAATTCCGGCAAATATAGAAGGATATCCAGTTACTTCCATTGGATATCAAGCTTTTGACGGATGCTCAAGCTTGACAAGCATCACTATTCCAAATAGTGTGACTTATATTAATTATCGTGCTTTTCAATATTGCACTGGTTTGACAAACGTGACTATTCCGAATAGCGTGACTTACATCGGAGATCTTGCTTTTAGCGATTGCATCAGCTTGACAAGCGTGACTATTCCAAATAGCGTGACTTCCATCGCAGATCTTGCTTTTGACCAGTGCCGTAGCTTAAAAAAAGTATACTATAATGGTGATATTTCTTCTTGGTTAAATATTGATTTTTTACATGACTCAAGTACCTCAAGTACCTCAAACCCACTATCAAACGGGGCACAGTTATATATAAATGATGTTCTTGCTACCGATATTATTATCCCAAATGATGTGTCTTCTATTGGAGATTGTGCCTTTTACGGATGCACCAGTTTGTCAAGCATCACCATTCCAGATAGCGTGTCTTCTATTGGAAATTCTGCCTTTTACGGATGCTCAAACTTGACAAGCATCACTATTCCCAATAGTGTGACTTCTATTGGAGATTATGCTTTTCAAGGATGTACCAGATTGTCAAGCATCACTATTCCCAATAGTGTGACTTCTATTGGACATTCTGCCTTTTACGGATGCTCAAACTTGACAAGCGTCACTATTCCGAACAGCGTGACTTCTATTGGATATTATGCTTTTTACGGATGCTCAAGTTTGGCAAGCATTACTCTTCCAAACAGTGTGACTTCCATCGGATACTCTACCTTTTACGGATGCTCAAGTTTGGCAAGCATTACTCTTCCGGATAGTGTATCTTCTATTATGGATTCTGCTTTTAGCCAGTGCAGTAACTTAAAAAAAGTATACTATAACGGAGATATTTCTTCTTGGCTAAATATTGATCTTTCATATGACTCAAACCCACTATCAAACGGAGCACAGTTATATCTTGATGGTATACTTGCTACCGACATCGTCATACCCGATGGCATGACTTCCATTAAAAAATATGCATTTGAAGGATGTACTAGTTTGACAAGCATTACTCTTCCAAACAGTGTGACTTCCATCGGATACTCTACCTTTTACGGATGCTCAAGTTTGGCAAGCATTACTCTTCCGGATAGTGT
>JAZNNI010000047.1:0-2239 GCA_045580145.1 Clostridia bacterium
AGATTCCAACTGTTGTAACTGCGGAATTGCGGATCATACGGTGCAAAACGACCAAAGGGGACATTGCCAATGACCAAATCAAAATTATTGGAGAGTTTTACTTTTTCCAGAGAATTGATGTGGATCGTCGATTCCGGATAAAGGCGTTTTGCAATATTTCCGGAGATTTTGTCGATCTCAACGCCAGTAAACTGATAGCCTTTCTGCATGGGGGCGTATCCGATAAAATTACCGGTTCCACAACCAAGTTCAGCGACTTTTCCGGTTTTGATTCCAAGCTTCTGCCGGGCAAGAGTCCACATGAAGTCAATGATATTTTCCGGCGTGTAGTAGCTATCCAGCATAGAACTTTCAGCAGTTTCATATTCTTCCTTGCTCAGAAGTTCTTTGAGTTCGGCAAAATGAGGATCATCTTCCATAAAAACATCGGTCAATCCGCCCCAGCCGGTAAAGCGGGATAAAGTGATTTGCTCATCATATTCCAATGGGCGTTCCTCAGAGAGAGAGTTCAGAAGTCTGATTGCTTTCAAGTTTGCTGAAATCCGTTCACTTTTTGCGGTTGGAATCGGATATTTGCCGTCATTGATAAAGTTTTTCGACACAATAACAGGCTCAGCTTTGATGGGCTGTTCCTGGCTCTGCATTGCGGCAAAAGTGAATAAATCCAGTTGTATTCCATTCATTGTCTTGATCTCCTTTCGGTTGATTTTACCCAAAAGTGAGCGGAGCAGAAAAGGATGCCAGTCATCCGCGACGCGAACATCATCAACCGAAAAGAGAACTTATCAAATAATCACATTTTGTCAATTATCAGTATTGTTTTACGGCAGGGAAAGAGTATTCTAAAAAAATACATTCCCAATCGGGAATAAGACTTGACTATTTTTTTTGTTTTTGATTATATTATTCCCGAACGGTAATGAATGGAGGTGTTATGGGGCGGCAAAAATTAAAATCTGTAAATGAAATAGGAACACAGGTCCGCAAGGCAAGACATTCTCAAGGAATTTCTCAAGAACAACTTGTAGGAGTTGCGGGTACAGGCGTGCATTTTATCTCTGATTTTGAAAACGGGAAAGAGAGAATTCAACTTGCAAAGGTTTTGAAAGTTCTTGAAGCCATCGGGCTTGGAATGTATATTTTTAAGCGCTTGGAAAAAGAATAAATTACTTTTGCTTGCTGCGATAATTTTTTACATTCAAGCATTTCCATGCCAACATAGGCTGATTCCTGATGTTCATCTGCATTGATTCATCTTCAGAAACCATTTCCGGATAGATGTTGCCGGTAAAATTGACTTCTTTCAGAAAATTCTTTTCAGAATCAGAAAATGGCAAGATAATATCCAGTTTTTCACGGCATTCAGAGATAAGTTTATTGAGATATTCTTCCGGAGAAAGAGTAATGCTTCCCGCCGGCAAAGTTGCGATAAGCTGGGCTTTGAATTGTGATAAGTCGAATTTCACATCACCCAAGGCTTCTATTTGGCTGAAATCATCCTTGTTGAATGCTGCATAAGTAGTAAAACATTCACGCAATTTCTGTTTGTTCCACGAAATATTGTGCAAAAGCAGATGCGCATCAAAAAGATCTCGCGGTTTACATCTTGAAAGTAAGGCACAGAATTTTCCTGCCGCCAGCTCGTGAATATTCAACACCCGGATATTTTGAGCCTTAAAGCCGCAAAAGTCATTAGAGGAACGAATTTCAGTAGGCATCAATGGAACTCGCAGCATATATGCCAAATCGACTTCAAGATTCTGATCTTGCCCCATAATGTTTTTGTAGTTCAAACGCCACTTGCCTCCGGCGTGTTCCTCCGGCATCCTTTTGACAGTATAACCTTTTTCCTGAAAGAGTTTTTGAAAAATCTTTTCATGCTCCTTTTTGTTTTCTAACATTTCACTGCGGTCAAGACCTTGATAGTTCAAATCAATGTCAACAGATAACCGGGGAATATTGAAGTAAAATAAATTAAGGGCGGTGCCGCCTTTCAACGCATAAAAATTACTTAATACAGGATGTGCGAAAATTTCATTCAAAATTTCCAGCAGTCGCAAAACTTTTTCTATATTATCTGTATTGAACTGCGTTTTTTCCTGTATCAGCCAGACTGTTTTTTCATCAAAAGACATATTCAGACTCCGTATTTTTTCTCATTTCATCAGTTATATAAAGATTCCATCTTTTATCCAAATATCCTTTGCGGTAATTCCGGTAAAAGTATTCAGGAGATCCA
>JAZNNI010000048.1:0-2286 GCA_045580145.1 Clostridia bacterium
TATTTGCGGAAGCATTTCTGGAAAGAACATACATTTTGGACAGATGGTTATTTTGCCTGTAGTGTAGGAAATGTATCAGAAGAAATGCTAAAAAAGTATATCGAAAATCAAGGCTAAGAAAGAAGGTGACAGCAAATGTTAAAAGCATATAAATACAGAATATATCCCAATAATGTGCAGAAAGTACAGATAGAAAAGACATTTGGCTGTTGCCGTTTTGTGTATAATCAGACACTTGCATATCGGAAAGAAAGATACGAAAAAGAGAAAAAATCTGTCAGCAAAACAGATTGTAATAATTACTGCAACAGGGAATTAAAGAAAGAATATGAATGGCTGAAAGAAGTGGATAAGTTTGCTTTAACAAATGCGATTTATAACATGGACGGCGCATATCGGAAATTTTTTAAAGAACATGCAGGTTATCCGAAGTTTAAGAGTAAACACGATAATCATAAGTCATATACAACAAATTTTACAAATGGCAATATAGCAGTAGATTTCGAGGGGAAGAAAGTAAAACTGCCTAAATTAAAAGAAGTAAGAGTAAAACTGCATAGAAATTTTAGCGGGCAGATAAAATCAGCAACGATATCACAAGTACCGAGTGGGAAATATTATGTATCGATTTTAGTGGATACAGAACACGCGGAACTGCCACATACAACCCAAAATACAGGAATCGATTTAGGTATTAAGGATTTATGTATTACTTCTGGTGGAAAGAAATACGAAAATCCCAAAATTATCAGAAAATACGAGAAGAAACTGGAAAAACTGCAAAGGCATTTAGCCCATAAAGAGAAAAGAAGTCAAAATTACTACAAAACAAAGAAAAAGATAGCATTATGCCATGAGAAAATAACGAATACCAGAAAAGATTATCTTCACAAGATATCCCATGAGATTATCAGCGAAAACCAAGTGATAGTCTCGGAGAATTTGCAGATAAAGAATATGGTAAAAAATCATCATCTGGCAAAGTCAATAAGTGATGTATCATGGTATGAGCTGACAAGGCAGTTAGAATACAAGGCAAAATGGAATGGAAGGGAATATGTCAAAATAGATACATTCTATGCCAGTAGCCAGTTGTGTTCAGCTTGTGGAAACCAAAATACAGAGACAAAAAATCTGACAGTCAGGGAATGGATATGTCCTGTCTGTGGAGCGAAGCACGATAGAGATATCAATGCGGCGAAGAATATACTGGGAGAAGGATTAAGACAAATGGCATAAAAAATAACAATATAGGGCAGGGACTGCCCGAATTAACGCCTGTGGAGATAGTAGGTTACGAGGTCTGGGAAGCAGGAAGCCCATTGGCTTTAGACAATGGGTAGTTCACACTTTGCGCTGTTTTTAGGGTCAGATTCATTTGACGAAAAATAATTCATTAACTATAATAGGATTGTTACTAACACACTATGGAGGTACCGGAAATTATGGCAGATAGTATTCGTTTTGCGCTCTGTGATGACAGTGACATAGAGAGGCGCATTATTCGTTTTATGTTAGATCAATATATAGAAGAGCAAGGATATTCCGTTCAGGTGGAGGAGTTTGATTCCGGTGACGCATTGCTAAAAAGCGATGTAACAGCGTATGACCTGATTATACTTGATATCTATATGGGCGGTCTGAACGGAATCGATACGGCCAAGGAACTGCTGGATGCACATTCGGAAGGGAAAATTATCTTTTGCAGCGGTTCGAATGAATTTGCGGAGGAGTCATATGATGTAGATGCTTTTCGGTATTTGGTAAAGCCTGTTGCAAAGGAAAAATTATATCAGAGTCTCGACCGGTTTTTCAGGCTCTACACAGATATGCAGACTCTGGAGTATAAGTATCAGCGGACGGTCAGGAAGATGCTGCTAAAGGATGTTATGTGGATAGAGGCGGCCGGAAGACATACCATTCTGCATACAGAAAAAGAGACTATTGAAAGCACTACCAGCTTATCGGAATTTGCGGAAAAATTACTGGGGAATGGTTTTCTGAAACCGATCCGCTATGCGCTGGTACAATTACATGCGGTGGCGGAAGTGACGAATGACACTTTGGTTTTAAAGGATGGAACCGAGATTCCGGTAAGCCGGGAAAACCGGAAGGAAATCCAGAAAGCATTTATGCAGTTTGTGGGAATTTAGATACCGTTCGATACAATATACTACATTTCGTGTCATTTGTGTTGAAATGATATGAAGAAGTAGTAGAATGAGGACTGGGTAAAAAATAAAGTGTTATTGGTAATCGCTTCATATACACAGCCATTACCTCTTG
>JAZNNI010000049.1:0-9265 GCA_045580145.1 Clostridia bacterium
GAGACATCTATAATTAGCATATAAACTAAAATCAGGGCGGATATAATATCCGCCCTTTTTAAATTGTCAGCACTCCGTCAGGTGATTCAATCAAAATCTGTATATCTTCTTCTTTTCCTGTCTCAGCATTTATATAAATAAGGAAGTTTCTTCCGCCTGCATTTCCTTTAAATTCATAACACAAAACTTCTCTTTTTGAGTCCTTTGGAATAAGCGCAACATTCACATCATCAATATTGAGATTTGAGCTAATTTTCGCGCGAGCCTCCTGCTTGGTAAGCTGAGGCGTGCGAATATCTCGGATAGTATGATTCATAATATACCCGTTTGCCTCCATTCCTACGACCTCTCCGTCATCAAGCGCAACCTTTACCTTTATAAGGTCGGAATAGCAAAGCACATTGTTCTGCTTGTATGCAAAGTTTAATGTCGCAATACCATTTGTTTTTTCATAATAACTACTCTGCATATTTTCAAAGCCTTTAGACTTTAAAAATTCCTCTGCTTTCTCTATCGCATCTTCTAGCGACAGCTTTTCCGCCCTCACATTGCGATTTGTGAGGAAATAAACAACCTGTCCTCCCTGCTTGGTAAGACTCACAGTCGTTTCCTTTCGTCCGTTCTTTATACGGAACATATACGAGTTCATAAGTGAATTTTGGGTTTCACTCACATACTCAATTTTATCTGATGCAACTCCAAAGAATTTGACAACTCTTCCTGCCGCCTCTTCTTTTGTCAGCTCACGCATTCCCTTTATGAGCTTCGGCTCCATACTTTCGATATGCTCAGAAAATGGACCGTCATAAATCAGCGACGGATATTCGCCGAATTCCTTTTCAATAGCTGAAAAAGGATGTGATGTTTCAGCATATACTACCTTTTGAAGTGATATATTTGCATTATCGCCGAATTTTAACTCGCCACTGTAAACCTTATCAGAAAGCTCACCTAATGACTGATTAAGGCTTGATGCATATGTTCCAAGCGAGTTCAGATTCTCATATTCCTCCTGAGAAATTGTCTTTTTGTCGATAAGGCTCTGGCTAAGGGTATAGGTGTAATCTCCTACCTGCGACAAAAACTTTTCAGTCTTATCAAGGCGCACTTCGGAAACCGGTAGCTGAGAAAGACAGGATTTTGCCGCAGATGCCTGAACAGACAATTCCTGAGAAATCGTCGCCATTTCTCCCGCAGACCTTGCGAGCATACCCTTGGCAAGCAGTGTATCAATGTCATCCACATAATCTGTCAGTTCAAAAAATGCACGATTATACGTATCCTCAAGGCTTTGCTTATATGCCTTTGCTTTAAAATACTCATACGTTCCAAACACTCCAAGCGCTACTACAACTACGCTCGTAAGCCAATAAAATTTTCTTCTATCCATACGTCCTCCTATTTACAAAAGCGGTGCTTTCCTATCTGGATGATGAGCGGTCTTGACCAAATCCATTTGTTTGTGGCAGTATCGGGATTAAAATAATAAATCGCACCATAGGTCGGGTCCCATCCGTTCATTGCATCCTGACAAGCTTTATACACAGTTGAATTTTCTGCAATAGGCTCATTAATCTGCCCGTCATCAACCGCCGTAAATGCCCCCGGCTGATAAATCACGCCCGCGATTGTGTTCGGAAAAGACGGATGCTTTACTCGGTTTAAAATCACCGCCGCAACAGCCACTTGTCCCTCGTAAACCTCGCCTCGCGCTTCGCCGTTAACTGCTCTTGCAAGAAGCTGAACATCGCTTGCCGAGCGCTGCGTTTGTGCCACAGTTTCGGTAGGTGCGAGCCGCCATACACATACCACTGCTGCTATTGCAGTCACGGCGCATACCACGTAAATTTTTATTCTTTTCATAAATTCACCTCTTTTTAAATTCTGCCATTATCTTACCCCAAATAATTCTTAATATGTATAACTTTTTCCTTTATTGCTCACAATTAACCCAGGAAAACGGAGGTACAATATATGAAAAAACTTTTTATACCTGTTTTTATTTGTATTTTTGCATTTACATTTATCTATACGACGGAAATTCAAGCTGACCTCAGCGAAAATCTTATAAGGATGCATATTGTGGCAAACAGTGATTCTGAATATGACCAGAATATAAAACTTTTTGTACGTGATGAGCTTTTGAAAAGCACAGGCAAAACACAAGACCTTAGCATGCTTGAACATCTCGCAAACGAGGCACTTTCCAAGACCGATGCTGCTTATTCTTCCTATATAAAAACCGAGCGCTGCTATGTCCCTGCAAAAGAGTATAAAAATATCTGTCTTCCCGAGGGTATTTATGATTGCATAAAAGTTGTTTTAGGAGAAGGAAAAGGCGAAAACTGGTGGTGCGTAGCATACCCACCGCTATGTTTTACCGAGGAGGTTTTTGGAGAAATGAGCGAAAGTGCCAAAGCGCAGCTCACAGATATACTTGACAGGGAAACACTTGACACCATAATAAAAAATGGCAATATCAATTTTCGTTTTAAGGTTGTAGAGCTAATCCAAAGGCTTCGTTTCGCCTAAAAAAATCTTTACATTAAACTTTGAATGTGATATACTTGCTTTAAGGGCAGGGTTTAACCCTAATTTCCTTAAAGAAAGGAAGGATTATATGTCACAAATGCAGATTGTATGGCTTATCGCTGTTATTGCTTTCGGCATTTTAGAAGCAGCAACCTTTCAATTCATTTCAATCTGGTTTGCAGGCGGTGCACTTCTTGCAATGATTGCGAGTCTTTTAGGTGCAGGAGTTTTAGTGCAAAGCATTGTCTTTATAGCATCAACGATTATTCTTCTTTTGCTTACAAGACCTTTCGTAAAAAAGCTTGCAAAATCAGAAAAAACTAATGCAGACAGTCTTATAGGCAAAACTGTCGTTATGACAAAAGGCTGCGACCAAAGAGGCGAGGGCGGCGAGGCAAAAGCCTTTGGCACAGTATGGACAGTGCATTCAGCAGACGGTCACCCAATCGAAAAGGACGAAACAGTTTTTGTCGAAAAAATTGAAGGTGTAAAACTTATTGTTAAGAAATAAAGGGGGATTTTTTTATGGAATTAGTATTAATTTTATTGGCAGTTTTAATTATCGGTATTATTTCAAACATCAAGATTGTTCCTCAGGCTCATGCATATATCATCGAGCGCTTCGGCGGATACAGTCAGACCTGGGACGTTGGTCTTCACGTCAAAATTCCTTTTATTGAAAAGATTTCAAAGCGCGTTAGCTTAAAGGAACACGTTGCAGACTTCCCTCCACAGCCTGTTATTACAAAGGATAACGTTACAATGCAGATTGATACGGTTATATTTTACCAGATTACTGACCCTAAGCTTTTTGCATATGGAATAGAGCGTCCTATGATGGCGATTGAAAACCTTACTGCAACAACTCTCCGTAACATAATCGGTGAGATGGAGCTTGATGAAACATTAACATCACGTGATGTTGTAAATACAAAAATGCGTTCTATTCTTGATGAAGCAACAGACCCGTGGGGAATTAAGATAAACCGTGTTGAGCTTAAAAACATTTTGCCGCCAAGAGAAATTCAGGATGCAATGGAAAAGCAAATGAAGGCAGAACGTGAACGCCGTGAAGCCATTTTAAAGGCAGAGGGCGAGAAAAAATCTGCAATATTGCTTGCAGAAGGTGAAAAAGAATCGGCAATTCTCCGTGCAGAAGCTCAAAAACAAACACAAATCAAAGAAGCTGAGGGTCAGGCTGAAGCAATTTTGCAGGTGCAAACAGCAATCGCAGAAGGTATCCGCAAAATCAACGAGGCAAACCCAAGTGATGCATATATTGCAATCAAGTCTTTGGAAAGCTTTGAAAAGGCCGCTGATGGTAATGCAACAAAAATTATCATTCCGTCTCAAATTCAAGGTGTTGCAGGGCTTGCTACTACAATCAAAGAGCTTATGAAAGAATAAAAAAAAACGACAAAATATTGTCGTTTTTTTGTTTCAATTTATTTGCATATTTCCGATACAGACTTAGAAACAGAATGTTTGATTGGTTTCCATTCAACCTTCTTAAAGAGTGCTATAACTGAAATAGGAACGTATGTCAGCATAAATAGCGGAAAGGTGAACATATATCCAATCTTCTTTATATTGCTGCAATGAATTTGTTTCCATTCCGTAGCGGTCGTTACAGTGCCAAGGAAAAAGAATATTGCATAAAATCCCAAAAGCGTCTCTATAAGAGTCAGTGCCAACATAGGCAAATGCTCCGACCCTGATACTATGCCAACAGGTATTGCAACTGCATTAACAACAACACTCATCAAAGTAAGAAGCATAGCAGGCATAAGAGTCATCATCATATCAAAGCAGGAAAAACTGCCGGAGAGTATGCCCTTTGTAAGTCTTTTTCCATATTTTCTGAACACCTGATAAAAGCCTTTTGACCATCTGAGTCTTTGAATATACGATTGATAGAAGGTTAAAGGTTGCTCATCGTAAAGAATAGCTTTTTCAGCATATCCTATTTTTTCACCCTTAATTATGCTGTCCGTCGTGAACTCAATATCTTCGGTAAGAAGATGGTGAATCCACCCGCCATTTTCACGAATAAGCTCCGTACTTACCAAAAATCCTGTTCCCGATATTGCACAGCTTGTTCCAAGCTGCATTCTTGCATTATTCAAAAACTTTGCCTCTCTCAAAAACCACAACGAATATCCCGCAGTTATCCAGTTCTCGCCGTAATTCTTTGAGTTTCTATAGCTTGTTACAATGCGGTAGCCATTGTCAAACACTTTGTTTATTTCTTCTATAAAGTCCTCTGAAACCACATTATCTGCATCAAAAACAATATATGCTTCGTATCCATTGCTGCCATAATCGTTTTCTATCCTATCAAACAGCCAGTTAAGAGCATATCCCTTCCCGACCTTTTCGGTATCGTTTCTTTCATAAACATATGCTCCTTCACAGCGCGCAACCTCAGCAGTATTGTCGCTGCAGTTATCAGCAACCACAAAAATGTCTATAAGCTCTGAAGGATATGTCTGGTTATTTATGCTCTTTATAAGTCCTCCGATTACAGAGCTTTCATTTCTGGCAGAAATGACGACAGCATACCGATGTTTAGTGCTTGCTTTAAGTGCAGGTAATTTCCTGAACAATCCAAACAAAACATATACAAACTGATAAAAATAGCATAATGTAAATAAAAGTGAAATTACATAATTTGATAATATAATTAATTCCATTTTAGATTCCTCAATAATTTAAATATACACATTTATAAATAAATCTAATATCGTCCTTGCTTCCCAAAAGCATCTCTGCTTATTATACACTTTTGTTTCAAAATAGTCAACAATATAACTAAAAATTAAAATAAATATTCAGCAAAATGCTGTTTTTACCAAAAAAAATGACCCAACTTCATTCAAAGTTGAGCCATTTTTACTATCTTTTACTATGGCATATATCTGACATTCCGCATCCTGAACATCCGCAGGAGCAAGAACTTTTACCATTTTTTCTATTTTGTATTCCCTTTGCAATAACTCCAACAAATAAAGCTGCAATTATTGCTCCGACTATTATTGTAGGTAACATAAGAGCATCCCTCCTTTGTTATTTAACCGCCTCTACAGATGACTGAGTATTTACTGCAATGTTTTTTTCGCCATATTTATTTTTCCTAAGCATCATATACACAATAGCTGCCAGTACAAGTAATGCAGCTACTGTCCAGATTGTAAATACTCCTTCTGTAAACAGTATTCCCAGCTGATAAACAATCAGTGAGATTGCATAAGCAAATACACACATATATCCGATAGCCGCCCAAGTCCATTTTGCATTATTCATCTCCCTTTTAATAGCACCCATTGCAGCAAAGCACGGTGCACAAAGGAGATTAAATATCAAAAAGGACATACCTGCAAGCTTGCTCGTGAAAAATTCTGTACCAAGCGCCATAAGCTGTGTTGAGTTTTCTTCTGCAAGACCCATCGCCGCATCTGCCATAATCTCACCACTTTCAAGCATTGTCTCAGCCATAGATGACAGTGAGCCAAATACGCCGACAACCTCTTCCTTTGCAACTAATCCCAAAATCGTTGCAACAGCTGCCTGCCAGCTTCCGAATCCAAGAGGAATGAACAGCCATGCAAGACAATTACCAATCAATTCAAGGATTGATGCACCTACATTTTCCTCAGTAATATAATGGAACCCACCATCAAACGAAAGACTGTTAAGAACCCATATAATAATGCTTGCTGCAAGGATAACAGTTCCTGCTCGCTTTATAAAGCTCCATCCACGTTCCCAAGTTGCCCTTAACACATTGCTGGCAAGCGGCAAGTGATATGCAGGAAGCTCCATTACAAATGGCGCAGGGTCCCCTGCAAATGCCTTTGTCTTTTTGAGAATTATTCCTGATACAACTACTGCACCTATACCAATAAAGTATGAAGCTGTAGCAATAAGTCCGCTGCCTCCAAACAACGCACCTGCGATAAATCCCACAATAGGCATTTTAGCACCGCATGGCACAAAACAAGTTGTCATAATCGTCATCTTGCGGTCACGGTCCTGCTCTATTGTACGGCTCGCCATAATTCCCGGCACGCCACATCCCGATGCTACAAGCATAGGGATAAAGCTTTTCCCTGAAAGACCGAATTTTCTGAAAACTCTATCCATAATAAATGCCACACGTGACATATATCCGCAATCCTCTAAAAGAGAAAGCATCAGGAAAAGTATCAGCATCTGGGGAACAAATCCAAGCACAGCACCTACACCGCCTACAATTCCGTCCATAATCAAAGAATACATCCATTCCGCGATAACCGGTGCACCTTCACCATTTAAAAGCACCATATTTAAAAGGTCAGGAATGCTTGGGAGTCCGCCTAAAAATGTTCCTTCTCCATAAGTCTCACTAAACGAGCCAAAAAGCCCATCATTCATAAAAGTAACAGTCCAATCGCCCACAGTTCCGATTGAGATTGTATATACAAACCACATAACTGCAACAAAAATCGGCAATGCAAGTATGCGATTTGTTACCACCTTATCAATCTTATCCGAAATAGAAAGCCCTCCTGCATTCTTTTTCTTATAGCACTTTGCTGTTACCCTTGATATGTACTCATATCTTTCATTGGTAATAATACTTTCAGAATCATCATCGAGCTCTTTCTCTGCTGCCTGTATGTCTGCTTCAATATGCCTTAAGGTCTCATCTCCAAGCTCCAATTTTTTCATAATCTTGGCATCGCGCTCGAAAATCTTTATTGCATACCATCTCTGTTGTTCCTCCGGCATATTATGAACAGCAGCTTCTTCAATATGAGCTATGGCGTGCTCGACAGCTCCCGAAAATGTATGAACCGGCACCTTCTTTTCGCTTTCGGCAGCCTTGATTGCCGCTTCCGCAGCTACAATTACACCCTCTCCTTTTAGAGCTGAAATTTCTATAACCTTCACACCCAATTCACGACTTAAAGCAGAGGTGTCAATTTTATCACCGCTTTTCTTCACGACATCCATCATATTAATGGCAACAACAATAGGTATTCCAATTTCTGCAAGCTGTGTAGTCAAATACAAGTTTCTTTCAAGATTCGTTCCGTCAACAATATTCAAAATTGCATCAGGACGCTCATCAATCAAATAATTACGTGCCACAACCTCTTCTAAAGTATACGGCGACAAGGAGTAAATTCCTGGAAGATCAGTAATGATAACCTCTTTATTCCCCTTTAGCTTTCCCTCTTTTTTCTCAACCGTAACACCCGGCCAGTTTCCTACATACTGATTTGAACCTGTAAGGGAGTTAAATAATGTTGTTTTCCCAGAGTTTGGGTTTCCGGCAAGTGCAATTTTAATCGACATTCTAAATACCTCCTAACAGTTAGTTTTTACTAACTATTCCACAAAAAAATTAATCTACTAAAATCATCTGTGCATCAGCTTTTCTTATAGAAAGCTCATACCCACGTACAGTTACTTCGATCGGGTCACCAAGCGGTGCAACTTTTCTGACATAAACCGAAACGCCCTTTGTGATTCCCATATCCATAATTCGGCGCTTTACTGCACCTTCACCCTCTAATTTCACAACAGTAGTAGTCTCGCCAACCTTTACATCTTTAAGTGTCTGCATAATAGTCTCCCTTCTATAATCTTTTATTTTATATTAAACCATAATTCTTGATGCCATTTTCTTATCGATAGCAACCCTTGTTTCTTTTACATTAACTATCATATTCCCTGCCAGTATAGATACAATCGTCACCGGACTTCCAGGGGCAAAGCCGAGATTTTCTAAAAAACGCTTTGTGTCATCCTGTCCGTTTATCCTCCTGATAAGCTTTGTTTCTCCTACATTAACCATAGAAAGCGGTATCATTCATTTTCCCTCCCGCAAGACAATAACTTTCATCCACCATTCAGTTAGACCAATCTAACTACTAAGTTAGTTTAGCATAACTAACTTAGTTTGTCAATACCTTCCAGTAAAATTTTTTCATTTTTGACAAAGATAAATATATATGATATAATATACCAAGATTTTGTTGCGAGGTATGTAAAATGGTAATTAAAGAATCAGCCGAAAATTATCTTGAGGCAATTTTAATGATAAAAAATAAAAAAGGACACGTCCGAAGCATTGATGTCGCAAATGAGCTTGGTGTTTCAAAGCCAAGTGTATCGGTTGCAATGAAAAATTTTCGCGAAGAGGAATATATCGTTATTGATGCAAATGGAGGAATATCTCTGACAGATAAGGGCAGACAGATTGCCGAGCGCATTTATGAAAGACACGACATAATCTCTCGCGCCCTAATTGCTCTTGGAGTTGACAAGGAAACTGCACTTTCGGACAGCTGTAAAATTGAGCATGATTTAAGCCAGCAAACCTTTGATAAAATAAAGGAGCATCTCTTAAAGTACGAAAATAAGTAGTCTCCCTTACAAATTGAACTATTATATCGCACATACTTGGACCTCAGGAATGATATTATATCATCCCTGAGGTTTTTATATTACTTAGCGCAACATTTGATGCAACTTATCAAAATTTAAATTCAGTTCTCTATACTTCTTCCGCTTCTTTCATTATTTCTGCATATTCTTCCTCTGTTATTTCATAGAAGTTGCCCTTAGCCATATCTTCTGCAAGGTGTATGATTTTGCCATAAACCTCGCCGTCAGTCAAAACCATTCCTTCTTCTGCATATAATGTTAATCTTTCTTTCATACATTTACTCTCCTTATATAAGTG